>DATJZB010000098.1:0-17775 GCA_035499335.1 Rhizomicrobium sp. | reverse complement strand
CCATGACGAGCTCGAGCGCCGCCTGAAAACCCGCGCCCAGGACAGCGACGAAATCGTCGCCCAGCGCATGGCCAAGGCCGGAAGCGAGATCAGCCACTGGCCGGAATACGATTATGTCGTGGTCAACCGCGATGTCGACCGCGCGCTGTCGCAGATCAGGGCGATCCTGGACGCGGAACGCGCCCGCCGCACGCGGCTGATCGGCGTCGGCGAGTTTGTGGCGGAATTGACGAAGTAGCGCTATTTCTCCATCTCATGGGTCCAGCCATCGGCGGCGACGCGCCGAAATCCCATCGCCTCCCAAAACTCCGCGGCGCCGGGCGGGACCGCGTTGCAGGTTAGCCGCTTCATGCTATCGAAGCCGCGCGCGATCATCGCCTGCGCCAACGCGCGACCGACGCCGCCCCGCCGCGCAGCGCGCCGCACGTAGAGCCGGCGCATGCGCATCGCCGCCTGCTCGCGCTTGACGCAGCCGATCCCGACAAGGCCATCGCGATCGAAGGCGCCGAAAAGCGCCTCACCCGGACCGTCGTAGCGTTCGCTGCCGCTCTGCCACTCGGCGACGAGCGTGTCCATGTTGCGGATGCCGTCCGCGGCCGCCTCGTCGCGCAGGACTACAATCTCCGGCGGGAGCGAGGTCAAGCGGCGGATCTCGATCATCCGATCGCGACGCGATACACCCTCTTCGCCGTTCCGCTGAACAGCGCGGTCTTCTCGCTGGGCGAGCAGTTCGCGGCAAAGCGCTTGAACGCGTTCCACAGCGAAACATAATCGCAACCGAAGCGGTCGACCGGGAAGTTGCTCTCGAACATGCAGCGGTCGGCGCCGAACGCCGCGATCACCGTCTCGAGATACGGCTTCCACTGCTGGGCGAGCGTCTCGGACGGCGGGTCCTTCTCCGCCATGCGCATCTTCCAGCCGGCAAAGGGCATCGGCAGCCCGCCCGCCTTCACGAACACGTTGGGGCACTTGGCCAGCGTCTTGATGTTGTCGCGCCAGACGCCGAAGCGTTCCTCGCGCTTGCCCTTATAGGCGCCGATGCCCAACGGCGTGCCGACATGATCGAGCACGATGGTCGTGTCCGGGAAAGAGCGCGCCAGATCGATCAGGTCGGGGAGCTGGGGCTCGAGCAACCATGCGTCGAAGGACAGGCCGAGCTTGTGCAGATGCTTGAAGCCCTTGCGGAAGTCGGCGTTGAGGTAGAGACCGGCGGTGTTGCGTCCCGCCAACGGTCCAAGCACGCCGGGATCTGCGTCGAACGAGGCGCTGTGGCGGATGCCGCGGAACCGGCCATGGCCGGCCGCGATATGCGAGCGCAGCACGTCCTCGGCCGCGTCGCCGATGCGCAAATCCACATGGCCGACAATGCCGGCGCAGGCGCGCACGTCGCCGTAGATGCCGCTCGCCGTCATTGCGGCGACGCCGTTGACGAACTCCGTTTCGCCGACGCACTTGAGCGCGTCGGGTCCGTCGGCGCGGTACATGGCGCCGCATTCCATGTAGATCGTGCCGCGGATGTTGTGGCCGCTCTTGAGGTCCTTGAGCAGCTCGTCGACCAGATAGCGCGGCGTGTTGCGGATGATGTCCATGAAACCGTGTTCGGACGGCGGCAGGTTGCGCAGGATTTCCGTCGGGCGGTCCCACAGGTGATGGTGCGGGTCGATGATCGGCAGGTCCGGTTCGAGGATGGCTTCAGTCATGGGCGTTTCTCCGCGCCCTCATCCTTCGACGGGCCCAGGATGAGGGTCCTTTGCAAATCCGCCTCATGCCGAGCGTGTCGAAGCATGAGGTGGCGCGAGTAGGTCCTACGGCGTCAGCACCACGCGCCCGGTGATCTTGCCTTCGCGCAGATCGTCGAGTGTCTGGCTGGCAGCGCTCAGCGGCCGCTTGCTGAACGGGATCGGGTCTACCTTGCCGGCCTTCACCAGCTCCATCATCTCCTTGGTCTCGCCGAGCGAACCGGTCATCGAGCCGCCGATCGAGATCGTGCGGAACGGGAACATCGGGATCGGCATCGCCATGCCGCCGCCGAACAGGCCGACGATGATCACCTTGCCGCCGCGACGCACCGCCTGGCTGGCGAAGGCGAAGCTCTTTTCCGAACCGACGAAGTCGACGACGGCATAGGCGCCGCCCTTGGTGTCGGCCATCAGCTTCTTGGCGGCTTCCGGATCCTTGGTGTTGTAGACGGCGCTGGCGCCGGCCTTTTTCGCAGCGTCGAGCTTGCCGTCGTCGATGTCGGCGGCGAGCGGACCCTTGTGGAACATCGCCTTGGCGAACTGCACGCCCATCATGCCGACGCCGCCGACGCCGAGCACCAGCACCTGGTCGTCGGGGCCGAGCGTGCCGACGCGCTTCATCGCCGAATAGGCCGTGAGACCGGAGCACATATAGGCGGCGCCGAGCGCCGGATCCGTCTTGCCGTAGTCGATCAGATACTTCGGATGCGGAACCAGGACATGCGTCGCATAGCCGCCCGCGCAGCCGCTCGAGCAGCCGAGCTGGCGCGGTCCGCCGACGCAGAGATTCTCCTCGCCGCGCAGGCACGACGGGCACTTGCCGCAGCCGATCCACGGGAACGCCGCATAGCGCTCCCCGACCTTCACGCCTTTGGCGTCTGGACCGACAGCGATGACCTCGCCCTCGATTTCGTGGCCGAGCGTGTGCGGCAGCTTCATGTTCGCCATCGGCAGCTTGGCGCCGCCGCCCATGTCGAAATATCCGTCATGGATATGGACGTCGGAGTGGCAGACGCCGGCATTGTGAACCTTGAGCAGGACTTCGGTGCCCGCGGGCGTCGGAGTCGGCGTCTCGACGAGTTGCAGGGGCTTGCCGAATTCCGTGATCGCCTGACTTTGCATGCCTGTCTCTCCCTTGGATTTTATGACTTGTTGTCACTGTGGCATGGCCAAACCCGGCTTGTCATGTCCGGGCGCGCGGACGCTGCCCGAGCGGCAGCGAAAGGCCCGCGCGGCCGATGCCGGGCAGGGGCCGGAAACCGTTCGGTCGGGCCGGCTCGCGTCGCTTGGTCACGCCCGCCCGATCAGCGGGTCGCTCTTGCTCGCATGCCCGGTCTCAACGTGGCCGGCGAACCGGCGGAGAAGGACCGGGTCGCCCGCGCGAGTCACAGTCAGGTCGTACCAATGATCGCTCTGCGCGAGCGCGGTGCGGACCTCGTCGCCGGCGCGCGGCGCAATTGTGCGCCGCACGACGTCGCCGGCATAGGCGTTGCGGATCTCGAGCGCCGCGGCTTCGTCGCCCATGTTGCGCAGCGTCAGGACGAGCGCGCCGTCCTCGTGGTGCGCCGTGACCTCGACGCCGCTGCCACGGACGCGCCGGTAGAAGCCGTTCGGTCCGTGTACGGACAAATCGGCGGGCGCGGCGAGGCGGAGAGCCTGGCTGAGCGTCTTGCCGGCTTCCGCCATGTAGAACCAGGGTCCTTCGCCGGCGCGCGCCGAATAGGCGACGACGCCCACGCCCGCCGTGCCGCGGTTGGCGAGCGTCAACGTCCGTCCCTCGCCGGCCGGTGCGAGCGTCACGTCGAAATCGTAAGGCAGGGGTCGCGCCGGACGTTGACCCGGTTCCTGGCGCGGCAGCGCGCCCTGCGAGGGATCGGGCAGCGGCAAATGCGACTGTGCGTCGGCGCGCGCGATTCCATCGTCGCCGCCGGCGACCGCAGTCCACCCGCCGCCGTCGGCGAAATCGAACAGGGAGGTGAGATCGCCCGACACGGCGCGCCGCCATGGGCTGATGTTCGGCTCCATCACGCCGAAACGTTTTTCCAGAAAGCGGATCACCGACGTGTGGTCGCTGAGTTCGGAGTTGACGAAGCCCCCGCGCGTCCAGGGCGAGACGACCATCAGAGGAACCCGCGGACCGAAACCGACCGGCTCGTAGAGATAGGTCTCCGCCCTGGTGTCGGCGGTGCTGACGCCGATGGACGGATCGATGGCCGGCACGAGCGGCGGCACGTGATCGAAGAAGCCGTCATTCTCGTCGTAGTTCAGGATGAAGGCGGTCTTGGCCCAGACCTCGGGATGGGCGGCGAGGGCCTCGAGCAGGCGTGAGGTAAGAGATTCACCGTAGCCGGGCGTCGCGCTCGGATGCTCGCACATGATGTAGGGCGCGACGATCCAGGAGACCTGTGGCAGCCGGTCGGCGGCGACGTCGGCGGCGAAAGCCGCGACCAGATGCTCGCCGCGCGCGCTCTTGGCGTTGCCGGCGTTGGATCCCTCGACCCAGCTTCGACCGCGCTCGTGCAGCGCCGAGCGCGGAACGCCGGAGCGGAAATTGGTGAAATAGGCGAGCGCATTGTCGCCGTAATTGTCGAACTCCTGATAGACGCGCCAGGAAATCCCGGCCGCCTGCAGGCGTTCGGCATAGGTCGTCCAGCCCAGACTCTTGAACGACTTCGAGTCGTTCGCGGGATCGGCGGTTTCGTTGTCCTCGTCCGGCGGATTGGCGATGACGGTGTTCCCGTCCTCGCCGACGCTCAGTCCGCTGGTGCCGCTGAAGAGGAACAGCCGGTTCGGATTGGTCGGACCGAAGATCGAGCAGTGATAGGCGTCGCAGATCGTGAACGCGTCGGCGAGAGCGTAGTAGAACGGCAAGTCGTCGCGCGTGAAGTAACCCATCGACATTTCGCCCTTGGTCGCGATCCATGCGTCGTGGTTCTGCCAAAGGGCGTGCGACTTCTTCCAGGAATGGTCGAGGCTCTTCATGCCCTGGGCATAGGTGGTACGCGTGTCGAGATGGAAGGGCAGGACCGCATCGGAGTCGCCCGGCGTCTTCGGCTGGTACCAGACCGGCTTTCCGCCCGGCAGCGTGATCGCGCGCGGATCGGAGAAGCCGCGCACGCCGCGCAGTGTGCCAAAATAGTGGTCGAACGAACGGTTCTCCTGCATCAGGATGACGACATGCTCGATGTCCAAGATCGTGCCCGTGCGCGGCTTGAGCGGCAGAGACAGGACCTTTTGCACGGAGAGCGGCAGCAGCGCGAGCGAAGCGGCGCTGAGCTTGAGAAACGAGCGGCGACTGTTCACGGTGATGTTCCAGTTGGCGAGCCGGTTCAGGCGGTGCGCCTGAATCACCCTGCAGGATGGATTTTCGACAACAGCATCGGCAAGTACGGGACCGGCGTCATATTTTCGTGAAACTTCGGGCGAGCGCCGCAAAATCCGTCACGGAAATATGCTCTGGCCGCGTCGCGGGGTCGATCCCGGCCGCGCGAATGCGCTGCTCGGCGTCGGGCGCGAGCGCTTTCAGGCTCTGGCGCAGCATCTTGCGGCGCTGTCCGAATGCCGCAGCCGTCACCGCTTCGAGGTCGGCGAGGATCGCGGGCGCGACCGGCTCGTCAAGCGGCTCGAGGCGCACGATGCTGGACGTGATCTTCGGAGGCGGCACGAACGCGTTGCGCGAGACGTCGAAAAGGATCTTCGGTGCGCAGCGCCACTGGGAGAGCACGGACAGCCGGCCGTACGCCGCCGTATCGGGCTTGGCGACGATGCGTTCGGCAACCTCGCGCTGGAACATCAATGTCAGGCTGTCCCAGAAGGGCGGCCATTCGGGCGCGGTCAGCCACTTCACCAGGAGCGCGGTGCCGACATTGTAGGGAAGGTTCGCGGCGATGCGCACGCGCTCGGAGCCGAACAATTCGCGCTCGTCGATCCTGAGCGCATCGGCCGGGACGATCTGCAGCCGGCCGGGATAGGCGGCGGAGATTTCGGCGAGGGCCGGCAGACAGCGCTCATCCCGTTCGACCGCGACGACGCGACCCGCGCCTTCGGCGAGCAGGGCGCGCGTCAGTCCTCCCGGTCCGGGGCCGATCTCATAGATCGTGCGGCCTTCGAGGGGTCCCGAGGCGCGGGCGATCCTTCGCGTCAGATTGAGGTCGAAGAGGAAATTCTGCCCGAGCGATTTCCTGGCGCGAAGATCGTACGCGGCGATAACCTCGCGCAGCGGCGGAAGCGGATCAGGGGCCGGCATCGCTCATGATCCGGCGGTCTGCCGCCGATCCGCCATCTGCGCCGCCATGCGGATAGCGGCGATCATGCTCCGCGCATCGGCTTTGCCGGTGCCCGCGATATCGAACGCAGTGCCGTGATCGGGCGACGTGCGGATGACCGGCAGGCCGAGCGTCACGTTGACTCCGTCCCAGAACGACAATGTCTTGATCGGGATGAGCGCCTGGTCGTGATACATGCACAGCGCCGCGTCGTACGTCGCGCGCGCTTCGGCGTGGAACAGCGTGTCGGCAGGCAGGGGGCCGCGGACGTCATGGCCCCGCGCTTTCAACATCGCCACGCCCGGCGCAACGATCGAGTTCTCCTCTTCGCCGATCTCACCGTCCTCGCCGGCATGGGGATTGAGGCCGCTGACCACCAGCCGCGGCTTTGCGATCCCGAAGAATGACTTGAGCGAAGCGAGAACGATCTCGCCCGTCTCGACGATGGCGCTTTGGCTGATCGAGCCGGGAACGCTCGCCAGCGGCCGGTGAATCGTCAGCGGCACGACGCGGAGCTGTTCGCTCGCCAGCATCATCACGGCACGCGGCGCGTGGGTGATGGCTTCGAGGAATTCGGTGTGTCCGGGATATTTGAACCCGGCGTGCATCAGCACGGCCTTGTTGATCGGCGCCGTGACGAGCGCGGCGGCGCGGCCGTCGGCGCAGGCCGCCGTCGCGGTCTCGATCGCCTCGACCACGGCTGCGACGTTCTCCGCCGACGGCTTGCCGGGATTGCGCCGTGCCTTTCCGCCGGTGGCGATGACGGCGTTCGCATCGCCGAGCCCGCAGCTTTCGAATACCGAGGCGTCGCCCACAAGCTTGAGCGGATGCGCGCCGATGCGCCCGTGCAGCGCCCGGTATGCCGCGACGGCGATTTCCGGCCCAATGCCGGCCGGCTCGCCCATCGTCACGAGGATCGGAGCGTCGGCCGATGCGCGCTTAGCGGGTTTCGACATTGGCGGCGCGCCGCAGATCGCGAATATAGCGTCGCGAGAGCATCGTGATCTGATCGTCGAAGAGCTGCTCTTCGATCTGCTGGCGCGACGGGATCGTGTAGGCGGTCACCGTCGGTGCGCGCTTGTCGCAGCGGACCATCATCTCGATGCCGGCCGAGGAGAAGAACGGCGTGGTGGCTTCGCCCGGCCCGGCCTTGTCGATCGCGGCCTGGATCTCCGGACTGAGGTCGGTGATCTTCACGCCCAGCTTGGCGAGATCCTGCACGACCATCCCATGGATCTGCTGCTGGATTCTGGGCAGCGTCTCGCAGCCATTGACGTGATCGTGGATCTGGACCGCGATCTTCATCGCGTTTTCCTTCAGCTGTGCCGGCGGATTGGGGCCGAGCGGCAGGAGAACGCGCTGCACCGTCAGCGGTCCGACCGGCTTTTGCGTCGCTGGGTCGGGAAGCTTCGTGCCCAGTCCTTCCTGACGGTCGCGCAGCCCGACGATGTAGTAGCCGCCGAGCGAGCGGATCGGCGGCGAGACGCTGCCGGACTGCATGTGCTGCAGGGCGTCGTCGATTTCGGTGGGCAACTGGCCCTGGTGCACCCAGCCGAGGTCTCCGCCCGACGCCGCCGTCGGGCTCTGGCTGAACTGCCGTGCGACGGTGCTGAAGTTTGCGCCCGACTGTAGCTGGGTCTCGATGTCCTGCGCGTCCTTCAGGACCTTGGCGTCGACTTCGGGATTGTCGACGGCAAGAAAGATCTCGGACACGAGGAAGTGCGGCTTGTTCGCGCCTTCCTGGAGTCGCGCGAGTTCGGCGTCGATGTCCGCTTGCGTGATGTTCACGCGGTCCTGGAACTCGTCCTCGACCGCCTTCTGCCAGGCGATCTGCACCGCGATCTGGCCGCGCAGCGTCGCGATGTCGACGCCGCCCTTCTTGAGCAGGTCGACGAGCTGGTCCTTCGTCAGATGGTTGTCGGCGGTGATGCGCTCGATCGACTTGTCGACGTCGGTCGGCGAGACGGTTATGCCCTTCTTTCGCGCCTCCTGGATCTGCAGTTGCTCGGTCTCGAGCTGGGTCAGCACCTGGCCGCGCAGCTTGGCCATGATCTCGGGCGTCGGCTGGAGTCCCGACGTCGAGACAAACAGAAGGATGCGCTGGCGCAGATCGTATTCGGTGATGATCGCGTCGTTGACGATCGCGGCCACGCCGTCCGCCGGTCCGGCGTTCGACAGGACCGCGGCGCCGGGCGGCGGCGAGGGCGGCGGTGCGGGCTGTGCAGGCGCCGGCTGAGCGGGCGCGGGCTGCGCCGGAGCGGCGGCTGCGGGCGCCGGGCCTGCCGGAGCCGGCTGGCCGAACGCCGGGATCGCGCAGAGAAGCGCTGCGACGCCGAAAACGGCAAAGATTCGGTGTTTGTGGTTCAAGTCTCGGCCCTTCGGCAGCATTCTCAATGGTTTACGCGCTCGCCCCCGAACCGGGCCGGGAGAATAAGCATATTCGCCCGCGGTTCAAGGATGGGAGAAAACGTCTTGCGGGAACAGGCTGAACGGCGCGATCGCTTCGTCTCCGGTTTTCAGGTTGAACCTGAGGATGATCGAGGTCGACGGCGGAACGTCGCGGTCGGTCGTGAACTTGCGCCGGTAGGCGAGCGAGACGCCCAGACACTCATCCTCATAGCCGAGGCCGAGTTCGGTATCCAGCATCTGGCCGGCCAGCAGGTCGCGGCGGAGTGCGCCGAACGCCTGCCAGTTCTTGTAGAAGTTGATGTCCGCCTGGGCGTTGATTTCCTCGCGTGCCGCGAGGCCGAGCGTCACGGCTTCGGCCGGCAGCTGGACGTAACTGACCTGCAGCGTCGAGCGGTCGTAGATCGCGGTGAGATAGACTTCGTGCCGGCGCACGTTTCCATTGGTGCGGTCGATGTCGATGCGGTCTGTCAGATCGAGATAGGGCAGGAACTTCACGCTGACGCGTCCGACGATATCGGACGTCGTTCCGGCCTGACCTGAATCGGGCCCGAAGATCGGGTCGGGCTTCAGCCGATAGGTCTGGCCCAGGATCGCGTCGATGGCGCTCGAGCCGAACGCTGCACGTGCATGAAACCCGACATTGGCCCGCGGCCCGCTCTCGACCAGATCGTAACCCGGAAGCTGGTCGAAACTGAGGATGTTGTTCTCGTCCAATTCGAACGACGCGCTGTCCTCGATCGGGATGCCCGTGGGATTGCCGCCATAGGGCTGCAGCACGAGCTGCGCGATCGGTTCGACGATGAAGGCGCGGTTCGCCCCCATCGAGGAGATGAACGGCCAACGCCAGTCGAGCGCGGCGTACGGAATCCCGCGGGAGATGAACTTGTCGCCGGAGCCCGCAGGCAGTTCGTTGCTCACATGGTAGAAGTCGCCGCGCGCATCGAGCTGCAAGGTGAGCAATTGTCCGCCGGGCAGAACGGTCGGCCAGCGCATGCGCGCTTCGGCAGTCGCCCGCTGGCTATCCTCGCCGACGTTGCGGGTGAGCGAAACGCTGTTGAGGTCGAAGCGGAACTGTCCGCCGAGCCAGTCGTGCAGCGGGTTGTAGCTGAACTCGACGAGCGGAAGGGCCAGCGGGATGATTCGGCTGTTGTCGGTGGCGCGCAGGCCCTGGAAGAAATAGCCGGTGATGGCGAAGCGCGTCCGGCCGCTGTCGCCTTCGATATACAAATCGTTCACCAGCCGGTCGGCCTGGGAGAAATCATATCGCTTGAGGAACGTGTCGTTCGAGGTGAGCTGGGCGTCGTAACCCGTCGTCCACTCGTCGCTCACCGGGATCCGCCCCGAGCCGAACAGGCTGGCGTACCACTGGCTCTGACGGCCCGACAGGCCGCCGTCCGGATTGTAGGCGACGCTGGGCTGCAGCCACATGCCGCCGTGCTGCCACCGCTCGCGATATTCGCCGCTGAGGACTTCGCCGCCGTGCGAGGTGACGGTCGGCGTGATCGTCGCGTCGTTCGACGGCGAGAGCGCGATGTAGACCGGAACCCGCACGAAATAGCCGACGGACGTCGAGGAGCCGAAATCCGGCGTCAGGATTCCCGACGCGTAGCGCACCGACGGATCCGGTTCGGTGAGATAGGGGGTGTAGAACACCGGCACGTCGAAAAACTCGAGCGTGGCGTTCTTGAAGACGATCTTGTGCTTCACCTGGTCGTAGATGACGTGGTTCGCCTCGACGCGCCAGACCGGCGTGCGCTGGCCGGGCTGGTTGCAGATCGCGCAGGGCGTGTAGGCGGCGTCGAATGCTTCGGTGAAGCGGCCCTGGCTGCGCGTCGCGGAGGCGGCGACGAGGCGGCCGTTCTTGCCGATCAGCGCGGCGAAGCTGCGCAGCGCGCCGTCGCGCATCTTGTCGTGCAATTCGACATGGTCCGCGAAGGCGACGTCGCCCTTTTCGTCGGTGATGCTGACATGCCCGCTGGCGACCACGACGTCGCTGGCCTGGTCGTACGAGACGGAGTCCGCCAGGAGGATGCGTCCTTCGGAGTCGATCTCGACATGGCCGTGCGCCGTGACGATGTGCTTGTCGACGTCATAGTCGACCGTATCGGCCTGGAGCAGGAATTGCCCCTTTATCGGCACGGTTCCGGCCGCGTGCGCGGCGACGAGCGGAACGAGCGTGAGCGCGGCGAGGAGAAGGATGCGCCTCATCCGTCCTCCTGGTTGAAGACGAGCGTCATGCCGATCAGGATCGACGCCGCAGCGGGCGCCGTGGCCGCAAGCGCCACGGGCAGGATCGCCGACTGGCCGAGCGCGCGGGCGAACTCGCTGAAGAAATAGACGCCGAATCCAGCGAGCGCGCTGATGAGGATGACGCGGGGCAGGCCGCCGCCGCGGGCGAGGCGGAGCGAGAAGCTCGCCGCCATGAACACCATCGCCGCGAACATCGCCGGCATCGCGAGCAGCGTGTAGAAGTAGAGCTGATAGCGGATCGCGGAAAAGCCCGCGGTCTGCGCCGTCCGGATGAATCGCGGCAACTGCCAGAAGGAGAGCGTGTCCGGTGGCGCGAAGCTTTCCTGGATCTGTGCCGGTGTCAGCGTGGTCTCCAGCTTATAATCGTCGTGATGCACCGGACTTCCGTCCGTGCCGCTGACCCAGGCGTTCTTCAGCATCCAGGTTCCGGACTGGAGCTGCGCCGACTTGGCGTCGACGCGCCCGAGGAAATGGTCGTTTGCTCCATACAGGAAGACGATGACGTCTTCCAGATGAACGCCCTGGTCGGTGACGCGCAGCGCGTGGATGACCGACTGGCGTGTCTCGTCGCCCTGGCGCAACCACAGGCCGTTGCGCGAGACGGCGAGTTGCGAGGCTTCGCCTTTGATGTACTTCGCCTCCAATGCCGAAAACTGGCCGAGCATGCGCGAGGAGATGGGCGTGATGATGATGACCACGAAGACGCCCAGCGCCGCGGCGACGGCCAGCGGCGGCGCGAGGAAGTCCCAGGCCGACATGCCGGCGGCGCGGATCGCCACCAGCTCCTGGCTGCGCGAGAGGCGCGCGAAGGCGAAGACGCCGCCCAGCAGGACGGCGAACGGCATCATCTTCTGCCCGAGATCGGGCAACTGCAAAATCGCCATTCCGACGATGACGAGCGTCGCCACTCCATGTCCCGCCGTTCGGTTCGTAAGGTCGACAACGTCGATCGAAAAGGCCAGCAAGAGGAACACGCTGTAGACGATCGCGACGCCGGCCAGGAACTGTTCCGCCAGATAGCGGTAAAGAGTCCAGGACCAGCTCATGTGAGCGCCTCGGCGGGCGCCGCGCGACGTAACCGGACCGCCGGTATCGCGCCCGCGAGAACGGCACCGGCGCCGACCGCTGCGGCGAGCGGAATGAGATAGAACAGAAAGACCAGCGACGGCGTCGTCACGGCGAGGCCCTGCACGCCATAGCCGGCGATGCGGACGGCTGCCGCGGCAAGAGCGGCGAACGACAGCCGGAGTGCATTCGCGCCGCGGGCGCGCCGGCCGCGCAGCACCGCCGCAAGCGCGATCATCGCGAACGCGAGACAATAGAGCGGCTGGGACAGACGGTTGTGTCCTTCCGCGATGTAGGCGTTCCGGACCTTTTGCGGCAAGCTCGCGCTGGGAGAGAACAGCTCGGAGAGATAGCGCTCGCTTGTCGCCCTTTCGGTGGCGCGGGCGGGCCCGGCGAACTGGTCGAGGTCGAAGACGTCGCGCTGGAATTTGAGGACGGTGAGTTGTCCGCCCGAATGCCCGCTCTGCTCGACAGTCCCGTCGAACATGATGAGGCGCGCGCCGGCCGGCGTCTGGGCCAGTTGTCCGCGCACGGCGAGATAGGTGACCGGCAGCAGCTTGTTGCGGTTGTCGTGTACCATCACGCCGCGGATCGTGCCGTCGGAATTGAGTTCGCGGATGAAAACCGTCAGCCCGTCGGCCGGCGTGTTGAACTCGCCTTCGTTGAGCAGAGCCGCGCCGATGTCGGCGCGGATGTCGACGACCTTGTCCTTCATCGCCCGCTGTCCCGCTGGCATGAGATAAAGTCCGTTGAGATAGGTCAGCGCCATGACGATCAGTGCCGCCACGAGCACGGGCACCGCGATCTGCGCGCGGCTGAATCCGGCCGCGGACATGACGACCAGCTCGCTGTCCGAATTCAGCTTGTTGAGCGAGAAGAGGGTGCCGGCGAAATAGGCTATGGGCAGGATGATGACGAGCAGGCTCGGGATGATCAGCAGCGTCAGATAGACGAATGTCGGCGCCGACTGGCCGCGGTTGATCACCAGGTCCAGCAGGCGCAGCGACTGGGTAAGCCAGATGACCGCCGTCAGCAGGAATGCAAACAGCGCGGTCGGGCCGATCATCTGGCCGAGCACGTAGGTCGACAGTCGCGGCACTCTCACGCTTACGGCCGTTCCGGCGCGGGACCGCACACTTTTGTGTACGCCCTTTCGCCCCTTCTGTGATTCGCCCTAAACTAGCATTCCGGCGCGGTTATCCGGCAATATGGATTGGCTGCGCACCCGCCTCTTATACCGGTCAATCGGGCCGCGTCGCCAAACGCAAATCGGGGAGATCAAAGATGCAATTGTCCTTCGCCGCACCGCATTCGGTGGATTCGGGCGCCTGGATCGTCGGCGCCATGGAGGGCAACGCGCTCACCGCCGCTGCGCAAAAGGCGGACAAGGCGGCGGCCGGCGCGCTGAGCCGCGCCCTGAAGGTCAGCCGCTTCACGGGAAAGCCCGGACAGGTTCTGGAAATCCTGGCGCCAGCCGGCGTCAAGGCCTCGCGCATCCTGCTGGTGGGTCTCGGCAAGGGTGCCGACTTCGACGGTTCCAAGGCCGAGCATCTGTCGGCCTCGATCAACGGGCGGTTGAGCGGAGCCGGCGAGAGCGAAGCAACCTACGAGATCGACGTGCCCAAGGGCTCCAGGCTGAAGCCGGGCGAGCTGGCGGCGCATCTGGCGCTCGGCGCGCGCCTGCGCAGCTACGCGTTCAACCAATACCGCACCAAGAATCTGGACGAGTACGAATTCAAGTTGAAGAAGGTGACGATCGCCACCGGCGCGCAGGCCGACGCCAGGAAGCAGTGGACGTCGCTGGAGGGAGTCGCCAACGGCATCATCACGGCGCGCGATCTGATCAACGAGCCGCCGAACGTCCTGCATCCCGAAGAGTTCGCCCGGCGCGCCAGGACGCTGCTGACCAAGCTCGGCGTCAAGGTCGAGATCCTCGGCGAAGCGGAGATGAAGAAGCTCGGCATGGGCTCGCTGCTCGGCGTGGGCCAGGGCAGCGATCGCGAAAGCCAGCTCGTCGTCATGCAGTGGCACGGCGCGCGCAAGAAGGCGGATGCGCCGGTCGCCTTCGTCGGCAAGGGCGTGTGTTTCGATTCCGGCGGCCTGTCGCTCAAGTCGGGCGCGGGCATGATGGGCATGAAGGGCGACATGGGCGGCGCGGCCGCCGTCGTCGGCGCGATCCAGGCGCTGGCGTCGCGCAAGGCCAAGGTCAACGCCGTCGGCGTCATCGGCCTGGTCGAAAACATGCCCGACTCCAAGGCCCAGCGTCCGGACGACGTCGTCAAATCGATGTCCGGCCAGACGATCGAAGTGCTGAACACCGACGCCGAAGGCCGCCTCGTCCTGGCCGACGCGCTGACCTACACGCAGCGCAAATTCAAGCCGAAATTCGTCATCGATCTCGCTACGCTCACCGGCGCGATCATCATGGCGCTCGGTCCTGAGCATGCCGGCCTGTTCTCCAACGACGACAAGCTGTCCAGCCGCATCGCCGAGGCGGGCAAGGCGGTCGGCGAGCCCGTGTGGCGCCTGCCGCTCGGTCCCAACTACGACAAGCTGCTGCGTTCCAAGATCGCCGACATGAAGAACATCGGCGGACCGAATGCCGGCTCGATCACCGCAGCGCAGTTTCTCCAGCGCTTCGTCGAGGACAAGCGCCCCTGGGCGCATCTCGATATTGCCGGCGTCGCCTGGCAGGACGGCGAGCAGAAGGCGCATGCGCCGAGCTGGGGCCTGGGTTGGGGCGTGCGCATCCTCAACGAACTGGTCGCGGAGCATTACGAGGATTGACCGAGACACTCTTCTACCATCTCGAGCGCCGCGCGCTGGACGACGTGCTCCCCGGTCTCATCGAGAAGACCCTGGAACGCGGCTGGCGCGCGCTGATCCGCACGGAATCGTCCGAGCGCGCCGATGCGATCGACACGCTGCTCTGGACCTATAACGATCAGACCTTCCTGCCGCATGCGCAGGCAGGCGACGGCAATCCGAAGCGCCAGCCGGTGCTGATCACGGTCGAAGAGGACAACCCGAACGCCGCAAACGTGCTTTTCCTCGTCGGCGGCGCGACGCCGCCGCGCTGGGAGGACAAGGCGACGAAGGAGCTGACGCGCGTGGTGCTCATGTTCGACGGGCGCGACGCGCAGGCGCTCGCCGCCGCGCGCGCGTCCTGGAAGGACGCAAGGGCCGCGGGCCACGACGTGACATATTGGAAAGAATCGCCGGCGGGGAAGTTCGAGAAGCAGTCTTGAGATTGCGGTCCCGCGCGGCCATCTGATAGAGAGCCGCAACCGGAGTTCAGCTTGCTCAATCCGCTCGTCTATCTCGAAAATCCGCTGTCGCTCATTCCCCTCGCGCTGATCGTGATCTGCGTGGTGCACGCGGTTCGCCGCGGCAACGTCTTTCCCTGGATCTACATCATCGTCTTTCTGCCCGGCATCGGCAGCCTGATCTACATCGCCATCGAGAT
The DNA here is from genome assembly GCA_035499335.1 of Rhizomicrobium sp. Classification (GTDB taxonomy): domain Bacteria; phylum Pseudomonadota; class Alphaproteobacteria; order Micropepsales; family Micropepsaceae; genus Rhizomicrobium. The sequence goes on along the minus strand of DATJZB010000098.1, from coordinate 2,581 downwards.
CATACCGGAGCTCATGCGCGGGCGTGCCGCGGCGCGGTTGAAGTCGGGCGCCGCCGCGGCGATCGATCCCAACCGGTCGTTCCGCGAAGCGCACCGCGCCGCCGAACTGGTCGGCTCGGTCGATTCCAAGCGCGCTCTCGCCGAACAATATATGGCGCGCGGCGCCTACGGCGATGCGGTCGAAATCTATCGCGCTACCGCCGTCGGCCAATTCAAGGACGATCCGGCGCTGCTCATGGGCCTCGCCCGCGCGCAGTTCATGAACGGCGATCCGGCGGGCGCCCAGGTCAGCCTCGACGCGCTCCAGGCAGCCGATCCCAACTTCGTCTCGGGCGAAGCGCATCTGCTCTATGCCCGCGCGCTCGAGGGGCAGGGAAAGAACGACGAAGCGATCGCCGAATATCGCCGCGTCGTCCCCTATTTCTCCGGTGAGGAGGCCCGGGCGCGATTTGCGATGCTGCTCGACAAGACCGGCGCGCACGACGAAGCGCGCGAGGTCTATCGCGAAATTCTCAAGCTGCTTGACGGCGCGCCCGCGCGTTACCGCTCGGCGCAGAGAGAATGGGGCGACATCGCCCGCCGCGGCCTGAAATAGCGCGCCTCACGCCTCGGCGAGGGCGGCTTCGTATTCTTCCTGCAGCTTGATCCAGCGCGCTTCGAGCGCTTCAAGTTTCCGGGCGGAATCGGCGCGCTTCTTCGAGACCGCCTTGCCGCGCGCCGGATCCTTGGCGAACAGCAGCGGATCGGCCAGCGACTTGTCGCATTTCGCGATCTCGATGTTCAGTTCGGCGATCTGGTGCTCGGCAGCTTCAAGCTTGTCCTTGAGCGGCTTGAGTTGCCGGCGGCGCTCGGCGCTGTCGCGGCGCGTGGCGTCCTTCGCCGCCTTGACGTCCGGTTCGGCGCGCTGGCTCGGCGCATTGTCCCCCTGGAGCAGGAACTTGCGGTAGTCGTCGAGATCGCCGTCGAACGGTTTTACCTGGCCCTCCGCGACGAGCAGCAGGCGATCCGCCGTCGCCTCGATCAGCCGGCGGTCGTGGCTGACCAGCACCACGGCGCCGTCGAAGTCGTTGAGCGCATCGAGCAGCTCGCCGCGCGCATCGATGTCGAGGTGATTGGTCGGCTCGTCGAGGATGAGCAGGTTCGGCTTGTCGAGCGTCGCAAGTGCCAGCATCAGTCGCGCGCGCTCGCCGCCCGACAGATTGCCGACCTTGGTGAGCTGCTTGTCGGCCGAGAAGCCGAAGCCGCCCAGTTGTGTGCGCACCTGCTGCACCGTCAGCTTGGGACGCAATTGCTGCAGCGTCTCGACCGGCGTGATCAATCCGTTCAGCTCTTCGAGCTGGTGCTGCGCGAAGTACCCCGGCACGAGCTTGCGGGCCAGGATCAGTTCGCCGCCCATCGGCGCCAGCTTGCCGGCCAGAAGCTTGGCCAGCGTCGACTTGCCATTGCCGTTCTTGCCGAGCAGCGCGATGCGGTCGTCCGGATCGATCCGCAGCGACAGGCGCGAGAGCACCGGTTTTCCCGGTTCGTAGCCCACCGAGACGCGATCCATGGTGACGAGCGGCGGCGTCGCCTCGGTCGCCTGCGGCAAGCGGATCGGGGCGACATGCTCGTCGAGCGGTATTTCGATGCGCTCCAGCCGCTCGATCATCTTCATGCGGCTCTGGGCCTGGCGTGCCTTCGACGCCTTGGCGCGGAAGCGGTCGACGAAGCTCTGCAGATGGGCGCGGCGCGCATCCTGCTTCTTCTGCGTCGCCACGTCGAGCGCGCGCTGCATGGCCCTTGTGTCGGCGAAGGTGTCGTAATTGCCGGTGTAGAGCTTCAGCTTGCCGTGCTCGAGATGGAGGATGAATTCAGCCGCCGTGTTCAGCAGATCGCGATCGTGGCTGACGATCAGCACCGTGCCGCGGTAGCGCTGCAGGAAATTCTCGAGCCACATCACGCCTTCGAGGTCGAGATAGTTGGTCGGTTCGTCGAGCAGCAGCAGGTCGGGCGCGACGAAGAGGATCGCGGCGAGCGCGACGCGCATGCGCCAGCCGCCCGAAAATTCCGCACACGGACGGATCTGGTCCGCTGCCGGGAAGCCGAGACCGGCGAGAATCTCCGCCGCCCTGGCCGGGGCGGTGTAGGCGTCGATGGCGTCGAGCCGGTGATAGATGTCGCCGAGCTTGTGGCCGTCGGTCTCGTGCTCGGCCTCGGCGAGCAGCTTGGTGCGTTCGGTGTCGGCTTCGAGGACGGTATCGATCAGGCTGGTCTGCGTGCCGGGCGCTTCCTGCGCCACCGCGCCGATCCGCCAGGCCCCCGGCCAGCTGACGTCGCCATCGTCGGGGTGGAGCTGCCCGAGGATGACCTTCAGCAGCGTCGATTTTCCCGCACCGTTGCGGCCCACGAGCCCGATGCGCCGCCCGGCGGGCAAGCTGGCGCTCGCGCCTTTGAGGATTTCGCGACCCGCGATGCGGACGATGAGGTTGTCGATGACGAGCATGGCGGCGCGCCGTATAGCAGACGATGTGGCGGTGCGTAAGAACGTGGCCTAACATCCGGCAAAAGGGAGAGCCATGACGGAACGGACGAGTTCGGGGCT
>DATJZB010000097.1:0-2866 GCA_035499335.1 Rhizomicrobium sp. | reverse complement strand
GTCAGCACCATGCCGAACGGCGAATTGAGCCCTGAGAGGAACACCGTTCGCATGTCGGCGACGCCGTCGCCGTCCGTGTCGCGCAGGAGCGTGATGCGGTTGGCACTCGGCGCGTCCGCTCCGTTGATCTTGTAGATCTGTTCCTGCACGAAGCCGCGGAGTCCCTTCTTGTCGTCCGGCTTGTCCGGTTCGGACGTTTCGGCGACCAGAACGTCGCCATTGGGAAGCACATAGACGCGCCGGGGATGCTGCAGGTTCTGGGCGAAGGCCTTCACGACAAGACCGGACGCCGCGATCGGTTTCGCGCCGTTCTGCCAGCCGATGGCGCGGGCGATCTTCAGCGTGGGAAACAGAGTTTCGGTCGGCGAAGGCAATTTGGGATGCGGTCCCATGCCGGCTGTCTCCGGCAGCCTCGCATGATCGCCACAGGCCGAGAGAAGAGCGGCGGCCATCGCGAGAACGATTGCGCGTAGCCCGGTCCGTGATGGCCAGTCCATTCCAGAGCCGTCAACGGCAGATTGCGACGTGCGTATGTTCGCCTCCATCCAGCGGAGCCTCAGTATAACGCATCAATTGAGAATTGGAGCGAGGCGGAGAGGCCTTCAGGCTGCCTTGCTGTCGGCCTCGCGGGGCGCCTTGGCGCGCCAGAAGGCGACGAGCCCGGCGGCGCAATCCTCGACGATTCCGTCGTAGGCGGACAGCCGGCGATAGATTTCCTGTTGCGAAGCGCCCGGTGCCAGCAGCAGCGACAAGGCGGAGAACGCCGCGCGGCTCACGCGGGCGCCCTTGCACAGCACGGCCAGCGAAAACGCCGAAGCATCGCTTGCGATCTGCGCGGCGATGTCGTCGGGGATGCGGAAGCGCGCTGCCAGAATCGCAGGGATGGAAAATGGCTCGGCCTTGCGCGCGGCGGCGAGCAGCGCCGGTTCGCTCACCCCGATGCGAATGCCGTCCTCTTCGAAGCCGGCATTGTGGGCGAGGATGGCGTCGCGCGCGGTGGGCGCCGCATCGAAAACGAGAAGATTGAGGATCGCGAGCGGCATGTCGCTCGTCACGGCGAGGCGTTCGGCCAGCAGGGCGCGTGCCTCGGGATCGACGACGCGGACCGCACGCTCGAGCAGCGCCTCGAACGGCTCGCGCATGTTGGCGGGATAGGTCTGCGGCCAGTCGAGCAGGAGATCCGTCAGTTCGCCGACCAGCGCGCGGCGCGATGCGGGACCATCCCGTCCGGCAAGCTCGACGAGGCGGGTCAGGCGCAATTTGGGATCGGTGGGGGTCATGTCCGCCCACTATAGAAGCGAGCCATTAAGGAATTATTGGGGCTCCCCCGCGTGAAGGGCATCTGAAACCCAGTGAATCTGCCCAAAATCACACGATTCTGGCGGTTCCACGGATTTCCACGCCGTCGTGCACGGCTGCAGCTATCGACCTGCGCAGTCAGTTGCGTACGTACGCGATGAGAAAAGTGTCGACTGCCGCGCGAACGGCTTTGCTTTGGTTCAGCTCCGGTCGCGTTCCGAACAGCAGCGGCTCGATGATTCCGGCGTCGAGAAGCCCTTTCAAATGGACGGCGCCGACGTGAGGATCGATGTCACGAACAACACCGCGCTTCTTCAACTGCGTCAGATAATTTGCGATCGCATCGAATACCCGCTTCGGCCCCCGATTGTAGAGCAGTGAACTCAGGGCCTTGTTCGTGGCTCCTTCCGAAACCGCCGTCCGGGTGACTGCGACAACCGCGCGGGCTGTGAAGAGCCGAAGATAGGCTTCGCCAAATTGCGTCAGAACTTTTCGGACGTCGGGTTCTGTCGGATCGAGAAGGCCTAAAACCCTCTCACCCTGGTGTGCTGATATGGCGGCCACCATCGCATCCCAGAACAATTCCTCCTTCGAAGGGAAATAGCCATACAGCGTTGTCTTGGAACCCCCGACCCGCTCGGCGATCATCGACATGCTGGCACGATCGTATCCAACCTCGCGGAACACCTGCGCGGCAGCCTGCAAAATGGCGCTCCGCCGTTCGTCTGTTCTAACCCGCATGACGCCTTCGCTTTTTTCCTGAACCAAATAGTACGGTTATCGGTCCCCGCCGTCAATCATTGCTGGACCAATTGGTACAGTTATGCACAGAACGCATACCAGTCGCCCTGTTTTTCTGTACCGAGCGGTCCAGTTATCCGTTGACAGCCTGGCGTCCGATCGCTAGATAACTGGACTGCGAAGTCCACTTATGGGTGGCACAGGAAATGATCAGGTTACCCCTTTGTGCACTTGGGCGGCCGGATCGCTGAGGAGAAACCTTGGTGGCTACGCCCGCTCGATCCGCCGAATGTTGATTTCGGTCAAATCACGTCGGAACCGGGCGAGCGTAACCTGCCATAGCATTCGAAGGAGAAGCTGACATGACCAAATACATCGTCGTGGTATTCCCGAATGAGACCAAGGCCTACGAAGGCAAGCGCGCTTTGGGCGAGCTACATTCCGAAGGCAGCATCACGGTTTACGGAAGTGCCGTCATCGCAAAGGAGAAGGACGGAAAGATCGCCGTCAAGGAGGCGGTCGACTCCGGTCCGCTCGGCATGGGCGTGGGCGGTTTGGTTGGCGGTCTTGTTGGACTGCTCGGCGGACCGGTCGGTGCCGTGCTGGGCATGGAAGCAGGCCTGATCGTTGGCGGGATTGCGGACCTCGCCGATGCCGGTGTCGGCGCCGATTTTGTCGATGCTGTCTCAACGAAACTCAGCGCCGGAAAGACGGCCCTCGTCGCCGAGATTGCCGAAGACTGGGTCACACCGCTTGACACCCGAATGGAAGCGCTCGGCGGCGAAGTGATCCGCAAGTGGCGTTACGACTTCGAGGACGAGCAGGA
>DATJZB010000096.1:0-3641 GCA_035499335.1 Rhizomicrobium sp. | reverse complement strand
GATAGACGGCCTTCCAGCCGATTCGCAACGGAATGCGTCCGACGGCACGGAACTCCGCTGCGACTTTACCGGGAACCGGAACCGACATGGTGACGACGGTCTGGCGATACTCGTAGTCGGGCATCACGGCGGCCAGATACGATCGGCAGATCAACGCGAACAGGCGCTTTTCATCCTCGTTGAGGCGCGCCAATCGGGTTTCAAGGTCGTCGAGAACATTGACGTTGGGCACGACCGCGTGATGCGACACGCCTTCCAGAGCCTTGTCGCAGAAATGGCCCGACTTGCCGCGCCGGGTCACCGGCGGCGAGATTTCGAGCTGCGCGAAGCCTCGCAGTCGGGTCAGCGCGGCGATGATCGCCGGCGCGTCGGCGACCTGATTTTCAGTCAAGTATCGCGCCTCCGCGCGCGGATAGGTGATCAGCTTCTTGCCGTCGCCGTCATACAGCTCCTGCGCCACGGAAAGCGTCTTGTCAGCGGTCCATCCCCAGCGCTGGCCGCAGGTCTTCTGCAACGACGGGAGATCGAACAGACGTGGCGGCGCCTGCCGTTTTTCCTCGATTGAAACGCCGAGCGGTCCGGAGTGTCTGGCGGCTGCCTTGGCGATCGCCTCGGCCTGCGCGCGCTCCTTGATCCGCAATTTGGCCGGCGGAGCATGGCGCATCTGAAAGACGCCGTTCGCGACGGTCGCCGTGGCGACGACTTCGAAATAGTCCTCGGGCCGGAAGTTGCGGATTTCCAGTTCGCGCAGGCAGACGATGGCCAGCGTCGGCGTCTTGACACGACCGATTCCGATCACGCCGCGAACGCCCGGCGTCAGCAACGTCTTCGTCGCGGTCCGGGTGAGGGAGAGATTGAAGATCTGGTCCGCCTGCTGGCGGGCCACCGCCGCCTCATAGAGCGGACGCATCTCCGCGTTCGGTTTCAGCCGGGCGAAGGCTTGCTGAAGCGTCTTCGGATCCTGCGCGGTGAACAGGGCCCGCCGCACCCGTCCGCGATAGCCGAGATGATCGAGGATCTCCTGACCGATCAGTTGACCCTCGCGGTCGCAATCGGTCGCCAGGATGACGTCGTCGCAGGACTTGAGCGCCGCGGCGATGGCTTTGAGTTTCGCCGGCTTGTTTCCGCCGGCAGCCGGGCGCGTGGGGTAGAGCCCCTCCGGCTTGAGGACGACGCAGGACCAGCTCTTCCACGCGGCGTGGACCTCCTCGGGCTCGGCCAGACGGAGCAGATGACCCTCGGCGGGTAGGATTTGTCCAAACCGCGCGCCAAGGGCGGCCCGGAGATCCTTCGCCTGGCTTGCCTTTTCCGTAATGATCAATGTCGCCATGGTTCACGCCGAATCGGATGGGGACTTCAGCGTAGTCCAACCAATGGAACAAATAAAGAACATTGGGGCGTCAGCGTGCCGGCGGGTTGTTGCCGGCGAAGATGAGCGCCCGCACTTGCCCCGTGCTCAAGTCCGGGCGGTCTGTCGCCCCGCTGAGTTCCGGCGCCGGCCGACGGCTTGCGTCGCCGGCTACTTGTTGGCCGCGAGAACGATCTGCGCGCAGGCCATGGCGTCGGAAAGGGCTTCGTGATGGTTCAGGTCGATCCCGAGATAACGACAAACGTTGGGTAGCTTGGTCGGATAAATGCTCCAAGTGCGCCGGGCAATCTGAACGGTGCATTGGAACGGAAGCGATCGCGATGCTATGCCATAGCGGGCGCAGCAGGCGTGAAGGACCCCCTTGTCGAATGAGGCGTTGTGCGCGGCGAGGAACTCCGCCCCTTCGAGGAAGGCCGCTAGCAGCCTGTCGGACTTAACGCCACGCAACCGTGTGGGTTAGAATCATCTTGGTGATTCTCCCTTGGAGACGAGCGCGTATCGATGGCCAACTTTCGTCCGATTGATCGCGAGACCGGATTTTTGCTGCCGCCCTCGGTCGACGAGTGGTTGCCGGAGCGGCATCTGGCGCGGTTCGTCGTGGAGGTGATCGACGGGTTGGACCTTCGCGCGATGAGCGGGGACTATCGCGGTTCCGGCTCGAAGTCCTATCATCCCTCGATGCTGCTCGGCCTTCTGGTTTATGGCTATGCGACGGGCGTGTTCTCGAGCCGCAAGCTGGAGCGGGCGACCTACGACTGCGTAGCGTTCCGCTTCATCGCCGCCAATGATCATCCCGACCACGACACGATCGCGGCGTTTCGGCGTCGGTTCTTGAAGGAGATCGAGGCGCTGTTCGTTCAGGTTCTGCTGCTGGCGCGCGAGATGGGCGTGTTGAAGATGGGCACGGTGGCGCTGGACGGCACGAAGATCAACGCCAACGCCAGCCGCCACAGCGCGCTGTCCTACGAGCACGCGGGCAAGATCGAGGCGCAGCTGCAGGCGGAAGTCGCCGATCTGATGGCCAAGGCGGAAACCGCGGATGCGGCGGATGTTCCCGACGGTCTGTCGATCCCCGAAGAACTGGCGCGGCGCGAGGAGCGCTTGCGCAAGATCGCGGAGGCGCGCGCCAAGATCGAAGCGCGGGCCAAGGAGCGTCACGCACGCGAGCTTGCCGAGCATGAGGCGAAACTCGCGGCGCGCGCCGCCAAGACGGCGGCGACGGGCAAGAAGCCCGGCGGCAAGCCGCCCGCGCCGCCGACGGAGGGGCCGCTGCCGAAGGATCAGATCAATCTCACCGACGAAGACTCGCGCATCATGCCGGTGGCGGGCGGCGGCTTCGAGCAATGCTACAATGCGCAGGCGGCCGTCGCCACGGGGAGCATGCTGGTGGTGGCGGTCGATGTGGTTCAGGCGCCCAACGACAAGCAAGAGATCGAGCCGACGCTGGAGAAGCTCGGCGCATTGCCGGAAGGATTGGGCAATGTCGAAAATCTGTTGGCGGACGCGGGCTATTTCAGCGGCGCGAATGTCGAGGCCTGCGGGAAGGCGGGCGTGGAGCCGGTGATCGCCATGGGCCGGCGGCCGCATCATCCGCCCCTGGCCGAACGCTTCGCGCCGACGCCGGAAGCGCCGGAAAATCCGACGCCGGTCGAGGCGATGGCGCATCGGCTGAAGACGCCGGAAGGCCGCAAGCTCTACGCCCTGCGCAAGCAGACTCCCGAACCCGTGTTCGGGATCATCAAATCCGTGCTCGGGTTCCGTCAATTTTCGATGCGCGGACTGGAAAAGGCGCGCGGCGAGTGGAGTCTCGTGACCATGGCCTGGAACATGAAGCGGATGTTCGTCCTCGCCGCCCCCTGAAGGGGTCATGGACGGCTCGGCGCCGCCCAAAACCCGCCAGCAAGGGCCGCCATAGGCGCCGCAGAGGCCGTCTTGGACGCGATCAAAGGCAAAACAGGCCCGCAAGCCGCCATAACCAGTCTCGCTGTGAGACCGCTAAACTTCAGTCCGACAGGCTGCTAGGGCGACGCTTTGACTTACGGCGCCTTCACGGCGCGACAGGAAACGGCAACCACGAACGTGTTGCAAAAGTACCACACTCAATATTTATTTTTTGCTAAGGATTGTCGCATGTTTACAATCGGAGTGCCGGCGTGGCACCTTTCGGCGCCGCAAAACTTGCGGTGAAGGCCCTGGGAAACAGGAGAGGCCAATGAAAGCGGCTTCCGTAATGGCCCCCTCGGTGTCAAGCCCCTCGTATCGACTTCTCCAA
>DATJZB010000095.1:0-7932 GCA_035499335.1 Rhizomicrobium sp. | reverse complement strand
GGCGCATTGGGACTAGCGCGTCGGTTTGTACGAAGTAATTCGCGGTACCCATCGCGGCACGTTCTCACAGTAGGTGCGATACTCATCGCCGAATTGCTGTCGCAGCGACGGCTCTTCCTGCAACACCACGACCGCAAATGTGAAAAGCCAGAAGAGAACGCCCCAGACTGCAACCCGTTCGTCGCCGAACAATAGTGACTCGCCCAGCAATATCGTCAGCAGCGCGACATATATTGGATTGCGGACGCGGCTGTAAAAGCCAGTCACCACCAGCTTCGCGGGAGGTGCGATGGGGGCGGGCGTACCGAGACCGTCCAACGCAAAACGCGTGAATGAGCTGAGGAGCGGAAAGAGTCCCAGGACGATCAGCGCGGCGCCGGCCCATCGCAAGAATTCGATTCCGAAGAATGGAGCGCCTATGCGCCATTCCGTGAGCGACCACGGGACAAATCCCAGTATCGTCCCTGGCGCGACAATGAAGAACACCAGCGATCCAAGCGAAGCCCAGAAACGGTGCATGGTCCCTCCCCCATGATCGCAGAAAGTCTAGTCGTGTGCTGGCCGGCCTTCAAAACATTCTTGGCAAGTCGCACGGCAACATTGAGACATAGTCGACGAAGCTCAAGCAATTCAACGCGAAGCAACTCATCGCGCGTGAGATTCATGAGGTGCGCTCTCGGCTGCCCAAGAAACTGACGTTCGCTGCGCGGGGAAGGTGCCCGACCGCTATTTTCGCGGCGCGCCGTTCGCTTAATTCGAAGAGCCGTGGCGGCCCGCGCCCACTCCGTGGAGGCGCGTCCGGTCTTTGTCTCCGAGAAGATGTATCGGATCGACCATCTGGCCATCGACCTCTACCCACCCCATGTGATTGGTGCCGGCGGACCAACCCAACAAGCGCTGGATCTGCTCTGGATAGCTGGCGACCAGTTCCGATGAAAGCGACAGGTACATGTTCTCTTCCTGCCGCATGTTCGCTGCATCGAGTGCCAAGCTGACCGCGGAGCGATATTCGTCCGCCGTCTTGTTCGCGCCGCCTGCGTGAAAAGTGGAGCCGAGGAAAATCAAGGCCGATCCCGCTTTCATAACCGTCGGGACAGTTTCCGACATATTCGGCTGGCGCTCATCGTCCCACAGATGGCTCCCCGGGATGACAAGCGTTCCCCCGTTTTCCGCCGTGAAGTCCGAAACCGCGCAGATGATCTGGACGCGGCCCTCACGCCCGTTCGTCGGATGGCGCCAGAGGAAAACTGTATCGTCGCGATGCAGCGGTTGGGCGCCTTGCCCCGGCGCGAGCTGGATAGCTTGCGTCACTCCGATGCGGACATCCGCGGCGAGACTCGCCCTGCGTTCGCCCACCCACACCTCGCTCGGCCGGCACAGAAAATGTTCCGCAGGCTTGAGGTACAGCGGGTGCGTTGCAATCTCCGCGCAATGCCGCGTATGCGCGAACAGCGCACTCAACCGCCGCGTCTTGTATCCTGCAAAGCCGTCGCGCCCGGTTGCTTGCCGTTCCAATATCGGCAACAGGTCGCGGCGCAACCCTTCCAGCGTTTCGGGCGTCAGGAAGTCTTCGATGATCACGCCGCCGTCGCGCGCCAAAACCGCGACAACATCGTCGGCGGTAGCCGTGCCGGAAAGTCTGCTCAACCGTCTCATGGTCACTTCCTTCACCGGCTTTCGGTTCTACATCGCGCGACGGTTCGCCAGGCGACGGGCGAGCACCGTGAAACATGCCAGGCTCGCCGCGATCGAAACCGCGAACAGGGCGTAGAGCGGGACGTACCCGTTGCCGCCGCTCAGAAGGGCGCCGGCGAGCACAGGACCGAGGGCGGAACCGACGGCGAGAGCCGCCGGCATAAGAACGGCGACACGTCCGTTCGGATCGGACGACGCGATCATTCCCATCTGGTACGCCATCGGGAAGTTCCACAGCCCGACGGCGAGCAGCGCGCCGATGAAGTAGCCAGCAAGACCGTGTCCTACCATCAGCACGACCACACCGGCGATCGCGGCCAACATGCCGATCATCAGCGGCCGCTCACGGCCGAAGCGATCGCCGATGACCGCTGCGGCGATGCCCGCCATGCCGCTGACGGCGAGACCGATCATCAGAAGAACGGCGACCGTCCTATCGTTGACACCGAAGCTCGGCGCGATCTGCGTGAGAAACGCCCAGAGCGCCGCGAGGCCGCCGAACGATACGAACATCGCACCCAATCCGAGCCAAGGAGCCCAGTTGCGCATCATCGAAAGGTCTGAGCGAAAGCGCCGGAGCATCGCGAAGCGCTCATCCGGCGGTACAAGGGCTCGGTGCGCCGGAATGCCAAGCAGACCAACGAGAGAAACGACACCGCTGATCGCCGCAAGCGTGAGGACCGTTCCTGCAAATCCCCACCTTGCCTGCACGAACTGGGTCAACAACAACACCGCGACAATCGCGAGCAGCACTTCGCTTGCGAGCTTGATGCCGAAGGCGCGGTCGGGCCGGTGGTTCTCCGATACGATTGCGATCGTGACGGTATAGAGAAGGCCGAGGCCCATGCCGGTGGCGAAGAGTGTCGCCAGAAGCGCGCCATAGCTATCGATGAACGCCGCAGCGGCCAAGCTGGCAACCGAGAGTGCGGTGCCCGCACCGATGAGCCGCCGCCAGTCGAAACGGCCGATCCACTGACGAGACGTCGCGGCAACCAGGGCGAAGCCCGCGAGCATGCTGGAGCCGACCGTGCCGACCTGTGCATCGTTCAGCGCGAAGCGCGCCGCGGCGGCGCCAAGAAGCGCCGGCATGATGTTGAACAGCAATCCACCGACCGAAGACACTGTGCACGCCGAGACGAACGTCTTGAGCGGCTGGCGATAGACCGGTGCGTGCTTCTCGGGTTTGCGTTCCACAAACGCGGCCGGTCGTACGGGCTGCTCGTTGCTGGGAGGAATGCGCACCAGAAGCTGTGCGTACCCCTTGGTGAAAGGACTCGCGATGTGAACGGGTTCCGCAACGACTTCGATTTTCGGGAAGCGCTTTAGAATCTCCTCCCAGATCACGCGCAGCTGCATCTCGGCCAGGCGATTGCCGACGCAGCGGTGAATGCCGTAGCCGAAGGAGATGTGGCGGCGCGGATTCTGGCGATCGATGATGTACTCGTTCGGGCGCTCGATCGCTTCGTCGTCGCGATTTCCCGAGACGTACCACATCACGACCTTGTCGCCCCTTTTGATCGTCTTTCCGTTCAGGTCGAAGTCGCGTGTCGCGGTGCGCCGCATGTGGGCGAGAGGCGTCTGCCAGCGGATTGTCTCCGAAACCATGGACGGGATCAGCTCGGGATGTTCTCGCAGCTTCCGGTACTGTTCCGGATTTTGATTGAGCGCGAGCACGCTGCCGGTAATCGTGTTGCGGGTGGTGTCGTTGCCGCCGACGATAAGCAGGATCACATTGCCCAGATACTCCATCGGGCCCATGTTCCGCGTCGCTTCGGAGTGCGCGAGCATCGAAATCAGGTCCATCGCGGGCTCGGCGTTGACGCGCTCGTTCCACAGCCTGATGAAGTAGTCGAGACACTCCATGACGGCCGACGTCTGCTCTTCGACGGTTTCCACCAAACGGCCCGGGCCGGGAACGGTGGTCGTGACGTCCGACCAGTAGGTCAGCTTGCGCCGATCCTCGAACGGAAAATCGAACAGCGTGGCGAGCATCTGGGTGGTGAGTTCGATTGAAACCTTGTCGACCCAGTCGAACGTCTCGCCAATCGGCAGCGCGTCGAGAATCTTTCCAGCGCGCTCGCGAATTAGCGATTCCATGCGCTGGAGGTTGCCCGGCGCCACGATCGGACTGACGACCTTGCGTTGCGCGTCGTGCTTCGGGGGGTCCATCGCGATGAACATCGGCAGCTCGGTGTCGTCTTTGGACTCGTCGAAGATGGTGATTTCGCGATGCGACGAAAACACCTGGTGATTGGTATCGACCGCCATGATGTCGTTGTACTTGGTTATCGACCAATACGGGCCGAACTCGCTCGTGGCACAGTAGTGGACGGGATCTTCCTTGCGCAGCCGCTCGAAATACGGCCAGTGCGTATCGCTGCTCCAAAGATCGAGCCTGCTGACGTCGATCGCGTCCAGCGGAATGGAATTGGCGTCTTCGATTGCGGCTTTGAGCGCGGCTTGCGTTGCCATCCGGATCGATCCCCTTTTTCTAAGGCAGCGCCGAGCCAACAACGGCAACGGCCCGAACTTCGACGAGCAATTCAGGCATGGCCAGTTGCGTCACGCCGACCGCCGACCATGAGGGATAGCTGTTCGGGAAGAACTCATCTTTTACTTTGCCGAACTCGGCCGCCCCGCCCCGCAAGTCCATATGGAATGTGATCAGCTCAACAACGTCGCCGAGCGACGCGCCTGCCGCCTCGAGCACCAATTTCAGCCGGCCGAACGCGAGCCGCGCCTGGTCGGTCAACCCCTTGCCCGGCCGCAGGCCGGCATCGAGCCCGACCTGACCCGACACCCACACCATATCGCCGACGCGCGTCGCCTGCGAGAAGTGAAAGCTGTCATACATCGCTTTGGACTCGGCCGGATTGATCAGCGCGCGCGTCATAGTGTTCTGGCTCAGCGAAGCTGCTGAAAGATCGGCGAACGGAACGCTTGGCCCGGTTCAAGCCGCGCCATCTCACGCTGGAACAGCATGCCGTTGCGCGCGAATTTCGGCGCGCGGCTCACCGCCGGGAGCGGATGGAACGTCGCATCGTCGCCGAAGAAGCGGAACACGATGGTGTGCCGGTCGGGAAACTTCGCATCCACCGCGGCGCCGCCGTGCAGCGAGTTGGGGTGCAGCACCAGCACATCGCCCGGCTCGGTCGCCCAGGACAGCACATCCCACGCACCTGGGTTGGCCTTTCGCTCCGCTTCGATGTCCGGCAGCCGCGGCAGTGCGTCGCCGCCGTGCAGCGGCTCGGTCGGATCGTTGGGGTCACGGAATGTGGGGCCGTCGTAGCGCGTGCCCAAATGGGAACCGCGGACGATTTCCAGCGCATTGGACTTCGGCACGGACTCGAAACTGATCCACGCATTACCCCAATGCATGCCGCCCCATGGCAGATAGGACGTGTCCTGATGCCAGAATGTGCGCGGGCCGACGCCACCCGTCTTGATGAATATCTCTTCCGCGAAATACCAAACGTGACTGGAGCCCCAAAGCTCCGCGAACAGCCGGCCGAACGGCATCGCCGCCATCATCGCATCCAGCTTTGGTTTGGCCGCCGGGTTGGAATTGTCGACGAACGATTGATGCTCGGTGCCCACCAGCATCCCCGATGCATTCGGTCCGGGGTGAGCCACGCCCCAGTCGAGGGCTTCACGGCACCTCTCCAACTGCTCCTTGTCCAGCGCACCGCGCACGACAATGGCGCCGTCCTCCAGATATCTCTGTCGCAAGGATTCCTGGATCATCTCTCTCCCCGTGATCGCATGACGAAAGAGACACTACCACTCTCCATGATTTTACACAATGGTGATTTTTATAATTACAGATCGCGTTCGAAGCGCTATTTTCAGGCTTATGAGCCAAACACGCCCCCGCAGTCATAAACTTCGCGGCAAAGATGAGGTGGCCCAACCGCGCCGCGGCCGTGGCCGGCCGCAAGGCGACCACGCCGCAAAAAGCAGCGAGTTGATCGCCGCCGCATGCAAAGTGATTGCACGAGAAGGTTACGCGGGTACCACGCTGCTTAAAGTTGCCCGCGAAGCGGGTGCTGCATCGACAGGTGTCGTGACCCACTATTTTGAGAGCAAGGAGGCGATGGTGCTGGCGGTCGCCGAGACCCTGTTTGACGAATACGACGCCTGGCTGGTTGCACAAGGCGACGCCTGCGATCCCAAGTCCCTCTGCAACAACCTTCTCGACTATACGACACGCAGTAAGGGCGTGACATGGCTGGCAATGCTCCAACTCATCGTCGGCGCGCGCGGGGATGCGAGGCTGGCATCGCTCTATGCTCGCCGCAACGGACAGTTCATGGCCAACTTCACCAAGCTGATCCGGCGCGGCCAGAACGAAGGCGTGATCCGCCGCGATGTCCCCGCGGACGTCCTCGCGGACCAGTTGGGCGCGATGGGAGACGGCTGGGCGCTTACATATCCGCTCGAGCCGAAGCGCTTCGGACATGGGCGTATCCGCCACCTTGTCGATAGCGCGGCCGCTATGCTGGCGCCGCCCGTCTCCAAAAGTTGAGCGTTGCGCGGCTCTAGCCGGCTGTCACGAATTGAAGCGATCGGGCGAACCGCCAGCCCAGGAGAATGCCGGTTTTTTGGGCTTGTGCTTCAGCCTGCCCACACCGCGCGCGAGGTTGCTCGGAATAACTCCGTCGCGCACGACACGTTGCAAGATGGTGGAGAACATCCCGACGACGCGCATCGTCCCGCCGGCGCCGCCCGTAACCGGCCTGCGTGCGGGCTTCTTGTCCCTGAATGCCGCCAACTTGGCCGACTTGCCTGCGGCAACATCGTCGCGGAGCCGGTCAATGTCGGACGGCCTCGGATCGGCGACAAATCTGTGTCCGAGAAGGGGCTTTACTTGAGACTCGATCCGGCTGCGATCCGTGGCCAGCGTCGATTGCTTCAGCCGATGGCGCGAAACCAGCAAGTGCTGGTCACACAACGCACGCACACGAAGCTTAGTGTTGAGCGTCGCCATCTCGTCCCGAGGATCGAGACCGCCTTTTATTTGCGTTCGATAGCTTTTGGCCTTCTTTCGGGCTTGTTTTGGAGTAAGACCCGACTGATATGACGTTTGGACCGGCCCTATCGTCAGCCTGCGCTGACCTCCTCTGCCCCGTCCCGTTCCTGCCGGACTGCGGAATTGCAGGAAAAAGGCGGCGGCTCCGGAAGGCTTTAACCTGATGCCAAGCCCTAATTCGATATCGTCAAAGAATGCCTGGTCCTTGCCCGTCGGCTTCAGCGACCGGATGAAGGCGGCATCGAAGTGGAACCTGGCCATAGGTCTCCATCCCGCGGGCCGGGAAACCGCGGGGAAACCAGATGAGTCCGGACAGGTCATGAGCACCAAGGTTTCAGCCAGAGCGTCCAACCCCGGATTTCCTGGGATTATGTTGCCTGCTGAGACCGAGCCGGATCGTCACGTCTCGCAAAGAAGTTCGCCTTATAACCTCTCGAGCGTTGAATTCGTACGGGTTCAGCATTACACGCCACGCCTCCCGGCATACGGCCGCAACTGGATCGGGCGGGACCCAACAAGTCCCGTCTTAAGCCCTTGAAATGACAAGTCAAACCCCTCCGGATCGCCTCTCCCGCAGCTCGAATGACCTGCTCGAGGCGACCTCGTTCCTGTCGGGCACCAACGCGGCGTTCGTCGAGTCGCTCTACGCCCAATATCTGGAAAACCCGGACGCGGTCGACGAGAGCTGGCGCATTTATTTCGCGAGCCTGGGGCAGAGCGCCTTGGCGCCGGCCCAGGTCGGCCGCGGTCCGGAGTGGCGCCGCGACTCCAAACCCCAATTCGAGAACGGCGAACTGGTCGGCGCGCTGACGGGACAATGGCCGGCGCGCAAGGGCGCCACGAGCGAGAAGGATCTGCGCCTCGCCGCCCAGGAATCGATCCGCGCCATCCAGCTCGTGCGCGCCTATCGCGTCATCGGCCATTTCGAGGCCGAGCTCGACCCGCTGAATCTCACGCCCAAGCAACCGCACCCGCAGCTCGACCCCGCTTTCTACGGCTTCCACGCCGAGGATCTCGACAGGCCGATATTCATCGACGGCGTCCTCGGACTCGAGAGCGCTACGCCCCGCCGGATGGTGGACATCCTCAAGCGCACCTATTGCGGGCGCATCGGCTACGAATTCATGCACATCAACGACGCCGAGCAGAAGGACTGGCTCCAGCGCCGCATCGAGGGTCCCGACAAGGAAATCGTGTTCTCGCCGGAG
>DATJZB010000094.1:0-8616 GCA_035499335.1 Rhizomicrobium sp. | reverse complement strand
TTGGTCGGAGCGGCGGGATTTGAACCCACGACCCCCAGTCCCCCAGACTGGTGCGCTAACCAGGCTGCGCCACGCTCCGTATCCAATATCGCCTTCGCCTCCGCCCATAGGCCGGCCGGTCGGGGTCCCGGTTCGCGAAAGGTCGCGGACTATAGTCGGCGTCCCGGCGGCGGGCAAACATCGCCTTTTGCCGCCGTCCCGGCCGCGTCAGCCTGTCGTGCGCAGCCGGGCTGCCCTGAGGCATCCCTTGAGCTGAAGCAGCTCGGCCAGGAGGATTTCGAGCTTTACGCGCTCTTCTTCGGCCAATTCGACGACCGGCGTCTCCTCCGCAAGCACCGGCTCGACCGCGTCCGGCGCCGGACCGGAAATCTCCTGCGCCGGGACCGGATGCGCGCGCTCGAGAACGGCAAGTGCGGCGCGCGCGAACGTCGGCTCGCTGGGAACCGGAATGAACTCCGGCAGATTGCGGAGCGACTGACTCTCGAATTTCAACTCGCCGCGCCCGAGCTCGGTGACGTAACGCAGTCCGCGCTCGCGTAGCACCTTCTGCACGCCCTTGATGGTGAATCCCTCGCGATAGAGGAGCGCCCGGATGCCACGCAGCAGATCGACATCTTCGGGCCGGTAGTAGCGACGTCCGCCGGCGCGCTTGACCGGTTTTATCTGTGCGAAGCGTCCTTCCCAGAATCGCAGCACGTGCTGCGGTACGTCGAGATCGGTCGACACCTCGCTGATCGTCCGAAAGGCCTCGGGCGACTTCACACCGCCGACGGCTGCCGGGGACGATGTTGCCTGCATCCTGAATCAGTCCTTGGCGTGAGGATCCGGCGTCTGACCGTTTATGACGGCCTTGAGCACGTGGCTCGGCCGAAAGACGAGAACGCGCCGCGGCGCAATCGGAACTTCGTCACCTGTCTTTGGATTGCGCCCCATGCGTTGACTCTTCTGGCGGACCGCAAACGTGCCGAAGGACGAGAGCTTGACGGTCTCACCGCGCGCGAGCGCCGCACAGACTTCCTCGAGCATATCTTCGACCATCTGGGCCGACTCGTTGCGCGACAGACCGACAGCCTGGAAGACGGCTTCCGTCAGATCGGCGCGCGTCAGCGTGTTCGTTGTCATAACGCGACTCCCCTAACCCTAACGAACGTTAGGGACATCCAAATTTCGGGTCAACATCAAAGGGATAGAAGCGGTAGCTAAACTGGCGGATTACCAGCGGACGAGACTGGCGCCCCAGGTGAATCCGCCGCCCATGGCCTCGAGAAGAACGAGCTGGCCCTTGTGGATGCGCCCGTCATGGACGGCGGTCGCAAGGGCGAGCGGAACCGACGCTGCCGAGGTGTTGCCGTGCTGGGCGACCGTGGAAACGACCTTGGCGGCCGGGATACCCAATTTGCGGGCGGTTCCGTCCAGAATCCGCTGATTCGCCTGGTGCGGCACGAACCAGTCGATGTCGGAGATCTTCAGGCCGGCCTCTTCGACCGATGCGACGATGGCGGCCGAGATGTTGGTTACCGCGTGACGGAACACCTCCTTGCCCTGCATGCGCAGATGGCCGGTGGTCTGGGTCGAAGACGGCCCGCCATCGACATAGAGCAGGTCATGAAGCCGGCCGTCCGAGTACAGCTTGGTGTTGAGCACGCCGCGGTCGGAATTGTCGCCCTTGCCCCTGTGCGCCTTGAGGACGACCGCGCCGGCCCCGTCGCCGAACAGAACGCAGGTGGTGCGGTCCTTCCAATCCAGCAGGCGGCTCATCGACTCCGCCCCGACCAGCAGCACGGTCTGCGCCTGCCCCGCCTTGATGAAATTGTCGGCGACCGACATGCCGAAGATGAAGCCGGAGCAAACCGCCTGAACGTCGAACGCCGCGCCGCGCGTCATGCCGAGACGAGCCTGGAGGGTCGTGGCTGTCGCAGGGAAGGTCTCGTCCGGCGTCGTCGTCGCGACCACGATAAGGTCGATGTCGGACGCGTGCATGTGCGCGTTCGTCAGCGCGGCGCGCGCGGCATGGAACGCGAGGTCGGACGTTTTTTCGCCGGCCGCCACGACGTGCCGCTGCCGGATTCCGGTGCGCTCGCGAATCCAGTCGTCGCTGGTGTCGACGCGTTTTGCGAGTTCGGCGTTGGTGAGCACGGTATGCGGAAGAAACGCGCCGCAACCCATGATTTGCGAGCGGATCACGAAGCTGCAGCCTCCGGCTCTACCGCGTGAACGCCGCGGCGGTCGTCGATGATCTTCGTAACGACGCCTGCGCGGACCATCGCGATCGCCATGTCGAGCGCGCTGGCGAAGCCCAGTTCGTCGGTGCCGCCGTGGCTCTTGACGACGACGCCGTCGAGTCCGAGGAAAATTCCGCCGTTTGAGGCGCGCGGATCGAGCTTGCGACGCAGCGTGCCGAGCGCACCGCCGGCGAAAAACGCTCCGAGGCGTCCGAGGAACGACCGCATCAGTGCGCTGCGCAGGAAATGCGTCACGAGTTTCGCCGTCCCTTCGGCGGTCTTCAGCGCGACGTTGCCCGTGAAACCGTCGGTGACGACCACGTCGACAGTGCCTTCGGCAATATCGTCGCCTTCCACGAATCCCGAAAACTCGATCGGCAGCGATGCGTTGTTGCGCAGGATGTGCGCCGCGCCCTTCACCGAGTCGTTGCCTTTCACGTCCTCCGATCCGACATTCAGGATCCCCACGGTCGGACGTTCGAGCCCGAGAATTGCCCGCGCGAAGGCTTCGCCCATCACGGCGAAGTCGACAAGCTGCTCGGCGTCGACCGAGACATTGGCGCCGACGTCGAGGACAACGCTCTGACCGCGTTTCGTGGGCCACAGCGCGGCGATCGCCGGTCGCGCGATTCCGGGGAGCGTCCCGAGCTGCACCATGGACATCGCCATCAGCGCACCCGTGTTGCCGGCGGACACGGCCACCTCGGCATCCTTCTTCTTCACGGACTCGATGGCCCGCCACATGCTTGTGTTGCGGCCGCGGCGAAGCGCAAGGCTCGGCTTCTCCTCCATCCGCACGCGCTCGGCCGTATGCCTTAGCGTGACTCGATCGGCGAGCTTGCTGCGGCGCGCCAGCAGCGGCTGCAGTTCGGACTCGTCGCCGTGAAGGATGAAGTTCACGCCGGGATGGCGAACGATGGAGCGGCTCAACGCCGCCACGACAATGCCCGGACCGGCGTCGCCGCCCATCGCATCAATCGAGACGGTCAAATCGCGGGCCACAATCGCCTCGCTGCCAGGATCGCTTCGTCAGCCTGAACCAATCAGGCCTGAGTCTTCGTCACTTCGTGACCGTCATAGTGGCCGCAGGAACCGCATACATGGTGCGGGCGCTTCTGCTCGCCGCAATTCGGGCACTCGTTGTGACTCGTCGCGGCGAGGCGGTGGTGCGCCCGACGCATGTTGCGCCGCGAAGGCGAAGTTTTTCTCTTTGGCACCGCCATGGCGGGTAACTCCTTTAAGCGGGCCTGGCCAGACCGGTCGGACGCACGCCAATTCCAAGGTCGCACCGCCGACCGAATCGTCAGGCGTTGCGCACTGTCATGCGCGAACCATCTGGCCGGGCGGGCAAAACAAGGGGCGGAAGTAGCAGGAAACCCCTTCCCGGTTCAAGCCGGATGAGTACCCGGTTTTCCAGCCTTAACCGGGTTTCTTGAGGTTCTTGAGTACCGCGAAGGGGCTTTCGGGACGCCCCTCGGTGTCCTCGGGAGGGCTGAACGTCACCCCGGGCGCCCTGGGGTAGGGATCGATGCCGAGGGCCAGTTCTTCCAGCAGCGGGGCCGCCAGGTCGAAGTACAGGCTCGATATCTCTTCACGCACATCGTCCTCCTCCGAGATCGGGTCCACCACGACCTCGCTCTCGGCTGGCAGGAGGCGGGCGTCCGCCAGGTGCAATCCGCGGCGGATGTTACGTTCGACGATCGATCGGACCGGCTCCAGGGTCACCACGCAATCCTGGACGATCTCCGCCCGGAACCGGGCATCGTAGGAAAAGCTGGCCGCCGATAGTTTCCGAAGAGCTACCGTCGCGGAAAACGACTCGACGCCGCGTACTTTTGCCCATTCGGCGATGCGTTTGAGTTCTTCGCCGCGCGCAACCACGAGAACGTCGTCTCCGGCGCGACCAAGGCTGCCCAGGTTGTAGATGTGTTCGAAAGGCGAAACGTCGGTCGTCATCGGTATGCAGCCGTCAAGGCAGAGGTCCGAAGTTCAATGTTCCCGAGCGCGGGTCGCACGCGCTCAGCGCTTTGCGCGCCGAAGCGGCGTAACGCGCAAGCGCCCGCGAGTGTTCGCGCCGCTCCGGGTTGCCACGATACACATTGCGCAAAATGGCAGCCGCCAGCTCCGATTCATCCGATGCCGCCGCGTAGGCGTGAACGCGTCCGTTGAGAGCGTCGCCCATCTGCCGGATTTTCCGGCCCATCCCCATGTCGCCGGCGCCCAGATCGCGCAGCGCTTCGTCGAAGCCGACAAACAATGAATCGGAAAGCGCCCGGGCGACGTCGTCCATGCCGCAGGCCTGAAGCCGCTCGAGCACAAGCCAGGCATGCAACGCGACAAGGTCAAAGCGGCCGTCGATAGAATCAGCCACCCCCAGTTCGGCGAAGAAACCGCGCTGGCGCGCCTGCGACGTGAGAGCACCGTAAAGCGCCCGCACAAGCCGCGCTTTCTCAGTATTCCGGCGCAAGGCGCTCAACATGACGTTCGTCTCCGGCTCCCTCGGTCTTGCCAGCGTGCCACACTGAGGCTAGCACATCCCCCGCGGGCGGGATTTATCGGGTTTGAGGACAAAGCGCATGCGTAAATTGGTTCTGGCCCTCTCCGCGGTTCTACTCGTGGGCTGCACGCCCGTGGTCAATTCCCGCGGCTATCTGCCCGATCCTGACGCCGAGGCCGCCATTGCCATAGGCAAGGACACCAAGACGAGTATCCAGCAGAGGTTGGGCTTCCCGTCCACGACTGCGACCTTCCAGGGCGACGCCTGGTACTACATCTCCAGCATTGAGAAGGAGATCGCCTTCTTCAGCCCGACCGTGGAATCCCGCGCCATTCTTGCAGTCTATTTCGACAAGGACGGCAAGGTCACTGACATCAAGCACTACACGCTGCGCGACGGACATGTCGTCGCCTTCGAGACCCGCGAGACGCCGACGAAGGGCCGCGAGCTGACCTTCCTACAGCAGCTCTTCAACGCAACGCCCGGCGTTCCGCTTGGCGGCTCCAGTGGCGGCCCGGGCGGCAATACGCCGAACCCCGGCGGCGGCGGTCCACCTCCTGGCGGCGGCAGCTACCCTTAGCCGAAGAAAAAACGCGCGGAACTCTCGTTCCGCGCGTTTTCGTTCGACCTGTATCCGATCAGGCGATGTGCGCCAGCGCCGCCAGCAGGAGAAGCGCCACGATGTTGGTGATCTTGATCATCGGGTTTACGGCGGGACCGGCGGTGTCCTTGTAGGGATCTCCGACCGTGTCGCCGGTGACGGCGGCCTTGTGGGCGTCGGAGCCCTTGCCGCCGAAATGGCCGTCCTCGATATACTTCTTCGCATTGTCCCAGGCGCCGCCGCCCGAGGTCATCGAGATCGCCACGAACAGGCCGGTCACGATGACGCCGAGGAGCATGGCGCCGAGTGCGTCGAAGGCCTCTGTCTTGCCGGCGACGAAGTCGACGATCACGAACAGGACGATCGGCGACAGCACGGGCAGCATCGACGGCACCACCATTTCGCGGATCGCCGCACGGGTCAGCAGATCGACGGCGCGGGCGTAGTCGGGCTTTTGCGTGCCCTGCATGATGCCCGGCATTTCCTTGAACTGGCGCCGCACTTCTTCGACGACCGCGCCGGCCGCACGGCCCACGGCGGTCATGGCAATGCCGCCGAACAGGTAAGGCAGCAAGCCGCCGATCAGAAGTCCGACGACCACCCAGGGGTCGGCGAGGCTGAACACCGGTTCGGTGATGCCTTCGAAGAAGGATCCCGCCGTGGCGCTCGCGATGAAGTGGTGCAAGTCCTCGGTGTAGGCCGCAAACAGAACAAGCGCGCCGAGACCGGCGGAGCCGATCGCGTAGCCCTTGGTGACCGCTTTGGTCGTGTTGCCGACTGCGTCGAGCGCGTCCGTCGTCTTGCGGACGTCGCCCTCGAGACCGGACATTTCCGCAATGCCGCCGGCATTGTCGGTGACCGGGCCGAACGCGTCGAGTGCCACGATCATGCCGGCGAGCGACAGCATCGTCGACACGGCGATGGCGATTCCGAACAGGCCCGCGAGCTTGTAGGCGAGGACGATGCCGACGCAGATCACGATCGCGGGCATCGCCGTCGATTCCATCGACACAGCGAGGCCCTGAATGACGTTCGTGCCATGGCCGGTCACGGAAGACTGGGCGATGACCTTCACGGGCCTGTATTCCGTGCCCGTGTAGTACTCCGTGATCCAGATGAGCGCGCCGGTGACGCCGAGGCCCACAACGCCGCATTCGAACAGGCTCCAGCCGGTGAAGCTGAGTCCGTTGGAGGTGGTCAAAGTGGCGCCGATGCCGCCCGGCAGCAGCGTGTTCATGAGCGGCCACAAACCGGCCAGCGACAAGACGCCGGTCGCGATGACGCCCTTGTAGAGCGCGCCCATGATGTTCTTGCTCGCGCCGAGTCGGACAAAGAATGTGCCGATGATCGAGGTCACGATGCACATGCCCGCGATGCCAAGAGGCAGCGACATCAGCGCCGACTTGGCGTCGCCGCTAAAGTAGATCGCGGCCAGCACCATGGTGGCGACGGTCGTCACCGCATAGGTTTCAAAGAGGTCCGCAGCCATGCCTGCACAGTCGCCGACATTGTCGCCGACATTGTCCGCGATCGTAGCCGGATTACGCGGATCATCTTCGGGAATTCCCGCTTCGACCTTGCCGACCATGTCGCCGCCCACATCCGCGCCCTTGGTGAAGATGCCGCCGCCGAGACGGGCGAAGATCGAAATCAGAGAGGCGCCGAAGCCGAGCGCGACGAGCGCGTTGTCGATAAGGCGTCCCTGCGCCTCGTCGTTGATGTCGAGGCCGAGGCCCTTTGTGAGGAAACCGTAATAGCCCGCGACCGCGATCAGGCCGAGACCGGCGACCAGCATGCCGGTGACCGCACCCGAGCGGAACGCGACCGAGAGGCCCTGCGCCAGGCCCTGGCGCGAGGCTTCCGACGTGCGCACGTTGGCGCGGACCGACACGTTCATGCCGACATAGCCGGCTGCACCCGAGAGGGATGCGCCGATAACGAAACCGACCGCCGACTGCCAGCCGAGGAAGTAGAGCGCGAGCAGGAAGACGACGACCCCGGCGATGGCGATGGTCGTGTATTGGCGGTTGAGATAGGCGGCTGCACCTTCCTGGATGGCCGCTGCGATTTCCTGCATGCGCGCGTTTCCGGCGCTCATGCCGAGGACGGAACGGATGGTCCAAGCGCCATACACCAGCGCGAGCACGCCCGCCGCCAAAACGAGTTCGAGTTCCAGACCCATGGTAGATCCCTCTTTTTTTGAATACCCCGGACGGCGCGAATGGACCGCCGATCCCCATGGCCGGCCGGAAGGACCTACCGCTTCAAGGGCGGCGCACATATGCCAAAAGAGGGGCGCCTAGGCAACATTTCCGCAATGTCGCAGGCCAGCCGGGGCGGGACTAGCTGGGCGGGGCGGTCAGCGCCTGGTTGGGGTGCAATTCGGAAATCTGGACCTGAATGATGACGACGGTCGAGATTTTGGCCGCCCCGACGATCCGCTTCACGTCGGCGGTCAGCCGCGCGACCAGAGCGGCATTATCGACCGTTTTCGGGTCGTTCGCCTTGCCGATCGGCGATCCGTTTACGTCCCTGACGAACGCGTCCTGAATGAACGGGATCTTGTTCCGGACCTCGAGCGAGGAATCGCGCGAAGTCGTAACGACTTTCGACGAGATGTAGGCGTATCCGGTGAGCTTGCCGTCGACGCACATCGGTGCGATCAGGAAGGGCATTTCGACGTTCGTTCCCGGGTCGCCGGCCTTTTCGCCAGCCAAAGCCGTTTCGCTTGTAAAGGCGAGCAGGACGGCACAAAGGACTAGGATCGCGCGCATGCACAAAACCTCGCAAATCCGGGCTAACAGAGCGTTTACGCTCTAGAAATGCGTGTATCCGGCCTTTTTGACGGTGATCGGCCTGCCCTGTTCGTCGAGCAGGGCGACACCCCTGCCCTTCATGACCCAGCCGATTTCGGTGACCGGGACGCCCGCGGCCTTGGCCGCGCCCATCACCTTGGCGCGCCTGGAGCGCGGTGCGGTAAAGGCGATTTCATAGTCGTCGCCGGCGGTGGCGGCACGGAGCACGGCCCTCTCGCCGGATCCCCAGACCTGTCGTAAGGCCCCGGAGAGCGGAATGTGGGCGGCGCGGAGGGCTATGTGCACCCTGGAGACATCCGCGATGTGGCCCAAGTCGGCCAGCAGGCCATCCGAGACATCGAGCGCCGCACTTGCGAGGCCCCGCAGCCGCCGCCCCAGCGCCAGCCGCGGCTCAGGCACGCGATAGCGAGAGATCAGCGCTGGCCGCGAACTCTTCTTGGTCAGCGCCTCAAGCCCTCCGCCGCTGTCACCGACCGTTCC
>DATJZB010000093.1:0-3055 GCA_035499335.1 Rhizomicrobium sp. | reverse complement strand
GTTGATCCAAACGCAAGTAAATGCCGCGCAAAACGACACACATGGGTCAAATGCGATCCTTCTGGTGACCGCTCGCGCAAGTGTTATACCAACTGCGCTACTGGTTCAACACGGCCTCCGCTCATGCACACGGTGTCGCCTGTAAATGCCGATTTTAAATTCCCCAGAAGCGCCGAAGTAAAGTTCCCCAGTTGGCGGGCATGGCGATCAGCCGATGGCTTGATCGGCGCCTCCGTTTTTGGGCGGTCGGCCGCGGCGACTCAGGGTCGGCGGGATCGGCGCAGGCTGGATGCTCGCTTTCATGCGAACATGTTCGGGCAGCAGATCGGCGTGCTCGCGGAGCCGATAGCTTGAGCCTTCGATCTGGAAGACGATGGCGTGGTGCAGGAGGCGGTCGAGCAGCGCCGTGGCGACGACGGGATCGCCGACGCTTTCATGATGCCTCCTTTTTCGAACGCCTCATGCGTTGCGCATGGGCGCGCAGCCTCTCGACTTGTTCCGGGGAGAGGTCAATTTGCCATGGCTGGCCCTTCGTGAGCTGATGCCCCGCCAGCAGGCCGCGTGCAAGGTAGTCGAAGACCGTTTGTGTCGTCACGCCGAGCGCGGTCGCCGCGCCTTGGGTCGAGTAGCTGCCGTCGGGCCACTGCGGCGGGTTCGGGTTCACGCCATTGATCTTTACCGTCGCAATGTCCCAGCGCTTGCGTAACAACCACACATTGCCGCCTCTGAATGCGCAACCGCGTGCTGCGACAAAGCCCTCCTGATTGAGGACTTCCGCAATCTCCTTGTCCATCTTGCCGTCGGCGTTGAGCTGCGTAATCCTGCGTCGCAGTCCTTCGAGATCAACATGGTCGCGGTAGGATTGCACGTGGCGCGACAAGCAATGCTCGCTCGTCGCGCCGGTTTGCCACAGAATCCTCAGCCATACCTGCCCATGCACCCTTTTCTGGTCAAGGATCACCTCGCGAATGATGAAGCGGAGAATGCGCTTCCGATCAGCAGGCGAAGTGGTCGGCGCACGCCAGATGTGCGGCAGATTTTCGCCCAGCGCTCGTAGCGAGGCGATATCCGCCTCTTGCAGGACGAGCGGCTCCTCGGAGCGCCAGCGCGCATGCTCCCGGTCGATCTCCTCGACGGCGCGTAGCTTGTCTTCCCATGCGCGTTCAAGCGAGCGCGCCACCAGCCGGTTTTCGGGTTCGACCGCGTCATATTGGCGGCGCGCCCGTTCAGCCTCGTAGCGGGCGCGTTCGCGGCGGAGCGCCCATTGCCGCTCAAGCTGTCGGCTCTCTTCCTCTATTTGGTCCATGGCCGCGATCGCGATCGCAATCCTATCCGGGGCGAGCGCGTCGAGGAGAACGCCTTCGACGAACCCGTCGACCGGCAAGGCCCGCACTTCCTGGCACAAGGCGACGCCACGCTGATCCCGATCGGATCGGCAGCAATAGACCGGATAGTCGCCGTTCGGGCCGGTGTAGCGTAGGCTCATGCGGCGGCCGCAGCGCCCGCAAATGGCGACGCCCTGCAGTAGCGCCGAGCCCTTACGCGGCGCGCCGGCGTGTCCCGCCTCGTAACGGTTGACGTTGTCGGCCAAGCGCCGCTGGTTGGCCATGAACTCCTCCCAGCTGATGTACCCGGGGTGCACGGCCTGTAAGCAAACCGCCCAGTCCGAGACAGCCACCTTGACGGTTCCCCGGAGAGATCCGGGGCGGCATCGGGTCGGATCCCTTTGCCGACGACCGTAGACATAGGCCCCAGCATAGGCGGGATTCTGAAGAATATTACGAACGCGCGCGCTATCGGCTTCCTGCCAGACGACGTCATGCGGGCTCGGTCCAAGGACGGGGCGCACCGGCAGCGGCAATCCGTTCGCCCGCAAGAAGCGCATCACGGCTCGGGCGCTCTGCAGCTCTCGGAACTTGGCAAAGACGAGATGAATGCGCGCCTGCACCTCTTCGTCGGGGTTGAGAATGATGGCGTCCGCGCGGTCATGGGCGAGCCCGGCCGGCAAGGGCAGCCGGAGTTCGCCGCGCGACGCCTTTTGACGTTCTCCTTGGTGCAGGCGCATGCGGATTTGATGCAGCTCCGCTTCGCTCATGATGCCGGACAGCCCGAGCAGCAAGCGGTCGTGATAGAGTCTCGGGTCATAGAGGCGCTCGCCGTCGGCGATGAGCACGCCGAACACCGAGCAAAGCTCCAAGAGCTGATGCCAGTCGCGATTGTTGCGCGCCAAGCGCGACGCATCGAGACTGACCACCAGGCCAGCGTTGCCAAGGCCGACTTCAGCGATCAATTTCTGGAAGCCGTGGCGCTCGACGCCGCCGGCGCCGGATTTTCCCAGATCTTCGTCGATGACCTGAACGCGCTCGCGAGGCCATCCGAGCCCAACGGCTCGTTCGACGAGGCGGTATTGCAGCTCCGTGCTCTCCTGATGCTGACGCACCTGGTTCACTGACGATTGCCGGACGTAGATGTAGGCGAGCTTGGCGCGATGCGCCGTGGTGAGACGCTCGTCAGCGACATTCAACGTCATCAGCATGAGCGATCTCCCTTCTTGCTGCGCCCTCCGCCCGCTGCATGCGACGCATGAGCTGCGCCATTAGCTGAGCTATTTGCGCTTGCGTTTCGGCCGGCAGGTTTGGCCAAAGTCCTGGAGATGCTGTCTGGAGCCGGTCGGATGCGCAGACCGGGATCGACCGGGGTAGAGACGCTACGCGACGCGAGAGAGCTTGTAGGGTCATCGCGAATCACCTCCTCGGCGAGGAGGGACAGCTTCGCGCTCAAATGCTGCGTCAATGGGATCAGCGTGCGCACGCTGATGCGGGGTAGCTTTGGCGGCGTTGCGTCAGTGCCGTTGGGCGCTCCGCCGAGGTCCGTCGAGGCAATCCGGATTGAACGCTTTCGTCCGTCCGGCAACGCGACAACAACGAAGGCGGGACCCCGCCCAGAACGCTCCGATAAAACCGTAAGCTTTTGACCAAAAAGGGAGTGTCGAGATTCCGTGACCGTAATCACGCATCCGAGCCGTTCGAGGATTGTGTTACTCTGCGATGTTCGG
>DATJZB010000092.1:0-31134 GCA_035499335.1 Rhizomicrobium sp. | reverse complement strand
AAAAAATCCACGTTGCGCACCACGAGCGGATATTCGCGCCCGTCGCTGTCGAGCATCGTGGTCGGCGTCGTGCCGACATCGTCGACGGTTCCCTCGTAGACCGTTCTGGCGCGGTCGATCGGCGTTCCGCGCGTCCACAGCTTGACGATGCGCGGATAGCCGGACTTCGTCATCGTGCCGGCGCCGAAGTCGGTCGCGAACAGCACGGTGTCGTCGCCCACATAGGTTGCGTCCGACTTCGCCTCGGGAAGATTGAAGCCGTCCGTGACGAAACTCCTGGTTCTGGGATCGAACTCGCGCGTCACATGGGCGTCGCCGCCGCCGCGCGACAGCGACAGCAGCGCGTGCCTGAAGCTGACCGAGGTGGCGATGCCGCCGAGCACCCAGTTCTCCTTCTCGTCCGCCGCGAGCTTGTCGACGTCGAGCAGCACGTCCCATTGCGGCGCCGCGCTCTCGTAGGAGGCGATCGTGGTCTGTCGCCACAGTCCCTTGGGATTGGCGGCGTCCTGCCAGAAATTGCGCACGAAGCCGCGGTCGAGGCTGCCGCCCGGGATCCGGTCCGGCGCGTCCATGACCTTGAGGATCGCGTTATAGTCATTCTGATAGTCGGGATCGGCTTTGAGGATGCCGGTGGAGTGCGCGTTCTGCTCGCTCACCCAGGCGAGCGGCTTGGTGCCGTGAATGTCTTCCAGCCAGAGGTAAGGGTCGTCCACGCTGTCGGCTCCTTGGGCGGCGACCGCGAGCAGGATGGCGGCCCCTGCGATCCAGATACCATGTCTCATGCGTCGACGCTCCCATGTCATGGCCCGGATAAAAGCCGCGCCGCCTGCGGTCAATGCGCCACTGGCCCCGAACGGCGCCGCCGCCTATATACAGCCGCATGACGTCGTTCCGGAAAATGCACGGGCTGGGCAACGATTTCGTCGTCTTCGACGCGCGAAAGCAGCCGCTTACGCTCGACCGCGCGACGGCGCGCGCCGTCGCCGATCGCCGCTTCGGCATCGGCTGCGATCAGGTGATTGTGATCGCGCCGGGGACGGGCGGCTTCGACGCGGTCATGCAGATCCAGAATGCCGACGGCGGTGAAGTGGAGAGTTGCGGAAACGCCGCGCGCTGCGTGGCGCGCCTGCTGATGGACGAGACCGGCCGCGACACGGTCCGCATCGACACGGTCGGTGGCCCGCTCACCTGCAACGACGCCGGCGACGGACTCGTCACGGTCGACATGGGCGCGCCGCGCCTGATGTGGAACGAAGTCCCGTTGGCGCAGGCGGCCGACACGAACATGTTTTCGCTCAACGTCGACGGCACCGGCTTCGTCGCGAGCGCGGTGTCGGTCGGCAACCCGCACGTCATCCTGTTCGTGGACGACGCGGAGCGTGCTCCGGTCGCGGCGCTGGGGGCGCGGATCGAGACACATCCGATGTTCCCGGAACGCACCAATGTCGAGTTCGCCAGCGTCCGCCGCGACGGAAAGCTGCGCATGCGGGTGTGGGAGCGCGGCGTCGGCATCACGCAGGCCTGCGGTACCGGCGCCTGCGCGACGGCGGTCGCCGCCCACCGCCGCGGCCTTGCCGGCCGCAGGGTCGAGATCGTGCTCGATGGCGGCATCCTGCTCGTCGAACTGCGCGAGAGCGACGACCATGTGCTGATGACGGGTCCCGCGACGCAGGTCTTCACCGGCATCGTCAATCTCGAGGCGCTCACCGCGTGACCGCCGCGATCACCACGTTCGGCTGCCGCCTCAACGCCTATGAATCCGAGGCGATCCGCGCCCGCGCGGCGGAAGCGGGACTGACCAACGCGCTGATCTTCAACACCTGCGCGGTCACGGCGGAGGCGGTCCGCCAATCGCGCCAGGCGATACGCCGCGCGCGACGCGAGAATCCCGGCGCCCGGATCATCGTCACCGGATGCGCCGCGCAGACCGAGCCGCAGACCTTCGCCGGCATGGCCGAAGTCGATCTCGTCCTCGGCAACAGCGAAAAGCTCGACCGCGGCAGCTATGCCGATTTCGGCATCGGAGCCTCCGAACGCGTGCGCGTCGACGACATTATGAGCCTGCGCGAAACCGCAAGCCAGATGGTCGACTGCTTCGAAGGGCCGACGCGCGGCGTGCGCGCCTTCCTGCAGGTGCAGAACGGCTGCGATCACCGCTGCACCTTCTGCGTCATCCCCTACGGCCGCGGCCGTTCGCGTAGCGTGCCGATGGGCGCGGTTGTCGAAGAGGCGCGCCGGCTGACCGGACAGGGCGTGCCGGAGATCGTACTCACTGGTGTCGACATGACCGCCTACGGCGCCGATCTGCCCGGATCGCCGACGCTGGGCCAACTCGTCCGCAAACTTCTCAAGCTCGTGCCGGACATCAAGCGGCTGCGGTTGTCTTCGCTCGACACGATCGAGGCGGACGGCGATCTGATGCACGCCATCGGGGAAGAGGCGCGGTTGATGCCGCACTTCCACATTTCGGCGCAGTCGGGCGACGACATGATCCTCAAGCGCATGAAGCGCCGCCATACGCGCAAGGACACGATCGCGTTCTGCGAAACGGTGCGGCGGATGCGGCCCGATGCCAGCTTCGGCGCAGATTTGATCGCCGGCTTTCCGACCGAAAGCGATGCGATGTTCGCGCGCACGCTGGAGCTCGTGGACGAAGCCGGCCTGTCCGGCCTGCATGTGTTTCCGTTCAGCCCGCGGCACGGAACGCCCGCGGCCCGCATGCCGCAGGTCGCCGGAAGCATCGTCAAGGAACGTGCCGCGCGCCTGCGCGCGAAAGGCGAGGACGCGACCGCCCGGCGGATGCGTTCGCTCATCGGCAGCGGACAGGTCCTGCTCGTGGAGCAGGCGGGAATGGGCCGTACGGCGTGTTTCGCGCCGGTGACGTTCGTGGGTGCCGACGCGCCGGGCACATTCGTGCGCGTCAGGACGACCGACATCGTTGACGGCAGATTGAGGGCGGAACGCGTGTCATGAGAGATTTCGGCGAAGCCCCGCCGCCGCCGACCTTCTTCGAGCGGCTCAAGGAAGGCCTGTCGCGCAGCACGGCGGGATTGTCCGACAACATCGCCGGCATCTTCACGCACCGCAAACTCGACGCGGAGAGCGTGGCGCAGCTCGAGGAGGCCCTGATCAAGGCGGACATGGGCATCGCGCTCGCCGCCCAGCTCTCGCGCGCCGTCGGCGAAGGACGCTACGGCGCGGAGATCAGCGACTACGACGTGCGCCAGATACTGCGCCGCGAAATCGCGAGCGTGCTCAAGCCGATCGAAAGGCCGTTCTCGGTCGACGCCGCAAAGAAGCCCTTCGTCATCCTGGTCGCGGGCGTCAATGGCGGCGGCAAGACCACCACCATCGGCAAGCTCGCCAAGAGGCTGACGGGAAACGGCGCGAAGGTGGTGCTGGCCGCAGGCGACACGTTCCGCGCGGCGGCGATCGAACAGCTGACGGTCTGGGGACGGCGCGCAGGTGCCGAAGTCGTCGCCCGTGCCGCGGGCGCCGACGCCGCCGGTCTCGCCTTCGAGGCTCTCGAGACCGCGCGTGCGCACGGCGCCGACATATTGATCATCGATACGGCGGGGCGGCTCCAGAACAAGGCCGGGCTGATGGCGGAACTGGAAAAGATCGTCCGCGTGGTCCGCAAGCTCGATGCGAGTGCGCCGCATGCCACGCTGCTCGTGCTCGATGCGACGACCGGCCAGAACGCCATCGGTCAGGTGGAAGCGTTCAAGGGCGTCGTGCCGCTCACCGGTCTCATCATGACCAAGCTGGACGGAACGGCGAAGGGCGGCATCCTCGCGGCGCTGGCCCAGAAGTTCGCAATTCCGGTGCATTACATCGGTGTCGGCGAAGGCGAGGACGACCTTCAGCCGTTCAACGCGGAGAATTTCGCCAAGGCGCTCACGGGGTCGACATGAACACGCAAATGCGCCGTCTGGTGCTGGATCTCGGGCCCCTGATCGTGTTCTTCGCGGCCTTCCAGTTCTTCGGCATCTTCGTCGCGACCGCCGTTTTCATGGTCGTCATCATCGCCGCGCTCGCCGCCGGCTATGCGATGGACCGCAAGGTCTCGCCGGTCGGCCTTTTCACCGCCGCCATCGTCGTCGTCTTCGGCGGACTGACGCTCTATCTGCGCAACGACACGTTTTTGAAAATAAAACCTACAATCATCTATGCGACGTTCTGCGCGGTGCTGGTCGGCGGCATGATGTTCAACCGCCTGTTCATAAAATATGCGTTGGCTTTCGAGTTCGATCTGCCCGAGAGCGCCTGGCGTACGTTGACATGGCGTTGGGCCGCCTTCTTCGCGGCGCTCGCCGCGCTGAACGAGCTGGTGTGGCGCAATTTCTCCACGGCGCAGTGGGTCGTCTTCAAGGTCTGGATCATCCTCCCACTAGTTCTTGTGTTCGGCGCGCTGCAGGCACCACTATTGCTCAAGCATCAGATAGCGCGCGAGCCGCCGGCGGAATAACGCGCGTCAGCGCGCAGGCGGAAAGTTTCCGTTCTGTCCCGCGGGGTTCGAGAACGGCGCGAAGACCTTCTGTTCGCGGATCTGATGGTGATGCTCCAGGGCCCATTGCGCGCTCGGGAAAGCAATCTCCGTCCACGGAATATCGTCCCAATCGAACAGTTTTACCTCCAGGCTTTCCGCACCCGCGCCAAACTGCTCCGTGTCAAGACGGGCTCTGTACATTAGTTGCACCTGGCTGATGCGCGGGATGGAGTAAACCGCGAGCAGCCCTTCGAGTACTATGTCGCACTGCGCTTCCTCTCTGGCTTCGCGGCGCGCGCCGTCTTCGGGCGTCTCATTCTCCTCCAGATATCCTGCCGGTAGTGTCCAGAAGCCTTTGCGCGGTTCGATAGCGCGGCGACAGAGCAATATCCTGTTCCGATAGGTAACAACCGATCCCACAACGATTTTTGGATTTGTGTAGTGCACGTGGCCGCAATCGTCGCACACGTATCGTTCCGCGGTATCGCCGTCCGGTATGCGACGAACGAAGCGCGCATTGGGCGGCGGTGGTGCGGTGCGATGTCCCGTCATGGCGACAATTCTGCCCAACGCAAGAACGAAACGGAAGCGTCAATGCGAATCTTTGCGTTGCATTGGCCCGATCAAACGCGATAGAGACAGTTGTGACGGGGAACGGGGCCGTCTAATCTTTTTTCGGTGAGCGAACCCGGTTGGGGTGGCTGACAACTCGGAAGCGACAAAAGTCGGCCGGTTGTCGAGCAGGGGAAGCGAATGACGAAGGCGCAGCGCAGGGTGAATGGAGGCTTCGATCTTGCGGAGTCGCCCTCACACCTCATCAAGCGTTGCGCGCAATATTTCGGCGACCTCTACGCGCACGAAGCCGGCTCAAGCGATCTGACGAAGCAGCAGTTCACCGTGCTCGCCGCGCTCGAGCACAATGAAGGCGTCAGCCAGACCGCGCTCGTGGAGATCACCGGCATCGATCGTTCCACCTTGGCGGAGATGGTGCGGCGCATGCTCGACAAGGGATTGCTGTCGCGCGAACGCACCGAAGAAGATCAGCGCGCCAACGCGGTCGCGATTTCTCCCGCCGGCCGCAAGGCGCTGCGCTCCGCGCGCACCGCATCGGAGCGTGCGGAAAAAGCGTTGCTCGAGGCGTTGCCTCTGGCGGAGCGTCCGCGCTTCGTGCGCCTGCTCGCGCAGATCGCCGTCGCCGGCGAAGAATTCGCCGCCAACGGGCATGCCGCCCCGCGCGGCAGGAGCCGCCGCAAGCGGTCTTAATTCCTTCTAATCACACACGAATATCGACGTTGGCGCCGAGCGGGCCGCGCGCGCCGGAACCGCCTGCCGGCGCCTCGTTTGCGGGCGGCGCCTGCCGCGTGGCGGGCGGCGCGGCGGGAGCGAATTCCAGCGGCTCGAACGTTGCGGCGGCGGCCGCGGGTTTTTCCTTGGCGAGCAGCGCGGCGAACTTCGCCTGTGCATCGGGCGCGGGCGGCTGCGCGGCGCGAGCGATCTGCTGCGAGGCGACGAGAAGGTTTGCGGCGCTGAGCTGCATCGTCTCAGCTTGCCAAAACATGGTTTACGGAATCTGAACGGCGCTTAGCCGCGCGCCGCGACGGCGATCGCCGGCAATATGTCGAGCACGAGACTGTCGGGCGTGATCGGTCCGACGAAGCGTTCGCGCACGATGCCGTGTCCGTCGATGATGAACGTCTCCGGCACGCCGTACACGCCCCACTCGATGCCCGCATGGCCGTCGCCGTCGAAACCGATGCGCACATAGGGATTGCCGACGTCCCTGAGGAAGGCGCGCGCCTTTTCCGGCGTATCCTTCCACACGAGACCGAAGAGCTGCACGCCGCGCGCCCGGCCGAGTTGCGCGAGCTGCGGCGCTTCGGCGCGGCACGGCACGCACCAGGAGGCGAAGACGTTAACCACGGTGACGCGCCCGCCCGCGAGTTGGGTGCGGTCGAAGCCAAGTGTCGTTGCGTCAAGCGCGGGCACGGCGAGCGCAGGCGCCGGCTTGTCGATCAGAACGGACGGCAGTTCGCCAGGCGGCGGCGCGCGCAGACTCTGGAAGAGAAAGATCGCGAGCGCGACGAACGCGACGACCGGCAGGAGATAGACGAGCCGCTTCACGGCTTCTCCAGCGCGGCCAGGCGGGCGCGGGCACGGGCATAGCCGCGCAACGTCAGGACGATCGCGGCGCCGAGACCCAGCGCGCTGACGCCATAGGCGGGCCATACGAAGGCGGCGTATCCCCCCATATTGAGTAAATCGCTCATCCCTGCCCCGACAGCATCAGTGACCTTGCGCGGCGTTCCAGGATTTCAGTCCGTATACGTACAGTCCAGAGCGCGAAAAACAGCAGCGTATAGCCGAGGGCGGTCAGGCCGAGCGGCCACAGGAACACCGCCGAGATCTGCGGCCCGTCGGCGCGCACGATGCTCTCGCCCTGGTGCAGCGTGTGCCAGTTCACGGAGAATTCGATGATCGGAAGATTGACGGCGCCGACGAGCGCCAGGATCGATGCCGCGCGGGCGGCGCGGACTTCGTCCTCGATCGCGTTCCACAGCGCGATGTAGCCGAGATAGAGGAAGAGCAGCAGGAGGAAAGAGGTCAGACGGGCATCCCACACCCAGTAGGTTCCCCACATCGGCCGGCCCCACAGCGAACCGGTGACGAGACCGAGCACGGTGAAGATCGCGCCCAGCGGCGCCGCCGCCTTGGCCGCGACGTCGGCGAGCGGGTGGCGCCAGATCAGGCTGAAGAGCGAGGTCAGCGCCATCAGTCCATACGCCATCATCGCGGTCCAGGCGGCCGGCACGTGCAGGAACATGATCTTGACGGTCGTACCCTGCTGGTAGTCGGGCGGCGCGAGGAAACCGAGAACGAGGCCTGCCGCCAGCGCCAGCGCCGCCGCCGCCGCGAGCCAGGGAAGGAACAGCGTGCTCGCGTCCATGAAGCGCTTCGGATTGGCGAGTGCGAACATGTCCGGCATCTAGGCGGTCTCTCCTGGGGCCACAAGCATCTGGATCAACCTGCGAGATTGAGCCGCACGGCGGCCGCCGCGGCAAACGGCGACAACACGGTAGCAGCCACGGAAAAAGCCGAAAGGAATAAGAGCGCGCCGTCCGACAACCCGTCCAGCGTCGATTGCACGGCCCCGGCGCCGAAAATCACGGCCGGCGCCAGCAGCGGCAGCACCAGAAGCGGCAGGATCAGCCCCCCGCGACGGATCGACAGCGTAAGCCCCGCCCCGATCGCGCCGAGGGCGCTGACCGAAGGGGTCCCGATCAACAGCGACAGCGCCAGGACCAGCGTCGCGCGCATCGGCAGGCCGAACATCCCGCCGAGCAGCGGCGAGAGCAGCGTGAGCGGCAGTCCCGTCGTCAGCCAGTGCGCGGCGATCTTGGTCGCGCTGACCGTCTCCAGCGACAGCGGCGAGAGCACGAGAACGTCGAGGCTGCCGTCGTCGAAGTCCGCCTGGAACAGACGATCGAGCGAAAGCAGCGCCGCGAGAACGGCAGCGACCCACAAAACGCCGGCCGCGACGCGCGCGAGGAGCCTCAGATCCGCGCCGACGCCCAGGGGAACGAGCGTCGCGACCGCGGCGAAGAAGGCGAGCGCCAGTGCGGCGCTGCCGCCGGCGCGCGTCGCCAGGCGCATGTCACGCCACAGGAGCGCGCCGATCATGCGCCACCCAATAGGAGACGCTCGCAGGCGATGCCCAGCGGCTCATGCGTCGCGGCGAGCGCGATTCCGCCGCCGGCGCAGTGCGCCGCGATCATGTCCCCGGCAAATTTCTTGCCATCGGTATCGAGTGCGGCGAGCGGTTCGTCGAGCAGCCAGAGCGCGCGTCCCGAAAGCTTCAGCCGCGCGAGCGCGAGCCGCTTCTTCTGCCCCGCAGAAAGATATTGGCACGGCAGGTCGGCGCAGCGCGCGAGACCGGCGCCCGCGAGCGCGGCTGCGATGTCGGCGCCGACGCCGTAGAGCCTGGCAAAGAACGAAAGAACTTCGGCGGGCGTGAGTTGCGGCTTGGCGCCGTCATGATGGCCGAGCCAGCCGATCTGCTTGCCGCGATCCTCGGCTTCGGAAATATCACGGCTCCCCGCCAGGACGATGCTGCCCGCAGCGGGAACCAGAAAGCCGGCGATGGTGCGCAGGAGCGACGTCTTGCCGACGCCGTTGGGACCTTCGATGGCGACGGCGCGTCCCGCCTGGGCGACGAAACTCAGGTCGCGAAACAGCACGCGCTCCCCGCGGACGCAGGTGAGGTTGGCGACGGTGAGGGAGGCGACGGCGTTCAACGTGTCCTCATCCTTCGACGGGCTCAGGATGGGGACAGGCTAGAATCCCTCATGGCGAGCGTGACGAACCATGAGGGGAGTTGCGCTAGCCCGCAATATATTGAGCGCCGTTCACGGTCATGGTGGCGCCGGTGATGAAGGCGGCGTCGTCCGAGGCGAGGAACGCGGCCATTTTGGCGATTTCGCCCGACTTGCCGAGCCGCCCCAGGGGGATCGTCGCGATGATGCCTTCGAGCACCTTGGGCGGGACGGCCATCACCATCTCGGTGTCGATATAGCCCGGGCAGATCACGTTGACCGTGATTCCCTTCTTGGCGGTCTCCTGCGCCAGCGCCTTGGTGAAGCCGATGATGCCGGCCTTGGCGGCGGAGTAATTCGTCTGGCCCATCTGGCCCTTCTGGCCGTTGATCGAGCTGATGTTGATGATGCGGCCGAAATTGCGCTCGCGCATGCCGTCGATCAGCGGACGGCACATATAGAACATCGATCCGAGATCGATGCGGATGACGTCGTCCCACTGCTCCGGCGTCATCTTGTGCAGCATCGCATCCTTGGTGACGCCGGCATTGTTGACGAGGATATCGATCGGGCCGAGGGCGCCTTCGACGTCCTTGATGCCCGCGGCGCAGGCGGCGGCGTTGCCGACGTCCCACTTGAAGACGGGAATGCCGGTCTCGGCCTTGAACTTCTGCGCAGCCTCATCGTTGCCGCCGTAGTTCGCGGCCACGCTGTAGCCGGCTTTCTTCAATTCGATGGCGATGGCGGCGCCGATTCCGCGCGTTCCGCCCGTGACCAATGCAACCCGAGCCATGTCCAACTCCCGTCAAAACCCGTTTTTTTCTGTTTGGTCCGCTCACATAGCCCGCCGGCTTCGAGGGACGCAATAAACTTCCGCCGCGACAGATCGACTTGATACTTTCTAACCATATTCTGGCGCCAGGGCCCTAGCAAACCCGCGAGAAGAGCGGCGGACGACGCCGCCGCCCTTTCCGTTTTGCGCTCAGCGCTCCACGCACATGGCGATGCCCATGCCGCCGCCGATGCAGAGCGTGGCGAGACCCTTCTTGGCGTCGCGGCGCTGCATTTCGTGCAGCAGCGTGACGAGAACGCGCGCGCCCGACGCACCGATCGGATGTCCGATGGCGATCGCGCCGCCGTTGACGTTCACCTTCGACGTATCCCAGCCCATGTCCTTGTTCACGGCGCAGGCCTGCGCCGCGAAGGCTTCGTTGGCTTCGACGAGATCGAGATCAGAGGCCTTCCAGCCGGCTTTTTCGAGCGCCTTGCGTGAAGCCGGGATCGGGCCGGAGCCCATGACCTTTGGATCCACGCCGGACTGCGCCCAGGACTTGATCGTGGCGAGCGGCTTGAGCCCGCGTTTCCTGGCTTCGCTGCCGCTCATCAGCACGAGCGCCGCCGCGCCGTCGTTGATCCCGGATGCGTTCGCCGCCGTCACGGTGCCGTCCTTCTGGAAGGCGGGACGCAGCGCCGCCATCGCTTCGAGCGTGGCGCCGTCGCGGATATATTCGTCGGTGTCGATGATCTTCTCGCCCTTGCGTTCCTTGACGGTGACCGGAACGATCTCGTCCTTGAACTTGCCAGCCTTCTTCGCGGCTTCTGCCTTGTTCTGCGAGGCGACGGCGAACTGATCCTGCTGCTCGCGGGTGATCTGCCATTCGCGCGCGACGTTCTCCGCCGTCACGCCCATATGGTAGCCGTTGAACGCGTCCCACAGGCCGTCCTTGATCATCGTGTCGACGAGATCGAGATTGCCCATCTTCTGTCCGGCGCGCAGATAAGCGGCATGCGTCGACTGGCTCATCGATTCCTGGCCGCCGGCGACGACGATCGCCGAGTCGCCGTTCTTGATCGCCTGCGCGCCGAGCGCGACGGCGCGCAGACCCGATCCGCACACCATGTTCACGGCCCAGGCGGGCGAGTCGATCGGAACGCCGGCGCCGATGGACGCCTGCCGCGCCGGGTTCTGTCCCTGCGCCGCGGTCAGCACCTGTCCGAGAATGACTTCGGAAACTTCCTCGGGCTTCACATGGGCGCGCTCGAGCGCGGCCTTGATGGCGACCTTGCCCAGCTCATGGGCCGGCAGCGATGCAAACGATCCGTTGAACGCGCCGACGGGCGTACGCACACCCGAGACGATGACGACTTCTTCCACCAGAACCTCCCAAACCGTTCCCGTTGTGACAGCTTTCGACCAAAATGCCGCGAATGCGAGCACTGGTAAACTGTGGCAAATCGCGCTTGAAAATCAGTGGTTTAGTGCCCACAATTTATGCAAGGCAATATTGCGCCTGCTCAAATGGCACTGGACAGGCGGGAAACAGTGATGTTGAGCTAATCGAGAGCAAGCGCCCTTAGAAGCGCGGAACGCCCTCGCATCAACGGTAAAAACGCGTGTCTGAAGATAGCCCCAAGACGGAAGCGCCTGTCGTCATCAAAAAGTACGCAAACAGGCGTCTCTACAACACCCAGACCTCGACCTATGTGACCCTCGACCATCTCGCGCAGATGGTGAAGGAAGGCACCGAGTTCGAAGTTCGAGACGCCCGCACCGGAGAGGACATCACGCGCTCGGTGCTGACCCAGATCATCTTCGAGGAAGAGGCCAAGGGGCAAAGCCTTCTGCCGATCAAGTTCCTGCGCCAGCTCATCCGCTTCTACGGCGACAGCCTGCAGAGTTTCGTACCCGGCTATCTCGACATGAGCATGGACGGATTCACCAAGAACCAGGAAGCGATGCGCAATCGCCTGGCCGAGGCGTTCGGCGGCAGTTCGCAGGTGATCGAGAACCTGACCCGCCAGAACATGGCGATGTTCGAGCGCGCCATGCAGATGTTCTCGCCCTTCGGGGCGACGCGCAGCGCGAAGTCCGGCGAGGACGAGGCAAAGATGAACGGCGCGCAGGACCGCGCCAAGCCTTCCGAAGAGATCAGCGAGCTCAAGAACGAGATCGAGGCGATGCGCCGACAGCTCGCCGAGCTCAGCCAGCGCAAATAGCGCGTCGGCTCAGCGGGACCAGTCCGGTTCCAGCTGCGGTTCGCCGAAGAAGAAGCCCTGGAAATAATCGACGCCCATGCTGTGCAGCAGTTGCGCGTCCGCCTCGGACTCGACCCATTCCGCAACCGTCTGAAGATTGAAATTCTTCGCCAGGCCGACGAGCGTTCGCACGAACACCTGGTTTTCCGGCGAGGCCGACAGCCCCTTCACGAAGGCGCCGTCAATCTTG
Source organism: Rhizomicrobium sp. (assembly GCA_035499335.1). Classification (GTDB taxonomy): domain Bacteria; phylum Pseudomonadota; class Alphaproteobacteria; order Micropepsales; family Micropepsaceae; genus Rhizomicrobium. The sequence goes on along the minus strand of DATJZB010000092.1, from coordinate 19,109 downwards.
ACCATGTCGACGTGCAGCATCTGCAGGTTGCGGAACGAGGTGTAGCCCGCGCCGAAATCGTCGATCGAAACGGTCGAGCCCATCTCGCGCAGCTGCGAGACGAACTGCGCGTTCTCCTCGAAATGGTTGAGGGCGGCAGTTTCGGTCAGCTCCACGTTGAGGCGCGCGGCGACGTCCTTGTTGGCGCGCACGAACTCGACGAAGCTGTTGAGCCAGGCCGGATTGCCCGCCGCCGTGCCCGACACGTTGACGCCGATCCGTACGCCCTGGTTGGCGCGCAGCGTGGCGACGGCCATCTCGACCGCGCGCCGGTCGATCAGTCCGACGATGCCGAGCTGTTCGGCGGCGGGTACGAAATATCCCGCTGTCGCGAGCGAACCATCCTTGCGGCGCAGGCGCAGCAGCGCCTCGTATTTGACGATCTTGCGGTCGGCGGCGCCGATGATGGGCTGATAGGCGAGCAGGAGCCGGTTGTCGTTCAATGCCGACATCACCTCGTCGGCGATGGCCATCATGCGCACCCGTGCGCCTTCGCGCTGCGGCGACTTTTCGTAGACGTTGAAACCGTCGCGGCCGCGGCTGCGGGCGCGTTCGAGCGCCTCTTCGGCGCGCAGCATCGCTTCCTGGCTGCTCGCGGCGCCCGAAGGCAGCCACACGGCGCCGACCGAACAGGTCGCCGCGACCTGGCCGCAGCGCGTGTCGACGACATTGCCTCGCACCGCGGCGCGCAGCCTTTCGGCGACGATCGCGATCTCGCGTTCCTTGCAGTTGCGCAGGATGACGCCGAACTTGTTGCCGGCGGTGCGGCCGATGATGTCGCTGGCGCGCAGCGAACGCGACAGCCTTTCGCCGATGGCGACGATCACTTCGTCGCCGGCGTCGAAGCCGTAGCCGTCGTTGATCATCGCCAGCCGGTCGATCGAGGCCACGAGGAATGCGCAGGTGCGGTCTTCGGCGCCCGCCTTCTCGATGGTCTGCGCGAGTTCGGCGCGCAGCGAGTTGCGGTTGAGATGGCCGGTGAGCTCGTCTCGCGTGGCGAGATAGGTCAGGCGCTGCAGGTCGCGCTGCTTCTCCGTCGTGACGCGCACCAGGCCCGAAAGGCGTTCGGTGCGTCCGTCGGCGCGCGCCTGGCGCATGCCCACCATCGTGAGCCACAGCGATCCCATGGCCGAAGAGGCTTCGAGCGAAAGTTCGAAGTTGGACTGCTGCGCGGCGCGCGTCTCGATCATCGTCGTCAGACGGGCGCGCGAATCCGGATTGAGCCAGGCGAGGAACGACGCGCCGCGCGCCAGCCGCAACTCGTCGTGATGATAGGGAAGAATGTCGATGGCGCCGTCCCAGCCGACGCGGTCGTCCGAAATCGTCCAGTCGAAAGAGGCGACGCCGGCGCCGAGCATGGAGTAGCGCAGTCTCTCGGCCCGCTCCGACGCACTTAGAGCGTCCAGACCGTCTGCAGGCTTCCTCTGAAGCAGCTGACTCACCGCACCCACCATCCCGGACCGTTTGACGGCCTTGTCTCGGGATTTTGGTGGCCCCGCCTTAAAAAACTCGTAACTCATGGGGCAAGCGCCGGCGCGGTACGGGGATTGCCTTAAGAGAGGGTTATGAACGACCCGGTCGCATCCATACTTTTCGCGAAGGCGCCGTCCCGCAGCGCCGTCGCACCGGTGTGCCCGCCTGAAAACGGCAATCGTTTCAACGATGTGGGGGACGACGGCCCGGCGCTCGAGCGTCGCCGCTTCGACCGGCCTGCCGCCGCGCACGCGCCTGCATCGTCCCGGATTGAGACAAGCGGCGCACCGCTCTGGAACGGCCCGCGTCTGCGTCCGGTCTTCGTCGCACAAGTGATCGGACAGGTGACGATGTATGACCGGCGACGCGCCGCGCGTTTAGCGCACGCCGCCTATGATCGCGTTGCGACGGACATTCCGGCGGCGCTTCTCCTCGACCGCAAGATTTGACGCGCGCGAAACGGCGATCGTGAGGCCGAGCAAGGCCGTCGCCGAAAACAGCAGACAGGGCGCGGCGGCGCCGTTGCGTGCGAAAGACGATATCGCCGCGAGGAATGCCAGCGCCGAGAGGATTCCCTGAAACGCCGGCAGGCGCGCGCCGCCGAACCGGCGCACACAGACCGCGATGATCGCCGCCGCCGAGAACAGGACCGGCGCAAGCGCGAACGCGATCATGCCGGTCGCCGCGCCGGCGAGTCCGCAGATGGACGCCGCGGCGAGCAGCACGGTCGCCCATAGCGGCGGCGTCGGCGATTCAAATCCGGCGCGGACGGCTAGCGCCAGAACCGGCAGCGCGATCGCGATAACCAGAAGCCCGACTTCGTCGCCAAGCGGAGCCCCTGCCAGTCGCGCAGTAGCGAGGGCCGCGAACAGAACGCTGGCGAACCTCAGATGCACGCGCGCGGCCGGACGCGCGCCTTCGGCAAGAAACCAGACGCAGACCGAGACGGCGCCGAGCAGCAAGGCCGCCGCGAGCGTCATTGCGGCCGGCTCCGCAGATCCAGCACCAGCGCCTTGAGCTCGGCCAGCGTGCGCTCGATGCGCGCGAGTCTCTCGTCCAGCTGCGACAGCGCGTCGGACGCCGACTCCCTGGGCACCGGCGTCGAGATTCCGGCGCGATCCGCGATCTCCGCCGCCGGAACGCCGAGCAGCGCCGACAGCGTGCGGACGTTCGCCGCGCTCAGTTCGCGCTGGTCCTTCCACAATTCCGCGATCTGCATCTCGCTGAGCCCCAGCGCCGCGGCGATATCGGAACGGCGCAGTCCGGAAGCTTCCAGCCGCGCGTCGAACCAAGCCGAATCAAAGAACAGGGCCATCGAGGGCCGATTTTACGCGTCTTCGTGCGGCAGGAAAACGCTAGTAGGTCGGATAGAAATCGGGCCGCGCGAGATAGGCGGCGCCGATGATGTGGCCGGAGCCGCCCTGCTGCACGACGATGGCGACGCCGTCATGCGGCAACCCGGACATCGCGGCGCGCGGCAACGTCAGGTTCAGCGAGCTGCCCTTCCACACGCCGACGGCGCGCAGATCGCCGACGACATTGTGATAGGTGATCGTGCGGCCTTCGTTCTCGCCCGCCTTGATCGCCACGTTCACCGCCGAGCGCAGGTGGAACATCCACACGGTGGCATTGTGTCCGCCGGCCAGCGCGCCGATGTCGATGTGCATCTCCTGCCCGTCTTCGTTGAGCGCGACGGGAACGACGGGATCGGTCTGTCCCGCAGGCGTCGCATTGCCGACCACCATGCTGGCGTCGATCAGTTGGGCGCGCGCCTCGATCGCCGCCTCGACGCCGGCGACGCGGCTGCCGACGACGTCCTGCACGCCATCGACGATTATCTGCGGCGTGTAGACGCCGCCATGTCCAAGCGCCATGGCGTAGGCCTTTTGCCGGCGCGTGTTCGCGTCGCTAGCGAGCGTGTCCTTCCAGCCGAGCATGTCCCAATAGGTGATCGGCAGGCTCATCGCGATCACATCGGCACGCTGTGCAAGCTTGCCGAGCAGGGAGTCGGCCGGCGGGCAGGAACTGCAGCCCTGGCTCGTGTAGAGTTCGACCACGACGGGTCGCGCGGCCCCCGCCTGCGCTGCGGTACCGGTGAACAGGACGAGTGCGGCAAAGGCGAACGGGCGCAATCTCACGGTCATGGCCAGACCATAGGACGCCGGTGCGGCGCGCTCCAGTCACTTCATCTTGTAGCGCCGATCGCCGCGGCGGTCCGCTAAATGCCCGGAATTCAAGCGCGTTCGCAGCGCCCCGCGGCGCCGTCGCCGTTCACATCTGTGTGTCGCCGCCGCATCGCATCGGCGCGTCGTGCGCAAAGCCGCGTCAAGCCCGTTGACGCCGCAGAGGCCGCCTCATAGCTTCCGCGCCCATTTCTGGAAGGTCGAACGGTGGCGGGAAATCCCGTCCGCCGCGATGGCGTTTGGGGCGGAGCGCACGGATGGCACAAATTCGCGTCGAAAATCTGAGCAAGACCTACCGTGTCGCCGTGCGCGATCCCGGACTCGCCGGCGCCGCGCGCGGACTCTTCCGCCGGCGGCACCGCGACGTCGCCGCTCTCGACGATGTCAGCTTCTCGCTCGAGCCCGGCGAACTCCTCGGACTGATCGGTCCGAACGGCGCGGGGAAGTCGACCACCATCAAGATCCTGTCGGGCATTCTGCGGCCAAGCGCGGGCCGCTGCACCGTCGGCGGGCTGGTGCCTTGGGAGCAACGGATCGCGCATGTGGCGCGCATCGGCGTGGTGTTCGGACAGCGCTCGCAATTGTGGTGGGACCTGCCCGTGGTCGAAAGCCTCGAATTGCTGCGTGACATCTATCGGGTCGAACAGGCGCAATTCGCCCGCACGCTGGAGCAGCTTGTCGGACTGCTGAAGATCGCGCCGGTGCTCGACACGCCTTTGCGCCAGCTTTCGCTCGGCCAGCGCATGCGTTGCGAGATCGCCGCCGCGCTGATTCATTCTCCCGCCATCCTGTTCCTCGACGAGCCCACGATCGGACTGGACGCGGTGTCCAAGCTGGCGCTGCGCGATTTCGTCAAGACGCTCAACCGCGACGAAGGCGTCACCGTGCTCCTGACGACGCACGACATGCACGACATCGAGGCGCTCGCCAGGCGCGTGATCATCATCGGAAACGGCAAGCTGTTGCGCGACTCGTCCTTCGAGTCGATGCGCGCGGAGGTTTTGCGCGAACGCAGGCTGTTCGTGGATTTCGCCGACGACGGCGAGCCCGGGCCGCTCGAGGGCGCCCGGATCGTGGGCCGCGACGGCCGCACGGTGGAATACGCCTTCGATCCGGCGCGCATTGCGGCGCACACGCTGATCGCGCGCATCGCCGCGGCGCACGACGTCGCCGACATCCGCGTCGAGGATCCCAAGATCGAGGAAGTCATCGCGCGCTTCTACGCGCTGCACGGCGCGGTGGCCGCATGAGCGCGCTCGCCCTGCCCTACCTCGCGATCCTGCGCGTGCGCTTCCAGCTCATGCTGCAATACCGCGCCGCCGCCTTTGCCGGCTTCGTCACTCAATGCTGGTGGGGCGTGATCAAGATCATGGTCATGGCGGCGTTCTACGCCGGCCATCCGCACCAGCCCATCACGCTGGCGCAGGCGATCACGTACACATGGCTCGGCCAGGGGCTGCTCGGCCTTTTGCCCTGGAATGCCGACACCGACATCTCCGAAGCGGTCGAGAGCGGCAACGTCGCCTATGAGCGGCTGCGGCCGGTCGATACCCATGCGCTGTGGCTGGCGCGCGCCGTCGCGCAGAAGGCCGGCGGTACCGCGCTGCGCGTCGTGCCGATGTTCGTCATCGCGGCGCTGCTCTTTCCGGCAGTCGGGCTGGGCGATTGGGCATGGAAGCTGCCGCAGACGGCGGAGGCCGCCGCTCTCTTCGCAATATCGATCACCCTCGCCCTGTTCCTGGCCTCGGCTTCGGTGGTGCTGCTCAACATCGCGGTCGTCGCGCTCAAGACCCGGCGCGCCGCGAACATTGCCGGGACGCTCGTCAATCCGCTGTCCGGGATGATCGTTCCGCTGGCGCTGATGCCGGGATGGCTGCAGGGCTTCCTGTTCTGGCAGCCCTTCGCCGGACTCGTCGACATTCCCTATCGGATCTATTTCGGCAATCTGGCCGGCGGCGCGGCGGCCGCGGGTATCGCCGCGCAACTTCTATGGGTCACGATCTTCGTCCTCGCAGGCCGCTATTGGCTCGCCGAAGTCTGGGCGCGCGTCGACATGCAGGGAAGCTGACCATGGGCGAGTTCGCACTCCTTCTGCGCTTCATCAGGAACGGCCTCAGGGCGCAGATGCTCTATCCGACCGCGTTCCTGCTGCGGCTGGTGACTCAGTTCACGGTGACGATCGTCGAGTTCGGTGGCCTGTGGGCGCTGTTCGCGCGCTTCGGCCATGTGCGCGGCTGGACCTTCCCCGAGGTCGCGCTGTTCTACGGCGCGGTCAGCGTTTCCTTCTCGCTCGTCGACATGTCGACGCGCGGCTTCGACATGTTCGGTCCGCAATTCGTCAAGACCGGCGCATTCGACCGTGTCCTGCTGCGTCCGCGCGCCGCGACGACGCAGCTGATGGGCTTTGATTTCGGTTTCACCTCGCTAGGCCGCCTGGCGCAAGGACTCGTCGCGCTGGCGATCGCCGTCGCGCTGCTCGGCATCGGCTGGAGCGCGGGCAAGGTGGTGCTGATGCTGTCGGCGATCGCCGGCGGCACGGCGCTGTTCGGCGGCATTCTCGTGCTGCAGGCGACGCTGGCGTTCTGGACGGTCGAGAGTCTCGAAATCGTCAACACGATCACGTATGGCGGGGTCGAGGCGGCGCAATATCCGCTCGACATCTATGCAGGCTGGTTCCGCAAATTTCTGATCTACGTGATCCCGCTCGGCTGCGTCGTCTATTTTCCGGTCGCGACGGTGCTCGGGCGAAGCGCGACCGCGGGCATCCCGGCCTGGGCGGGTGCGCTGACGCCGCTCGCCGGCTTCGCCTTTCTGGCATTGGCTTTTGGCGCCTGGCGCATCGGCATCCGTCACTATACGAGCACCGGCAGCTAGAGACAGCGCAGGTCTTCAAGCGTCGCGTGCACCGCCGAGTCGACCGCGGTGTGCGGCTCCGGACCGATCAGGGCGAAGAGTTTGGCGTTATCGAGGCGCAGCGGAATCTTCCAGAGATAACGCATCTCGGCCATCTCCCGGAACAGCGGTACAAAGGGAGATGCGAGGCGGATCGCCCACCAGGGCAACCTGCGTGCCGGCACGGCGCGGCCGGCGACGCGGCGGATCGACTCGACGAGCGCGCCGCCCTGCTCGAACCAGTGTCCTTCCATATGGAAGGAATCGAACGGCGCGAGCGCATCGCCGCGCTCGGTCACGCGCACCATGGTCTCCGCCGCGTCGGGGAGATAGGCCCAGGCGTGGCCGATTTCAGGCCGGCCGGGATAGGTCACATGCGTGAGCTTGCGGCCGGGCGCGACGAGACCCTGCGCGAACCAGCTATTTCCCGCGCCGGGACCGAAGAAGTCGCCGAAGCGCACGACGACGCTGCGCACGCCCTCCTCTGCCGCCGCCTGCAGTCGCCGCTCCATCGCCACGCGCAGCTGGCCCTTGCGCGTGAACGGATGCTGCGGCGCGGATTCGCGCAGCACCGGAAACGCGTCGGCGCCGTAATTGTAGACGGTGCCGGGAAAGAGAATGCGCGCGCCCGACGCCTTGGCGGCGGCGATGGAACTGTCGAGCATCTGCCGCACCGTGCCGGCCCAGTTGCGGTAGCCGGGCGGGTTGGCGCCGTGGACGATCAGCGACACGCCGCGGGCCGCGCGCGTCACGTCGGCGGCGTTCATGGCGTCGCCGGACAGCCAGGCGATGTCGAGATCGGGCCTTCGCCGCGCCGCCGACGCGGCGTCGCGATTGAGTCCGCGCACCTCCCAGCCGCGGTCCCGCAGGACGCGCGCCACCGCGCCGCCGATTCCGCCCGTCGCGCCGATCACCAGTGCCGATTTGTCCGCCATGTCCGTTCTCCTCTGCCGGCAATGTAGGTAAGCGGATGGCGGCGTGTCACCAATTGGCGAATGGCGGCGGGATGCTATAGAATTTTGTATGGCCCGCAGCGACCCCAAATGGGAAACCTACCGCTCCTTCCTCGCGGTGATGACCGAAGGCAGCCTCTCGGCCGCCGCCCGCCAGCTCGGACTGACCCAGCCGACGCTCGGACGCCACATCGACGAGCTCGAAGAAGCGCTGGGCCAGTCCCTGTTCACCCGTTCGCAGGCGGGACTGATCGCGACGCAGGCCGCGCGCGATCTGCTGCCGCATGCGCAGGCGATGGCGAGCGCCGCCGACGCGCTGATCCGCGCCGCGTCGGGCACGGAGAGCGAGGAGAAAGGCGCCGTCCGGCTCACCGCGAGCGTGTTCGTGGGCGGCGAGGTCTTGCCCGACATCCTGACGCGCTTCCGCGCGCAGCATCCGGCCATCGCCATCGAACTCATACTCTCCGACCTGACGCAGGACCTGTTGCGGCGCGACGCCGACATCGCGGTCCGCATGGTGCAGCCCAAGCAGGAGGCGCTGGTCGCCAAGAAGATCGGCACCACGACGCTCGGACTTTATGCGCGACGCGATTATCTCGAACGTTACGGCGCGCCGAAGACGCTCGAAGAGGTCGCCCAGCACGCGATCATCGGATTCGACAGGGAGACCGCGTTCGAGCGTGGGCTCAAGGCGATGGGTCTGCCGCTGTCGCGGGAGTTGTTCGCGCTGCGTGTCGACAACGACCTGGCGCGGGCCAATGCGCTCCGCGCGGGCTTCGGGCTCGGCGTGTGCCAGGTGGGCGTGGCGAAGCGCGATCCCGACCTTGTGAACCTGCTGCCGAAAGCGTTCCGCATCGAGCTTCCGCTCTGGCTGGTGATGCACAAGGACCTGAGCGGCATCCGCCGCATCCGGCTCCTGTTCGATCACCTGGTGCAGGAACTCTCCGCTTATGCGGCGGGCTCCAAACTCCGCTAGGCCGCCACCAGATTTCGCAGCACGTACTGCAGGATGCCGCCGTTCTTGTAGTAAGCGACCTCGTCGGCGGTCAGGATCAGCAGCACCAGCGGCAGCGGCTCGGCGCGTCCGTCCGGATAGCGGATCGTCGCCGTCACTTTCATCCGCGGCTTGATCTCTCCCGACAGGCCCGGGATGTCGATCGCTTCGCGTCCGGTCAGCGCATAGTCCTTGCGCGTCTTGCCGTCGGCGAAAACGAAAGGCGCGATGCCCATGCCGATCAGGTTGGAGCGATGTATCCGCTCGAAGCTTTCGGTGATGACGGCGCGCACGCCGAGGAGCTTCGGTCCCTTCGCCGCCCAGTCGCGCGATGAGCCGGTGCCGTATTCCTTACCGGCGACGACGACGGTGTCGATGCCGCGCTGCTTGTAGCGTTCGGCCGCGTCGAAGATCGACATCGGCTCGCCGCCGGACGCATCGTTCGCGAAGTAGAGTGTGTTGCCGCCTTCCTTGCCGCCCATCATCTCGTTCTTGATGCGGATGTTGGCGAAGGTGCCGCGCTCCATCAGCTCGAAGTTGCCGCGCCGCGCGCCGTAGGAGTTGAAGTCCTGCTGGCGCACCTGGCGTTCCGACAGATAGAGACCGGCCGGTGCGGTCGGCTTGATGTTGCCGGCCGGCGAAATGTGGTCGGTGGTGATGGAGTCGCCGAACAGCGCGAGGATCCGCGCGCCCGACACGTCCTTGACCGGTTTGGGCTCGATCGTCATGCCCTCGAAGAAGGGCGGGTTCTTCACATAGGTCGAAGACATCGGCCAGTTATAGGTCTGGCCCTTCGGCGCCTTGACCTTGCGCCAGTTGGCGTCGCCGTTGAAGACGTTGCCGTAGCGCGACTTGAAGCTCGCCGTCTTGATGCCCTTGCGCATCGCTGCGGAGATCTCTTTGGCGCTCGGCCAGATATCCTTCAGGTACACCGGCTCGTTCTCGGTGTCGTAGCCGACCGGCTCCTTGGTCAGGTCCAGATTCATCGAACCCGCCAGTGCATAGGCGACGACGAGCATCGGCGAGGCGAGATAGTTGGCGCGCACCTGCGGATGCACGCGGCCCTCGAAATTGCGGTTGCCCGACAGAACCGACGCGGTGACGAGATCGTTGGCCGTGATCGCCTCGGCGACGTTCTCCGGCAGCGGACCGGAATTGCCGATGCAGGTGGTGCAGCCGTAGCCCACGAGCTGGAAACCCAGCTTGTCGAGATATTTGTTGAGACCGGCTTTCTCCAGATAGTCGGTGACGATCTGGCTGCCCGGCGCCAGCGAGGTTTTCACCCAGGGCTGCACCTTCAGACCGCGTTCGACGGCCTTCTTGGCGACGAGACCGGCGCCGATCATGACGGAAGGATTGGACGTGTTCGTGCATGAGGTGATCGCGGCGATCACGACGTCGCCGTGTCCGATGGAGTGCTCCGTCCCGGCGATCTTGGAACGCTTCGTCGCCTCGCCTTCCTTCTTGTAGGTATTGAGCAGGGCGACGGCGAATTCGTGGGCGGCCTGGCCCAGCGGCACGCGATCCTGCGGCCGCGCGGGACCCGCGAGGCTCGGTTCTACCGTGCCGAGGTCGAGCGAGAGCGTGTCGGTGAAGAGCGGATCGGCGCTCTTCGACGTGCGGTAGAGCCCCTGCGCCTTGGCGTACTTCTCGACCAGCGCGACGCGCGCGGGCTTTCGCGCCGTGTCCTTCAGATAGCGCAGCGTTTCGGCGTCGATCGGGAAGAAGCCGCAGGTCGCGCCATATTCCGGCGCCATGTTGGCGATCGTCGCGCGGTCTTCGAGCGACATGTCGTCGAGTCCCGTCCCGTAATATTCGACGAATTTTCCGACGACGCCCTTCTTGCGCAGCATCTGCGTCACGGTGAGGACGAGGTCGGTCGCCGTCACGCCTTCGCGCAGCTTGCCGGTGAGCTTGAAGCCGATCACTTCAGGAATGAGCATGGAGATCGGCTGGCCGAGCATGGCGGCTTCCGCCTCGATGCCGCCGACGCCCCAGCCGAGAACGGAAAGGCCGTTGACCATCGTGGTGTGGCTGTCCGTGCCGACGAGCGTATCGGGGAACGCGACCTCGACCGTCTTCTTGGTCTTGGCGTCCTTTTCCTTTCGCGTCCAGACGGTCTGCGCGAGATATTCGAGGTTGACCTGATGGCAAATGCCGGTGCCCGGCGGCACTACGCGGAAGTTGGCGAACGCCTGCTGACCCCAGCGCAGGAACTGGTAGCGCTCCATGTTGCGCTCGTACTCGATGACGACGTTCTTCTTGAACGAGTCCTTGCCGCCGAAATTGTCGACCATCACGGAGTGATCGATGACCAGATCGACTTCCGCCAGCGGATTGATCTTTTCCGGATCCCCGCCCAGATTTTTCATCGCATCGCGCATCGCCGCGAGATCGACGACGGCGGGAACGCCGGTCAGATCCTGCATCAGCACGCGGGCCGGACGGAATGCGATCTCGCGTTCCGAGGTCCGCGTCTCCAGCCAGCCGGCGACGGCGCGGATGTCGTCCGCGGTGACGGTGTTGCCGTCTTCGTAGCGCAGCAAATTCTCGAGCAGCACCTTCAGCGAATAGGGAAGCTTGGAAACGCCCTTCAGGCCGTTCTTCTCGGCCGCTGCGAGGCTGTAATAGGCATAGGTCTTGCCGCCCGCCGTCAGGGTGCGGCGGGATTTGAAGGTGTCGAGGCTGCGGGTCACGGGGCGCCCTTCACATGTGGGGTTGAAGTGGGCCGGTTTAGTCCCGATTCCTTAAGAATCCAAGCTTTCCGCGACGCTGCCGCTGCGACACGGTTGGCCGCTGGCCCTGCCTCATGACAAGCTCGTGAAAAATGGGGGAGGAATCCATGGGCGCAGAGCATGTGCGCGTCGACCGACATGGCGACGTCACAACCATCATCCTGGACCGTCCACAGGCGCGCAACGCCGTCGACCGGCCGACCGGCGATGCACTCGTCAAGGCGTTCCAGGCTTTCGATTCGGACAAGAACGCCAGGGTCGCCGTGTTGTGGGGCGCGGGCGGCACGTTTTGCGCCGGCGCCGATCTCAAAGGCATGAGCGAGGGCCGCGGCAACCGGCTCAGCGCGCCGGGACAACACTACGATCCCCATGCGGGCGACGCGCCGATGGGCCCGACGCGGATGCGCCTCAACAAGCCGGTGATCGCGGCCGTGGCCGGCCATGCGGTCGCCGGCGGTCTCGAGCTCGCCTGCTGGTGCGATATGCGCGTGGCCGAGGAGGACGCGGTGTTCGGCGTGTTCTGCCGCCGCTGGGGCGTGCCGCTGATCGACGGCGGCACCGTGCGCCTGCCGCGGCTCATCGGCCAGTCGCGCGCGATGGACATGATCCTCACCGGGCGTCCGGTCCGCGCCGACGAGGCCTATGCATTCGGTCTCGCCAACCGCGTCGTTCCCAAGGGCGAGAGCCGGCGCGCCGCCGAGGACATCGCGCGCGACCTTGCGCGGTTTCCCCAGACCTGCATGCGCGGCGATAGATTGTCCGTGTACGAACAATGGGACCACGACTATCAGCATGCGATGATGAAGGAATTCGCATACGGCACCGCCACGTTGCAGACCGGCGAGGCGCGCAGCGGCGCGGCGCGCTTTGCCGGCGGCAAGGGCCGCGGCGGCCGTTTCGACGATCTCTGACGCCGGTCGCAAATTCGCCCAATTCACCGAATAGCTGGATCATGGGAAGGAGTCGGCCGAGGCCGCCTCCGTCGAGGGAAGCGAAACCAGAGGGCCAATGCCCAAACCCGTCACCCTTTTTGCGTTTATTGCGATGTTGGCCTTCACGGGCACCGCGATGGCGCAGGACGACGATCTCGGCGCGCGCATGTCGATGGAACGCATCGGCGACATTCGCCCGGGCAGTTACTCCGCCGGCGACACGTACAAGTTTACGCTCAATCATTATCTGGACCGCTATCTGCTGCGCTTCGCCAACGATCCGGAAATCTATGTATTGTACGCCGATCATGGTTCGCTCGGCGGGCGCGTGCTCCGGTACGATTCCGGCACGACCGCGCTGCAAGTATCGGGTTGGGGCGCGATCACGCTGTACACAGACGCCGAGCCGAGCGGCATTCCCGCAGAACGCACGGGCGACAGCACGCTGCCGACAGTGACGCAAGTCTCGCTGGCGCAAGTGCAGGCCGCGGCCGGCGACGAAGCCAAACATCTCGCCTACGCAAGGCGCGTGCGTGTGACGTTCACCGCCGACTGGCCGGCGCTGGCGGGCGATCCGGACTTGCGGGCCTTCGCCTTCGACGCCATGCAAAACGCGGCGCGCGGCATCGAGAGGTTTGCGGCGCGTGCGGCGGCGCGGGCCGCGCTTGCGGCGCGGGTCGATTCCGTCCTCATGGTCACCGCCGGCCGGCCGACGATCGAGATGCACGGGCGCACGCTCAACGTCGCCTTCAATCCCGAACAGGGATTCGCCGGACGGGCTTCGTCGCGCGGTATCGCGCGCGGCCTCGGCCAGATGTTCTCCGTGCCCGTGGTGAATTAGGACGGCGTGAAGCCTTCCGGCGCCAGCTCGAACCTGTCGAAATCGAATCCGGGCGCCACCGTGCAGCCCGCGAGCGTGTAGTCGCCGAGCGTCCTGGCGCTCTGCCAGGCGCGTTCGGGAACGACGAGCTGCGGACGCTGGCCGGCCATGATGTCGCTGCCGAGGATATGCGCGACGGGCGCCCCGCGTCCGGGCGCGATCGACAGCGCGAGCGGCGCACCGGCATACCAGTGCCACACCTCGCAGACATCGATGCGATGCCAGTGGGAAACTTCGCCGGCCTTCAGCAGGAAATAAATCGCCGTCGAGCGCGAGCGATTGTCGGGTCCGCGCACGTCGCGAAAGATTTCCCGGAAGTGACCGCCTTCCGGATGCGGACGCAATTGGAGCTCGCGGATGAGGTCGTCGGCTTTGTCGCTCACGCAGAACTTTTACAGCCGCACTGCGTGAGTCGCAAACACCGGCGAGGCGTCATCCCGTCGAGCGAACCGCTTGTCCCGGCGACGGAATTTCGAGCCTTAAGAGATTTTTAAGATCGTGGGCGGAGCGTAACAGTTGCGAGTCTCCCGGGAGCTCATGATGGTCGCGCGCGCCAACCCGTTCTTCGACATCGCCGCGTCGCCGGTCGCTGACGAAGAGCGCGATACGTCGGGCAGCGCCATTGCGCGATTGGCCCGCGTCCACGCCGAGGCGCAGGAGACCGCGCGCCTCTCCAATCTTCTCGGCCGCTCTCTCCATGCCGCTTTTGCGTTGCCGCTGGCAGCGGCGCTCACCGTCTGGCTTTCGCACGACGTCGGCACGGCGCCCTGCGTCGCCTGGGCCGTCCTGATTCTGGTCGCCAGCCTCTCCATCGCGCGCGCCTACGCTTCCGCCATGCGCCACCCGTTCGAACGCCCGGTTTTGCAGGCCTTTGCGCGCGATCTGAGCGCGGTCATCCTGTATGCGGGCTTCGCCTGGGGCGCGGGCGCGTTTCTCGTCTTGTCCCACAGCGCGCCGATCGGCGCCGCTCTCGTCTTCGCCGTCGCGCCGGCTCTCGGGCTCGGTGCGATATTGCGCACGCGCAACGCCATCCTCGTGTTCCTGGCGCCGGTGGCGGCTCTGACCTCCTTCGCCTGCGTGCTGCGCCCCTTCACCGCCGGCGCGATGAACGCGGCGTTCGTGCTGATTGCTTGCGCCGTCATCGCCTGGGCTTTGTCGGCGGTCGGCCGCCGCGCCGCGCAGGCACCGTAAGCCGAGCGATTTCAAGGGTTTCCCCCGCCATCACGCAAGGTTAATGTCCGCCGGCCTAGGCTACACGCTTTCGCCGGAAGAGGACGCCCATGTCGCTTGCCTTCGCTCCGTCAGACGATACCGCTCGCCTCACGCACCAAAGCGAGGCTGAGGCCGCCGCCAAGCTGGGCGAGGCCGCCCGATCGCTCGACGATCCCGCGGCGCGGAATTTCTTCGACGCGCTCTACGCCCATGCCGCGCCCGACGACGTCAACCGCTACACGCCGGCGGCGCTGGCGGCGCTTTCGAGGATCGTGCTGGCGCGTGTTGCGCAGCACCGTCCGGGCGAAAGCGAGGTCGCGCTGTTCTCGCCGCGCGACGAAGATTCCGCCTATGGCGAAAACGACACGTTGATGATCGCCGTCAACGACGACATGCCGTTCCTCTTCGATTCGATCATCGCCGAGTCGACCGCCAAGGGCGGACGCCTGCGCGCCGTGTTTCACCCGATCGTGCAGCGCGGCGGCCGCGCCGTCAGCGTCATCGTCCTCGTGCTCGAGCCGGTCGTCAGCGAGGCGGGCAAGCTCGCGCTCACGCAAGGCGCGAAGGCGACATTCGCCCAGGTGCGCGTCGCCGTGCGCGACTGGCGCCTCATGCTGGACCGCGGCCGCGAGGCCTACGATCAATTGAAGGCGAGTCCGCCGAAAGTGCCGCCGGAAGAGCTCGCCGAAAATCTCGCCTTCCTCGCCTGGCTCGGAGACAACCATTTCACCTTCCTCGGCGCGCGCGACTATCGCTTCGATCCCAAAGGCGAAGGCGCGCTCGAGCCGATCGCCGAAAGCGGCCTCGGCGTCCTTTCCGACGCCGACGCGCGCGTCATCCGCCGCGGACCGGATCGCGGCGCGCTGACGCCGCAGGTGCGCGCATTCCTGACGCAGCCTTCGCCGCTGATCATCACCAAGTCGAACGAACGCAGCCTCGTGCATCGCCGCGTCCACATGGACTATGTCGGCATCAAGACCTTCGACAAGGACGGCAAGCTGACCGGCGAGCGCCGCTTCGTCGGACTGTTCACATCCGGCGCCTACAGCAGGCGGCCGGGCGACATCCCGCTGCTGCGCCGCAAAGTGGCCCACGTGGTCGAGCGCGCCGGTCTGCCGCCGGCGAGCCATGACGGCAAGGCGCTGGCCCACATCATCGACACCTATCCGCGCGACGAACTGTTCCAGATCTCCGAGGAAGATCTGTTCGCGACGGCGCAGGGCATCCTGCGCCTGGGCGAACGCCCGACGGTGCGCGTGTTCCTGCGCTTCGACCGCTTCGACCGCTTCGTCTCCGCCCTCGTCTTCGTGCCGCGCGACCGCTACGACACCCATGCGCGCGAGCGCATCCATCACATCCTCGCCCAGGCGTTCAACGGGCGCATGTCGTCCGCGACGCCGACGATCGACGAGTCCGTTCTCGCCCGCGTGCACTACATCATCGGGCGCAACGAAGGCGCACGGCCGCATGTCAGCGTGCACCAGCTCGAAGACCTGATCCGCGCCGCCATCCGGACCTGGGAAGACGGTTTCGCCGAAGCGCTGGAACAGGTGCACGGCGAAACGCAGGGCCTGAAACTGCTGCAGGAACGCCAGGCGCATTTCTCGCCGGGCTACCGCGGCGTGTTCTCGCCGATGGAAGCGGTGCACGATCTGGACGAGATCGCCGAGCTGGCGACGCCCGCCCACCCGCTCAAGCTGCGCGCCCGCGTCTATCGCAAAAAAGCGGATGCGCACAATGCGCTGCGTCTCAAGCTCTACATCCTCGGCGAGGTGATGCCGCTGTCGGCGTCGCTGCCGATCTTCGAGAATCTCGGCCTGCGCGTCATCGCCGAGGACTCCTTCGCCGTGACGCTCAAGACGGGCGACGGCTGGTCGCACGAAGCCGCCGTCCTCGACTTCATGATGGAGCGCTCCGACGAGGGCGCCGCCGAACTCGAGGACATCAAGCAGCCGCTCGAAGACGCGTTTCACGCCGTGGTGTCGGGTCAGGCGGAAAGCGACGGCTTCAACCGTCTCGTGCTCACGGCGGGACTCGCCTGGCGCGACGTCACGGTTCTGCGCACCGTCGCCAAGTTCCTGCGCCAGGCCGGTTTCTCGTTCAGCCAGGAATATGTCGAGCAGGCGCTGACGCGAAACCCCGATCTGGCGCGGCTGCTGGTCGAGCAGTTCCACGCCCTCAACGATCCCACCGGCGCCAAGCATCTGGAGCACGACGCGCAGACCATCGCCCTGCGGATCGACGGCGCGCTGAACGACGTGCAGAGCCTCGACGACGACCGCATCATCCGTCGCCTGCGCAACGTCATCGTCAACGTGCTGCGCACCAACTTCTACCAGCGCGACGAGAAGGGCCGGGCGAAGTCCTATATCGCGATCAAGCTGAATTCCCAGAAGCTGGACGAACTGCCCTTGCCGCGGCCGCACGTCGAAATCTTCGTCTATTCGCCGCAGGTCGAAGGCGTGCATCTGCGTTTCGGCAAGGTGGCGCGCGGCGGAATCCGCTGGTCGGACCGGCGCGAGGACTTCCGCACCGAAATCCTCGGCCTGGTGAAGGCCCAGCAGGTCAAGAATGCCGTCATCGTGCCGGTCGGCGCCAAGGGCGGATTCTATCCCAAGCAACTGCCCGTCAACGCTACCCGCGAAGCGGTGCAGGAGGCGGGAATCGCCGCCTACAGGACGCTGATCAACGCGCTCCTGGACGTGACCGACAATCTGCATGCCGACGGCTCCGTCGTCCCTCCGCCCGACGTTCTGCGTCACGACGAGGACGACCCGTACCTCGTCGTCGCCGCCGACAAGGGCACGGCGACATTCTCCGACATCGCCAACGGCATCGCCGAAGGCCGCGGATTCTGGCTCGGCGACGCCTTCGCCAGCGGCGGCAGTCACGGCTACGACCACAAGAAGATGGGAATTACCGCGCGCGGCGCCTGGGAAGCGGTCAAGCGCCATTTCCGCGAGCTCGGGCGCGACATCCAGAACGAGCCGTTCACCGCCATCGGAGTCGGAGACATGTCTGGCGACGTGTTCGGCAACGGCATGCTGCTGTCCAGGCAGACGCGTCTGCTCGCCGCCTTCGACCATCGCCACATCTTCCTCGATCCCGATCCCAATCCCGCGGCGAGCTGGGCCGAACGAAAACGCCTGTTCGATCTGCCGCGCTCAAGCTGGGCGGACTACGACAAATCGCTGATCTCGAAGGGCGGCAATGTCTACCCCCGCACGCTGAAGGAAATCCCTCTTTCGCCGGAAGTGAAGGCGATCGTCGGAGTCGACGTCGACAAGCTGTCGCCCGGCGAGCTCATCAAGGCGCTGTTGAAGGCCGACATCGATCTTCTGTTCTTCGGCGGCATCGGTACGTTCATCAAATCCGCGCCGCAGAGCAACGCCGATGCCGGCGACCGCGGCAACGATGCGGTGCGCGTCAACGGCAGCGACGTGCGCGCCAAGGTGATCGGCGAAGGCGCCAATCTCGGCGTCACCCAGCTCGGGCGCATCGAATATGCGCGCAAGGGCGGCCGCATCAACACCGATGCGATCGACAATTCAGCCGGCGTCGATACGTCGGACCATGAAGTGAATCTGAAGATCCTCCTCGGCGGCCCGCAGCGCCGCGGCGCGCTCACTGCGGCGGCGCGCGACGACCTGCTCAACGCCATGACGGACGACGTCGCCGCGCACGTCCTCAAGGACAATTACGACCAGACCATGGCGCTGTCGGTCGCGCAGGCGCGCGCCGAAAAGGACCTCGACGCACACGGCCGCTACATGCGCGACCTGGAGCGCCGCGGACGCCTCGACCGCGCGGTGGAATTCCTGCCTGCGGACGACGAGCTGCAAAGACTCGAGAACGAGAACAAGGGGCTGACTCGGCCCGAGCTCGCCGTGCTGCTCGCCTATGCCAAGCTCGACCTCGACTCCGAGATCGTCGCAAGCGAGTTGCCCGACGATCCGACATTCGAGTCGGTCCTCGCCGGTTATTTCCCGCCGGCCGCCGTCGAGCGTTTTCCGGAAGCGCTGCAGCAGCATCGCCTGCGCCGAGAAATCGTCTCGACCGTGCTCGCCAACCGGCTCGTCAATCTCGCCGGCCCGGTATTCGTCTCGCGCATGAAGGAGATGTCGGGCGCGAATGGCGCCCATGTCGCACGCGCCTTCGTCGTTGCCGAAGGCGCATTCGGTCTCGAAGCGCTCAAGTCGCGCATCGATGCGCTCGACGGCAAGATCGACACGCAGGTCCAGAACGGAATGTACGAGGCCATCGCGGAAATCCTGCGGCGGCTCGGCCTCTGGTTCCTGGCGAACGTTCCCGCCAACGCCGACCTTGCGCCGACCGTCGCGCTTTACCGGGCGGGCGTCGAAAGCCTGCGCGGCACGTTCAGCTCGCTGATCTCCCCGTTCGAGGCGCGCGACACCGAAGAGCGCATCGCGGCGATGCAGAAGGCGGGCGCGCCGCTCGACGTCGCCGAAGACGTCGCGGTGCTGCCGCTGATGGGCAGCGCGCCCGAGATCGCACAGCTGGCGCGCACGCGATCGCTCGCCATTGACCTCGTCGCCGGCGCCTATTTCAGCATGGGCACGGCGGTCGGGATCGACCGGTTGCGCAACCTCGCCGGCCGCATCATGGCGAAGGAGCATTGGGACCGCCTGGCGATCCGCCGCATCTCCGACGATCTTTTCGCCGGACAGCGCGCGCTGACGGCGGAGGCATTGTCGGCGCTCGATCCGGCGAAGGCTCATGGCGACCGCGCCGACGGCGTCTCGGCGGTGGAGGCCTGGACGCAGGCGCATGCCGAACCGCTCGGCCGCGCGAAAGC
>DATJZB010000091.1:0-25449 GCA_035499335.1 Rhizomicrobium sp. | reverse complement strand
GCGAAGTCGGGCGTTACCGGCGCGGCATCGCTCAATGCCCGGCTGCAGCGCGACTATGACAGCGGCCTTTCGCTCGCCTTGAAGGGGACCTTCGAAATCTATCACGACCAGCTTTCGGGCGATAACTACGGCAGCAACTTCGTCCAGAAAATCTATGGCTCGGCACAGACGGGCCTCGGCAGGGTCGAGGTCGGCATGGCCGACGGGGCGGCCTATGCGCTGGCCATCACCGGTCCCACGGTCAATCCCGAGGTCACGATCGACAATTCGAACGCGACATTTTTCCGGGATCCGATGACGCGGCGCGCCTTCCCTTCGGTGTTCGCGTTGAACAGCTCTGTCGAATCCTCGCTCAACTACGCAAAGATCTCCTACTTCACGCCGCGTCTCTTCGGTCTTCAGATCGCAGCATCGTTCACGCCGTCCGAAGGCAAGGACGTCATTCCGTTCCTCAACAGGGGCGTCGGCGCCGCCAATCGCCAGACGAACATGTGGGAGGCGGCCGCCAACTATTCCGACAATTTCGGTCCCGTCACCCTGGGCGTGTATGGCGGCATCATCCTCGGACACGACGCCGCGAAAACGCCGGGGCACAAGGGTTTGACGGATTGGGGCGTCGGCTCCCAGCTCGATTGGGACGTGAACGACGACGTGAAGATCTCCGTCGGGGGCGCCTACCGCCAGGCCGATACTTTCGCATTCGACATCAACAATGCCTTCGCGCGCGGCGACACGCAGAGCCTGCATCTGAGCTCGACGGTCGCCTACGGTTCCTGGAGCGCCGGCGTAGAGTTCGGCAATGGCCGGTCGGACGGATTTTTGGGAAGCCCGACGCTGGGCACGCGTGCGCTGCTCATCGACGCCGCCTACACCGTGAACACCAACGTGCAACTGTCGGGCGGATGGGAGAAACTCAATTACAGCCGGACGAGCGGAACATTCTACAACGGCGTAAACGTCATCAGCATGGACGCCGCGTTCCTGCACGCGGTCCTGAATATCTAGGCCGCGAGCGCGCCGATCGCCGCGATGCCGGCGAATCCCCGCAACAGGCCCGCGTTTTGTGCCGTGATTCCACCGAGCGCATAGACCGGCGCGCTGCACGCCTGTGCGATCAGGTTGGCGCGGGCGGCCGACAAGGGCACCGCGCCGGGATGCGAGGCGGTGGCAAATATCGGCGACAGGATTATCGCATCTACGGCTGCGACGAGCCGGGCGGAGCGCAAGTCGTGCGCCGCGGCGCAGATGAACCAGCGCGGATACCGCGCACGCCAGTGCGTCGCCTGTCTGCCGTTGGCCTGCGATAGATGGATTCCGTCCGCGCCGCACTGCGCTGCGAGGTCGCCGTCATTGGCGATGAGCAAAACGAGCGCGTGCGCCTTGGCGACGGCGACGAGGTCTCTGGCGAGCGCCGCACGCTTCAGCGCGTTCCGCGATCGCACCACGATCGCCGCACCTTTCGGCAGACGCCGCGCGGCGGCGACGGGATCGGGCAAGCGTTCGTCATCGGTCATCAAGATGAGAGCCGGAATGCGCCCGGCATGGGGCGAGCGCGCGTTGAGATGCGCGGCTGCGCTTGCTAGTTTGCGGCGCGCCAGACTGTGCGGCACATGTCACCTGAACAGATCAACGAGAATCTCTCCACCATTGTCGCGCGCATCGAGGCCGCGCGAAAGGCAGCCGTCAGCCCCGCCGCGTCCACGACGCTGGTCGCGGTAACCAAGACGCACGGCCCGGAGGCGATCTATCCCGCCCTGATCGCCGGCCAACGCGTGTTCGGCGAAAACCGGGTCCAGGAGGCGCAGGGAAAATGGCCCACGATTCGCGCCGAATATGCCGACATCGAGTTGCATCTCATCGGTCCCCTGCAAACGAACAAGGCGCGCGAGGCGGTGGCGCTGTTCGATGCCATTCAGACGCTGGACCGGCCCAAACTGGCCGATGTCCTGCGCGCCGAGATGGACCGCATGGATCGCTATCCGTTCCTCTTCATCCAGGTCAACACGGGCGAGGAAGCGCAGAAGGCCGGCGTCCGTCCATCTGATGCGCCTGCGCTCATCGCGTATGCCCGAAACCGCCACCTGCCGCTCAAGGGACTTATGTGCATTCCGCCGGCCGATGAAAATCCGGCGCCGCACTTCGCGCTTCTCGCCAAGCTGGCGAGAGACAACGACCTGCCGCTCCTGAGCATGGGCATGAGCGCGGATTTTGAAATCGCGATCCGCTTCGGCGCAACGCATGTGCGCGTCGGCAGCGCGATCTTCGGTGAGCGGCCTAAGGCGTAATCGTGACGGTATCGCCGGGTTCGAGGCTGGCGCACACGGTCCGCAGATCGTCGAGCGCCAGGGCGATGCAGCCCTCGGTCGGTGCGAAATCTTCGCGCGCGACATGGAGAAAGATCGCACTTCCCAGCCCCGCGACGACGGGGCCGTCGTTGTATCCGACGACCACGATCAGGTCGTAGAGGCGGTCATCGCGCCACAACGACTCTGCACTGGCGGGATAGGGAAGCTTGACCGGCCGGTTGTATGCCCCGTCGCCGGATGCGTCGCACCAGCCGTCGCTTTCCGCGATTGTGCGGAGCGGAAGCCGTGTTACGGGCCGCGCGATGCGATCGGAGCGGTAAAGGACGGTTCTCAGCGGAAAGCTGCCGGCCGGCGTGACGCCGTCGCCCTCGCCGCGCTTGATGCCGATCCCGGCGCGCCCAACCGCGGCGCGAAACAGGTTGCCCGCGCATTCGACGACGGCATGCGGATGGTTGGCGCGCACGAGGAGACCCATGCGTCGAAGACTAGCGCGAAGGACGATTCAGTGCAGCGCGCCGGCAGCGGCCGCGTCGGATACCCCGAGCGTGCTGCGATAGGCGCTGGCGGCACGGGCGGCGAGATCCTGGTCGATGTTCTTTCGGCCGAGCGCGATCATCAGGGCTGCCTGGCCGGGAATGACGATCGTATCGAGCGAGGCCGGGCTGACGACGACAGGCGCCGCGCCCAGGGGCGTCGGCGCGGCCGTGGCGACCGGGCCGCTCGCCGGCGCCGTCGAAGCGACGGCGGTGGCGGGCTCGGACGGCGAAAAGACATCTTCGACCCAGGAGACCAGCCGGTCGCCGAAGCTCATATGCGCGCCGACGGTCGGAGACGTTGCGGGCGTCGTGGCCGACGCGACCGCCGTCGGCGCCTTGGTCGACGGCGAAAGTTCGTCCTCGACCCAGCCCAGCACCGTATCCCCGACGCTCTTGCCGGTGATCTTTTGGAAGATCGTGTCGGCGACGGAGGAGACGAACCCGGTGATTCCGCCGAACAGCGTGTCGCCGGCGATCTTGGGGAAGGTCTTTATCTGGTCGCCCGTGATCGCTCGATACAGCGTGCTGACGACCGGGATGTGTTGCAGCGGGTTGACGATGTCGATGAGGTCGCTGAAGGAGAAGCCCTCGTCCGCTGAAGGCGCGGCCGTGCTCGCGGCGGCTGCGGCTGCGGGCTGGGCTGTCACGTGTGGCGGCATCATGACGAAGGACATGGCTTTCCCAACGCAAGGGTCTTGCCAGCGTGCCAGGTGCCCAATTGCTGGATTTTGTAAGCCACGCCGGACGGCAAATTTTGCCGCCGCTACAACAGATGCCCGGCTTTTTCGGCCTTGGTCCGCAGATAGGCCCGATTGTGCTCATTGTCCGCAAAGGCGTGGCGGACGCGGCCCGCGACCCTCACCCCGGCCGCCTTCAGCCCCGCGACCTTGTCGGGATTGTTGGTCAACAGGCGGACCGACTTGTAGCCGAGAAGGCCCAGCATCCGTGCCGCGATACCGTACAGCCTTTCGTCCGCCTCGAAGCCGAGACGCTCGTTGGCATCGATCGTATCGAACCCCTGGTCCTGCAGGCGATAGGCGCGCAGCTTGTTGATCAGCCCGATGCCGCGGCCTTCCTGCGCGAGATAGAGCAATATGCCGCCGCCGGCCTTCGATATCTCCGCGATCGCGCCGCGCAGCTGCGTCCCGCAATCGCATTTCAGCGAACCCAGAAAATCGCCCGTGAAGCATTCAGAATGCAATCGCGTGAGAACCGGCCTGGCGGTCTGCGGCGCGTTGATCACGATCGCATAATGCTCCGGACCGCCATCCTCCGGGCGAAACGAAACGAGTTCGGTCTTTTCTGCGCCTTCGAGTGGGACGCGGGCGCGGGCGACAATCTTCAGTGTACGAACGATTTCGTCGTCATAGCCGAAGACGTCTTCGACGGTGAGTTCGACGGCGTCTTTGGGTCTGTCGCTGCAAGCCTGGACGGCCACTGCGGGCAGGAGACCGGCCAGCTTGGCGAGTTTGACGCCCGCCTTCGGCGTCGCAGGCAAGGACGTCCGGACCGCTTCGAACGGTCCCTTCATCGGAAAATCGAGGTCGTCGGTCGGATCGGCGATGGTTCGCAGCCGGGCCGCGTCGAAGTCGGGCGCAATGGTGAGAGCGACGACGTCGGGCGTGTACAGCCTGATCTTGAGCGTGCGCGCGCGCGCGTGAGTCAGCACCAGCAAGGGCGGCCGGCGGGAAGCGGTCCGCAGCGCACGAAGTGAAGAGTCCGTAATGGTTTCGGCCGCGTAGACGAGAGTGCGCTGGCGCTTGTCGCGAATCAGCACCGGACGCCCGCGCCGCAACGCATCGACCGCGCGGATGACACTATCGACGGTGGAAGTCCGTTCTCGGCTTGTGGCTTTGGGGCGGGAAGGCTTGGCCATTGTCCATTCCACATACACCGTTGCCCAAAAACCGGGTAGAGTTCGCGCCGCCCCCGATTTGATCCGGACAGCTATGCCAAGTGCCAAGCGCGTGCTTCTTGTCGACGACGATAAAATGCTGCGCACGTCACTGGCGGAGCAACTTGCCAGCGAAGGTGCGTACACGATCATCGAAGCGGCGACCTGCGCCGAGGCGCGGGCGCTTGCAGGCGACGGCCTCTACGAGTTCATCATCCTGGACGTAGGGCTTCCGGACGGCGACGGACGCGACCTTTGCCGGACATTACGCGGCAGCGGCGTAACAGCGCCCATCATTCTCCTGACCGCCGCGGATTCGGACACCGATACGATCGAGGGCCTGAAATCGGGCGCAAATGACTACGTCACAAAGCCGTTCCGCTTTGCGGTGCTGATGGCGCGCGTTCATGCGCACCTGCGCAGCCACGGCCAGAACGAAGAAGCCGTCTACCGCATCGGACCCTACACGTTCCGCCCCAGTGCCAAGGTCCTGCTCGACAGCAACGCAAAAAAGATTCGGCTGACCGAGAAGGAAACGAACATTCTCAAGTTCCTCTACCGGTCCGGAGAGACCGTGCCGCGCGAAACGCTGCTGCACGAGGTGTGGGGCTACAACCCCGCCGTCACGACGCATACGCTCGAGACCCACATCTATCGGCTGCGCCAGAAGATCGAAGCGAGTCCCGGGCAGGCGCGAATTCTGGTCACGGAAAGCGGCGGTTACCGGCTGATGCCCTAGCCGCGCCACTAGTTTGTTCCCCTTCCGTTTCAGCATTGCTGACCCGCGAAATTAGCGTTCTATGCTAACTATTGGGGACAGACTATGTGTTGGTTCGCCATAGATCGCCGCCCTGAAGGAGGGCACCCGAATGCGGAACCCCACACAGTCCATGCTGATCGGCGCTGCCGTCGCGGCCTTGCTGGTGCTGCCCGCTTCCGGCGCCGATAGCGGTTGGGTGACCTGGCCGACGAAGAGCTTCGCCACCAAGGGCCTCGACGTTGAGGACGTCGTCGGTGACGTCCGTGTCACCGTCCAGGACGGGCCGATGAAGCTCGACGTCTCCGGGAGCAAGGAACTGGTCGCCGGGCTGACGGTCAGGAACGAAGGCGGGTCGCTTACGATCGACGGCAGCAACAGCGTTTCTTACAACGTTTGGGATTGGCGCCACTGGTTCGACTTTTCGCACATCAACGACACCGATCATGGCGGGCATCTGTCGATCAAAGTCACGGTGCCGAAGGGAACGCCCGTCAAGATTTCCGATCTGATCGGCAACGCGGCGATCGGCGACACCTATGGACCCGTCGATCTCGAATCGGTCTCCTCGAACGCAACGATCGGAAAGGTCACCCAGGCCAAGATCTCGCTCGGCGGCTCCGGCAAGATCGCAGTCGCCGATGTGTCGGGCGATCTTGAGCTCGATATCGCAGGCTCGGGACGCATCACCGCCGGACACGCCGGAAACGTCCGCGCCGACATAGCGGGCAGCGGCGACGCACAGATCGGATCGGTGTCCAACGGTGTGACGGTCGACATCGCCGGCTCCGGCGACTTCACCGCGGCCAAGGTCAATGGACCCGTCCATGTCGACATCGCCGGATCCGGAAACGTCAAAATCGCAGATGGTGTGGCGGATCCGTTGAAGGTCGACATTCTCGGCGCGGGAGACCTGTATTTCGGCGGTGTCGCGGTCAATCCGAGCATCAGCGCAATGGGGTCGGGCAACGTCCACCTCAAATCTTATCGCGGCAAATTGTCGAACGACGGCATGGCCGACGTCCGCATCGACGAAACGGCCCCTCCCGGCCAGCCGGGACAACCGCCGGCACCGGGTCACCACTCCGACGATGACGACGACGACAACTGAAGCCGCGCAGCGCACGGGATCTGGACCCCAGCGCCGAATCCGTCTTGCTGATTCCGGTCGGGCCGAAGATGTTTAACGCGCGTTAACACTTGCGGCCTAGAACCGGCGACGCCCATGGCACGCAAACCCATTCCGCACGCGCGCGAACCCGTCGGTCCGGGCGGAGATCGCGAGCCTGCGCCGGCCGTGCGAAAACCCAAGAGGCGCCGCGTCTGGCCTTACGCCGTCATGCTGCTCCTCGCCTGGGGCCTGATCTTCGGCGCCGTATTCTGGTCGCACTTTCTGTCGGATCTTCCCGATGTCAGCCAGCTCCTCGTGAAGGGGAGTTCGCGCGACATCACCGTGCTTGACGATCAAGGCCGCCTGATCGCGAGGCGCGGTCTTACGCAAGGCGCAAGGGTCGACGTGTCCCGGTTGCCGGACTATGTGCCGAACGCGTTCATCGCGATCGAAGACCGCCGGTTCCGCTCCCATATCGGCGTCGACCCGATCGGACTGGTGCGCGCGGCGGTCGCGAACATGATCGCCGGACATGTCCGCGAGGGCGGTTCGACCCTGACGCAACAGCTGGCGAAGAACCTGTTTCTGGATCCCAGCCGGACGCTGGAACGCAAGCTCCAGGAAGCGATGCTCGCCCTGTATCTCGAGTCGCGCTATTCCAAGGACCAGATCCTTACGCTCTATCTCAATCGCGTCTATTTCGGCGCGGGCGTCTACGGCATCGATGCGGCGGCGCAGCGCTTTTTCGGAAAGCCGGCGGAAAAGCTGAGCTTGCCGGAAGCGGCCATGCTCGCAGGCAGCGTGAAGGCTCCGGCAAAATACAATCCGCTCGCCGATACCGACGCATCGATGGCGCGCGCGGCGGTTGTGCTGCGTGCGATGGAGGACGCCGGATTCATCGACGACAGAACGCGCGCGCAGGCCCAGGCGACGCGGCCGCGCATTGTCCGCGGCGCCGGCACGCCGGGCTCGGGCTACTTCGTCGACTGGATCATCTCGCGCCTGTCTGCCTATGCGACCGACGCCGGCGATTCCGTGATCGTCGACACGACGTTCGATCTCGATGCGCAGGCCGAAGCGGAGCGCGCGGTGGCGACGGGACTCGCTTCACAAGGCGAAGCGCTGCATGCCGGCGAGGCCGCTCTTGTGGCGATGACGCCGGACGGAGCGGTACGCGCGATGGTCGGCGGCCGTTCCTACGAACAGAGTTCCTACAATCGGGCCACGGACGCCATGCGGCAGCCGGGCTCGGCCTTCAAGCCTTTCGTCTATCTGGCCGCGTTCGAGCACGGCCATACGCCGGACGATGTGATGAATGACGGTCCGGTCGACATTCACGGCTGGAAGCCCGGCGACTATGAGGGCCATTTCGAGGGCGAGATCAGCCTTACGCGCGCCTTCGCGAAATCCTCCAACGTGATTGCTGCACAGCTGACCGACGAGGTCGGCGCGTCCGTCGTGGCGAAGACGGCACACCGTCTCGGCATCGCCTCGCCGCTCGAAGCGGTATCCTCGCTGGCTCTGGGCACGTCCACCGTGACCCCTCTCGAGCTCACGGCCGCCTACGTGCCCTTCGCCAACGGCGGGCAGAGCGCGCCGCCCTACGGCATTCTCCGTATACGGACGAGGAGCGGCAAGGTCCTTTTCACCCACCGCGTCGAGGATCCCGATGCGGTGGTCGCACCGCTCAATCTGGGACAGATGACGCAGCTCATGGTCGAGACCGTGAACACGGGCACCGGCAAGGCGGCGGGTCTCGCGGAGCGGCCGACCGCCGGCAAGACCGGCACGACCCAGGATTATCACGATGCATGGTTCGTCGGCTTCACCGCCGATCTGGTTTGCGGCGTCTGGATCG
Source organism: Rhizomicrobium sp. (assembly GCA_035499335.1). Classification (GTDB taxonomy): domain Bacteria; phylum Pseudomonadota; class Alphaproteobacteria; order Micropepsales; family Micropepsaceae; genus Rhizomicrobium. The sequence continues at coordinate 16,987 of DATJZB010000091.1, read as the reverse complement.
GCAACGACGACAATTCGCCCATGGTCAAAGCGACGGGCGGCGGGCTGCCGGCGCACATCTTCCGCAATTTCATGGAGACGGCGGAAGCCGGTCTGCCCGTCAGACCGCTGGCCGGCACGGCCGACATCCCCGCCTCGCAGCCGGTGGCGGACACGAACGCCCCGCCGCCGGCCAAACCGGACGACAAGCCGACCGATATAGGCGGGCTGATCAACAAATTGTTCGGCGGCGGAACCTAGGACGGCTTGCGCGCGGCGTAGCGATGCAGCGCGGCGCCGTTCTTCCTCAGCCATTCCTGCGGCGCGTCTATATCGGGAACCAGCGAGCGGACGAGCTTCCAGAAACGCGGCCCGTGATTCATCTCGCGCAAATGCGCAACTTCGTGCGCGACGACATAGTCGAAGACGAAGCTCGGCGCGAGGATGAGCCGCCAGGAATAGGAAATCGACCCGTTCGCCGAACAGGAACCCCAGCGGCTGGCCGTATCTCGTACGGCGATGCGACTCGGTTTCGCGCCGATTCGATCGGCGAAGTCGCGGGAACGCGCGTCGAGAGCCTTGCGCGCCTCGCGTTTGAGAAAATCGATCACGCGACGCGACGCGAACTCTTCGCGGCCGCTGACCCGCAGGTTGCCGGCGTCGTCGCGCCACACCGGTCCGTTTCCCGGCTCGCCGCGCAGGATCATACAGTCGACGCCCTGCAACGGTACGCTGGCGCCAGGTACGAGGCGGACCGGTTGGGGAACGCGGGCCAGCTGGCGCGCGATCCACGGCGTCTCGCCGCGGGCAAAGTCGAGGGCGCGATCGAGGGCGCGCTGCGACGGCGCGACGACGCTCACCTCGCCCGTCGAAGGATGGACCTTGACGATCAGCCGCCGCGCGCGCGGATTGAGCCGCATCGTGACTTCCACGGCGCGGCCTTCGATGCGCAGCAACTCACGTTTCGATCCATGGCGGGTTGCCAGGGGCTTGCCCATGCGCTTCCCTTCACCTCCAGAAACCAAATCTTTCGCACGTTTGGCGAGATCCCACATGACCTCACGCCCTCGATTCCATCTGGCATTCCCGGTGCGCGATCTGGCCGAGGCGCGCGCCTTCTATGGAACCCTGCTCGGTTGTCCCGAAGGCCGCGCGAGCGATGAATGGGTGGACTTCGATTTCTTCGGCCACCAGATCGTTGCGCATCTAAGCGCGGATAGTGTTTCTGATAAAGCGCATAATGCGGTCGACGGAGAACAAGTGCCGGTGCGGCATTTCGGCGTGATCCTCAGCATGCGCGAATGGCGCACACTCGCCGACAAATTGAGCGCGCGCAACGTTGACTTTGTGATCGCACCGTCTATCCGATTCGAAGGTTCGCCCGGTGAACAGGCGACGTTCTTCGTTCGCGATCCCAGCGGCAATGCACTCGAGTTCAAGGCATTCGACGACGAAAGCCGGATATTCGCACGATGAAAGCAGACCAGATCGCGATCTTTGCCGGCGCCGTGGGGTTGTCGCTCATTCTGGGCGCGCTCTTCTTCCAGTACGTCCTCAACTATCCGCCCTGCGAGATGTGCCACTGGCAGCGCTGGCCCCACATCGCCGCCGCGGTCATCGGACTGGGAGGCGGCGGATTGTTGCGCGCCGGGATCCTCAGGCCGTCCCTGGCAGCGCCGCTCGCCGTTCTGACGCTGCTTCTGGTCGCGACGTCGGGCAGTCTCGGGGTGTTCCACGCCGGCGTCGAATGGCATTGGTGGCCCGGGCCTTCCGCCTGCACGACCGGATACAGGTTCACCGGCGTGATCGACCTGACTGCGCCAGTTCCCCGCTGCGACACAGCGGCTTGGCGTCTCTTCGGCGTGTCGATGGCGGGATACAATGCCCTCATTTCGCTGGGCGCTGCCGCGCTCGGCACTGTGCTGTTGGTCCGCAAATCATGAGCCGCAAACCCCGCCCCGCTTTTCCCGGAACCCGTGCGCCGAGCGACATCGAGGCGATGATACGCGTCGACCAGGCCGGCGAGTTCGGTGCCGTACGCATCTATGCGGGTCAGTTGGCGGTCCTTGGCGGCCGCAAATCGGAAGCGGCGGACGCGATCCGGCACATGGCCGATCAGGAGGAACGGCATCTTGCCAAGTTCAATGCCCTGATCAACGAGCGGCGTGTGCGGCCGACGGCGCTCGAGCCGGTCTGGCGCATTGCGGGCTTCGCCCTCGGAGCGGCGACGGCGTTGATGGGCGAAAAAGCCGCGATGGCCTGCACCGCGGCCGTCGAAGAAGTGATCGACGAGCACTATGCGGCGCAAGTCGCGCGCCTGGCCGACAAGGACCCCGAACTGAAGGACACGGTCGAAACATTCCGGCTGGAAGAAGTGGAACATCGCGACACGGCGATCGGGCACGGCGCCGAACGGGCGCCCGGCTATCGATTGCTCAGCGAGGGCATCAAGGCCGGCTGCCGGCTCGCGATCGCTCTCTCGGAAAAAATATGAGCGACGACCGCCACGCTCTCCTTGCGGCCGCCTCCGCGCCGCGCCGGGCGACGGATGCCGACGTGCCCGTCCTGTCGCGGCTGTTCGCGGCGGCGTTCACCACCGACCCCATCTTCAACTGGATGGCGCGGCCCGGGCCGCGTCGCGCGGCGGTTCTCGAGCAATTCTTCTTCTGGCTTTTGAAGACGCGCGCGATTCCGTTCGGTGAGGTGTGGATGAGTTCGGACGGCAACGTCTGCGCCGCCTGGTTGCCGCCCGGCACCGCCGCCAGCCCGGGCGGATTCTGGGAGCAGATGCGGCTATTGCCCCTGTTCGTCCGGCTGTGCGGCTTTCCGCGACTGATGCGGGGATCGGCGATGGCCGACGCGATGGAAAAAAATCATCCGCACGAGCACCACTATTACCTCGCCTTCATCGCCGTGGCGCCGCGTCTGCAAGGCATGGGTCTGGGCGGCGCCATGCTCGAGGCGACCGTCAAGCGCGCGGACCAGATGGGCGTGCCCGCCTATTTGGAAAATTCCAATCCGCGCAACACGAAGCTCTACGAGCGCGCGGGCTTCGTGGCACGCAAGAACATCGCTCCCGCCGGCGCGCCGCCGCTTGTCGCCATGTGGCGCGACAGGCGCTAGGGCTCGAGTTCGCTGTCCCAGTACAGATAGTCGGCCCACGAATCGTGCAGATAGTTGGGCGGGAATTTCCGGCCGTTGCTGCGCAATTCGTTGATCGTCGGGCGGTGGGGACGGTGCTTGGGATGCATGCCGATCTGATGCGCCAGGCGGCCGCCTTTCAGGAGATTGCACGGCGCGCAGGCGGTGACGACATTGTCCCAGGTCGTGCGTCCCCCGCGCGACCGCGGAATGACGTGATCGAACGTCAAATCCTCCGGAGAGCCGCAATATTGGCACTCGAACCGATCGCGCAGGAACAGGTTGAAGCGCGTGAACGCCGGATTGCGCGCCGGGCGGACATAGGTCTTCAGCGAGACGACCGAAGGAATGCGCATCTCGAAGTTCGGCGAGCGCACGACGCGGTCGTATTCCTCAAGGATGTTCACGCGCTCGAGAAAGACCGCCTTGATCGCGTCCTGCCAGGACCAGAGCGAGAGGGGGAAATAACTGAGCGGCCGGTGATCCGCATTCAGCACCAGCGCGGGACAATTGTCGGGAAGCCGGGCGGCTAACACGGAATCGTTCCTTTGATCGTCACTCCTCTTGGCTGGCGGAACCATAAGGGCAAAGCGCAGCTGCTGCCAAGCTGGCCGCAACAATAGGCGATTCGCCGTGACAGATCGGTAACGCCCCTAGGATAAAGGACAATTGACCTGCGGCTCCCGACGGCGGAGCTGGTTGCGGAACGCCATGGCGAGGAACGTTCCGCCCATCGCCAGACCGACCGGATCGATACCGTGTCCGACGCCCTGGGAGAGATGCCACTGCACGCAGGCGCCAGCGCGGCCGAGCATGCCCGCCGTCGCGAACATCGCTTCCGCCGGGATCATCGGGTCGGCGTCGCCATGGACGAGTAGGATCGGCGGCGCGTCCGCGGCAAGTGGTTCCGGTTCGGACCCGCGCGCGAGCATGCCGGAGTAGCCGATGATAGCCGCCGGTTTCACGGCCCTGCCCAATCCGACATGCAGCGACATCATGGTGCCCTGGCTGAACCCCACGAGTGCGAGGCGATCGCCCGGAAGGCCGAGACGCGCGAGCTCTGCGTCGATGAACGCGTTCAGGCTGTCGGCCGCGGACTCGACGCCCCGCTGCATCTCGCCGGGATCGAGCCGAGAGATCGGAAACCATTGATAGCCGGACGGCGAGCCTGCGCAGGGTTCAGGCGCATTGGGCGAAACAAAGGAAACGGTCGGCAGGTCGCGCTGCCAATGCGGCGCGAGTCCGATGAGATCGTTCCCATCGGCGCCATAGCCGTGACACAGGACGACGAGGTGAGTCGCCTGGCCGCGCTGGGGCGGAAGCCGCGGACCGGAGAGAGGGCGCGTACCGAAAGCCATACCCGCTTCTAGCCGTTCGCGGCTCTCGCGGGAAGCGGTCGAAAGCCGTAAGCGACTTCGCGGATCGTCGCCCCGTCGATCTCGAAGCTGCGCCGGGAGTCGGCGATGAGAATGCCTCCGAAACGCTCGTAGAAGCGGCGGGCGCGTTCGTTGTTCTCGATCACCCACAGCAGCATGTCTTCGTGACCGAGAGCCTTCAGCCGCTCCATCGCTTCGTTCATCGCCTGTGCGCCAAATCCTCTGCCGATCGCCTCGGGAAGAAAGTAGGTCGCATAGAGTTCGCCGGAATATCCGAAATTCGGCGTCCGCGCCGCGCCGTAACAGGCAAATCCGACGACGCGGCCGTCGAGCTCGCAGACGCACAAGCCGGCGCCCGGCATTTCTCCCGACGCGACCTTGCACCACTGCGCTTCGTCGGCGTCCATGTGTTCCAGATAGGAATCGGGAACGATGCCGCGATAGGTCGCGCGCCAGGATGCGATGCGAACCGACGCAACGGCCGGCCCGTCTTCAGCTCTCGAGGGACGTATGATCATGGCGGTCCCGTCGTGTAGACTTGAACCATGATTGTCACGCGTTTTGCCCCGAGTCCAACGGGCTTTCTGCACCTCGGTCATGCGTTCGCCGCGATCACGGCACATGACAGCGGCGAGCGCTTCCTGTTGCGCATCGAAGACCTGGACACGGCGCGCTGCAGGGAGGAGTTCGTCGAAGCGATCTTCGAAGACCTCTACTGGCTCGGCCTTGCGTGGGAGCTGCCGGCGCCGCGCCAATCGGAACGCAGCGCAGACTACCGCGCGGCCCTCCAGAAGCTGGACGCGGCGGGTCTGGTCTACCCCTGTTTCTGCACGCGCAAGGAGATTGCCGACGAGATCGCCCGGTCGGTGGAGGCACCGCAAGGTCCGGACGGCGCGCTCTATCCGGGAACCTGCCGCCAGCTCTCCGAGACGGAGCGTGCCGGCCGCATCGCGGCTGGCGCGCCGCACGCTTTGCGCCTGGACGTGGCCGCGGCGTCAAGGCTGGCGGGACCGTTGGCGTTTCGCGAAACGGGCCGGGGGCCGTCGGGCGAGCAGGGCACGATCGCCGTCAATCCGCTGCTCTTCGGAGACATCGTCCTGGCCCGCAAGGAAATGCCTGCCGCGTACCATCTGGCAGTGGTCGTCGACGATGCGTTTCAGGGAGTGACTCTGGTCACGCGCGGGAACGACTTGTTCGCGGCGGCCCATGTGCAGCGCCTCCTGCAAGCGCTGCTGGACCTGCCCGAGCCCGCTTACGCGCACCATCGTCTGGTCCTGGACGCAGCCGGCCGAAAATTCTCCAAACGCGACAACGCCGTCACGCTGCGGAGTCTGCGCGCGTCGGGCCAAACACCTGCGTCGCTTCGCGCGCAGCTCGGCCTCGTCGCCGCGCCGCTCAAGAAATAGTCAGGCGCGAACGGCGGGAATCTCTGGCAGACTGGTCCCGTCACTGGGGAGATCCTTGCATGCGAAAGAACCTGGCGGCCGCTGCGCTGCTTATCGTGACCTGCGGACCGGCGTTCGCGGGCGCGAAGGAAGACATGATGGCGGCGGATCGGGCCTTTTCCGATCTCTCGGTGAAAAGCGGCGCGCATGCCGCGTTTCTCGCTTATATGGCCGACGATGTTCGCCTGTTCGACGGCGATCATCCGCCGATTCTTGGAAAGGCGGCCGCCGCGGCCTACTACGCCGATGTCGAGAAAAAGAATCCGAGCAGCCCGAAGACGAGCACGCTGGAATGGACGCCGCTCGAGGCCGACGCCTCGCCCGACGGCGTTCTCGGCTGGACGCGCGGAACCTGGCTGTTCACCGGCACCAAGAAGGACGGCACCAAGCAGAAGGTGACCGGATACTACGTCACAGAATGGAAACGGCAGACGGACGGCAAATACAAGTTCGTCCTCGACATCGGCGGCACGGACGGGCCGTGACTCACGTCACGGATAATTCGATCAGACCTTGCATGATCTGGTTGAGGTCGTAGTCCTTTGGGCTGAACACGGCGTCGACGCCGACGGCCTTCAGAATCGCCTCGTCCTGCGGCGGAATGATGCCGCCGGCGACGACCTTGATGTCCGAAAGCCCCGCCGCCTTCAGCTTGGCGACGACGTCGCGCGCCAGCGACACGTGACTGCCCGACAGGATCGACAGACCGATCAGATGCGGCTTTTTCTGCTTCGCCTCCGCGACGATATCGTCGGGCGAAAAGCGGATGCCGTTGTAGATGACGTCCATACCGGCATCGCGCGCCCGGATGGCGATCTGTTCGGCGCCGTTCGAGTGGCCGTCCAGCCCGGGCTTCGCGACGAGAAACGTCAGCCGTCTGCCCAGCAGTTTCGATGCGCCGTCGACGCTTTCTCGAAGCGCGCCGATGCGCTCGTCGTTGCGCGACGGGCCTGAGGCCGCAACGCCGGTCGGCGCCCGGTACTCGCCGAACACCTTGCGCAGGGCACGCGCCCATTCGCCGGTGGTCACGCCGGCTTTGGCACATTCTATCGAGACGGGCATGAGGTTGGCATCTTCGCGCGCCGCCCGTTCGAGCGCGGAAAGCGAGGCGTCGACCCGCCTGGCGTCGCGCGCGCCGCGCCAGGCTTTCAGGCGCGCGATCTGATCGGCTTCTGCCGACTCGTCGACCGTGAGGAAATGCCCGGTCCCCGCCGTGAGTGGCGAAGGCTCGGTTTCCCGGTAGGCATTGACCCCGACACGCACTTCGTCGCCGCGCTCGATCGCTTCCACGCGCGCCGCGTTCGAGGCGACGAGCCGCTCCTTCATGTATTCGAGCGCCTCCTGGCTCGCTGCGCCTCCGAGCTTGGCGATGCGATCCATCTCCTCGCGGATCTGGAGCTTGAGGCGGGCGACTCTCTCTTCGATCACCCTCGAGCCGTCGAAGATGTCCTCGTATTCGAGCATGTCGGTTTCGAACGCGCCGATCTGCATCAGGCGCAGGGACCATTGCTGGTCCCAGGGACGCGGCAGGCCGAGTGCTTCATTCCATGCCGGCAGCTGGACGGCGCGGGCGCGCGCATTCTTGGACAGCGTGACGCCGAGCATGCCGAACAGCACGCGATAGACGTTGTTCTCCGGCTGCTGCTCGGTGAGCCCGAGCGAATTCACCTGCACGCCATACCGGAACAAGCGCAGTTTGGGGTCCGTCACGCCGTAGCGGTCGCGCGTGATCTCGTCCCACAGTGCGCCCATGGCGCGCAGTTTGCAGATTTCGGTGATGAACTTGACGCCCGAATTGACGAAGAAACTCATGCGTCCGACGGCCTTGGGAAACTCCGACGGCGGAATGGCGCCCCGATCCTTGGCCGCGTCGAGAACCGAAACGGCCGCGGCCAGCGCGAAGGCGGCTTCCTCCACGGCATCGGCACCGGCTTCCTGCAGGTGATAGGAGCAGAGATTGATCGGATTCCATTTCGGCATTTCGGCCGTGGTGAAGGCGATCATGTCGGTCGTCAGCCGCAGCGCCGGCTTGGGCGGAAAGATATAGGTTCCGCGCGCCAGATATTCCTTGATGATGTCGTTTTGCGTCGTACCCGTCAGCTCGGCGCGCGCGGCGCCCTGTTCGTCGGCGACGGCGACGTAGAGTGCGAGCAGCCACGCCGCCGGCGCGTTGATCGTCATCGACGTGTTCATCTTGTCGAGCGGGATCCCGTCGAACAGCGCGCGCATGTCGCCGATGTGCGAGACCGGAACGCCGACCTTGCCGACTTCGCCCCTGGAGAGCGGATCGTCGCTGTCGTAGCCCGTCTGCGTCGGCAGGTCGAAGGCGACCGACAAGCCGGTCTGACCTTTGGCCAGATTGGTCCGGTACAGCGTATTCGACGCTGATGCGCTCGAATGACCTGCGTAGGTGCGAAAAATCCAGGGCTTGTCGCGCGACATCGGCGTGACCATTCTCCAAGAACAAACGAGGCAAAGTATAAGATATTTTGTTGCACTGCAAAATGAACCGGCGCAACGAAAATCCGAGGGGCGGGTCATGGACAGAATGAAGCTGGTCGCCGCGCTCGCCGCCGCGGCCTTGAGCATTGCAGCCAAGCCGCCGGCAATCGAGTGGCGCGACGAGCTCGTCGAGGCGAACCAGGCCTGGGCCAAGATCCCGCACGCCATCCTGAAGATTCAGGATGCCGCCTATCTCGGCGAAGGCCAGTCGGCGACGCTGACCGGCGTGAAGGGCAAGCCAGAAACCTATCGCTGGCGCCAGGGGGCCGACGAAAAAGGCATCCTGGTCGCAAGCTATCGGGACGGCCATATGCACGTCGTGATGAAGGGCAGAAGCTATGACGAAGCCCTGATCGGAAAGAGCATCCCGGTCGACACCGATGTCGATATCGCCGGGTTTCGCACACAGGTCAGTGCCGGCGTCATCGGCGCGCGCTTCATGCTCTACAATCAGCTTCGCCCGGACGCGCTGAACTTCAAGGGCGTCGACTACTTTCCCTACGATCCCGCCTACCGCGTCACTGCCACGTTCAAGCCCGACCTGAAATTTCCGCCGCGCGTCTTCCGCACGTCGCGCGGCACCGACAAGCAGTTCTTTCACGCCGGCGACGCCACGTTCACGCTGAACGGCAAGACTTTCACACTGCCTTTTTATGCGGACGGCAACACCGCCAAGACGGTGACGGACATGTCGGCCTTCTTCATGGACGATCTGACGGGCAAGGGTACCTATGGAGCGGGCCGCTACGTGGACATCGCCGATTTCGGCGCCTTCCCGCCCAAGACCGCGATCATCGACTTCAACTTCGCCTACAATCCCAATTGTGCGCGCTCGGCTTTCTACACCTGCCCCGTCGCGACCGACGTGATCGCAACGGCCGTGCGCGCCGGCGAGAAGGATCCCCACCACGCCACGCAATGAGCGCGGCCCGCGCGACGCGGCTTGATTGAAGGCGAGAGGCGGACCAGACTTCGTCGCGAACGCGCGTCGGGGGGCAGACGATGTGGCGCTGGATCGGATTGGGTTTAATCGTGCTGGGCCTGGCGGCGGGCACGGCCTATTGGTGGCTGGCGCTGGAAAGCGGCGAACCTGACCGGACGTATACGATAGATATCGTGGCCGTGCGGCGGCTGGCGGAAAGCCTGCCATCCGACAAAGTCGACAGCATCCGCGTCGAGCATGTCGCTTCCTTCAGCTATCCCGGCAACATCGTTCTGGCTGGTGACGGCTGGTCGCCGGTTCCGCTCGAAGTGTTCGCCTACAAAGTGATGTTTGCCAGCGGCGGTTCCGCGTTGATCGACACCGGTCTGACGCCGCGCGGCGCGCAGGAAATGGGCATGGAGATCGATCGCCAGTCGGTCCAGCGGGAGCGCGGCGCGATCAAATTCGCCTCACTGATCTTGGTCACGCACGAGCATGGCGATCACATCGGCGGACTGCTCGCCTTTCCATTCCTCCACGCGGAGATGCAGTCGGGCCGCGTCAAGCTCAATCCCGAGCAGCTCGCCAATCTCGGCCGCTACAATCCGGAATATGATCGCCCGTCCTTCGTGGGCTATGAGCCGTTTCGCTACGACAAATATCGCGCCGTCGCGCCGGGGATCGTGTTGATTCGCGCGCCGGGACACACGCCGGGAAGCCAGATGGTGTTCGTACGGCGCGCCGACGGGCAGGAGTTCCTGTTCACCGGCGACGTCGCCTGGACGATGCGCAACATCGACGCGGTGCGCGAGCGTGCGCGGTTCGCGACCTGGCTGCTGCTCGGCGAGGATCGCCAGGCCGTGCTCGCCGAGCTGGCGGCGCTCCATGCCCTTCACGAGGCCGAACCGAACATCCACATCGTGCCCGGCCACGACATCGGCGTCGTCGACGGGCTGGAACGCAGCGGCCTGCTCGTTTCCGGATTTCGCTGATCAGCCGTTCAGCGTTCCGTCGGCATAGCCGCCACCGATGCGCGTGCCCGGCGCGAACAAGCCGGCCCCCGGCACGAAATTGACTTCCAGCCGCGTGCCGTCCGGGTCCTCGAACAAAACCGAGTAGTAGCCAGGCGCGAAATTGTCGTCGCGCGGCGCGTGGACGATGTGCGCGCCGATGTCCTGCAGGAAGGCATACACGGCATCGACGTCCTCGCGCGAACGCGCGCGCCAGCAATGATGGTGCAGCCCGACGCTGCCTTGCACAAAGCGCTTGCCGGTGTGTGCGGCACTCGCCGCCTCGATGCCGAAGCCCGTGCGGCCGCCGACGCAGTAGAAGATTCCCGGCGCGTCGGCGACGACTTTCAGCCCGAGGAACGGCAATAGTTTGCCGTAGAATTCCCGCGCTTTGGCGAAGTCTCCCGCGCAGATGAACGTATGCGCTACACCGTTTATTTCCATCGTATGATTCCCGAAACACGTATCCTACTGCAGGACATCCGGTTCATTCTGTCGAGGCTTGTGACGTTTGCCGCGTGGCGCGAGAATCGCGTCCCTCGATATCCAGGCTCGCGGTGCCCCGCTGAAACAGAAAAAACCTCCCAACCGCCGCGAACAGGCCAGGCGCGCCGCCCTCAACGCGCTGCGCCGCGCACGCCGGGCAGCCGAACGTTCCGGCGTGAAGCTGTCGGACTGGGAGGGCGACTTCCTCGGCTCGGTCGAAGGACGCGTCGAGAAGTACGGCCGCGCGTTCGGTGACCCCGAAAAGGGCGCGCCCGGTACGTCCCTGTCGGTCCGGCAGGCGCTGAAACTCAAGGAAATCGCGGGCAAGGCGAAGGACAAGAAAGGCTCCTGGCCCCGGCGTCCCCGTAAACCTTAATCGCAATATTATTGCGCCGGGCGTGAGCTTTGCACAGCAAAAGTGACGAATTTCTGTTGCATTGCAGCACAAGGGAAGGCCTACTTCGCCCCCAATAACGCAGCTGCACAAGACTGCCGCAGGGGAACAAGACCATGGCGCAAGCCGAGACCAAGCCGTCGCTCGAAGTCTACAAGGACCTGTACGACATCGGAGAAATTCCGCCGCTCGGCCATGTGCCGGCGAAGATGCATGCCTGGGTCGTCCGCAAAGACCGGCACGGACCGCCCGAGCAATCGATGCAGATCGAAGTGGTGCCGACATGGCAACTCGACTCGCACGACGTGCTGATTCTCGTGATGGCCGCGGGCGTGAACTACAACGGCGTATGGGCCGCGCTCGGCACGCCGATCTCGCCGATGGACGCGCACAAGAATCCCTTCCACATCGCCGGTTCCGACGCCTCCGGCATCGTCTGGGCAGTCGGCTCGAAAGTGACCCGCTGGAAGGTCGGCGACGAAGTCGTCGTCCACTGCAATCAGGACGACGGCGACGACGAAGAGTGCAACGGCGGCGATCCAATGTTCTCGCCGAGCCAGCGCATCTGGGGGTACGAGACTCCCGACGGATCGTTCGCGCAGTTCGCGCGCGTGCAGGACCGCCAGCTCATGGAACGCCCGCGTCATCTGACCTGGGAGGAATCGGCCTGCTACACGCTGACCCTCGCCACCACGTACCGCATGTTCTTCGGCCATAGGCCGCACATCCTGCGCCCCGGCCATAATGTCCTGGTGTGGGGTGCCTCAGGCGGGCTCGGCTCGTTTGCCGTCCAGCTTTGCGCAGTTTCCGGCGCCAATGCGATCGGCGTCATCAGCGACGAGAGCAAGCGCGAGTTCGTCATGTCGCTCGGCGCCAAGGGCGTGATCAACCGCAAGGACTTCAAATGCTGGGGTGCAATGCCCCAGGTCGGTTCGCCCGAATATGACGCCTGGACGAAGGAAGCGCGCAAGTTCGGCAAGGCGATCTGGGACATCACGGGCAAAGGTAACGACGTCGACATGGTGTTCGAGCATCCGGGCGAATCGACGTTCCCAGTGTCATGCCTGGTCGTGAAGCGCGGCGGCATGGTCGTCTTCTGCGCAGGCACGACGGGATACAACATCACGTTCGACGCTCGTTACGTCTGGATGCGCCAGAAGCGCATACAAGGTTCGCACTTCGCCAATCTGCTGCAGGCGAGCCAGGCCAATCGACTCGTCGTCGAGCGCCGCATCGATCCGTGCATGTCCGAGGTCTTCTCCTGGGCGGACATTCCGCGCGCCCATACCAAGATGTGGAAGAACGAGCACCTGCCAGGAAACATGGCGGTTCTCGTGAACGCCCAGCGCACCGGCCTTCGCACATTCGAGGATGTCCTCGAGGGCAACGCGGGCTAGACTGTCCCTCTCTCAAGGGGAGGACAGCATGCGACATATGACGTTCGTGTCCGCCGCACTGGCGGGTTGCGTGTTATTTGCGGCGAGCGCATCGGCCGATGTCGTGGTCACCGAGAAAGACGCCGGCAAAACCATCGAGGTGAAGAAGGGCGACGCGCTGGTCGTCAAGCTCGTGGGTCACCATGGCAGCGGTTACTATTGGCGGCTCGACGCCGACCTGACGCCCGAGCTGATCCTGTCGGGCCGCACGACGGAGGCGCTCGACCTGCCCGGCGCGCCGGAAGAAACGACCTTCACGTTCGACACCGCAGCGGCCGGCACTTTGACCTTCAAGGCCAGCAACCTGAAGACCGGGGCACCCATCCCGACGTCGAGCGATTTCGTCTGCACGATCGACGTCACGCCCTGACTCCCAGCGCCCGCAGGGCGAGATATCCGAACGCCACCACGGTGGGATAGAACGTCAGCGCGAAGCCGAACGCGCGCGCCCATGGCGCGATCAGGTAGCCCGACCAGAAGAGCGCCCTGCCGATCGCGAACAGGACGGCGAGCACGCCGATCAGACCCAGCCGGTCGTGCGCCACACTGAGTGCTAGCCCGGCCCAGGCGATGGCGGCCAGGACGGCCTGCTCCAGCGTGTTCTGGTTATAGCGGAGGTTGATCTCCAGGGACCGGCTCGGCGGCGTGCGCGTGCCGTCGATGGCGTCGGAGAAAAAGCGGCGGTTCGCGGTGGCACCGATCCCGGCGAGCAGGCAGAGCCCGGGAACGAACAACCAGCGCGCGACATACGCCAGCCGGGCGGCCTCGTCGTCGCCCCGCGGGGGCGCAAAGCTGTGGGCAATCTCCGGCACTGTGCCGAGGGCAAGCAGCGCGGCAACCGCAAGCGCCATCCCGACAAAGACGAGCAGTTGTTGGCGTTGCATCGGGAGCACCTTCCGCGCGCCATTGGATCGGTTCGGACGCGATGCCGCAAGGCGCGGGCCCATGGTGCACCGCGGCACGGACTCCGCTAAGGTCCCGGCTTCGAAATTTGGACGTGATTTTCCATGCTGTCGATAACTGTTCCCCATCTCCTCACGCGCTGCGAAGAGGCCATTTTCTCGGCCGAGGGTTTGCTGGCGGCCGCCAAGACGTCGGTGTCGTCGCTCGTCACGAAGGATGGGGCGATCTCGTCCGAGGCGCTCGACCGCGAGCAGCGCGCGACGCACGGCCTCGCCTGGCTCGCGACCTATGTCGAAGCGCTGCGCCAGATGGCGCGCTGGGGGCGCAGCCTGGAGCGCAGCGGGAAGTTCGGGGACATCGAACGCCTGATTCTGCTTTGCGGCTTCGCCGAATATCTCGCCCAGCTGTCCGGCGGCATCGCGATGAGCCAGAACGAAGTCGCGCGGCCCTACGATCTCGGTCTCAGCGACGACGAAATCGGCGGCTTCTGGTCGCCGGCGATCTCGGAACTGGTCCGGATGGGAACCCGGCCGGAAGTGCGCGCGGGCATCGTCGACTACATGGTCAAGCACCAGGGGGCGATGTTCGTCGGCGAACCGGGTCTCGACGACACGATGAGCATGATACGGGACCAGTTCTTCCGCTTCGCGCAGGAAAAGGTTTCGCCTTTCGCCCATCAATGGCATCTCAAGGACGAGCTGATCCCGATCGAAGTGGTGAATGAGCTGAGCGAACTCGGCGTGTTCGGTCTCACCATCCCGGAGAATTATGGTGGCGCGGGACTTTCCAAGCTCGCCATGTGCGTCGTGTCGGAAGAATTGTCCCGCGGCTATATCGGCGTCGGTTCGCTGGCGACGCGATCGGAGATCGCGGCCGAGCTCATTCTGTGCGGCGGCACCAAGGAGCAGCGCGACCATTGGCTGCCGCTAATCGCAAGCGGCGCAAAGCTGCCGACGGCCGTCTTCACGGAGCCGTCCGGCGGTTCGGACGTCGCCGCGTTGAAAACCCGCGCCGTCAAGGACGGCGACGTCTACAAAATTTACGGCAACAAGACCTGGATCACGCATGCCGCGCGCGCCGACGTGATGACCCTTCTGGTGCGCACCAACATGGACCGTCCCGGCTATCGCGGCCTGTCGATGTTCCTGGCCGAGAAGCCGCGCGGGAACGACAAGGAGATCTTTCCCGCGCAAGGCATGAGCGGCGGCGAGATCGGCGTGCTGGGCTATCGCGGGATGAAGGAATACGAAATCGGCTTCGACGGTTTCGAAGTGCCGGCCGCCAATCTTCTCGGACTCGAAGAGGGTCAGGGTTTCAAGCAGCTGATGCAGACATTCGAGTCGGCACGCATCCAGACCGGCGCGCGCGCCGTCGGCGTGGCGCTCTGCGCGATGGATCTCGGTCTGCGCTATGCCCTCGAGCGTCATCAGTTCGGCCAGCCGTTGACATATTTCCCGCGCGTCCGCGACAAGCTCGCGATGATGGCGGTCGAGATCACCATTGCGCGGCAGCTCAGCTATTATGCCGCCCGCGAGAAGGACGAAGGCCGGCGCTGCGATCTGGAAGCCGGCATGGCGAAACTTCTGGGCGCCCGCGTCGCCTGGGCCTGCGCCGACAATGCGCTGCAGATCCATGGCGGCAACGGCTTCGCGCTGGAATATCCGGTCAGCCGCGTCCTCTGCGACGCGCGCATCCTCAACATCTTCGAGGGCGCGGCGGAGATCCAGGCCAACGTCATCGCACGGCGTCTTCTCGAAGACCGGGCGAACTGATGGCGGACCATCCGATCGACCGGCTTTTCAAGATCATCGCCGCGCGCAAGGGCGGCGACCCGCGGACCTCCTACACCGCCCAGCTGCTCAAGGAAGGCGCCGCCAAATGCGCCAAGAAATTCGGCGAAGAGGCGGTCGAAGTGGTCCTCGCGGCCGTCGCCAAGGACAAGGCGTCGTTGACGGAGGAGTCCGCCGACGTCCTCTATCATCTGCTGGTCGTGTGGGCGGCCTGCGGCGTGGCGCCGAAAGACGTCTACGCCGTGCTTAAGGGGCGGGAAAAGCGATCGGGCCTGGCCGAGAAAGCGGCGCGCAAAAAGAAGCGCGCCTGACGCCTACTCGACCGCGTCTTCCGACATCTGCTTGACCAGGTCCAGCACGCGCTTGCGCAGCCGGGGATCCTTGATCTTCATGAACGCGAGGCTGAGCTGCAAACCCTCGCCGCTCGAAACGAATTCCATGACCGGCGGCGACGAGCCGTTCTCGGTGAATCCACCGCCGAGCTGGCTGTTCACGCCTTCGTAGAAATAGTCGATGCCGACGCCCAATATGCGCGACACTTCGAAGAGGCGGCCGGCGCCGATGCGATTGACGCCTTTCTCGTATTTCTGGACCTGCTGGAATGTGAGTCCTAGCAACTCTCCCAGCCGCTCCTGACTCATGCCGATGAGCATGCGGCGGAGTCGGACGCGATTGCCGACCTGGGCATCGATTGGATTGGCTTGTTTCTTTGGCACGGTTTACACAACGCTCCGTTTGGACCCGACCCTACGCACTCCGGTCGGACTCTGAAAATACCAACTCCCGCCCGCGCGGTTCGAAATACTACTGACGGGCCAGCAACCAAGAAAGCCCTGCACTCGCCAGCAAGAGCAGAAAAAAGCCTGCGTCGCGATAACGCGCGTAGGGCGGTTCCGTCAGCGCGCGAGGAAGTTGAGAATCCATCTCACCTGTTTCATCAAGCCCGAGTGTGGCAACAGTGCGGCCAACCGGATCAATAACCGCAGAGATTCCCGTGTTCGCGGCACGCGCGACAGGAAGCCCCTCTTCAATGGCGCGCACGCGCGCTGCAAGCAAGTGCTGGCGCGGACCGGCCCACGGTCCAAACCAGGAATCGTCTGTGACATTTATTAGCCATTGCGGTCTTTTGCTTCCAATCACCGCGCCGGGAAACAGAATCTCATAACAGATCAGCGGCCCGGCGGGGGGCGCGCCGGGAATTTCGTACGTATGCGGACCATCTCCGGAAGCGAAACTTCCGGGGAAGCCGACCAGTTTTGTGATTCCCAGCCGCTTCAGCATGGCCTCGAGGGGAAGATATTCGCCGAACGGTACAAGATGAAACTTGTCATAGGTCGAAAGCAACACTCCGCCGTGCCCGAAGATATAGAGGCTGTTGTAAAATATGCGCGCGCCCGAGGGTTCGAGCGCGACGCGCTGGTTTCCGGTCACGAGCGCACGCTTAGGACCGGTCATGACCGCAATCTGATCGAGCGCTTCCGGCGAACGCTGCAAAAGGATCGGCGGCGCGGCTTCGGGCCAGATGATCACGGTCGGCGCGGCGCGCGACCGTTTCATCGTCAGGTCGACCAGCCTGTCCCAATTTCGCTGAACATATTCGCGAA
>DATJZB010000090.1:0-5388 GCA_035499335.1 Rhizomicrobium sp. | reverse complement strand
GTATGCCGTGAACGTCGCTCCGCCCGTCTCCGCCAGAACCTTCGTGATCGCCGCCGTCAGCGACGTCTTGCCGTGATCGACATGTCCGATCGTCCCGATGTTGCAGTGCGGCTTCGTCCGCTCAAATTTGGCCTTCGCCATCGTCGCTATTCCTTCGTCCTTCGTGTCCGGCGTGCACCGGAATGAAACGCGTCTTCATCATTTCGCCTCGCCTACCCGGCTTCGGCGTGACAACCCATTCGGCTCGGCCGAAAGGTTGGAGCGGGTGAAGGGAATCGAACCCTCGTCATCAGCTTGGAAGGCTGTTGCTCTACCATTGAGCTACACCCGCCTCTTTCGACTTCCTTCTCTGTTCGCCCCGCCATCCTCAATGGCCTAGGGGCAACCGATGGTGGAGGGGGCTGGATTCGAACCAGCGTAGGCGTAGCCAACGGATTTACAGTCCGTCCCCTTTAGCCACTCGGGCACCCCTCCGGGACAATTTCCTAACTGGAACAAACAATTACGCGCCATCCACCGGCCGGCACAGGAGCGCGTTCGATCCCGATGGAACGAACGTGAAAAAGCACCTTTCGGAGGGTTGGCTGCGGACCGCGGGTTATTGGTCAATTATGGAAGGGTGTCAATAGATTATTACCGCGCAAAAGGCCCGAATTCGCCCCGCGATAATTAAGACCGCGAAAGCCTAGCGTCGACCTCTGGCTGGTGCAAGGCGCCGGCCCGGAAATGACCCTAAAGTGCCTGTGACAATCCCACAAAGAATCCACGCCGCGGCCCGAACTGAGGCGCGCCGACACCAACACCCGTGCCGTCGCGGATTTCGTACTTCTCGTCGAACAGGTTGATGACATCGAAGCGGACGGTGAGCGGTTTCGCCACCCCCAGGTCGAGAGGCCGGCTGATGCCCAGGTTCACCTGAACATACCCCGGCACGTGGTCGCCGTTGGGCGTGGCTCCATCCCGACGAAGCCCCGACCCGTACAGGATGTCCGTGCTAAACCGGATAGCGTTCCAGACATATGACGCGCCACCCGACACCGAGACGATCTGCTGGTGGTCCAACGGGATGTAGTGCGTCGCGATAAAAGCGAGTTCGCCGGGATCGAACTGGAACTGGCTCGAGACGATGTCGCGACCGACCGCGCGCTCGTAGGCCGCGTTCAGATAGCCGGTGAACGGGCCGCCTTCATCGTAGTTTGTCGTGAACTCGATACCGTACTGCTTGCCGTTCCTGTAGTTGAACGGGGTGAGAATGATCGGCGCGCCGAACTGCCCTTCATCGATCAGGTCGTGAGAGACCTTGTAGAAGCTGTCGAGCCCGACGGTGAGCCCCGACAATTCCTGCTGCTGTATGCCGACGTCGTAGTAGTCGGCGCGTTCGGCTTTCGGCGTGTCGTCGCGATGCGAGGCCGCTGCGGTCGTACCGTCGAACAAGGCAATGTCGGTCGAGGCGACGAGCTCGATCGGCGGCGGGGAGAAGTATCTCGAGTAACCGCCGTGGACGGTCGTGGTGTCACTCGGTGTCCAGACGAAATTGAGGCGCGGGCTCAGCTGGCTCTCAGCGTCGAAGGCCTGGAACTGGTCCCAGCGCAATCCGTAGTTCATCGTCAGCGACGGCAGCAGCTTCCATTCGTCCTGGAGATAGAGGCTGTAGCTCCAGGCGTGCTTCCTGCCATTGTCGGCGATCGAGATGGGAGAATCCGGCAGCGTCTGGTTCCCGAATGCATCCACACCCAACACCTGCGAGGTAGTCGTACTGGTCAGATCATCCGCTTGGTAAATCATGCCGGCACGGACTGTATGTTCCTCGCTTGCTTGCCACGACCCTTCGGCTTGCAGACCGTAGGCTACGTCCCGCTTGTAAGCAGTCTGGGCGACGCCGTTGTAGAGCAGGTCGCCGACCGCATCGGGCGTGAAGAACAAGCTCGAATATCTCCCAAACGCGGAGAGCTCGACAGTGAACGCGCCCATCGCACGCAAGTAGCTGACAATTCCGTAGTGCGTGATCTCGCGCTGGTTTTCGTTCAAATCGCCACTCGGGAACAAGAATTGACCGTTGACGGTCAGAACCCCGCCTGGGCCGAGCCCGTTTATGCCGTCCAATCCGGTCGGTTGCCCGCCACGGAGATCGGGAATCTGGAACATGTCGTTGGAGGTGCTCAGAATTGCGCTCACTGAGCTCTCATCGTCGACGATGTCCTGCGCGAAGGCGAAGCCATGCCATTGCTTTGTGCGATCATGCAGCGGATCGGCGCTGCCGTCGGGCGACTCGATGCCGAGCGTATCGGTCAGATAGTCGCCGCTCACGAAGTAGTTCAACGAGCCGGCGGAACCGCCATAGTCCACGCTAGGATCGATCTCGCCATGGCTTCCGCCATAAATGGAAATGTCGCCGCCCGGCTCCATCATTCCGGTTTTCGTTTCTACGTCGATGACTCCACCCGTGCGCAGTCCGTACTCGGCAGGCAGCGCGCCCGTGATGAGCTTCAACGACCCTATGAAGCGCGGATCGAGAGTCTGTCCGAATACGGAGATGCCTTCAGGGATGATGATGCCGTTGAGGCGATACTGCAGTCCGTTGTGCTCGCCTCGGACGTGCAACTGGCCGAAAGAGTCCTGCGCCACGCCCGGCGCCTGGAGTACGACCTGATTGAGGAGACTGTTGTCGCCACCCGGTTCGGCATCGATGGCCGCGGCGCCAATCGTATAAGTTGAAGCACCGGTTTGAGGCTGAATTCCGACGCGCGCCTCGTTGAGCCGCGCTGCCGTGACGACGACCGTCTCGACGGTGTCGGCGTGGGCGGGAAGTGCCGTCACTGCGGCCAATGCAGCGGCGGCGGCGCCCAGCTTTGCAAGCAAGCGAAACATTTTCACCTCGGAGGTGACGGCGTGCGGGTTCTGCCGATCCGCCGTGACTAAAGGGACTGGCACACGCGCGCTGTGCGTGCGGTGCCGTCGCGAGTTCGTTCAGCGACTAGTTCCGAGGTGGAGCCCGGCCACGCCAGATGTGGGTGACGGAGGGAACGAGGTGCGCGACCGGCGTCGCAATCTCGACGGTGAAAATCGGTGCGGAAGGTACCAGCAGCGGCACCGCTGCAGGGGTGATGAATTGGCCGGCGTGGAGAATTTCCTGGCAGAGCGGGCAATTGGCTGGGTCTTCGCCCGGCGGGTACTTGTCAGCGGGTTCGGCGGGCGTACCTGGAACCGCCTTGCCGCTGGCGTGGTCCAGCGCCGCGATCGCACGGCCTTCCGAAGCCATATGGATGTGGGTTTGGGTCAGATAGGTCTGAAGCGAAAAGGCAATCAACGTCACGAACATGAGCAGCCGCGGGAGGACAAGGCGATTTGCCTTCCTCGTACGGACCAGCGTTTTCGTGACTCGTTTCATTGCGCGGAGAACACACCAAAGCGGTCCCAGATGAAAGGCAAAATTGCGTGAAAGTCGGCTTAAAAACTGTTCACGCCTTGCCGCGGCCGCACTTTCCACTATAAGCCCGCGCATGAAACGACCAAACCGCAAGCCGGAGCGCGCGCCCGATCGTCCGTCCGAGCGCAAGCCGGACCGGACCAAGAAGCACTTTCACAAACCGCCGCACGCGAAACCGGAGAGCGGGTTGTGGCTATACGGTATGCATGCCGTCCGTAGTGCGCTCTCAAACCCGAAACGTTTCGTGCGGCGCGCCGTACTCACGCCGCGCGCGGCGGAAGAACTCGGTACCGCACTCGTTGCTCGCGTCAAGCACGAGGTCACCGACATGCACGGCGTCTCACGCATTCTGCCCGACGGCGCAGTGCATCAGGGTGTTGCGATACTCTGCGAACCCCTGCCACGCTTGGAGCTTGACGACCTGCTCGCACGACAGAGCGAACAGCGGCGACTTGTGTTGGTACTCGACCAGATTACGGATCCCCACAATGTCGGCGCGATCCTGCGCACGGCCGCGGCATTCGGCGTGGCGGCCGTGGTCGTACAGGACCGCCATTCGCCGCCCGAATCCGGCGTTCTCGCAAAAGCAGCGTCCGGTGCACTCGACATCGTGCCGATGGTCCATGTCGTCAATGTCGCCCGCACACTCGACGAGTTGGGCAAGATGGGATTTTGGCGAGTCGCACTTGCCGGCGATGGCGAAAGCGCGTTGAAGGACGCTGCGGCGACCGGCGACGTCGCGCTGGTGCTGGGAGGAGAAGGCGGCGGAATTCGCAGGCTCGTCCGCGAAAAGTGCGACGCCTCAGCCTTCGTGCCGATCGCAAGCGTCGTGGAAAGTCTCAACGTGTCCAACGCGGCCGCGATCGCGCTGTACGAACTGCGAAGAGGCTAATATAGGGCGGCCACGACATCCTCGCCGCCATAGTCTTCGACGAACACGAGAACTCTATAGCCCTGCGCAAATTCGACATTCCCGGCGTCGTCATGCATCAGCACGCCCCGATTGCTCATCGTCGCCGTCCGAGCGTCGATCGCAAAGCGCGGCACTGCTCCCTTGTATTGAGAGCGGATCAGATCGAACAGCCGGCGCGCATTCTGTGGCGCAATCCGGATGCATCCGGCGCTTGCGCGAGAACCGAGCTGCGGAACGTCAGCGAGAGTTGCAGCATGGATCGCCACCCCGGTGCGATAGCCATGATTTTCCCAATTGAAAAACATCGCGTACGGCATCGGTTCATGCCACTGGCCCGAAAAATGCTTCCGATACATTCGCTCCGGATCGAGCTGATAGTAGCCGACAGGCGTAATGCTGTGCTGGCGGGTTCCGTCGGGCGCGCGTTCGAACTTTTCCCGGCCGGTCGACGCTGGCCAGTTGTAAAGTAGATCAAGCTTCTGATCGGCGTCCTTCCGGAACACGAACAGGCGTTGCGCCCATGGGCCTTTGTCGGCCTTGCTGACATACAGAAACAGACCGAAATTCTTCAGCATATCGCGCGTGAGATTGTCGTGCAGACGCGCTGAGACGCGGATCAGTTCAGCCCGGTCTATGCCTGCCTCTTCACGCGCTGCATATGGCCTGGCGACCGGCCTGGAGCGCGACACTGCGGCCGCCTGATGCGGCGCTACGCTCGGTGTTCGTGATACTTCGAATGGCGCGACGGGCAAGCGAACCGGACTCCCGAACGCATCGTTCAACTCGCCGGCGACCGTTGCGGCCACGACTTCGGCAACGAAGTGCTTTGTCCCTTCGCGCGCGAGTCTGACGCCCGGTTGCTCGAAATCGTCCCTGATCACCGAGATCGCGGCTCGAACACTGGCCCGGCTTGCGCGCTCGACCGACGGCTCGCGCTCGAAAAGGATCGCGATACTGAACACTGCGGCGGCCAACAGATAGGTCACGCTGAGGAATCGCAGGGTCGACATGGGGCGCCGCATCGTTCAACGCGAGGACGATAACCGAG
>DATJZB010000089.1:0-16103 GCA_035499335.1 Rhizomicrobium sp. | reverse complement strand
GCCGCGGTGCTGCTCGCGGGCGCGAGCGTCCTCGCGGTCCTCAAGCTCTTCCTCGGTCGGTGAGGAGGCGAACAATGCCAATCAGCTACGACATCATCGACCATTCCTTCGACGTTGTCGTTCTCGGGGCGGGGGGCGCCGGATTGCGGGCGACACTCGGAATGGTCGCGGCAGGGCTGAGCACCGCCTGTGTCACAAAGGTCTTCCCGACGCGAAGTCACACGGTCGCCGCGCAGGGGGGCATCAGTGCGGCGCTTGGAAATATGGAAAAGGACGATTGGCGCTGGCACATGTACGACACGGTCAGGGGCTCCGACTGGCTCGGTGACCAGGATGCGATCGAATACATGTGTCGCGAGGCGATTCCCGCGGTCATCGAGCTTGAGCATTTCGGCGTGCCGTTCAGCCGCACCGAGGCCGGAACGATCTATCAGCGCCGCTTTGGCGGGCACACGACCGAATATGCCAAGGGGGACATGGCTTATCGGGCCTGCGCCGCTGCAGACCGCACCGGCCACGCCATACTGCACACGCTCTACCAGCAGTGCCTCAGGCGCCAAGCGCGCTTCTTCATCGAGTATTTTGCCATTGACCTCTTGAGGGATGAGGATGGCGCGTGCCGCGGTCTACTCGCCTGGTGTCTTGAGGATGGGTCGATCCATCGCTTCCGCGCCAACATGACCGTCATTGCAACGGGCGGGTGCGGCCGCGTTTATCAATCCTGCACCTCTGCGCATACCTGTACCGGCGACGGCAATGCGATGGTGCTGCGCGCCGGGCTGCCGTTGCAGGACATGGAATTCATCCAGTTCCACCCAACCGGTCTCTATGGCGAGGGTTGCTTGATCACCGAGGGCGCCCGCGGCGAGGGCGGTTACCTGACCAACAGCATGGGCGAGCGCTTCATGCCCAAGTATGCGCCCCACGAGAAGGACCTGTCCTCGAGGGACGTGGTGAGCCGAGCCGAGGCAATTGAAATTCGCGAGGGACGGGGCGTCGGCGAGAAAAAGGACCATGTCTACCTGCATCTCGAACACCTGCCCGCGGATGTGCTCGATAAGCGTCTGCCCGGCATTGTAGAGACAGCACGCATTTTTGCCGGCATCGACGCGCACAAAGAACCAATCCCGGTGATACCGACCGTCCATTACGTCATGGGCGGCATCCCGACCAACATCAGCGCGGAGGTCGTCTGTCCGACCGAGGCCGATCCGGATGCTGTCGTGCCCGGCCTGATGGCGATTGGTGAGGCGGCGTGCGTCTCGGTCCATGGCGCCAATCGACTCGGGACGAACAGTCTCCTCGACCTGATCGTATTTGGGCGCGCAGCATCGCTGCGTGCGGCCGAGATCATCAAGCCGGGATCACGCGTGCCGGAAGCGAACCGAGTCCTGGAAGAGCGCGCGATCGAGCGCTTCGATCGAGTTCGTCACAGCAAGGGCGGTCATAAACCTGGCGAAGTTCGCCCCCTGATGCAGGAGGCGATGCAGTCTAGCTTCGGCGTATTCCGCCAGGGCGACACTTTGAAGGAGGGGTTGGAGAACCTGCGGGGTCTGCGCGATTCGCTTGAACGGGTTACGGTCGACGACGATTCGCTGCTCTGGAACGTCGCGCTCGTCTCGGCTCTGGAGCTCGCCAACCTTGCGGAGCAAGCGGTCGTGATTGCCCAATCCGCATGCGCGCGCACCGAATCCCGTGGGGCGCACGCGCGCGAGGATTACCATCAGCGCGATGACAAGAACTGGCTGAAGCACACGGTTGCGTGGAAGGATGAGGACTGGAACGTGAGGCTCGCCTATCGCCCGGTGCATCTCAATGTTCTCTCCAATGACGTGCAGAGCTTTCCGCCGGCCGAGCGCACTCACTGATGGGGGATTGGACGCGCGAGCGTCCCACGTGCACGCCGATGAGAGTCCAGCGGTCCCCGACAAACAGGAGGATCCTCGATGTCCGAGTTTACGCTTCCACATAATTCGAAGGTCGTTGAAGGTAAGCACTGGACGCTCCCGCGCCCGGCTGAGCGGGTCAAGAGTTTCCGGATCTATCGTTGGGACCCGGCAAAGAATGCAAACCCGCAGATGGATACGTTCGACATCGATCGTGATCATTGCGGGGCGATGGTCCTCGACGCCTTGATTAAGATCAACGACCAGATCGACCCGACATTGGCGTTCCGGCGTTCTTGCCGGGAGGGGGTCTGTGGCTCCTGCGCAATGAACATCGACGGGGTCAACACGCTCGCCTGCCTCACTCCGATGGACAGCTTAAAGAAAGGGACCAGCCGGATCACTCCGCTGCCGCATATGCCGGTGCTGAAGGATCTTGTCCCCGACCTTACTGGATTATATGCGCAGTACGAACTGATTGAGCCCTGGCTGCAAACCGATCAGCCGCCGCCGGACCGCGAGCGCCTCCAGTCGCCCAAAGAGCGCGCCGAACTCGACGGCCAGTGGGAATGCATACTCTGCTTCTGCTGCTCGACGTCCTGCCCGAGCTACTGGTGGAATCCGGACCGCTATCTCGGCCCGGCAATCCTGCTGCAATCCTATCGCTGGCTAGCCGACAGCCGCGATCAGCGGACTGGCGAGCGCCTTGACCGGCTCGACGACCCATTCCGGCTCTATCGCTGCCATACCATTATGAACTGCACCAGGACCTGCCCGAAAGGGCTCAACCCAGCCCGCGCGATTTCCGATACCAAGCGGCTGATGGCCGAGCGTGGTTAAGGGTCTTGGCGCCACTTGAGGCGAGGCGACGCATGCGCATCGGGCTCTTTATCCCCTGCTACATCGACGCATTTTTCCCCAAGGTCGGCATCGCCACCCTCGAGCTGCTGGAGCGGTTTGGACATGAGGTCGTCTATCCGCTCGATCAGACCTGCTGTGGCCAGCCGATGGCGAACAGCGGGTTCAACGCGGACGCGGCCGGCGCCGAGGCGCTGTTTGTGCAAATCTTCTCCGGCTTCGACTATATCGTCGCGCCTTCCGGCAGTTGCGTCCACCATGTGCGTGACAATTTCGACGCGATCGAGCAGACCGACGCGGTGACGGAGGTCCGCGCGCGAACCTATGAGCTCGTCGAGTTCCTGCACGACATCCTGAAGGTCGACGCGTTTCCGTGGGCGAAGTTTCCGCATCGTGTTGGGCTGCATAACAGTTGCGGGACTCTGCGCCAGCTCAAGCATGCGACGCCTTCCGAGTTGCACGAGCCCTTCTTTTCCAAGCCGATGGATCTGCTCTCCAAGGTCGAGGGCATCGAGTTCGTCCATCCATCCCGGCCGGACGAATGCTGCGGTTTCGGCGGAACCTTCTCGGTGTTCGAGGAGGTCGTTTCCTCGAAGATGGGCTATGACAAGGTTCGCGACCATGCACAGGCCGGCGCTGAATACATCGTGTCCGCCGACAGCTCGTGCCTGATGCATCAGCAAGGCTGCGCCGAGCGCATCGGCGTTCCGATGAAGTTTATCCACATCGCCGAGATTCTGAACGGAGCCAGCGCATGACCACTGCACGCGAGAAGATCGTGGACGGCGGCGCGATGCTGCATCCCGAGCTGCGGGCCGAGCATGATCCCGACGCCATCCTCCGCGACGGCCGCCGCCTCGATCACGCGGAAGGCGTATCGAAGCCGCTTCGTCCGCCCCCCGATCTGCAGCCCGAGCCGCAGCCGCGTGGGGCTAGGGTCCATGGCAACCGGCCAGTCGACCAGGCAGAGGCGGCCGCGCGCTTCATCGCGGCTCCCGAGCACGAGAAAATGCATGACGAACGGCTCTGGGATCTGCGGCAAAAACGCGACCGAGAGATGCACGGCATTCCCGAATGGGAAGAGCTTCGGTCGCTCGCTTCGGCGATCAAAGAGCATACGCTCTCCCGCCTCGACGAGTATCTCGACCAATTCGAGACCAATGCGAGATCGAACGGGGTCCACGTGCACTGGGCGCGCGACGGCGCCGAGCACAATCAGATCGTGCATGCGATCTTGCGCGAACATGGCGCAACGTCTCTCATCAAGAGCAAGTCGATGCTCACCGAGGAGTGCGGCTTCCGGCCCTACATGGCCTCGGTCGGCGTGGAGGTGATCGAGACGGATCTTGGGGAGCGCATCCAGCAGCTCGACAATGAGGATCCGAGCCATGTCGTCGTGCCGGCCGTGCACAAGCTGCGCACAGATGTGGCGCAGGTATTCTCACGCACGATCGGGACCGACCCCGGCAACAGCGACGTCCACTACCTGGCGGAAGCGCAGCGGGAGGCGACCCGTCCGTTGATCCTCAAAGCCGACGCCGGCATGACCGGCTGCAATTTCGCGGTCGCCGAGACCGGAAGCTTCGTCGTCTGCACCAACGAGGGCAACGCCGATTTGTCGGCCAATGTGCCAAAGCTGCATATCGCGTCGATCGGCATTGAGAAGATTATCCCGCGCCTGGGGCATTTGGCGGTATTTATTCGCCTTCTGTCACGCAGCGCGCTGGGGTCGCCGATCACTCAATACACCTCGCATTTTCGCGGGCCCCGGCGCGGCGGTGAGATGCATGTGGTGCTCGTCGACAATGGTCGGTCCGAGCGGCTGGGCATGGAGGAGTTCTGGACGTCCCTAAAATGCATCCGTTGCGGCGCCTGCATGAACACCTGCCCGGTCTACCGCCGCAGCGGCGGCTTGAGCTACGGGGCCACCTATTCCGGCCCAATCGGTCTCATCATCGACCCCACCTTCAACGCGCGAAAATACAGCAACCAACCGTTTGCGTCCTCGCTCAACGGCAGCTGCAGCAACGTCTGCCCGGTGAAAATCAATATCCACGAGCAGATCTACGCTTGGCGTCGCGTGCTCGTTGAGCGGCATGAGACGCCTCTGGCGAAGAAGGCCGCCATGTCGGTCGCCGGCGCGCTGCTGTCGCGGCCCGACGCCTACCGCGCCGCGATCGCCGCTGCCGAAACCGCGCTCGCGCATCTGCCGCGGTTCGTCATTTACAACGGCCTGAACGCATGGGGGAAGCACCGCGAGACGCCGCACCCGCCCAAACAGACCTTTCACAGCTGGTACCGGGAGAACCGAGGAGCGAAACAATGAGCAGCCGCGACGACATCCTTGCCTCGATCCGCTCCAATCTGCCAGGAGTCGACCGGCCGCTTCCCTACGTTCCCGCGTTTGACGACCAGCCGCCGGCATCCCTGCTGGACGCGTTCAAGGCGAACCTGCATCGCATGGGTGGAATGTTCCTCGAGCCGCCGACCGTCGGCGACATTCTTGCGCCGGTTCGGGCGAAAATAGCGGGCGCCAATGTCGTGTGCTCGGTGGTTCCGGAAATCACAGGCAACCGCGATATCGCCGACATAGGCGCGCCGCAGGACCTAGCGGATGTGGACTTCGCCATCGTCCGCGCCTCTTTCGGCGTCGCCGAGACTGGCTCCGTGCTCCTGAGCGATGGCGACCTCCAGGTCAACGCGGTCGCCTATCTTGCGCAACACCTGATCGTCCTTCTCGATCCCTCCGACATTGTCCTCAATCTGCACAGCGCTTATCGCCGGCCTGAGTTCCGTGCCGGCCACTATGCTTGTCTCCACACCGGCCCATCCGCGACGGCGGACATCGAGGGCGTCCTCATTCATGGCGCGCAGGGCGTGCGCTCGCTTTCCGTGCTGCCCATGGCTCGAGCAGCCGCCAACTAGCCGCTCTGAAGCGAGGAGAAATCCAGTGGTCCAGACCATAAAGACCCAGCCTTCTCAGAGCCCACGGAGTTTCGCGTTGCTGGATGACCCCATCCGCAACAAGGGCACGGCGTTCACTTCTGAAGAACGCCACCAATACGGGCTGGAAGGCCTGCTTCCGCATTCGGTGGAAACCCTGGACCGGCAGGTCGAGCGCGTGATGGAGCACCTCGACGCGAAGCCCAACGATCTCGAGCGCTACATCTATCTCATTGGCCTGTCGGACCGGAACGAGACCTTGTTCTACCGCACCGTTATGTCCGACCCGGCGCGCTTCATACCGATCCTGTATGACCCGACCGTCGCCGATGCCTGCCTCGCCTTCGGCCACATCTACCGCCGTGCGCGCGGGCTATACATCACCCGTGAAATGAAGGGCCGCATCGCCGAGGTGTTGCGCAACTGGCCCGAGCAGGACGTGCGCTTCATCTGCGTCTCCACCGGCGGACGTATTCTGGGGCTCGGCGACATCGGCGCCAACGGCATGGGCATCCCGATCGGCAAGCTGCAGCTCTATACCGCCTGCGCGGCGGTGCCGCCTCGCTGTTTGCTGCCGGTGCTGCTCGACATCGGTACGACCAACGACGCGCTTCGCGCCGATCCGCTGTATCTCGGTCTGCGCGAAAAGCCGCCCTCCGACCAGGAACTGGACGAGCTCGTCGAAGAATTCGTCCAAGCGGTGCAGAGGGTCTTTCCCGGCTGTTGCATCCACTTCGAGGATTGGAAGGGTACGGATGCGATCCGTATGCTCGAACGATATGCCGAAAAAGTGCTTTGCTACAACGACGACATCCAGGGCACGGCCAGCGTTGCGCTCGCAGGGTTGGAGACGGCGCTGCAGATCCTCGATGCGCCGTTGACCGAGCAGCGAATCCTGTTCCTTGGGGCGGGCTCGGCCGCGATTGGCATCGCCAATTTGATCGTCGCCGCCATGCAGCTAAAGGGGCTTTCGCAAGACGCGGCGCGCAGCCGCGTCTCCATGTTCGACATCGGCGGGCTGCTGGAGCCCGCGCGCTCCAACCTGTCCGACGCGCAGAAGGTCTATGCGCATAAGGCGCAACCCTCCAAGGATCTCGTGAAGACCATCGAGACCCTGAAACCGACAATCCTCATTGGCGTCAGCACCAAGGGCGGCGCCTTCGATCAGCGGGTGGTTGAAACGATGAGCCGGCTGAATGAGCGGCCGATCATTTTCGCGCTTTCCAACCCAACCAACAAGGCGGAATGCACAGCTGAGCAGGCTTACTCATGGTCACGGGGTAAAGCTCTCTTCGCAGCTGGCGTCCAATTCCCGGACGTCACCGTGAATGACAAGGTATTTCGTCCGGGACAGGCGAATAATTTCTATATCTTCCCAGCAATCGGACTCGCGACCTATGTCGCGCGGCCGCGGCGGATCACCGACGAATGTTTCATCGCCGCGGCTCGGGCCAGCGCCGACCAGGTTGGCCCTGATCTTCGCGCTAAAGGCATGTTGTTCCCGAGCCAAGCCAACATCCTGGAGACGGAAGTGACGACGGCGACCCGCGTCGCTGAATTCATGTTCGAGAAGGGTCTGGCGCAGGCCGAGCGCCCGCGCGACATTCGCGCCTGGATCGAAGGGCGACTCTACAAACCGCAATACTGACCGGGTCCGATCAACTCGCGTCGCTCGGGCAGTCAAAGAGATTACCATTCCATGCGCCGCAGACTGCCGCTATTGCCGCCGCGCCCCGTTCTCGATCGCCAATTAGCGATCGCTGTCAGTCGCGCAAACGCGGCTGCTCTTCAGCCCATGGAAGGAGAGACGCGATGAATGGCCAAGAACATCCCACCCTGCGTGACACCCCGGTCGGCATCGAGGCCACCGGCCAGCGTCACGAGACGGATTCCATGGGCGGCATCGACGTGCCGGCCAACCGCTATTGGGGCGCGCAAACCCAGCGCAGCCTTTTGCACTTTGCAATCGGCGACGATCGCATGCCGAAGCGCGTGTATCACGCCTATGGCTTCGTCAAGAAAGCGGCGGCGCTGGTCAACGCCGCCGCCGGGCGGCTCGCGCAATGGAAGGCCGATGCGATCGTGCGCGCCGCCGACGAGGCAATCGCGGGCAAGCTGGATGAGCATTTTCCGCTTTATGTCTGGCAGACCGGTTCGGGAACGCAGTCAAACATGAACATCAATGAGGTGCTATCGAACCGGGCCATCCAGCTGCTCGGAGGGAAGATCGGCAGCAAATCTCCCGTGCACCCGAACGATGACGTCAATATGGGCCAGTCGTCGAACGATACCTTTCCGACCGCGATGCACATTGCCGCTGTGCTGGAATTGGAGGAGCGGCTGCTGCCGCACGCGGGGGCGCTGGCGACTGCGATCGAGACGAAGGCGGACGAATGGAACGACGTGGTCAAGATCGGGCGGACGCATCTACAGGACGCCGTGCCGCTGACGGTTGGGCAGGAGTGGTCGGGCTGGGCCCACCAGATCCGCGATGCGCTGAGGCGTATCCGCTCCGCCGAGACGGGTCTGTTCGAGCTGGCTGCCGGGGGGACGGCGGTCGGAACTGGGCTCAATGCGCCACCGCACTTCAGCCGCGAGATCGCGGAGAAGATATCCCAGCTGACTGGATATCCATTCGTGACCGCGCCCAACAAATTCGCTGCTCAAGGCGCGCTCGACGCGATGGTCGCGGCAATGGCGGCGGTGCGAGGGCTTGCAGTCGCATTGATGAAGATTGCCAACGACATGCGCTGGCTCGCCTCTGGACCGCGCTGCGGCTTGGGCGAGCTTCTCTTGCCGGAGAACGAGCCGGGCTCGTCGATCATGCCGGGAAAGGTCAACCCGACCCAGTCCGAGGCGATGGTCATGGTCTGTACGCAAGTGATCGGAGACGACAACGCAGTCGCCCTCGCCGGCAGCCAGGGCAACTTTCAGCTCAACGCGATGCGTCCAATCATCATCAACAACTTCCTCCACGCTGCCCGGGTGCTCGGCGACGCATGCGAAAAACTGCGCCGCTATCAGGTCGAGGGAACCAAGCTCAACCGCGCCCGCATCGATCACCTACTCGGCCGATCTCTCATGCTGGTCACCGCTTTAAGCCCGGAAATCGGTTATGATAAGGCGTCCGCCATCGCGCACATGGCGAACGATGAAGGGATGAGCCTTAAAGAGGCCGCTCTCAAGTCCGGATACATCGACGCGCAGCGGTTCGACCAGATCGTCAATCCTGAGAAGATGGTCGGACGCGGCGTCGGAGGAAGCTGACGACCTGAACCCGAACCCTCGGACCGTCGAGCATTCAAGTTGCGAGCTGTCTGGCGGCGGTATCGTTGCTCGTAGACAAATTTGCGGATGCCGCAGAAAAACTCGGCCTGATTGCGGTTTGCAGGCGTGGTTCCGTCGTTCCAAGCTCTTCGCATCCGGAGAGTCGCGATGATGAGGCGTCAGGACGGATTGGTGCGTTTCTTCTACGGCACAAGGCTAATCGGAGGACGAACCGACATTCAACGTGTCGATGTGCGGCTCATTCCGCGACTTCCTTCAGATCTTCGGAGCAGACGGCGCTTTGGCCGGTGGCCCGCCAATGGGCGTAAAGAGTCGCGACCGCGCAGGAGAACAGGCGTGAACGTTCGTCGTCGGCTCGACTGGTCAGCAATATTGGAACCTTGGCGCCGATGACGAGACCGGCGCCTTCGGCTTGAGCGACATAAGTCAGCTCCTTCGCCAATATGTTACCGGCTTCAAGGTTGGGGGCGATCAAAATATCGGCATCGCCAGCCACGAGAGAACGGATGCCCTTCGTGCGGGCGGCGGAGAGACTGATGGCGTTATCCATCGCGAGCGGGCCGTCGACGTCTCCGCCGCGAATTTGGCCTCGATCCGACATTTTCGACAGAGCCGCCGCATCCAGCGTCGATTGAATTTTCGGGTTGACCGTCTCGATGGCGGAAAGCACGCCAACCTTTGGTCGCGCAATGCCGAGCGCGATTCCGAGCTCGATCGCATTCTGAACGATGTCGACCTTCTCTTCGAGAGTCGGCGCAATATTCACGGCGGCGTCGGTCACCAACACAAGTTGGCGCAGAGACGGCGCGTCCATCACGAAGACATGGCTGATCCGGCGTCCGACCCGGAGGCCGCCCTGCGATTTGACGACATGTTTGAGCAGCTCGTCGGTGTGCAGATGGCCTTTCATCACCGCCGATGCCGCGCCCTGGTGCACCATTTCCATAGCGCGCGCCGCCGCGGCGTCGTGGCTGGCGACGTCTTCGATCGCGACGCCGGCGAGATCAAGGCCGCAGCTTGAGGCCAGATCGCGAATCTTTTTTGCATCGCCGATCAGAATCGGCACGATGAGATTTTCGCGTGCGCCAGCCATTGCGCCGCGGAGCGCGTTTTCTTCTTCCGGCGCGACAACAGCCGTCTTCATCGCCGGCAGCGAGGTGCATGCGGCGAGGAGGCGTTCGACATGGACATGACGCTGGAGCGTCAATTCTGGAAGGACGTCCTCGTCGACCATCTGCCGTTCGGTGGGGGCCAGCACCTCCGCTGTTCCGTCGACGATCAGTTCCTCGCCACTGCGAATTTGAGTGCCTAAGACTACCGTGGAAGGCGGTCGTAATTCTTCCACCCGCACCAATACGCGCAAGCTGTCCCCGATATGCGCTCTCGCATGGAAGCGCAGCGTCTGCGAGAGATAGGTCGTTCCCGCGCCCGGCAGAAGATTACCTAATACAGCGGAAAAAAGCGATCCCACCCACATAGCCGGCGCAGCGGGCTGTGAGACTTTGAGACCGCTGTCGTCCGGAAGATTGGCGGGGTTCAGATTGCCGCTCGCATGCGCGAACACCAGGCAATCGTCGGGAGTGACGACTCGGGTGATCGAGGCTTCCTGTCCCAGGGCCAATTCGTTGAAGAGCTTGTTAGCCGACATAAGATCGCCTCCGCTTCAGATCACAGACTTTGGCGAACAAGCCGCCGCTCATGCGGACCCTGCGATGGATACGCCAAACCGACAATTCAATCTGCTCTGAATTGAGGGCCTCCTTCCATGCGAGTACGTGCTCGTAGACGCTGTCGACTAGTGTTCCGTCGAGATCAAACAGAAAAGCGGGATCAATGCGCATCACTCTCTCTCGCCCCTTTTTTTGTCGGGTGGATCACTGGAACAAGGTTGACGCGAAAGGCTCGCGGTCGTCAATTTCGTTGCGCAGCCGGGCGCGCGGGATACAGAACCGCTCCGCCTCCCCGACGGACTCGCGCAACAATCCGCCGGCTGAAATGATTGGCGCCGAACCGAAGCCCACGACAACCAGCAAACCGTCGGCGCCCGTGACGCCCGAGGCTGTCAGCGAGCCGAAACCGGCAGCCGCCGCTTCCGTGAGTCCTGCAAATTTGAAGTCCATATGCGCCATACCGGAACCTTCGCCGAAGCGAGCGGACCTAGAGTCGTCCCAGTCCTTCCATCACTCCCCGAAGCGGCTTGCACCAAATGGCGGCTAACTTCGCTCTTGGCATCGACGCGCCCAACCGCAACGACAAGCGGAAGACAAAGCCTATCTCGTCCGGCGCCGCTGTCATTTTGTCCTCCTCCTTATAGTTTTCTCAAGGCGGAGCCGCTCCGAGCGAGCCCGTGGACAACGCTAATGTGGCTGCCGCGGCCAGCGCCATGCTGTATGCGTCGGTCGAAGCGTTTCTGGCTTGCAGAAGCGCAGTTTGTGCCGAGATCGCGTCAGTGATTGGACCTACCCCGCTGCGAAAAGCCGTCAGCGCGGCGTCGAACGTCGTCTGCGCGGCGGACGCGAGCGCCGTCGACGCTTTGAAGGCGGAGAGGCTTGTGCGCAGCCCATTATTCGACAGCACGATCTGCCGCACGGCTTCGTCGCGCGTATGTACGAGCGTCAACTTCGCGCTGTCCGCCTTGGCTTCGGCTTGCTGCAGGAGCGCGTCGCGTTCGCCGGCGTCGTAAAGAGGGAACGCAACTCCGGCCAAGACAGTGGCGCCGAACCCGCTTCCTCCGAGATTGGTGACCGGAGAAAGATTGCCGATCCCTGGGATGCCGGAAACGCTTATGCGCCCGCTGTTGTATGTGCCGGTGCTGGCGACGAACAGTTTCGGCAGGTAATCGACTTCGGCGGCGCGAACATTCGCGAGGCTCGCTTTTTGGGCTGCATACGCGGCGAGGATATCCGGTCGTCGGGAGATAGCCGCCGAGATGACCGCGTCGGCGTCATCGGCCAAGGCCGGCGACAGCCTTCGATGCGAAACGTCGGCGACCTTTATCTTGGTCCGAGGCGATACGCCCATGGCCGATAGGAGGGCCAGGTAAGCGTTCTGGGCCGCGCCCTGGGCTTCGACCAGGCCCAATCTCGCTTGCGCCGTTGCTTGTCGGGCTTGCGCCAGCTCGACCACCGTTCCGACTCCCCTCTCCATTTTTGCTTGTGCAACGACCTCGATACGTTGAGCGTTCGCCAGCGATTGCGAAGCATTGCCGACGCGGGCGCGGGTCGCGGCGTTCGTATAGAAGGCCAGGCTGACCTCGTGGATGAGCCGCTGATGGGCGGCCGTGAAGCCGATATTCGCAACGGACGAAAGCTGACTGGCCGCTTCCGCGATGGCCGCTCTCTCGCCGAAGTCGAACAGAAGCCATTGAACGGAGACTGAGGAGATCGTGCCGCGTGCCGTCGTGACCGTCGGATCGCTTTGGAGCATCTGCCAACCGCCGACGGCTGCGGCCGTAACCCTCGGCAGATAGGCGCTTTTGGCAATGCCGGCGGCGAGCGCGGCCTCTTTGGCGACGTTCCAGGCTCGGCGCGTCAAAGGATTGCCCATTTGCGCGATGTCGATCAATTCCGGGAGCGAGTAGACCTTATCGCCGTCGAGCTCCAACAGAGGCGGGAGCTCGCCGAGCTCGATGTTGGAGGGAAGCACGAAGGCTTGGCTTTTCGGCAGCTCGGGAGGAGGCTTCTCGTTTGGAATGATTTCGCCCGTCTCCGTTACGGCGGGAGTCCAAGGACGGTCCGGTCGCTCGGGCGCCATGACGATGGCGGACGAAGCGCAACCGGCGAGCATCGCGCCAAGAACGGCGAACAGGAGCAGCGAGTTAAGGGGACGCATCGGCTTGAGCCCGTTGATCGCCCGTCTCGGCGCCGTAAGAAGCGAATTCTTCGAGCGCCTTCACATGCGTCTCGAGCGCCTCGCCAAAGGGATGGGGAGCCCACCGCGGAACGTCTCTTGCCGCCCCGGGCTCTGCGACGACGTCCGAGACCGGCTGCCATTGAACCGGACGCGCAGGACTCAGTCGATCGGCGAGCAGATCGAGCCGCGCCCCGGTTGTCGGCGCGAGGGCGCGATCGTCATCCACAGCCAACCACGCCACTCCGAGAAGCGCGCCGATCTCCACGGCGATCCGACGGCGGCGCTGCAGCCATGCGTCCGCAGGGCGGATCGACAGTGGCTCATATCGAACCACCTCGACATCCTCCTCGACGCCGCCAAGCATCTGCTGCATCTCCGATAGCTCGGCGGTGCCGAGCGCGTGACCGCGTGATGCGAGCGACGCCGCCATCCGTCGCAGAATGTCGGAGATCCTTCCGTCAATTCGTCTCGCGACGCTGATTGGAGAAATGTTGGTGAAGACCAGGTAGACGACCGAGATTCCAAACAAGATGCCGATGATGCGATCTCTCGCCGTCACGAGGTCGAAGGAAGGGCTCGATCCCTGGATGACGCAAAGGAAGAAAGCGAAGGCGATCTGGAATCCGGCGTAGGAAATTCGAGAGCTGCCCGCCGCGACCCACGCCGACGCCAACGCTCCCAACGACACGACGACCAGGAGATCGTCGATCGAAGTCAGGGACGGGGTCAGAAATACGATCGCCGCATAGCCGGCGGCGGATCCGACGAGGCACCCCGCTATTCGAAGCGTGAGCTTTTCCAGCGTTTCAGCCGTCGTCTGCAGGGAGACGATGTAGCAGGTGAGAAAGCTCGTGTGAATGCCCGGCCAGTCGAGCAACGAGTATGAGACATAGCAAAACATCGCGGCTGCGGTGGTCTTGAGCGCGTAAAGTACGTGGTCCGGATTTGTGAAGGCGTCGGGCAGAAAGAATCCACTCGAAGCCTTCGCCCCCCGAGCGGGGGGTGGCGCAGGAGTCTTCTGTCCTTGCGACAGGGACTCTGGACCGGCTCCAGCAAGAACGGCGATAGCTTCTTTCATGCGGGAGACGATCTCAGTGGCGCCTGGCGAGAGCGGAGGCTCACCTGCGACCGCATCTCCGAAGTCGATGGTGACCGAAGCGTCGGCTGCGAAGGACTTGCGCGCCAGGGAATCCAGCGCGAGAGCCATACGCTCGCGCAGCGCGGAAGGAAGCAGCGTATCGGGGCCGCGATCCGCGACGTCGATCAAGGAAATTATCTCGAAGCTGGACTCGGCCGCGCGACGCAGCGACTCGACTTGCTCGGGCGACGCGCTTTTCTCCACGAGAGCGAGCTTGAGCCGCTTCTCGATCTCACCATTGCCTTCGCGCAGATGTTCGGTGAATTCACGTCGAGTTTCGCCGTCCGGCGCACGCAGCATCGCCGCAGCGAGACGGAAGCGCTGAGCGAGCGCACGCTCGCAAAGCAAGCTCGGAGATGGCCCAAGCAAGAGATTGACGGCGATCGACACGCCTGCAGGGATCCCGACAAAGAGCCACGCATAAAAAAGCCCGCGTGTGGCGGCCTCGCCCCCAGGAACGCTTCCGAGCAGATCGAGAGCGTAAGCTGCGATGAGGGTCATGGTCGCGCCCACGGGGCGGAGCTTGCTCGCCGAGGCCAAAAAAAGGAGCCCCAGCGAAAGCGCCGCCATGCTGGCTACGCGCCAGGATGGGTAATCTATGACGACCATGGCGACGAGGAAGACGACGCCGATGACCAGGGTCATTATCAGCATGAACGCGACGCTCAGGATCACACTGGCCGTGCGTTCCGGCTTGTTGAGAAAGAAGACGACATATGTCGTGAGGGCTGCGTCGGGTGTTTGATAGATTTCGACGACAAGCGCCGTTAGCGCGCAAATGGCCGCCACTCTCGCCGCGAATTCCAGCCGTCCGGGAAACGGCGCGAGAAGACGGATCAGTTGATCGAATCGTCCCGCTCGGGGTTCAAGAGCAAGCGTCGCCATGTCTTATCTCTACCACTGCGCTGGCCCCGAGCCTCACGAGCTGCTCGGGCGGCTTTTCTAAGCGGATGCGCACGGGGAAGCGCTGCGCGACGCGCACCCAATTCATGGATCGCTGCACATAGGGCGCGGAACGGGGAAGATTGACGCGATCCGTATCCAGCACGCCCCATCCAATCCCCTCGACGACGCCTTTGATTGGCTTGCTCCTGTCGATCATGGAATAGACGGTCGCGCAATTCCCAACTGAAATAGCGTGCAGATCGGTTTCCCGAAAGTTGGCGACCGCGTACCATTCCTCGGTGCTGATTAGAGTGAACAGGGATTGGGACGGGATAACCATCTCACCCGCTAACACGGTGAGGCCGACGACGCGGCCGTCGTGCCAGGCGCGCACAACAGTGTCGTCGAGCGCGCGGCGCGCGATGCCCAACGCCGCCTTGCTCGCTTCCACGGCCGCGACCGCCGCCTGCTCCGTACCGATTGCGTGAAGCGCCGCGGATTCTTGCTCTTGCGCCTGCCGCAGTGAGGTCTGCGCGTCGCGTTCGGCGGTCTCCGCCTGGTCGAATTGCTGAATCGGCACGAAAGACCTGCTCGCTAGGGGCCGAAGTCTATCGGTAGTTCGCGATGCGAGTTGAAAGTTGGTTTGCGCGCGCGTGACCTGTTCTCGCGCGACCGCCGCATTGGATTTCTCGGTGGCGATGGTCCGCCGCCTCGTGTCGAGCGTACCCATCGCGAGTTCCAGATTGGCTTGGGCTTGCTCCACGGCCAAACGGTAAGGAACCGGGTCCAATCGAAAAAGAAGATCGCCTTTGGAGACTTTCGCATTCTCGGTGACCGGGAGCTCGAGAATTCTCCCGCCCACGGCCGCGGCCACGTGCACGACGTCGGCGTCGATCGTCGCGTCGTCGGTGTAAGGATATTCGGAAGTCCGTCGTGCGACATAAACCGCCGTGGCGACGCCAGCCGCTATGATCGCAATCGAAATCATGGGGGCGATCACACGCTTCAGCGCTCCGCCAGCTTCACCGAGCCGTCGCCTCAAAGCCGCCAGGAATTGGGAAACGCTCAACGGCATTATGCTCGGTCCCTTCGCTCCCGCGGCGGCAACGGCTTGGGGCCCCTAAGCTTTCTAGACCTCACTGCCCGAACCAATATATCCAAGCCAGGACCGCGATGATAACACCCAGGGACGAACACACAAATAATTGGAAGGGAAGTGCGCGATTGAGCCCAGTGGCGACGAATAGGCCTCG
>DATJZB010000088.1:0-25027 GCA_035499335.1 Rhizomicrobium sp. | reverse complement strand
GAAGACCGATCTCGCTCTCCTCAAGGTCAGTCCGAAGAAGCCGCTGCCCGCCGCCAAGTTCGGCAATTCCGACACGGCGCGCATCGGCGACTGGGTGATCGCGATCGGCAATCCCTTCGGCCTCGGCTCGACCGTCACCGCTGGCATCGTCTCGGCGCGCAATCGCGACATCGAAGCCGGACCGTATGACGACTTCATCCAGACCGACGCCCCGATCAATCGCGGCAATTCCGGCGGACCCTTGTTCGACATGGACGGCAACGTCGTCGGCGTGAACTCCGCCATCTATTCGCCGAGCGGCGGTTCGGTCGGCATCGCTTTCTCGATTCCGTCGAACCTGGTGCGCGACGTGGTCTCGCAGCTGCGCCAATTCGGCCAGGCGCGCCGCGGCTGGATCGGGGTGCGCATCCAGCAGGTGACGGACGACCTGGCGGAGGGGCTTGGTCTGCCCGGAACGGCCGGCGCGCTGATCTCCGACGTTTCGCCCGGCGGGCCGGCGGCGCGCGGCGGCATCCAGAACGGAGATTTCATCACCGCGTTCGACGGCAAACCGGTCTCGGATTCGCGTGCCCTGTCGCGCGCGGTCGCCGACACGCCGATCAACAAGACGGTGAATGTTGAACTGGTGCGCAAGGGCAAGCGCGTCACCGTGCGCCTCACCGTGCTCCGGCTGACCGAGAAGGGAACGCCCGTCGCGCCGCCGCCGCAGGCGCCGGGCCCGCCGGCGAAGGTGTCGATGCTCGGGCTGTCGCTCGGCATGCTCGACAGTCTCGGCCGCAGCCAGTTCAAGATCTCCGGCAACGTGCAGGGTGTTCTGGTGATCGACGTCGCCGCCGACAGTCCCGCCGCCGACAAGAACATCCGCGCGGGCGACGTGATCGTGCAGGTGCAGGGCGTTCCGGTGCGTACGCCGCAAGACGTCACCAGCCGCATCGCCGCCGACCGCAAGGCGGGCAAGAAGGTCGAACTGTTGCTGGTCAACCGCGGCGGCGACTTAGCCTATGTCGCGGTCAAGCTGAACTAACCGGCGCGCACGATCTCGTCGTCGCGATAGCCCTGGAGGTAGAGCAGGGCGCTGAGGTCGCCATGGTCGATGCTGGCGCCAGCCGCCGCCGCGACGATCGGTTTGGCATGATAGGCGACGCCCAATCCGGCGCGCTGGATCATGGCGAGGTCGTTGGCTCCGTCGCCGACGGCAAGCGCATCCTCGACGCCGATGCGCAACTGTGCGGCGCCCGCTTCGAGTGCGCCGAGCTTGGCCTCGCGCCCGAGGATCGGTTCGCGCACCGAACCGGTCAGCGCCGCGCCGTCGTCGATGAGATCGTTCGCCTGATCGGCGTGAAATCCCGCATCGCGCGCCACGCGCGACGTGAAGTAGGAGAACCCGCCCGAGACCAGCAGCGTGTGCGCGCCGTGCTTGCGCATTGTCGCGACGAGGCTCCGCGCGCCCGGATTGAGTCTGATGCGCTCGGCATAGACGCGCTGCAACGCGGACAGCGGCAGGCCCTTGAGCATGGCCACGCGCTCGCGCAGCGCCGCCGCGAAGTCGAGTTCGCCGCGCATGGCCCGCTCGGTGATCGCCGAAACCTTCGCCTTGATGCCCGCCATGTCGGCGAGCTCGTCGAGGCATTCGCAACCGATGATCGTCGAATCCATGTCGGCGATCAGAAGCTGCTTGCGGCGGCCGTCCGCCGGCAGGACGTTGACGTCGAGCGGAAATTCTTCCGCCATCGCGCGCGCGAGGGCGAGGGCGGAATGCGGATTGCTCTCGAACGGAATGTCGAAGGCGTGAAACGGCGACAGCCAGTCGATTTCGCCCACGCCGCCGGTCGTCGACAAGGCGGCGCGCAATTGCGCGGCTTCCTCGGCGGCTTCCCGGTGCGCGGCGACGACGTTGAGGACGTAGGCGAACGGAACGGACTGCTTCACGGCTTGGCGGAGCGCTTCTTGAAACGGGCGTCGTACATCGCCTGGATGCGGTCGCGGCGCCTGGTCAGCCGTTCGATCACCGCAACGAGGCCGCGCATGCGCGCAATGTCGAGCGCTCGCTCGATGTTGTAGCGCGCATCTTCCAGCGCGGCGCGGACGTCGGCGTCGCGTGCGTCATAGATGGCGCTCAAAGCCTCTTCCGCCAATGCCTCGAACCGTGCGATTTCTGCCGTGTCGCTCACCGAGAGTCGTCCGTTGTCCGTCGATGCCGTTCTTATCGCAGGCACCACCGCAAGCGGCAAGTCGCGTGCGGCGCTGGAGCTTGCCCAAAAAGTCGGCGGCGTCATCGTCAATGCCGATTCCATGCAGGTTTACCGCGAACCGCGCATCCTGACGGCGCGACCGAGCGATGCCGACATGGCGATCGTGCCGCACCTGCTTTACGGTCACGTGCCGGCGCGCGAGGCCTACACGACCGGCCGATTCCAGAGCGACGCCGGCCACGCGCTGGCCGAAGTGCGCAAGACGCACCGCATCCCGGTGTTCGTCGGGGGCACCGGGCTGTACTTCACCGCGCTGACCGAAGGTCTGTCCGAGATGCCGGTCATTCCCGCCGGACTGCGCGATGCCGCGCGCGCACTTCTGGAGCGGATCGGACATGAGGCGTTCCACACCGAACTCGCGCGGCGCGATCCCAGGCTGGCGGCGCAGCTCAATCCCGGCGACAGCCAGCGCATGCTGCGCGGTTTCGAGGTGTTCGAAGCGTCCGGCAAACCCCTGTCCTTCTGGCAGCAGCACGCGGGCAAGCCCGTGCTCGCCGGCCTGCGCCTCGCCAAATTCGTGCTCGAAGTGCCGCGGCCCTTGCTGCGCGAGCGGATCGCCGCGCGCTTTCGCGCCATGTTCGAAGGCGGCGCGATGCAAGAGGCGTTGGCGCTGGAAAATCTCGATCCCGAACTGCCGGCGGCGAAGATCATCGGCCGGCGCGAACTCCTCGCCCTGCATGACGGCGCGATGGAAAAAGAGCAGGCGATCGAGCGGGCCGTCATCGCGACCCGGCAATATGCCAAGCGGCAGGACACCTGGTTCCGCAACCGGTTCGCCGATTGGACCCGTGTGGGCGCGGCCGAAGGTCGCAATATTGTTACCGAAATGCTATCATTCCTGTGATTAAATTGCTTGACGGAGAAGGGGACTTTCCTTATTTTGCGCCGCACCAAAAGGGGACCGACGTGACGTTCTCGCTCGTACTTATTGGAAGGCCGCTGAACGGACGGGGATAGGCCCCGAAATCCGGCGCAGCGGCTTGAGACCAAGGGGCGGCAACGCCCCTTTCGCTTTTCTGCCGTAACGCCTGCTGACGAAGGATGTCCGCCATGGACAAGGATGGAAACGCACTGGCCGGTTCGGGCGCGATCGAGCTCTCCGGCGCCGAGATGGTGATCCGCGCGCTGAAGGATCAGGGCGTACGGCACATTTTCGGCTATCCGGGCGGCGCGGTCCTTCCCATCTATGACGCGCTCTTCGCCGCCGAAGGCATCGTCCATGTTCTCTGCCGGCACGAGCAGGGCGCGGTGCACGCCGCCGAAGGCTATGCACGGTCCACGGGCAAGCCCGGAGTCGTCCTCGTCACGTCGGGTCCCGGCGCGACCAATGCCGTCACCGGACTGACCGACGCACTGATGGATTCGGTGCCCGTCGTCGTTCTCACCGGCCAGGTCGCAACGCACCTGATCGGCACCGACGCGTTCCAGGAATGCGACACGGTCGGAATCACGCGCGCCTGCACCAAGCACAACTGGCTGGTGAAAGACGTGAACGATCTGGCGCGCGTGCTGCACGAGGCCTTCCAGATCGCCACCACCGGACGCCCCGGACCCGTCGTCGTCGACATCCCCAAGGACGTCCAGTTCAAGAAGGGGCCCTACATCGCTCCGGACTCGGTGCGCCACCGCACCTACAAGCCCAAGACGGATCCCGAGCTCGGCGCGGTGGTGCGCGCCATCGAGCTGATGGCCGCGGCGAAGCGTCCGCTGTTCTACACCGGCGGCGGCATCATCAATTCCGGTCCCGAAGCGAGCAAGCTGCTGCGCGAGCTGGTCAAGCTCACCGGATTCCCCATCACGTCGACGCTGATGGGTCTCGGCGCGTTTCCCGCGTCTGACCCGCAATGGCTCGGTCTCGTCGGCATGCACGGCACCTTCGAGTCCAATCATGCGATGCACGATTGCGATCTGATGATCTGCCTGGGCGCGCGCTTCGACGACCGCGTCACCGGCAAGATCGACCTGTTCTCGCCCAAGTCGAAGAAAATCCATCTCGACATCGATGCCGCGCAGATCAACAAGAACGTGCGCGTCGACGTGCCGATCGTCGCTGACGCGACGAAGGCGTTGCGCGAGATGCTGCATTTCTGGAAGACGCAGCGCCGCAAGGTCGACGCCGAGGCGCTGAAGGCGTGGTGGAAACAGATCGACCAATGGCGTTCGCGCCGGTCGCTCGACTACAAGAACTCGGGCGCCATCATCAAGCCGCAATATGCGGTCGACCGCCTCTACGAATTGACCAAGGACCGCGACGTCTACATCACGACCGAAGTCGGACAGCATCAGATGTGGGCGGCCCAGCGCTACAGGTTCGAACAGCCGAACCGCTGGATGACCTCGGGCGGGCTCGGCACGATGGGCTACGGCCTGCCGGCCGCGGTCGGCGTGCAGATGGCGCATCCCGAAGCGCTCGTCATCGACATCGCCGGCGAAGCGAGCGTGCAGATGACGATGCAGGAGATGTCGACGGCGGTGCAGTACGACCTGCCGATCAAGATCTTCATCCTCAACAACGAGTATATGGGCATGGTGCGTCAGTGGCAGCAGCTCCTGCACGGCGGACGCTATTCGCACTCCTATTCCGAAGCGCTGCCCGACTTCGTCAAGCTGGCCGAGGCGTTCGGCGCCGTCGGCCTGCGCGCGAGCAAGCCCGACGAGCTCGACGCCAAAATCCTGGAAATGATCGAGGTGAAAAAGCCCGTCCTGTTCGACTGCCGGGTCGATCCCAAGGAGAACTGCTACCCGATGATCCCGTCGGGCGCCGCCCACAACGAGATGATTCTCTCCGACGCCGAAGACAGCGCCGAGGTGAGCGACGAAGGAAAGATGCTGGTGTGATGCAGCAGAAAGCGCCCAAGATCGAACGTCACACCATAGCCGTGCTCGTCGACAACGAGGCGGGCGTTCTGGCGCGCGTCATCGGCCTGTTCTCGGGACGCGGCTACAACATCGAGTCGCTTACCGTTGCCGAAGTCGACCACGCCGCCCATACCTCGCGCGTCACCATCGTCACCTCCGGCACGCCCGAGGTGATCGAGCAGATCGAAGCGCAGCTCCGCCGCCTGGTTCCGGTGCACCGCGTCGTCAACTGGACGACGTCGACGCCCGGAATCGAGCGCGAGATGGCGCTGGTCAAGGTCTCTGGCAGCGGCGAGCGCCGCGTCGAGGCGATGCGCATCGGCGAGATATTTCGCGCGCACGTCGTCGACACGACCCATACCAGTTTCGTCTTCGAGATCACCGGCGCGCCCTTCAAGATCGACCAGTTCATCGACCTGATGCGCCCGCTGGGTCTCGTCGATGTGTCGCGTACCGGCGTCGCCGCGATTTCCCGCGGCCCCGAGGCGATGTAGCCGAATTCCCATCCGTTTCATCAGGAGCAAACACATGCGCGTCTATTACGATCGGGATGCCGATCTGAATTTCATCAAGAACAAGAAGGTCGCGATCATCGGCTTCGGCAGCCAGGGCCATGCCCATGCGCTGAACATGCGCGACAGCGGCGTCAAGGAAGTCGTCATCGCGGCGCGGCCCGGCGCGTCTGCGAAGAAGGCGGAGGCCGCTGGCTTCAAGGTGATGTCGAACGCAGACGCCGCCAAATGGGCCGACGTCATGATGATGGTGACGCCCGACGAGCTCCAGGCCGACATCTACAGGAACGACCTGCACGACAACATGAAGAAGGGCGCGGCGCTCCTGTTCGCGCACGGCTTCAACGTGCATTTCCGCCTGATCGAGCCGCGCGCCGATCTCGACGTGTTGATGGTCGCGCCCAAGGGCCCCGGTCACACCGTCCGCGGCGAGTATCTCAAGGGCGGCGGCGTGCCGTGCCTGATCGCGATCCATCAGGACGCCAGCGGCAACGCGCACGACCTCGGCCTGGCCTATGCGAGCGCCATCGGCGGCGGCCGCGCCGGCGTGATCGAAACGAGCTTCCGCGAGGAATGCGAGACCGATCTGTTCGGCGAGCAGTCCGTCCTCTGCGGCGGCCTCGTCGAGCTGATCCGCGCTGGTTTCGAAACGCTGGTCGAGGCCGGCTATGCGCCGGAGATGGCCTATTTCGAATGCCTGCACGAAGTGAAGCTGATCGTCGACCTGATCTACGAAGGCGGCA
Organism: Rhizomicrobium sp.; assembly: GCA_035499335.1. GTDB lineage: Bacteria > Pseudomonadota > Alphaproteobacteria > Micropepsales > Micropepsaceae > Rhizomicrobium. Next base: position 18,661 of record DATJZB010000088.1, on the reverse strand, counting down.
TCGCCAACATGAACTACTCGATCTCCAACACGGCCGAGTATGGCGAGTACGTCACCGGTCCGCGCATCATCACGGCTGAGACCAAGGCCGAGATGAAGCGCGTGCTCGACGACATCCAGAGCGGCAAGTTTGCGCGCGACTGGGTCCTCGAGAACAAGGCCGGACAGGCATCGTTCAAGGCGACCCGCGCCCGCGGCGCCGCGCATCCGATCGAGGAAGTGGGCGCCCGTTTGCGCGGAATGATGCCCTGGATCACGAAGAACAAGCTGGTCGACCAGGCCAAGAACTAAGGCGCGACCGGATGACGGCATGAAACTCGGCACGCCTCTCACCCCTGGCGCCACGCGCGTCATGCTTCTGGGATCGGGCGAACTCGGCAAGGAAGTCGTCATCGAACTCCAGCGTCTCGGCGTCGAGACGATCGCCGTCGACCGCTATGCCCATGCGCCGGCGAGCCAGGTCGCGCACCGCGCGCACGTCATCGACATGACCGACGCGAAAGCGCTGCGCGCGCTGGTGGAGCGGGAGCGGCCGCACCTGATCGTTCCCGAGATCGAGGCGATCGCCACCGACGAGCTGCTGCGCATCGAGGAAGACGGTCTCGCCATCGTGATCCCGACGGCGCGCGCCGCGCACATCACGATGAACCGCGAGCGCATCCGCCGTCTCGCGGCGGAGGAGCTGAAGCTGCCGACCTCGCCCTACGCGTTCTGCGCCTCGCTCGAGGAATTGCAGGCCGCGACGGCGCGCATCGGCTTTCCCTGTTTCGTCAAACCGGTGATGTCGTCGTCCGGCAAAGGCCAGTCGAGACTGAAATCGGCGGCCGACGTCGTCACGGCATGGGAAAAGGCGCTGACGGCCGGCCGCGTGAAGGAAGCGCGGGTGATCGTCGAGGGCGAGATCCGCTTCGACTTCGAGATCACACAGCTCACGGTCCGCGCCGCGGACGGCACCCAATTCTGCGAACCGATCGGCCATGTGCAGGTCGAAGGCGACTATGTCGAATCCTGGCAGCCGCAGGCGATGTCGGACCTGGCGCAGGAACGCGCGCGCGACATGGCGGGCAAGGTCACGGCGGCGCTCGGCGGCCGGGGCATTTTCGGCGTCGAGCTGTTCATCAAGGGCGATGACGTCTGGTTTTCCGAAGTCTCGCCTCGTCCGCACGATACCGGTCTCGTCACGCTCGTCTCGCAATATCAGAGCGAGTTTGCGTTGCACGCCCGGGCCATTCTCGGGCTTCCGGTTTCGACGGCTCTCCTGTCGCCGGGCGCATCGGCCGTCGTCTACGGCGGACTGGACGCAGAAGCCATCGCCTTCACGGGAATCGACGCCGCGCTGCGCGTGCCCGGGAGCGAGCTGCGGCTTTTCGGCAAGCCGGTTTCCTATCTGAAGCGCCGCATGGGCGTTGCGCTTGCTCGCGGACATGATACGAACCAGGCGAGGGCGCGCGCCAAAGAGGCCGCATCGCTCGTCAAACCCGTCAAGAGCTGACCATGCGCGTTGCGGACGAAAAGATTGCGGAAATCTACGATCGCGGCTGGACCGTGGTCGAAAACTTCATCGACCGGGACTCGCTGAAGGCGGCGCAGGACGCCCTGTGGACCATCTATCCCAGGCCCGACGACTATTTCGCCGCGCCGGAGAAATATCCGCAATACGGCAAGTCGCAATTTTCCGGGATCCGCCTGTTTCCATTCGACCGCTGGGAGATCAACCGGCTCTGCGTCTATCCCGATCTCATCGACATGGCCGAGCGCTTTCTCAAGACCCGGGAAGTCGATTGCTACAAGGGCGAATTGTGGGCGAAATATTCCGGCGCCATCAATTACGACCAGTACCACCACCGCGACTATCGCAATCACACCATCGTCGTGCCGCGCGAGGACAATCTGAACGCCCAGATGACGACGTTCATCCTGCTGTCGGACGTGACGGACAAGGACGGTCCGACGAAGGTGGTGCCGCTCTCCGAAACGCGCGACATACCGATCGGCAAGGCGGACTCCAAATTCGGCACCTGGTTCGACAAGGAAGTCTCGATCGAAGCGCCGGCCGGAAGCCTGATGGTCTACAAGACGGACGTGTTCCACCGCGGCTCGAATTTCACGGCGCCGAACCGCTCGAGGTTCGCCATCCTCACCGACTTCAAGACTCGCGCCTGGCGCTGGCAGGGTAAGCTCGCCTGGCCCGATGAGTCCGAGCGTCCGTCCTGGATCGAGGCGATGACCAAAATGACGCCGCGCCAGCGCGACGTATTCGGCTGGCCGCCGGCCGGCAGCGAGTATTGGAACGCCCAGACCCTGCGCGACGTCCAGATGCGCTATCCCGAGCTGGACCTGTCGCCCTACCGGGCCCGCGCTATGTCGGATTCTCCAGGCTGAAGCTCTCCGTCTCGTCGTCATAGGAGAAGAGCTCGCCGAAACGCGCCCAGCTCACGACCGTGCGCAGCGTCTCCTCGGCCGCGTCCTCCGTCATATGGTCTTCCAGCTCGTCGATGAAACGGCGCCGCGGCGCGGTGTGGCTGGTGCGTTCGTCGAGCACCCGGCGGATATGGGCGGCGAGCGGTACCTGGCTCATCAGCGCGCGGGAGAAGATTTCCTTGCGCTCGTTCATTTCGGCATCGGCAAAGCGCTTGCCCATATGCGTCAGCTTGATGTCGCCGCCTTCCAGCTCGCCGAGCCGCAGCGTTTGCAGGGCTTCCGCGACGGGGAACAGCTCGTCGATCTCCATCTGGAGATCGGAGGCGATGTCGGGCAGGTCGGCCTTGCCGTTATACGGCGTGGCGGCGACCGCCTCGATCAAACCCGAAACGATGTTCGGCGAGACGTGGGTCATGATCAGGCCGAGCCCGGCGCCGCGATCGGCGCGGTGAGCGCGCTGCCGCGCCGTCATCTCGGTATAGATCTGGTCGACGTAATGCTCGAAGCGCGGGTCGGTGCGGTCGCGCGGTCTCGGAATGTCGATCTTGATCTCGCCGGCGATGCGTCCGGGATTCGTCGAGAACAGCAGCACGCGGTCGCACATCAGGACGGCTTCCTCGATGTTGTGCGTGACCAGGATCACGCCCTTGATGGGAAGCTGTTTCTCTCCCCACAGTTCGAGGAAATCGGTGCGCAGGTTCTCGGCCGTCAAGACGTCGAGCGCCGAGAACGGCTCGTCCATCAACAGGATGTTGGGATGCACCACCATGGCGCGGGCAAAGCCGACGCGCTGGCGCATGCCGCCGGAAAGCTCGCGCGGGTAGGCGCTCTCGTAACCGTCGAGACCGATAAGGTCGATTGCGGCCAGCGCGCGGGTGCGGATCTCGCTTTGCGGAATGCTGAGCGCTTCGAGTCCGAGCTGCACGTTTTCGAGGACGGTCAGCCAGGGGAACAGCGCGAAACTCTGGAACACCATCGCGATGCCGCTCGGCGGACCTTCGATCCGCTTGCCGAGATAGGTGAGCGTTCCGCCCTGCGGCTGGGCGAGCCCCGCAATGAGGCGCAGGAACGTCGACTTGCCGGAGCCGGAGCGGCCGAGCAGGCCGACGATCTCGCCCTGTTTGAGCGTCAGTTCGACGCCATCGAGCACCAGCAGCTCGCCGCCGCCCGGCTTGGGAAAGGAACGGCGGACCTCGTGCGCATCGAGAAGGATTTCGTCTGCCATCGTCACCTCACGTCAGCCTGTAGCGCCGTTCGGCGAACCAGTAGAGCGGCCGCCAGAACAGCCGGTTCACCACCACCACGAAGAAGCTCATCGTCGCGATACCCAGGACGATCTTATGAAAATCGCCCGCCGCCGTCGCGTCGGCGATGTAGGCGCCCAGGCCGTGGGCGCGCAATGTCTGATTGCCCCAGCTCGCCACTTCCGCGACAATGGCGGCGTTCCACGAGCCGCCAGACGCGGTGATCGCGCCGGTGACGTAGAACGGAAACACGGCCGGCAGCGCAACCTTGCGCCACCACAGCCAGCCCTTGACCTGGAAATTCGTGCCGGCGTCGCGCAAGTCGCGCGGGATCGCCGTCGCGCCGGCGATGACGTTGAAGAGGATGTACCACTGCGTGCCGAGAACCATCAGCGGAGAAAGCGCGATATCGGGATTGAGCGCGAGCCGCACGATGATGAAGACGGCGAGCGGAAACAGCAGGTTCGCCGGAAACGCGGCCAGGAACTGCGCGATGGGCTGCACGAAGCGCGCCAGTTGCGGGCGCATGCCGACATAGACGCCGATCGGCGTCCAGATCACGCTGGCGACGGCGATCAGCAGGACGACCCGGAGCATGGTGATCGCGCCGAGGCCGAGCGCGCCGAGAACGTCGCTCCAGCCGAGAGCGCCTGCCATGAGCCCGTAGATGCGCCAGAGCGCGTAGGCACCGAGCAGGATGAGAAATACGATCCAGACGATGTCGGCCGCGCGCGTCGGAATCGCTTGCGCCGTCGAACCGAGCCCACGGCGCAGCGGCGGCGAGCGGCGGTAGGTCCAGCGCATGAAAAGGTGAAACGGCTCGGCGACGCGGTCCATCAGCCTGGACTGGCGCAACACGTCGAGTACCCAGGATTCCGGCTGGTCCTCGCTTTCCTCGTTGTCGAAGCGGAAGCGGTCGGCCCAGGCCACGAGCGGACGGAACAGGAGCTGGTCGTAGATCACAATGACGATCAGCATCGCGCCGATCGCCCAGAAGATGGCGTGCAGGTTCCGCTCGACGATCGCCTCGGCGATGTAGGAGCCGATGCCGGGCAGGGCGATCGTGGTGTGTCCGACGCTGATCGCCTCGGACAGCGTGACGAAGAACCAGCCGCCGGACATCGACATCATCATGTTCCAGATCAGCTGCGGCATGCCGAACGGCACTTCGATGCGCCAGAAGCGCGCCCAGGCGTTCATGCCGAACATGCGGCCGGCTTCCTCGAGTTCCTCGGGAACGGTGCGGAGCGACTGGTAGAAGCTGAAGGCCATGTTCCAGGCCTGGCTGGTGAAGATGGCGAAGACCGCGGCGAGCTCGGCGCCGAAGATCCGTCCGGGCGCCAGCGAAAGGAAGAATACGACCGTGATCGAGATGAAGCCGAGGATCGGAACCGACTGCAGAATGTCGAGCAGCGGCACGAGCAGCGTTTCGGCCCGCTTGCTCTTGGCCGCCCACGTCGCATAGGTGAGCGTGAAGACGAGCGAGCACGCCAGCGCGATCAGCATGCGCATCGACGTGCGCAGCGCATATGCAGGCAGATTGCCGGGATCGAGCGACAGGCGCTGATGCGTCAGCGAGGAAAGCGGCTCGACCAGCGAGCGGCTGGCATCGGCGAAGAGGACGATGAAACCGAGCACGAGCAATGCGGCCAGCGCGTCCCAGCGGCTGGGCAACAGGCGGCGTGCCTCGACCGAGACGGGCGGCAGGATTCTCATATCCGGCAAGCCTCGAGGGGGGTTGAAACGAAAACGCGGGCGAACGCGCCGCAGACGCGGAACGTGTCGGCACAGAACCACTTTGGCGCGCCCGTTAAAAGCGGAAATTTGGGTCGTGCGTGAAGAGTCTTTAATCGTCCGCGGCGCGCGCGGCGATGCGCGACGATCCGTGTCACATCAGCTTCACATCGCCTGCGCCGCGATCCTTCGAGACTTCAGAAAAAGTCAGGCCGCCGTACCTGAGGTCGATTCAACTTCCGTGCGGCAGCCCGGAGCAGCGAGTGCGAACACGGTTCCCCAGGGCTTTGGGGGATTAGAGGAACCGGCGGGTTGTTCGGCGCGCTCCTGTCATCGGCAGCCGGCACGATCGCCGGCAGCGCGGACAACCTCTAGTGTACGCTTTCGCACCGGGTGTTGCCAGCAAAGGTTGCATGCCAAGGAATGGATCTTTCGTTCGTGTCGCGGCACGCGGCAAATGCCTGCACCCGGTCGCGCGCCTCGGCGGACGCCGGTCAGGGCGTCCGGCGGGCGAGCGTAAACGCATGATATACATGGCTCATTTCCCACGCTGTGCGCGCGCCGCTGAAGCAGGTGGAATCGGCGTTGCCCTTGCGCCCTGTCGCGAATCCGGCTTAAAAACGCGAAGCCGGATTGGAAAATAGTGCTTTTACCAGTGCTTAACCACGATTTGGCTAAAGTTATCGAACCGTAAACTCGGCGGGCGGAACGGCGATTCGGCAATGACGACGGGCGTGAGTCAGCAAGGCGCAAAAGGCGATGTGTTCGCCTGCGTCTGCGCACGCATTGCGTTGGCGCCCCGTCCTTCCCTCGGTTCGTCGCAAGCGCTTCTGCTCCTTCTTAGCTGCCCCTAGGCGCTGTCGGCGCGCGGTCATCGCACGCCACATGCTTAGGGGATGAAAAGCGAAAGGAGTGAACCAGAGGTCGCAACTGCGACGAACGGAAGGAATGTATTGCCATGACAGACAATCCAGAGAGGGTACGGATCTTCGACACCACGTTGCGCGACGGCGAGCAGTCGCCGGGCGCCGCCATGACGCTCGAAGAGAAAATCTCCATCGCGGAATTTCTCGACGAGATGGGCGTCGACGTGATCGAGGCCGGATTCCCGATTTCATCGCCCGGCGATTTCGAAGCCGTGCGCGAAGTCACCAAGATCGTGAAGAACGCCACCGTGTGCGGCCTCTCCCGCGCCGACTTCAAGGACATCGATGCGGCGGGCGAAGCGCTCAGGGGCGCCAAGCGGCCGCGTATCCACACCTTCATCTCCACCAGCCCCGTCCATATGAAGCACAAGCTCCAGATGGGCGAAAACGCGGTGCTCGAGGCGGTCGGCGCATCGGTGACGCGCGCCCGCAACTTCACCGACGACGTGCAATGGTCGGCGGAAGACGCCACCCGCACGCAGGCGGATTTCCTGTGCAAGACGGTGGAAGTCGCGATCCACTCGGGCGCCACGGTGATCAACGTGCCCGATACGGTCGGCTATTCCACGCCGCAGGAATATTTCGAGATCATCACCATGCTCAGAAACCGCGTGCCGAACGCGGACAAGGTGATCTTCTCGACGCACTGCCACAACGATCTCGGCCTGGCGGTCGCCAACTCGCTGGCCGGAGTCCTCGCCGGCGCGCGTCAGGTGGAGTGCACCATCAACGGCATCGGCGAACGCGCCGGCAACGCCGCGCTCGAAGAGATCGTGATGGCGCTCAAGGTGCGGCGCGACCGCATGCCGTTCGTCAACAACATCAACACCAGGATGCTCGCCCGCGCTTCCAAGCTCGTGTCGAACGTCACGGGCTTTCCGGTCCAGTACAACAAGGCGATCGTCGGCAAGAACGCCTTCAGCCACGAGTCCGGCATCCACCAGGACGGCATGCTGAAGAACGTCGAAACCTACGAGATCATGCGTCCCGAGGATGTCGGCGTGAAGGAGACCTCGCTCGTCCTCGGCAAGCTGTCGGGCCGCCACGCGTTCCGCGACAAGCTCGAGGCGATGGGCTACACGCTCGACGATGCGGCGTTCGCCGACGCCTTCAAGCGCTTCAAGGAACTGGCCGACAAGAAGAAGCATGTCTTCGACGAGGACATCGTCGCGCTGGTGGACGACGAGATCGTCCGCGGCCACGATCTGATTTCGGTGAAGGATCTTCGAGTCGAGACCGGGACCAACATCCTTCCGGGATGCGAACTCACGCTGAAGATCGACGGCGAGGACCGCCGCGTGAAGACGACGGGCGACGGTCCGGTCGACGCGATCTTCAAGGCGATCCGCGAACTCTACCCGCACACGGCGAACCTGCAGCTCTTCCAGATCAATGCGGTCACGGAAGGCACCGACGCGCAGGCGACCGTCAGCGTGCGACTCGAGGAAAACGGGCGCACCGTCACGGGACGCGGCGCGGACACCGACACGCTGGTGGCCGCGGCGTATGCCTATGTCAATGCGCTCAACAAGCTATTGGTGAAACGCGAGAAGCAGGCACCTGAGGCTCTCACCGTCGCGAGATGAGATAGTCGGCCCCGGCGGGAAACCGCCGGGGTCCATTTCGCGCGTAAGCGAGCGTCGGGACTGCCGGCTCCTGGGAAGGAAAAAAGAGTTTGAGCATCTTCGGCAGTCTTTTGGGCGCCATGTCGAGCGACATGGCCATCGACCTCGGCACCGCAAATACCCTGGTCTACGTAAAAGGAAGAGGGATCGTCTTGAACGAGCCCTCGGTTGTCGCCACGATCAACCGCGGCGGCAAGAAGCAGGTTCGCGCCGTCGGCAACGATGCCAAGATGATGCTCGGACGCACGCCCGGAAACATCGAAGCGATCCGCCCGATGCGCGACGGCGTCATCGCCGATTTCGAAATCGCCGAAGAGATGATCAAGCACTTCATCCGCAAGGTGCACAACCGGCGCTCGTTCGCCAATCCGATGATCATCGTCTGCGTGCCGTCGGGATCGACCGCGGTCGAGCGGCGCGCCATCCAGGAATCCGCGCTCTCCGCCGGCGCGCGCCGCGTTTATCTGATCGAAGAGCCGATGGCCGCCGCGATCGGCGCCGGGCTTCCGGTGTCCGAGCCGACGGGTTCGATGGTCGTCGACATCGGCGGCGGAACGACGGAAGTCGCCGTGCTCAGCCTCGGCGGCATCGTCTACTCGCGCAGCGTCCGCGTCGGCGGCGACAAGATGGATGAGGCGATCATCGCCTATATCCGGCGTCACCAGAACCTGCTCATCGGCGAAGCGTCGTCCGAGCGGATCAAGAAGGAGATCGGTTCCGCCGCGCCGCCGGCCGACGGCAACGGCGTGACCATGGACATCAAGGGACGCGACCTGCTGAACGGCGTGCCCAAGGAAATCACCATCACCCAACGCCACATCGCCGAAGCGCTGGCCGAACCGGTCGGCGCCATCGTCGAGGCCGTCAAGGTGGCTCTGGAGGCGACGCCGCCCGAGCTGGCCGCCGACATCGTGGACAAGGGGATCGTGCTGACCGGCGGCGGTTCGCTGCTCGCCAACCTGGACCAGGTCCTGCGCGAGGAAACGGGACTGCCGGTGTCGATCGCCGACGATCCGCTGTCCTGCGTCGCGCTGGGAACCGGCCGGGTTCTCGAAAATACCAAGGGAATGCGTCACGTTCTGTCCACCGCGTTCTGATAGAACCGGCCGCTGGCCGGGTTGGAAAAGTCATGGCGAACGGCACCTGGAAGATCGCGCGGAACCGCGGCGGAGCGCAGCTCCCGATCGCGCTCCTCGCCGCTCTCGCCGTCGCGCTCATCCTGATCGGAAAGGCCGAGAACACCCTGTTCGACCGGGCGCGCGCCACGGTGACGGACTGGGCCGCACCGGCGCTGCGCGCGATGCGTTCGCCGCTCGTCGGACTCGACCGCTGGGTCGGCTCGCTCGGCGATATCTTCGTCGTCTATCAGGAAAATCTGCGCCTCAAGTCGGAGAATGCGCGGCTGCGCCAGTGGCGCAACGTGGCGGTGACGCTGCAGGACCGCGTCAAGCGCTATCAGCTGCTGCTGCATGCCGTGCCCGATCCCGGCCTGTCGTCGGTCATGGCCCGCGTCATCGGCCGCTCGAACCAGCCGTTTCTCCAGACGATGATCCTCGACGCCGGCAAGGCGCAGGGCATCAAGCCGGGGCAGGCGGTCGTCGACTCCCGCGGCATGATCGGCCGCATCTTCCTCACCGGCGATCACACCTCGTGGGTCATCCTGCTCACCGATCTCAACAGCCGCATTCCGGTGAACATCGAGCCGGGCAATGCGCAGGCGATCATGGCGGGCGACAATACGGGCGCGCCGACGCTCGACCTGCTGTCGCAGAATCTCACGCTTAAGCCCGGCGCCCAGGTGGTGAGTTCGGGCGACGGCGGTCTCCTGCCACCGGGTCTCGCGGTCGGAACGGTCGTCGCCGATCCGGCGGGCGGCTATCGCGTCGTCTTGCTCGCCGATCCGAGTTCGAGCGAAGACGTCAATGTCGTCGACTTCAAGCTGAAGACCGAACAGCCGCCGGCCGCATCGCCGAACGATTTGCCCGCGACCGCCGCCGGACTGCCGCCGGCCGCGCCGCCGCCTGCCGTGACCGCCATCGCGCCCGTGACGATGCCTGCAACCGTCGCCGCGCCCTCAGTTCCCGCACCGGGATCCGCGCCGCCTCCGGCGGCACAGGGCGGGGCGCCCGCCGACACCGGCAATGAGTGAGGCCCGACTTGGAGCGCGCCGGTAGCATCATGGGTGGGCGCTTTCTCTCTTCGATCGTCCCCGCCCTCTTCGGCATCCTGGGCGTGATCGTCGCCAACTTTCCCGTCTCCATTTTGGGCGGTCTCGTGCCGCCGCCGCTTCTGGTGTTCATGCCGCTGTACTTCTGGGCGATGGTGCGTCCGGACCTGATGACGCCGGCCTGGGTGTTCGTGCTCGGCATTCTGCAGGACGTGCTCTCCGGCGGTCCGCCCGGCGTCTGGGCTGCATCGTTCCTCGCCGCCTATTTCCTGATCGACCGCCAGCGCGACATGCTCGCAGGACTCTCGGGCATCGGCGCGATCGCGGGTTTTGCCGTGTCGGCGCTGACGGCCTGCGTCGCCGCGTACGGGATCGTCACCCTCTACTATTGGCACTTTCCGCCGCTGGCGACGATGCTGGTGCAGCTCGCGATGACGGTGCTGTTCTACATTCCCGCCGTGTTCGTGCTCGGAGTCGCGCACCGCCGGCTGGTCGGACCGTATCGGAGCGATTTCTGATGCCGGTCTTCGACACCAAGGACAAGAGCCGCTACACCAGCTTCACGCGCCGTTCGCTGATGCTGTCGGGCGGGATGGCCGCGGTGTTCGCGACGCTCGCGGGGCGGCTCTATCAGCTGCAGATCCTCAACGGCGACCAGTACCGGACGCAGGCCGAAGATAATCGCGTCAACCAGCGGCTGATCGCGCCGCCGCGCGGGCGCATCCTCGACCGCTTCGGCGTCGAGCTGGCGAACAATCGCCGCAACTATCGCGTCCTGATCGTCTCCGAGCAGGCGACGGAGGGCGTCGAAGCCGCGCTCGACGTCATCGGCAAGGTGATCCTGCTCACCGACGCGCAGAAGAAGCGCGTGCTCAACGAGGTCGCCAGCAACAAGAAGTTCGTTCCCGTCCCGGTCGCCGAGAATCTGACATGGGAGGAATTCGCCCGCATCAACATGCATCTGCCGTACTTGTCCGGCATACAGCCCGACGTCGGGCAGACGCGGGCCTATCCCTACGGCACGGAACTGTCGCACGTGCTCGGCTATGTCGCGGCGGTCAGCGTCGAGGACATGCAGAACAGCGACGACCCGCTGCTCAGCCTTCCCGGCTTTCGCATCGGCAAGCGCGGCATCGAGAAGGCCTTCGACACGCAGGTGCGCGGCACGGCCGGCGCCAGCCGCGTCGAGGTGAACGCCTATGGCCGCGTCATCCGCGAGCTGTCGCGCGAGCCCGGCGTGCCGGGTCAGGACGTCTGGCTCACCATCGACTGCGAATTGCAGCGTTTCGCCGACCAGCGCCTCGGCACGGAAAGCGCCGCCTGCTGCGTGCTCGACGCACAGACCGGCGACGTGCTCGCGCTCTCCTCGACTCCGGGTTTCGATCCCAATCTCTTCAACGTCGGCATCACAGGCGAGGAGTGGCGGACGCTGACGACGGACGATCACAAGCCGCTGACAAACAAGGCGCTATCGGGCGCCTATCCACCGGGCTCGACGTTCAAGCCCGCGATGGCGCTCACCGCCGTGCAGAACAATCTCCCGCCCGATTTTTCCGTCAACTGCTCGGGCGGCCTGACGATCGGCAATCACGAGTTCCACTGCTGGAAGCGCGGCGGGCACGGCCGCGTCGACCTGCAGCGCGGCATTGCCCAGTCGTGCGACGTCTTCTTCTACGAAGTCGCGCGCTTTCTCGGTATCGACAAGATGGAGGCGGGCGCCCGGGCGCTCGGTCTGGGTTCGGCGACCGGCATCGAAATACCGGGCGAGAGCGGCGGCTTCATACCGAGTGCAGCCTGGAAGGAGGCGCATTACGGCATTCCCTGGCAACTCGGCGAAACCCTCGTCACCGGCATCGGACAAGGCTATGTGCTCGCGACGCCGATCCAGCTTGCCACCATGGCCGCGCGCATCGCCAGCGGACGCGCCGTGACGCCGCGCATCGCGCACATGGTGGGAACGACGGCCCAGCCCCGTCCGCTCGCGGATCCCTTACCCTTCTCGGACACCGCCTTCGCCGCCGTGCGCGAAGGCATGAACGCGGTGTGCAACGGGGGCGGCACCGCCTCGCGCTGGCGCATCACGGAGCCAGGCTTCGAGATGGCCGGCAAGACGGGTACGGCGCAAGTCCGCCGCATCACCAAGGAAGAGCGCGCCACCGGCGTGAAGAACGACGCGTCGCTGCCCTGGAAGATGCGCGACCACGGTCTCTTCGTCGCCTTCGCGCCCGTGGCGGCGCCGCGCTACGCGCTGTCCTGCATCGTCGAGCATGGCGCGCTCGGCCACCCGCAGGTGCAGATGGCGCACGACATTCTGCTGTTCGCGCAGAAGCGCGATCCCCTGAAGCTGCGCACCGCCTATCCGACCAATGCGGCGATGGTCGCCCCGCCGCGCGATTGGGGAGGCCGCGGATGACGACACGTCCCTACGCCGCCGCGCGCCGCACCCTCAGCCTCACCGACAAGCTGTACGAGGTGAATTGGGGCCTCGTCCTGCTCATCACCATCATAGCCTGCGTCGGCTTTGCGATGCTCTATTCCGTGGCCGGCGGAAGTCTGTCGCCCTGGGCTTCGCCGCAGATCCTGCGCTTCATCCTCGGCTTCCTCGTGCTTGTGGCGGTGGCGCTGGTCGACGTCCGGGTGTGGATGGGCCTTGCCTATCCTGCCTATCTCGCATCGCTCCTCCTGCTCGTCGCGGTCGTCGTCGCCGGCCATGTCGGACTGGGCGCGCAACGCTGGATCACGCTCGGCCCGCTCGGTCTGCAGCCGTCGGAACTGATGAAAGTCTCGCTGGTGCTGGCTCTGTCCCGCTTCCTCCACGGCAAAAGCGTCGAAGAAGTTTCCAAGCCGCTCAATCTTCTCCTCGCGCTCGCCATGATCGGCATTCCGGCCGTATTCGTCGTGCTTCAGCCCAATCTGGGCACCACGCTGATCATCGCCGCGGACGGCGCGTCGCTGCTGTTTCTGGCCGGACTTTCCTGGTGGTGGATCGCACCGGCGCTTGGCGCCGTCGCGGTCGCGGTACCGACCGCCTGGCAGTTCGTGCTGCACGACTATCAGAAACGGCGCGTTCTGACGTTCCTGGATCCCGAATCCGACGCGCTCGGAGCCGGCTGGAACATCACCCAGGCCAAGATCGCCATCGGTTCGGGCGGCGGCGTGGGCAAGGGCTTCCTGCAGGGCACCCAGAGCCGCCTCAACTTCCTGCCCGAAAAGCAGACCGACTTCATCTTCACCAACTTCGCCGAAGAGTTCGGCTTCGTCGGCTGCATCGCGCTCCTCGTGCTGTTCGCCGTCATCATCGGCTACGGCATCCAGATCGCCATGGCGGCGCGCAGCCAGTTCGGCCGCCTGCTGGCGATGGGCGTCACGCTGAACTTCTTCTTCTACATCATGATAAACGCCGCGATGGTCATGGGCCTGATCCCGGTCGTCGGCATCCCCATGCCGCTGATCTCCTATGGCGGCTCGGCGATGCTGACCGTGATGTTCGGTTTCGGCCTTCTGATGAGCGTGCATGTGCACCGCCAGGTCGAGATCCCGCGCCACTCGGGCGGGATCATCTGACGCATGTGCGGCGGCTCGGGCCGTTTTTCCGGCCCAAATGAGGCGAATCGCGCCCCTGTGCGAAACCCGTGCATGCAATTGCCGGTCTTCCTAGACAGAGCAAAACCGCTCTGCTATGCACCGCGCCTTCCTTGGATGGGCCGGTAGCTCAGTCGGTAGAGCGTTCGACTCTTAATCGAAATGTCGTGGGTTCGATCCCCTCCCGGCCTACCATCCTCGACTTCACCCCGACCGATAGCTTGCAGCGCCGCATCATCCGGCATCGCGATGCGGGACCGCAGCCGCTGAACGGTTTCAACCCGACAGCAGCGCCGCCGCGATCCGTTCGCGCGTGAACGGCATGTCGCGGACGCGCGCGCCCAGCGCGTGCGCGACGGCGTTGGCGATCGCCGCCATGGTCGGGCCCGACGAAATTTCTCCGGTTCCGTAAGGTCTCTGGCTCGGCTGCGCGATCAGTTCGACCGCGATCGGCGGGACCTCGGGAAAGCGCAGGATCGGATAGTCGTCCCACATGGTGGAGGCGATGCCGTTGCCGCCCAGCTTCACCTGTTCCTTCAGCGCCCAGCTCGCGGCCATGATCATGCCGCCTTCTATCTGGTTCCTGGCGCCGTCCGGATTGACGATCAGGCCGCAGTCGGCGACGCACCACATCTCCCTGAGACGAACCTCCTTGTCGACGTCCAGCGCGACGGCGACGCCGACATAGGCGCCGCGGTCGCGGTGACGCGAATAGGCGAGGCCGAGACCTTCGCCGCTTCCGCCGGGGCCGCGCCGCTGCCAACGGGAGAGGGCGCCGAGCCGCTCGAGCACGACGCGCGCCCGCGGATCGCTCGTCATCGACAGGCGATAGGCGAGGGGATCGGCGCCCGCGATCCCGGCAAGCTCGTCGATGAAGCTCTCGCAGGCATAGACGTTCGGCGGACCGCCGAGCCCGCGCAGCGACGAGGTGCGCACCGGCGGGGTGACGACATTCTCTTTCACTCTTGTCGCGACGACGTCGTAGGAGGGCGTCGCGTTCAGCCGGCCGCCGCTGAATCCCGGAATGGACATGGGCGGCGGCGGCGGCGTGCCGGGCGCGAGGGCGGCTTCGACGAGCGCATAGCCGCGGCCGACATGTGGTCCGCTCCAGATCTCCGAACTGAAATCGACGAGGCGTCCGGACGCATCGATCTCGCCGGAAAGCTCGATCTGCATCGCCGTGCCGAGCGGTTCGAAGCCGAACTCATCCTCGCGCCGCCACTGCACGCGGATGGTCTCGCCGGGCCGCCGGACGGCGATGGCGGCGGCGTCGCACGCCGCGTCGTCCGAGCCGTTGTGGCCGTAACAGCCCGCGCCCTGCGCGTGCTCGACATGAATCTTTTCGGGCGCGAGGCCCGTGATCCGCGCGAGCACGGCGCGGATCGGATAGACCCCCTGGGCGTGCGTCCATACCGTCAACGTTCCGTCGGCGAAGCGGGCGACGCCGTGCGACGGCCCCATCGAACCGTGGGCGATGAACGGCCGGCCGTAGGTCGCCTTGTGCTTGCGGCGGTTGGACGGTTCGGGCGGCGGCGCGCCGCCTTCCCAGGGCGTGGCGGGAAGCGTCTTGAGCGCCGCAGGCTCGGAGATCTCCGGCCGGCCGGAACGCGCGTCGTTCCACCCGACGCGCTGCTCCGCGGCGGCCAAGGCGAGCGACACCGTCCGTTCGCTGCGGGACAGGAACGCGACGAACGCGCCGTCTCTGACAATGTCGAGATCGCCGCCCGCCGCCTTGCGCACGGCCGCTTCGTCGAACGACTCGATCGTGGCCTGGTAGCCCGGCTGGCGCAGCACGCGCGCATGCGTCACATCCTTGAGCGGAATGTCCTGGATGAAACCGCCGCCGAACACCTTCGACGGCAGGTCGGAGCGCGGCTGCGATTGTCCGACGATGCGATGTCGGTCGGGCGTCTTCCAGCGCGCTTCGCCGGTCGGCGCCTGTTTGAGATCGACGGCCGGCGACAGGCTCCAATAGTCGAGCCCGGTCGCCGAACCGTTGCGCAGGAACGCGCCGTCGCGAATGTCGAGTTCCTCGGCGGCGCAGGCGAGCCGCCTGGCGGCCTCGGCAATGAAGAGCGCACGCACTTCCGCCGAGGCGGCGCGCACGGATGCCCCGGACATCTCGATCGACATGCTGCCCACGGTCAGGCCTTCGTTCGGCACGGCGCCGCTCGCGGCGTTGACGACGATGAGCTGGCCCATCGCCACGTCGAGTTCCTCGGCGGCGATCTGGGCAAGCGAGGTGACGACGCCCTGGCCGTATTCGACCTTGCCGAAAGCGATGCGGACTTTCCCGGGCGACGGGAACGAGACCCAGCGCTCGAGAACCGGATTGTCCTGCAGCGATTGCGGAATCATGCGGGCACCTTCAGGCGCGACGCGGCGAGCGCGACGGCGTCCAGTATGCGGTTGTGCGCGCCGCAGCGGCAGAGATGCCAGGCGAGTGCGTCGGCGATCTCGGCGCGGCTGGGCGAGGGATTGCGGTCCAGCAGCGCCTTCGAGGCGACGAGAATGCCAGAAAGGCAGTAACCGCACTGCCCGGCCTGCTTCTCGAGGAAAGCGGTCTGCAGGGGATGCGGCCTGTCCGGCGTTCCGATGCCCTCGACGGTGACGATCGATTTGCCTTCGAGCGTGCCGACTTCGACCGCGCAGCTCGGCTTGTCTTCGCCGTCGATCAGGACGGAACAGGTGCCGCACTGCTCCGCGCCGCAACCGAAGCGCGGGCCGGTCAGCCCCAGGCGGTTGCGCAGAACGTCGAGCAACGTCTCGCGCTCATCGGCGGTGACGGTCCGTGCCGTGCCGTTGACGAGCAGTTTGATCTCGCGAACCAAATGATCCTCCGAAGGTGCCGGGCCGCCAAGCATAGCGAAACGGGACGTACAACGTAACTGCGGCGCGAACGCTTGACGTTGTCAGTGGCTCGGCTTCAGGTTGCCTGCCGGTCAACAGGGGGAAGCATGCGCATGAAAAGCTTTATGATGGCCGCCGCCGCCGCGCTGCTGTTTTTCGGGGCCGCGCGTGCGGCCGACATGCCGGCGCCGCAGGAAGGGGATTTCATCGTCCACGACTTCACGTTCAAGTCGGGCGAAACGCTGAAGGAGTTGCGGCTTCACTATACAACGTTGGGAAAACCGGTCCGTGATGCGCATGGCCGGGTGACGAATGCCGTGCTCATCCTGCACGGCACCGGCGGCGACGGGCACCAGTTTCTCAGGCCGCAATTTTCGGGCGTCTTGTTCGGGCCGGGCGCGCTGCTCGATGCGTCTAAATATTTCATCATCCTGCGCGACGGCATCGGACACGGAAAGTCGTCCAAGCCCAGCGACGGACTGCACGCCGGATTCCCGCACTACGATTACGACGACATGGTCGCGGCCGACCATCTGCTGCTGACGAAGGGCCTGCATGTGAACCACCTGCGCCTTGTCATGGGCACGTCGATGGGCTGCATGCATTCCTTCGTCTGGGGCGAGACCTATCCCGACTTTATGGATGCGCTGATGCCGCTCGCCTGCCTGCCGGTGCAGATCGCCGGCCGCAACCGCATGTGGCGCAAGATGATCATTGACGCGATCCGCAGCGACCCGGCCTGGAACGGCGGCGACTATAAGACCGAGCCGCAGGCCGGCCTGCGCACTGCGGCGGATTTTCTCGTCATCGCCGGCAGCGCGCCGCTTCTCTTCCAGAAGAACTGGCCGACGCGCGACGCAGCCGACGCCTGGCTGGACGAGACGATCGGCAAGGACCTCGCGACGCTCGACGCCAACGATTTCCTCTATCAGGTGGATTCGTCCCGCGGCTACGATCCGTCCGCGAAGCTGGGCGACATCAAGGCGCCCGTGATGTGGGTCAACTCGGCCGACGACTTCATCAATCCGCCCGAGCTCGGCATAGCGGAGAAAGAGGTCAAGCTCATCCCGCACGCCAGGTTCATACTCATCCCGATCAGCGACCAGACTCACGGCCATGGCACGCATACGCTCGCGGCCGTGTGGCAGGACTACCTTGCCGAGCTGCTCAAGGAGACGCAGGCTCGCTAGTCGAACGACCTGTCCACGCCCGCGGCGGCGTAGATCGCGTCGATCATCGCCATGTTGCCGAGGGAGTCAGCGTTGGAGACGAGCTGCGACTTGCCGCGCAGTAGGACGTCGCCGAGTTCCCTGAGCTGGGCGACATAGGTCGCGTCTCCCGCCGTGGGCTCCGCGCGCGTCGCTCCCCCGACCGTGACGCTGAACCGGCAGCCCATCTGCGGCGCCAGATAATTGGCGATCTCCATCGTTCCCTTTTCGCCCACCAGCGTCAGGTTGGCGCCGAAGCGCTCCGGTTTCATGGAACAGGTCAGCGTCGCCGGGATACCGGAGAAGTCGAGTTCCGCCCGGGTCGTCACATCCACGCCATGCTCCATGGTGCAGGACGCTTTCTGGACCTTCGGCTCGGCGCCCATCACCGAACGCAGCGCATGGCATGGGTAGCAGCCCAAATCCATCAGCGCGCCGCCGCCCTGTTCGCGCGTCCAGCGCAACTCGCCTTCGCGGTAGGGGATCGGAACGGAGAAGTCCGCGTCGATGCGCTGAACCCGGCCGAGCTCGCCGGAGCGCGCGATCTCCACCGCCCGCTTCATGACCGCGTGATGGCGATAGTGAAACGCCTCGACCAGCTTGCCTTCGGCTTTCGCCGCCGCTTCATTCATCCGTCGGACTTGCGCCGCATTCATCGCGAAGGGCTTTTCGCACAGCACATGCTTTCCGGCCTCGAGCGCGGCGATCGTCCAGCGCGCATGGCCGGCGGGCGGAAGCGCGTTGTAGACGAGATCGACCTCGGCGTGGCGCACGAGCGCGTCATAGTCCTTTGCGACCTGCGGTATCTTGTGCTCGGCGGCATAGGCTTTCGCCCGCTCGGGATCGCGCGCGGCGACGGCGACGACCTCGAAATCGGGGTTGTCGCGCGCGGTGTTGATGACGAC
>DATJZB010000087.1:0-53149 GCA_035499335.1 Rhizomicrobium sp. | reverse complement strand
CCCGTGGTGCCGGACGTGTAGCAGAGTCCGGCGGCGGAATTCTCTTCGAACCCGCCCCAGGTGCAGGTTTCCGAGGCGCCGGCGATCCAGGTTTCGAAATCCACGGCCGGAAACGAGGTCGCGGGCATCTCGTCCCGCGCGCACAGGAAGATCACCTTCTCGATGCCGGGGCATTGCGGCAGGATGGTCTCGAGCAACGCTGCGCAAGCCGCGTCCGCGAGCAGGATCCGGTCGCCCGCATGGTTGGCGATGTAGACGAGGTGTTCGACGAACAGGCGCGGATTGAGCGTGTGGCACACCGCGCCGATGCCGATGATCCCGTACCAGGCTTCGAGGTGCCGCGCGCCGTTCCAGCCCATGGTGGCGACCCGGTCGCCCCGCTTGACGCCTTCGGCGATGAGCGCGTTGGAGACTTTCCTGGCTCTCGCATGCACCGCGGCATAGTCGGTCCGGGTCTTGCGGCCTTCCGCCGACACCGAGACGATTTCGCGCCGGCCGTGCCAGGCCCGGGCGTGATCGATGATCTTGTCGGCCGTCAGCGGCCAGTCCTGCATCAGTCCCTGCATGCGCGCGTCCGTTTTGCTCTTGCCGCCGGGCCGGAATTGGGGCGCAGTGGCGCCTGCCCGGCTGGACATCGGTGAAACCCTGTCGATACTATTCCTTCGATATCTAAGCGTCCACGGACAGAAGCGCGGCACCGCACCGCGTCGCACAAGGGGAGAATGCCGCACATGTCAGACGCCGATCTTCTGGCGAAAGTCGACTCGCAATTCGTCGGACTGGTCTCGCCGACCGCGCCGCGGATTCAGGCGGGCGGCCATCCGTGTCAGGGAATCTACTGGACGCCGAAGGGCAAGCGGCCGAAGACCGCGCTGATCGCGACGCACTACAACGTCGACTTCACCGAGCACTACATCGCGCCCCATTTCGCGGCACGCGGCCTGGGATTCCTCGGCTGGAATACACGCTACCGCGGCGCCGAGGACCAGTTCCTGCTCGAGCATGCGCTGATCGACATCGGCGTCGGCGTCCGCTGGCTGAAGGAGAAGGCCGGCGTCGAGCGCGTCGTCATCCTCGGAAACTCCGGCGGCGGATCGCTGATGGGCGCCTACCAGGCAGAAGCCATCGCGCCCACGCTCGTGCAGGAGGCGAAGGGGCCGACGCGCGACGCGCTCGCCGCCATCCAGAAGGCCGACCTCTACATCTCGCTCAACGCCCATCAGGGCCGGCCCGAAGTCCTGACCGATTGGATGGACGCCTCGGTGGTCGACGAATTCGATCCGACCAAAACGGACGAGTCGCTCAATCCGTTCAATCCCGACAACGGCCCGCCCTACAGCGAGGCGTTCATCGCGCGCTATCGCGCCGCGCAGCACGCCCGCAACCAGCGCATCACCGACTGGGCGAAAAAGGAGCTCGCGCGCGTCAACGCCGCCGGGGTCCCCGACATCCTGTTTCCGCTCTATCGCACCTGGGGCGACCTGCGTTTCATGGATCCGGCGATCGATCCCTCCGACCGCCCCTGCCCGGGCTGCTATCGGGGCCATCCCGCGCAGGCCAACAAGATGCCGGGCATCGGCCGCGCCAACACGCTCAAGACCTGGCTGTCGATGTGGAGCCTGTCGGAATCGAAGTGCCAGGGCCGCGATCACCTCGCCAAGTTCACCGCACCCGCGCTGGTGGTGCAGAGCACCGGCGACATGGGCGTGTTCCCGTCGGACGCCCGGAAGATCTTCGATTTCATCGGCGCCAGGGACAAAAAGCTGGAGATGGTGAAGGGTGCCCACTATTTCGAGGATTCGATGGCGTACCGCGAATCCGCAGCCGCGCTGATGGTCGACTGGATCAACAGCAAGAACTGAGGCGCTAGCCTTCGAAGTCCGACACCCGGGAGCGGAACTTCGCGTCCTGGTAGGAATCGCCGTCGTCGTGGCTGAAATTGTCGATGATCTTGAGCAGGGACTTGCGCAGGACCGTCGCGTTCTGCGCGCTCAGGCCCTTCAGCCCCAGCGCGTTCACTTCGGCCACGAACGGGATCAGCTTGGCCTTGAGCCGCTTGGCGCGGGCGGTCAGGTGGACATGGACCTTGCGCCGGTCGGTGGCGCTTTTGCGCCGCACCACGTAGCCCGCGCGCTCCAGACCGTTCACGGCCGCGACCGTCGTCGGCTCGCGCATGCCGACGCGGCGGCTGAGCTCGATCTGCGTCAGCCCGTCCTCCGCCCACAAGACGCGCAGGAACCGCCATTGCCCGCTGGTGACGCCCGCCGGCAGGGTTCGCCGCTCCAGGGCCCTGGAGAAGGACCGGAACGCGATCCGCAGCAGGTAACCGATACTGTTGAGAGGGTTCTCGTAATATTCGAACGAGGGAGCCTTTTTCCGACTCGCCATGGTGACTGACCGTTTTTTCCGCCTCCCTCTATGGTTATGGGCGCGGGCGAAAAAAGGCAAACCCCCTGCGGCGACGCAGGCCCAAGCTCCCCGGCATGCGAGACGAAGTAAAAGACCCATAGATTTCTAAGTAAATTGACAATCCCGGGAAAATCACAAATCGTCGCAATCACGCCTGCTTGCGAGGGTTCCCGCGCCATGACACTGCCGATTCTTCCCACCACCATCGTCGGCAGCTATCCGCAGCCAGACTGGCTGATAGATCGCGAACAATTGAAGAGCCGTCTGCCGCCGCGCGTTCGCGCGAAGGAGCTGTGGCGCGTGCCCGCTCCGCTGCTCGCGCAGGCGCAGGACGATGCGACGATCATCGCGCTCGTCGACCAGGAACGCGCCGGGATCGACATCCTCGGCGACGGCGAGATGCGGCGCGAGAGCTACTCCAACCGCCTCGCGACGTCCCTCAGCGGAATCGACATCGACAATCCGGGCACGGCCATGGACCGGACCGGCGCGCCCAATCCGGTTCCGCGCGTCAGCGCCAAGGTCCGCCGGCTCGGACCGATCGAGGCGCAGGACGTGCCCCTGCTCAAGCGCTACACCAAACGACCGATCAAGATGACGATCCCGGGTCCGTTCACCATGACTCAGCAGGCGCAGAACGACTTTTACAAGGACGACGAAGCGCTCGCGCTGGATTATGCGGACGCCGTAAATGCGGAAATGCACGATCTCTTCGCCGCCGGCGTCGATATCGTGCAGCTCGACGAGCCCTATCTGCAGGCCCGCGCCGACAAGGCCCGCGCCTACGCGCTCAAGGCGATCAACCGCGCGATCAAGGGCGTGACGGGAAAAACGGCGTTACACATCTGTTTCGGCTATGCCCATGTGCACAAGGGCGCGGCCAAGCCCAATGGCTATTCCTATCTCGCGGAACTTGCGGATTCCGGCATCGACATCGTCTCGGTCGAGGCGGCCCAGCCAAAACTCGACACGGCGGTCCTGCGCGATCTTCCCGGCAAGACGATCATGCTCGGCGTCATCGACCTCAACGATCCCAACGTCGAGACGCCCGAAACGGTCGCGTCGCGCATCCGCGCGGCACTGAAGCACGTGCCCGCCGAGAGGCTGATGATCGCGCCCGACTGCGGCATGAAATATCTTTCGCGCGAAACCGCCTTCGGCAAGCTGAAGGCGATGGTCGACGGCACCGCGATCGTCCGCAAGGAACTCGGCTGAGCGTCAGGTTTTCGCGATCCAGTCCGCCAGCATCCGGGTCACGCGTTCGGGCTGCTCCAGCGTCATCAGGTGTCCGCAATCCTCGATGATCTCGAGCCGCGCGCCCGCAATGGCGCCGCACATCTCGGTCTGGTGATCCAGCGTGACGATGCCGTCCTGCCGTCCGAAGACGATGAGCGTCGGGCAGGCGATGGCGCGCAGGCCGGGCCGGCTGTCGGGTCTCGACATGATCGCCCGCTGCTGGCGCAGGAACGTCTCGGCGCCGGTATCGCGCGCCATCTGGCGCACGGCCGACACCAGCGCTGCGTCTTGGCGCCGCGCGGGATGGAGCAGTATCGGAATGCGTTCCTCGACGACGCCGTCGAATTTTCCCGCCTCGACCAGGCGCAGGTAACCTTCGCGGCGCGCGGTCTGCGCCGGCGTATCGTTGGGCGCAAGCGTGCTGAGCAAGGCGAGGCTGGCGACGCGATCGCCGGCCTGCCGCAGGATCTCGAAGGCGACGAACGCGCCCATGGCGTGGGCGACGATGGAGAAGCGGCCGGGCTGGGCGGCGAGCACGGCCCGGGCCATGTCCGCGACCGTTTCGTGCTGGCGCTGCACGCTGACGGCGACATCGGTCAACGCCGCCAGTGCGGGGATCTGGTCGCGCCATAGACGCTCGGTGCAGAGCTGTCCGCACATCAACAGGACCGGGGGTCTCGCTGCGCTCATCTCAGACCACCCGGTGCAGCAGGGTTTCGCCCGCCATCGCGCGACGGCAATTCTCCATCGCCACCGTCATGCTCCGCTTCAGCGTTTCGGGCGTGAGCCAGGCGATGTGCGGCATCACCACGACGTTCGGCAGCCGGAACAGCGGATTGTCCGCCGCGGCAGGCTCGCGCGCGAACACGTCGAGCCCGGCCGCCGCGATCTGCCCGCTCGTCAGCGCGTGCGCCAGCGCGACCTCATCGACCAGATCGCCGCGCGCCGTGTTGATCAGGATCGCGCCCCGCTTCATGCGCCGGATCGCGCCTTCGCCGATCAGGCCGCGCGTTTCCGGCGTCGACGGCAGGTGCAGCGACACGATGTCGGACGCTGCCAGCAAATCGTCGAGCGCCACGAACCGCGCCGCGGCCTCGCGCTTCTGCGTCCGCGCCGTGTAGAGCGTGTCCGCGCCGAGCGCGCGCAGCGCCGGGGCGAGTGCGGCCGGCACGGCGCCGTAACCCACGAAGCCGACCGTGCGTCCGCCGATCTCGCCGACCTGGTCGAGCTCGCGCGGATCGGGCCGCCAGCCCTCGCCGCGCCGCGTCAGGGGATCGAACACCATGACCCGCCGCAGCGCCGCGAGCATCAGCGCCAGCGTCATCTCGGCGACCGCGCGGCTGTTCGTTCCGGGCATGTTGCAGACCGCGACGCCGCGCGCCCGGGCGGCATCGAGATCGATCGTGTTGACGCCGACGCCGATCTTCTGGATCAGCTTCAGCCGCGGAGCGGCGGCGATGTCGGCCGCCGTCACGGGCCGCAAGACATGCAGCAGCGCGTCGGCCGTCCGCATCGCAGCCGAGAAGGCGGCGTCGTCGGCCTCGTCGACAATGCTGAGCGTCATGTCCTTGGGTTTGGCCGCGTCAAGGATCGCGCGGAAGCCGTCGCTGGCGCGGTAATGCAGGACGACGTTCATCTCGCCGCGCCCGCCGGCTTTTTC
The DNA here is from genome assembly GCA_035499335.1 of Rhizomicrobium sp. Taxonomy (GTDB): domain Bacteria; phylum Pseudomonadota; class Alphaproteobacteria; order Micropepsales; family Micropepsaceae; genus Rhizomicrobium. The sequence continues at coordinate 47,844 of DATJZB010000087.1, read as the reverse complement.
ATCGCCGCCGGAAACGCGCTCCAGCCCGCGAACCTGGCATCGGCGCCCATCGCTTCCTCGATGCGCAGCAATTCGTTCCACTTCGCCATGCGCTCCGAGCGCGCAAAGGATCCGACCTTGAGCTGGCCGGCATCCCAGCCGACGGCGAGATCGACGATCGAGGTGTCTTCGGTCTCGCCCGAGCGCGCGGAAACGATGGTGGCCCAGCCCCGGGCCTTGCCGGCGTCGAGCGCGCTCTTTGCTTTGCTCACGGTGCCCGCCTGGTTGACCTTGATCAGCACGGCGGTGCAGGCGCCGCCGGATTCTTCGACGCGGCGGGCGTCGGTCACCAGGAAATCGTCGCCGATGATCTGGGCCTGTTCCGACAGCGACCGGGTGATGCGCAACATGGTCGGCGCGTCGTCCTGCGCTGCCGGGTCCTCGATCGAGAGGATGGGGAACCGGCGCGCCCAGCCTTCGATCAGATCGGCCATGGCGTCGCGATCGAGCGCGGTGCCGTCAAGCGCCAGCCGGTAGCGGCCATTGTCGTAAAATTCGCTCGCAGCGATATCGAGCGAAATGAACACGTCGTGGCCCGGGCGGTGGCCCGACGCCTCGATGGAGCGGGTGAGAGTCTCCAGCGCCTCCTCGTTCGAGCCGAAGCTCGGCCACCAGCCGCCCTCGTCCGCCGTTCCGGCGAGCTTTCCGGCTTTCGACATGAGGTCTCCGGCCGCGCGGTAGACGTCGGCGGTGACCTCGAGCGCCTCGGCGACGCTGCCGGCGCCCGGAACCATGATCATCAGGTCCTGGATGTCGATGCGTCGCCCGGCATGCGCGCCGCCGCCGAAGATCTGGATTTCCGGGAGCGGCATCCGCGGTTTGGTCCCGCGCGCCAGGTAGCGCCACAGCGGCAGGCCTTCGGCGGCCGCGGCGGCATGCAGCACGGCGAGCGAAACGGCGACGCAGGCATTGCCGCCGAGATGCGTCAGGTTCGGCGTCCCGTCCAGTTCGGCGATCGACCTGTCAATTTCGGCCTGGTTCGCCGCGTCCTGGCCGGCCAGCGTCAGCGCCAGCGCGCCGTTGACGTTGGCCACGGCCTTCGACACGCCGAAGCCGCCGAAGCGCGCGCCACCGTCGCGCAAGTCGATGGCTTCGTTGCGGCCGCGTGAGGCGCCTGCGGGAGCGGCGGCGCGTCCGCGCGCGCCGCCTTCGAGCGCGACTTCGGCCTCGACCGTCGGTCGGCCGCGCGAATCCCAGATCTGCCGGGCGGTGACGGAGGCGATGCGGCTCTTCACGCGATGGATTTCCCTGGAGAGTGCATGATTGATTTCAAAACATACGCGATCGACGCCAGCCGCACACGACGCTTTGCCTACGATACCGACACGGCGGCCTGCGGCGGAAACAACGCGGCGCGGCTCACCATTGCGGGAAGCTGCACGAGTTCGAGACGCTGTGCGAGCCAGGGCGCCATCGCGTTGAGCCGCCCGAGATCGTATCCGGTCGCGTAACCGGAGCGTTCCAGCATGTAGACGAGGTCCTCGGTCGCGATATTGCCGGTCGCCGCCGGTGCGAAGGGGCAGCCGCCGATACCGCCGACGCTGGCATCCAGGCGCCCCACGCCGGACTCCACCGCCGCGAAAGCGTTGGCGAGGCCGGTGTTGCGCGTATTGTGGAAATGGCACCGCAGCGGCATGTGCGGTATGGAGCCGCGCAGCTCCGCTATCAGCGCCTTGACCTGCGCCGGAACGCCGACACCGACCGTGTCGGCGAGCGCGATCTCCAGCGGTCCGGCCTCCGCCAGCCGCCGCGCCATGGCCGCGACGCGCGCCTGCGGAACTTCGCCCTCGAAGGGACAGCCGAACGCGACCGCGATCGTCACCTGGGCCCGGCGGCCGGCGGCGCGCGCGCGTTCGATGACCTTGACCGCCATCTCGACCGACTCGGCTGCTGTCTGCTTCTGGTTGCGCATGCCGAACGTATCGGAGGCGACGACGACGACGCCGATCTCGTCGATCGCGGTGGCGAGCGCGCGGTCGAGGCCGCGCTCGTTGAGCACGAGGCCGATCGTCGTCACGTCCTTGCGACGGGGCAGAGCCGCGATGACGGCTTCGGCATCGGCCATCTGCGGCACGCGCGCGGCGTTGACGAAGCTCGCCACTTCGATGCGGCGGGCGCCGGCGGCGACGAGGCTGCCGATCATGGACACCTTGTCCGCGGTCGAAAGCGGCACGTCCTGGTTCTGCAATCCGTCGCGGGGCCCGACTTCGATGATCTCGACCGGCGTCGCCATGCTCACACCCCGATCGCGCCGTGCTCGGCCAGGCGCGCGATATCGTCGTCGCCGAGCTTCAGGAACTCGCCGAGCACGTCGCGCGTATGCTGGCCGAGCAGCGGCGGCGGCGCGTACACGTCTTCGTACGTGTCCGAGAGCTTGACGGGATTGCCCGGCTCCTCGACGGCGCTTCCGTCGGGAAGCGGCACGGTGACCGTCATGTGGCGCGCGACGGCCTGCGGATCGCCGAATGCGTGTCCGAGATCGTTCACCGGCGCGGCGGGAATGCGGTACTTGGCGAGCGCGTCCAGCCAATATTCGCAGGTCTGCGTCGCGAACGCCGCCTGAACCCGTTCTTCGATGAACGCCTTCTGCGCGAAGCGGCCGGGCTGGGTGGCGAACTCGGGCCGCCGGAGCGCGTCGTCGCCGAGCAGATCGACGAGATTGGCCCAGAAATTGTCGGTGATCACGGCAACGATCAGATGGCGCGTCCTGGTGCGGAAGGTGTTGTACGGAACATGCACGAAATGGCCGTTTCCCGAGCGCTCCGGCGCCACGCCCGACATCAGGAACATGGTGCCCATATAGTTGAGCAGCGAAAGCTGGCAGTCGAACATCGAGATGTCGACATGCTGGCCGCGCCCGGTGCGCGCACGCGCCTGCAGCGCCGAAAGCACGCCGATGGCGCCGAACATGCCGCCGGCGAGATCGCCGATGGGAATGCCCGCGCGCAACGGTTCGCCGTCCGCATAGCCGGTCAGCGCCATGCCGCCGCCCATGCCCTGTGCCACGAGGTCGAAAGCGGGCCGGTGCGGCATGGGGCCGGTCTCGCCGAAGCCGGAAATGGCGCAGGTGATGATGCGCGGATTGACCTTGCTGAGATGGTCGTAGTCGATGCGCAGCCGCTCCAGCACGCCGGCGCCGAAATTGCTGACGACGATGTCGGCATGGCGAACGAGGCCGAGGAAGATCTCGCGTCCCTCGTCCGATTTGAGGTCGATGGCGACGCTCTCCTTGTTGCGGCAGAGCGTCAGGAAGTAGGCGCCCATGCCCGACTTCGAGTAGAGCTGCGAGCCCTCGAGGAGCCGGCGCGTGCCTTCGCCGCGTTCCGGCGGCTCGATCTTGATGGTGCGCGCGCCCATATCGGCCAGAAGCATCGTGCCGTAGGGACCCGACAGCATGTGGGTCAGGTCCAGGATGGTGATGCCTTCGAGTGCGCGCGACATTATGCGGTTCCGTGTTGATCCGAGGGTGCCGCCCAGGCGGCCGCGCGCGCCAGACTCTCGCGATAGGGCGCAAGTCCGAGCCAGATGAGAATCGCGACGATCGGCGTGATAACGGCAATGGCGGTGGCGAGCGAATAGCCGACGGCCATTTCGTCGCGATAGACGTAGTCGGTGATCGCCGCGACGATCGTCGGCCCCAATCCGACGCCGAAGATGTTGGCGAGGAAGAAATAGAGCGCGATGACCTGGGCGCGCATCTGGTTGGGCGTGATCACCTGGAGCGCCGCGATGATCACGGCGACCGGAAAGCTGCTGAGGAAGGTCGAAAACGCCAGAAACGCGAACGAGGCGCCCGCGGTCGGCATCAGCGTGGCGAGCGCCGCCGGAACGCCGGCGACGGTCAACACGATCAGCGGCGCGCGCAGATAGGCATCGCGATAGCCGCGCGCCGCGAGCCAGCCGGCGAAGCGCGCACCGGCCAGAACGCCCGCGGCGCCTTCCAGCGCCAGCATCAGGCCGTAGACGTAGCCGATATCGTGCGCCGCCCAATGATGGACGCGGACGAAATAGGTCGGCACCCAGGCGACGGTGCCGAAGCCGGCCGCGGAACTGATGGAGAAGGCCGCGTAGATTGCGGCGAGCGTCTTCCAGTTCAGGCGCATGAAGGCGAGCGTGTGCGACAGCGGCAGCGCGGCGCGCTGCGCTTCGATCCGGCCCCGGCGCGCCGGCTCGCGCACGGCCAGCACGGGGACGATCACGGCCATGCCGACGACGCCGACGACGAGAAACGTCGTCTGCCAGGGATGGAGCACGCCGATGACGGGCAGCGTCGGCTGCGGCAGGGCGCCGACGACCTGGATCGCCAGTCCGCCGACCACGAGCGCGAATCCGGCGCCGAGATATTGCGCGCAGGTGTAGACGCTGAGCGCGGCGGCGAGCTTGTCGCGGGGAAAATAGTCGCTGATGAGCGAGGTCGCCGACGGACCCAGCGTCGCCTCGCCGACACCGACCATGACGCGGCCGATGAACAGGCGCACGAAGCTCTGAGCCAGACCGCAGGAAATCGTCGCGAAGCTCCAGAGCACGATTCCGACCGCGATGATGCGCTTGCGGTTGGCATGATCGGCGAGCCGGCCGATGAACAAGCCGCAGCCGACATAGAACAGGACGAAGGCAATGCCCGCGAGCAGGCTGACCTGTGTGTCAGTGAGGTGGAAGTCGCGCTTGATCGGCGCGAACATCAGCGTCGGAATCTGGCGCTCGACATAAGACATCATGTTGACGAGCGCGAGCGCGGTGACGGCGAACCACGCCTGCCCTCTGTCCGGATAGGGCTCCTGCGCGGCAGGCGCAGGACCGTCCGCCGCCAGCCTCGAAAGGACCGCGGGTCGCGCGTCGGTGGTCAGCGTCATGAGCTGGTATGGGCAGCGACCCGTCTGGCGCTTTCTTTGGCCGCCGGCTCCTGGACCGACACGCGCTTGCCTTCGGCGTCGACCGGATCGTGACGGATGTCGTCGGCGCGCCAGGCACGCGTCAGCGCGGCGAGCTCCATATGAATGCCGTTCGGATCGGTGAAGTACATCGAACGGATCCAGGTCTTGTCGGTGACCACGGGCGAGGCATGCTGCTCGGAATCCTCATGGTTGATGATGCGCAGGGAAACGCCGCGCGCCTTCAGCCGCTCGGCATACTCGTCGAACTTCTCGAGCGGGATGCTGATCGCCAGATGGTTCATGGAGGCGTGGGCGGTCTGCGTGCCCTTGGTCAGATATTCGGGATGCATCGAGGCGATGCCGGGCGCCGCCTTGGGCGCGTTGGGGAACCAGAAGAACGCGACGGTTCCGCCCATGCCGCAATCGAAGAAGAAATGCTGGCCGCGGCCGTTGGGCAGGTCGAGCGTCTTGACCAGCTTCATGCCCAGGACGCCGTCGTAGAAAGCGACCGTCTCGGCCATGTCGCGGCACACCAGCGCCACATGGTTGACGCCGAGATATTGGAATGGCTCGTCCTTCGCCCTGTTCGTCCTCGTCTCCGTCATGATGTCCTCCGTCTTCGCAAGCTCCGGCCGGGCGATTTCGGCGCCGGTCCGCGCCGCCCCTCTTCACATCGTACGGCTCGCCGCTCGAACGGAATAGGGGCGCGCAGCGGACTTGCCGATTGCGCGCCCCATCAAGATTTACGACAAAGCGCCTTGTTCCGTCAGAGCTTCAAACTGAGATCGACTCCGTAAGTGGCCGGGTTGCCGAAATAGAGCTGCGTGAAGTATCCCGAGCTCGGAACGGCGGACAGCCGGTAGTGCGCGTCGTTGATGTTCTTGCCCCACAACGCGACCTGCCAGCGATCGCTCGGATCGACATAGGTCAGGCTCGCATCGAAGAGCGCGTAGGCCTTCTGGAAGCCGACCGGATTGTTCGTCAGATCGGTGTAGTGCGAAGATTCGTACTCGACCGACATCCCCGGCGTCAGCGTTCCGTAGTCGCCGAGCGAGAAGTCGTACGAACCGCCGAACCGCATCGTCCATTTGGGCGTCCGGGTCGGGCGCAGGAACGCGTAATTGTTCGTTCCAAAGCCGAAGACGTTGGACACGAAGCTGGTGTAGTTCGCGTCCAGCAATCCGATCGATGCCGTCAGGTTGAGGTGATCGATCGGCAGGGCCGTGACCTCGACTTCGGCGCCCTGTGCACGTTCGAAGGCGTTGTTGACGATCGCCTGCTGCAAACCGCCGCCCGGAATGAACGCGCCGACCTGCAGGTTGGCGTATTTGTTCAGGAACGCGGCGGCGTTGACGCGCAGGTGATGGTCGAGCCAGTCGGATTTCAGACCGATTTCCCAGGCCACCGCGGTTTCAGGCGAGTAGGCCAAGCCCGTTAGATAGGCCGAGTCCACGCGGGTGTTGAAACCGCCCGCCACGAAGCCTGTCGACCAGCTGGCATAGACCATCTTGTCGTCGTCGATCTTGTAGTTGACGCCCGCGTGATAGGTGGCGTTCGACCAGGACTTCGAGAAATGGAACGTGCATGCCATGCCCGCCGCCGCGGATGCGGGGCTAAGCGAATAATTCGGCGAAGCGGGATTGAGGAAACTAGGGTCGCAGGCAGCAGGCGCCGCGAGGGTAGAGTGCGAGTTGACGCGTGTGACGTCCTTGCGCTCATCCGTGTAGCGGATGCCGGCGGTCACCTGCAGGTCGGGGGTGATGTTGTAGTCGGCCTGGCCGAAGATGGCATAGGAGGTGTCATTCTGCTTCGCGTAATCGAGGTAGCCATTCAAGCTAGCGAAACTGGAATAAAACAACTGCTCGCCATGCCAGGTTTTGTCGATATAGAGCGCGCCGACGACCCATTTGAGCGGCGAGTCGCTCTCGTTCGACTCCACGCGGACTTCCTGGCTCCACTGATTGTTGTCGAGACCGAAGGTCGACTGGAAGAAGTTCAGCTCGGTATCGTCGTAGTCGCTGTAGCTCAGATTGCCGTCGCGCACGTAGCCCGTCACAGAAACCACGTCGAAGCTGTCGGCGTGATAGCGCATGTTGAGCGACAGGTTGGTCGTATCCTGGAAGTCACCGCTCGGGAAATTGCGGTGGACGATGGAAACCGGATTCGGGCCGAGCGGATAAGCCAGGCCTGGCGTGCGGAAGTCGAAGCCGGGATAACCGAAAAACGACCCCAGAAAGTCATAATAACCGTGCGACTGGGCCGGATGAGCCAAAGCCCAACTCAATGGAATGGAGCCGTTCTGTCCGCCGACCGACGAGCTGCGGTCCTTGGCATAGCTCCCCACGAGGTCGGCTTCGAAGTCGGCCGTCGGCTTCCACACGATGGTGCCGCGCACCGTCTTGATATTGTCGCCGCCTTCATGCTTGCGCACTGGCGGCGCGTTCGCGGGCAGCGGCAGCGTCAGACCCATCGGGCCGGTATAGGCGTTGGTATAGGGGCCGTAGGAGAACTGGCTCTGATAGGTGAGGCGCATCGACAACGTGTCGGTGATCGGCACGTCTCCGCCCAGCGAGAAGTCGGCGCGGCCGAAGCTGCCGAAACGCGCCATCGCCTGGAAGTCGAGTTGGTCGCCGGGCAGTTTCGTCGTGATGTTGATGACGCCGCCCACCGTGTTCTTGCCGAACAAGGTGCCCTGCGGACCGCGCAGGATCTGGATATTGTCGACGTCGAAGGTGTTGGTGAGCATGCCGATGTTGCTCGGCTCGTAGATGCCGTTGATCGACACGCCGACCGACGGATCCTGGCCCATGTCGACGCCCGAATAGCCGACGCCGCGCGAGTAGATCACGGCGGCGTTGCGGTGGATGGCGCCCACGCCCTCGATCGTGAAGTTGGGCGCCTGGTGGTCGATGTCGGCCAGGTTGTGCACGAAAAGTTGGGCGATCATGTCGGCGTTCAGGGCCGTGACCGATACCGGCGCCGTCTGGATCGATTCCGAATATTGGCGCGCCGTGACCGTGACGGTCTCGATGCCGCCGGACTGATCGGAATCGGTGGCCGTGCTGACGCCATTGGCGGCCCCGGCATCCGAATCGTCGGCCAGCGCCGCCCCCGGCGCCACGGCCATGGCGCAACACACGGCCGTCATCATCAACGCAGTACGAATATGCATTTCATGCCCCTCTGAGTTTCCCCCGCCGCCGGCGCACGGCGCCGGCAACGCTCAATTCTTGCGGCATTCCGCCGTCGCGCAAGAATCCTAAGGGTCCTAAGTGTTACAGTGCAACGAAAAAAAGTTTCAACGCTAAGCAAATTCAATTCGTTGGCGCGTGTTGCGCTGCGGCATCGGTCGCGGAAACGAGTCCCGCGATGAGCCGCGCTGGCGGGCGAAAAACGCGGTCCGCGCAATTTGGGAGGACCGCAAGCCCTGGTGTAGTCTCGCCGCCCTGCGCGGAGAGCGACGTGATGTACCGCATACCTTCCCTTACGGCCTTGCGTACCTTCGAGGCGGTCGGCCGGCTCGGAAGCATCAAGGCCGCGGCGCAGGAGCTGAACGTGACGCCGGCGGCCGTGACCTACCAGCTGCGCCTGCTGGAAGAGGATCTGCACACCCACGTCATCAATCGCGCGGCCAACGGCCTGACCCTGACGAAGGCCGGCGCCGATCTGCTCGCGGCGGTTTCCAGTGCCTTCGGCGCCATCCACGATACGGCGCGGCGGATCAGGGAAGGATCGGGAAGAAAGATCCTGCTGATCGACAGCCTGCCCAGCTTCGCGAGTTGCTGGCTGATTCCGCGCCTGTCGAGCTTCTATGCCGAAAATCCGGAGGTCGAAGTCGAGGTCAATACGGTGGGCGACCTCGGCTATCCGGCCACCGTCGCCAGGACGACCAATTCGGTCGCCATTCGCGTCGGGCTCGACGATTCCCAGTGGCCGGGCCTGACCGCCGAGAAACTCGTGCACGAGGAGATGTTTCCGGCCTGCGCGCCGTCGCTGCTCGCCGGACCCGTGCCGCTGCGCGAGCCGCGCGACCTCGCGGCGCATACGCTGCTGATCGTATCGCGCCGGCCGGAGGGCTGGCCCGAATGGCTCGCGGCGGCGGCGCAGTACGGCGATGCGACCGACGGCGTCGATCCCAATCACGGCCGCAAGTTCGACACCATCCAGATGGCCACGACCGCCGCGATCGAGGGAATGGGCGTCGTGATCGGCCGCAAGCCGTTGATCGATCTCTATCTCAAGGCCGGACTTCTGGTGGAACCGTTCCGGCTGCGCATTCCCAGCAGGACGGCCTACTGGCTCGTCACGCCGCCGGCAACGGCGGGCGCACCGCTGGTGCAGGCGTTCCGCTGCTGGCTGCGGCGCGAGCTCGGCCTCCCCGTCACCGGACCCGCGATCGCAGCCTGACGGCGACCTGCGTTACTCCGCCGGTTCGAGCGCGACGTGATGCTTCTTGCCTTCGGCGTCGACGGGATCGTGGCGCACTTCGACCTTGGGATCGAGCACCCGCGTCCAGGCCGCGATCTCGAGGCAGATTCCGTCGGGATCGAAGAAGTAGATCGAGCGCACGAAGGTCGATGGCGAGATGGCTTCGCTGATCTGGCGCGGCGAGTCGTCGTGATTGACGACCTTGGTGCATTCCACGCCGCGCGCCAGCAGGCGCTCGTGATACTCGTCGATCTTGTCTCCGGGCACGTTGAACGCGACATGGTTCATGGAGCCGTGACCCGACGCGATGCTCTTGCCGCTGCCGGGCAGGTTGCCGGCCGCCGCCACGCCCGGCGTCGCCTCGGGCGCATTCGGAAACCAGAAGAAGGCCAGCGAGTCGCCGTTGCCGATGTCGAAGAAGAAGTGCTGGCCCATGCCGTTCGGCAGGTCGATCGTCTTGATCAGGGGCATGCCGAGCGTGTTGCTGTAGAAATCGACGGTCCTCGCCATGTCCTTGCAGACCAGCGCCAGATGGTTGATGCCCTTGAAGTCGAAAACCTTGTTGTGCGCCTGCGACATGTCCAGCGTCCTCCCGGAGTTGTTTGGCGCAAAACATAGCACCCCGACCCCGGGCGCCACCAGATAGAGCTCTAAGTAATTTTTCTTGCGGCGGGCGAAAATTCGGTTTGTCGGCGGCCCCCGCGGCGGCGGCGCGAATTCATGGACTCGCCCCGGCTCCCTCAATAGGCTCGCACAGGGGCCGCGCGACACGTCGTGCGCGGCGACGCAAGCGACGAGGAGAGAACGCACCGTGGATGCAATGACCGAACTGGCGAAGAACTTCTTCAACGCCGTCGAGCGCGGCGATGTGGACGCGCTCAAGCAATTCTATGCGCCGAACGCCAGGATCTGGCACAACACGGACGAGCTCGAGCAGTCGCCGGACGACAACGTCCAGACGCTCAAGGGCTTCGTGACGCGCATCCGCGACCGCAAATATGGCGACCGTCGCGTGCACGCGTTTCCCGGCGGGTTCGTGCATCAGCACACGTTGAGCGGCGTGCGCACCAAGGACGGCGTGGCGGTGAGGCTCGTCGCCTGCATCGTCTGCCTGGTCGAGAACGGCCGCATCACGCGCCTGGACGAGTATTTCGATTCCGAGGCGGTCGCGCGCTTCCGCGCCTGACGCCTACTCCATGACTTCGAGTTTCGGCGTCGCGGCTTGCGCGAGTTGCGGCCGCTTCATCAGCCAGATCGCGCCGAGCGCCGGAATGCCGACATAGAACATGAAGAGGAAGTCGTTCGAAAAGGCGATCGCCTGCGCGCGGAATTCGATCAGGCCGTTGAAGTTGGCGAGGCCGAACGGCATCTGCGGATTCATCAGCATGGCCGGCGCATTGATGCCGAGCGCGCGGTTGAAGTTCGAGGCGTAGCCCGAGAGCTGGGCGTGCATCGTCTGCGCGCTCGCCGTCAACACGGCCGTCGTGATCGAGACGCCGACCGCGCTGCCGATATTGCGCATGAGATTGGTCAGCGCCGATCCGTCGGTCCGCAGATAGCCCGGCAGGGTCGCGAAGGCGGTGAGGTTCATCGGCACGAAGACGAAGCCCATGCCGACGCCCTGGAAGAACGTGACCGTGACGAGCGTCGTCGGATCGATCGCCGGCGTCCAGCCCGACATATCCCACAGACTCCAGAGCAGCAGCAGCGTTCCGCCCGTCATCAGCAGCCGCGGATCGATCCGCAGGGCGAGCCTGCCGGCGAACATCATCGCCAGCATGGTGCCGACGCCGCGCGGCGCCATCAGCATTCCGGTGTCGAACACCGGATAGCCGCCGAGATTCTGCAGATAGGGCGGCAGCAGCGCCGAACTGGCGAGCAGCACGGCGCCGATGACGAACATCAGCACGAGGCTGGAGAGGAAATTCTTGTCGTGAAAGATCTGCGGCGGGATGAACGGATTCTTTCCGAGCCACATGTGCCAGGCGAAGAGATAGAGGCCGGCGACGGCGACCAGCGCCTCGGTCACGATCTCGACCGAGCCGAACCAGTCCTTGCCGGTGCCGCGATCGAGCATGAGCTGCAGCGCGCCCAGCCCGATCGCCAGCGCGCCGAATCCGAACCAGTCGAAGCGCAGACCCTCGTCCCGCGGGCTGTCCTTGAAGAAGAACCAGACGCCCGCGATCGAGGCGATGCCGAACGGCACGTTGACGTAGAACACCCAGCGCCAGTTGTAGGCGTCGGTCAGATAGCCGCCCAGCGTCGGCCCCAGGATCGGTCCCAGCATGACGCCGATGCCCCACAGCGCCATGATGTTGCCGCGCTTCTGCGGCGGATAGAGATCGAGCATGACCGCTTGCGAAAGCGGAGACAGGCCGGCGCCGAAAGCGCCCTGCAGCAGGCGGAACAGGATCATCTGCTCCAGCGACTGCGCCATGCCGCACATCATCGAGGCGAGCGTGAATCCGCCGAGGCAGACGACGAGAAAGTTGCGCTTGCCGAAGCGCGAGGCGATCCAGCCGACCGGTGCCGTCATGATCGCCGCCGCCACGATGTAGGACGTCAGGACCCAGGTGATCTGATCGCGCGACGCCTGCAGGCTGCCCTGCATGTAGGGCAGCGCCACGTTGGCGATGGTGCTGTCCAGAGTCTGCATGAACAGACCCGTCATGGCGGAGGCGATCACGATGACGAGCTCGAGCCTGCTCTCGTAAGCGTCGGCAGTATGGCCCGCCGTGTCGACACGCATGGCGCTAGCCTCTCGTCACCCGCACATCACAACACAGCAACCGCTCGAAACTCCTCGCACGCACTCCGAATCGCCGCGCGCCCGTCCGCCGCCTCGCCTACGGTTTTGCACCCGGCTTGTGCGCCTGGTCCCAGGCCAGATGCGACTGCTGCAACACATAGGCGCGGATCGCCGCCACATCGTCCTTCGAAAGGACGTCCTTGAAGGACGCCATGCCGCCGTCCTGCAAGGCGCCGTTCAGCACGATGTTGTCGTACTGGCCCCAGATCTCGCTCGAGGCGAGACGCAGGTCCGGCACTTCGCCTTCCGACTGCGCGAAATAGCCGTGGCAGACGAGGCAATTGCGGTGATAGAGCGTGAAGCCATTGGCCGTCATCGCGTCGTCCGCTTTGGTCAGCGGCGGCGGTTCCGTCGGCGGCGTGCCTTCGGGCGACAAGGGCTGCACGGTCTGCTTGCCGCCGAGTTTGAAGACGAAGAGCCGGCCCTGGTTCGTCTGGTATTTCGACAGCGCCGTCTGGGGATCGCGAAACGCCGCCATGCCGCCTGCCCCGCCCCATCCGGCGAGCAGCGCAACATATTGCTCGCCGCCGATGCTGTAGCTCATGGCCGGCGCGAGGATGCCCGTCTTGAGATCCATCGACCAGAGCTTGTGCCCGGTCTTGGCGTCGTAGGCGCTGAAGTCTCCATACGCGTCGCCGCCGAACAGCAAGCCGCCTGCGGTCGAAAGCAGACCGCTGTTCCAGGAACCGCCCATGGCGACCTGCCACGCTTCTTTCTGCGCGACCGGATCCCAGGCCTTGATGTAGCCCACGGCGGGCGGCGGCGGCTTGCCGCTCTTGATCATGTCGAGCACGGCCTGCGAGATCGCGGCGAAGTCGATCCCCAAATTCCACGCGCCGGGCTTGTAGCTGAAATTCTTCGTCGTCAGGAACAGTCCGGCGCCGTCCATCGCGGGGATGTAGACGAGTCCCGTCTGCGGATCGAAGGTCATGGGCTGCCAGTTATGCGCGCCGGTTTCCTGCGGATAGACGACCGCGAGCTTGTCCTTGTAGCGCGCGTCGGGATTCTCGATCGGCTTGCCGGTCTTCAGATCGATGCTCTTGGCCCAGGTCACCGTCGCGAACTTCTGCGCGCTGATCAGCTTTCCGGTCGCGCGGTCGATGACATAGAAGAAGCCGTTCTTCGGCGCGTGCATGAGCACATGCCGGACCTGTCCGTCGATCTTGAGATCGGCGAGCACCACGTCGGCGGTCGAATCGAAGTCCCAGGTATCGCCGGGCGTCGTCTGGTACGCCCAGGCAAACTGGCCGGTCTTGGCGTGCACGGCGACGACGGACGACAGATAGAGATTGTCGCCGCCCTTGGGCGAACGGATTTCGCGGTTCCAGGGATTGCCGTTGCCGGTCCCGAAATAGAGGAGATCGAGCTGCGGATCGTAAGCCTGCGAGTTCCAGGGAGCGCCGCCGCCGCCGATTTCCCAGAACTTGTATTTGCCCGTCGTGTCCCAGGTCTTGAGCGCCGTCTGGAGCGCGGCGTTTTCCTGCGGCTTGGAAGGATCGCCGGGCACGACGTGGAAGCGCCATACCAGCTTGCCCGTATCGGCGCTGAAGGCACTCACATAGCCGCGGGAATCGTATTCCGCGCCGCCGTTGCCGATCGTGATCAACCCGTTGATGGCGCGCGGCGCGCCCGTGATCGTGTAGGTGTGTTTGTGATTCTCGACCGTGTCGACGGACCAGAGCACCTTGCCGGTCCTGGCATCCAGCTTGATCAGCCGTCCGTCGAGCGTGCCGACGAAGACGGCGCCCTTCCACAGCGCGACGCCGCGGTTGACGACGTCGCAGCAGGCGTAGCGTCCGGTGCCGCCGGGCACCTTGGGATCGAACTGCCAGAGTTCCTTGCCGGTCTTGGCGTCGAGCGCGATCACCTTGCTCCAGGACAGCGTGATGAACATCACCCCGTCGGCGACGATTGGCGTCGCTTCCAGGCCGCGCACCGAATAGGTGCGGTATTCCCAGGCGACGCCGAGCGACTTGACGTTGCCGGTATTAATCTTGTCGAGCGGCGAGAAGCGCTGCTCGGAATAGGTGCGCCCGTGGCTCAGCCACTCTGCGGGATCCGCGTCGGCATTGGCGATCTTGGCGGTATCGACGCCCGCGCCGGGCGACGCGGACTGCGCGAGCGCGGCGAGCGGCGGAATGGCGGCAAGGACCAATCCGAGCGCAAGCATTCTCGAGCGACTGAGCGTATTCCGTTTCATGTGCGTTCCCTCACGCCCCGCTTTGGTCGGGGCTATTTTGGCCGGAGGCTACGGGACAAAGGGCTCCGACCACAAGTCACCCGGCAGGGTGCAAGGGCGCTGAGCGATCGTGTGCGGCATGCGTAGATGCGAGCAGGACGTAAACCGCTCGCCGCGGTCGCGCGATCGCGTCGTGCGCGGACCCTCGCCCGGGGCGACGATCCGCATCGCCATGGCCGCGTCTCGCGCGATCAAGACGTCGTGACACGCGCAGGCCGTCCGTGACGATTCTGCATAGCGCCGCGCGCTTCAACGAACAGGCGGATGCTTTACTTGGTAATGTTCCAATCGCATCAACGTGAAGGCACGCGTTCGCGAATTGCACAAGATTGCATGGCGAATCGTCAGGCGTGAGAAGCCGCATCGGCAGGACTAGTTTTCAGGGAAACAAATATACAATAAGACTCATCGGCATCGATCTTTGGAATTACCAAGTGAAATTGTCGGTGACGCCAATGAATATCGAATTGCGATTCCCGCTAATCGGATATTTGACGCAGCAGCGACCGTCAGACATTTTTCGGCGTCTCTCGACAGGCCCTTCTCTTCTCGGCGACGACAATAAACGTGCGCGAACCGCCACGGATAAACCAAAATACTTTCAAACCGGAACGATTTTCTTGCGAGAGAAACTACTTTGATCTCTAGCTTTCCCGAAGGATACTTAGGTGCTGACGGACTGGGGTGCCGTAAGGATGACTCTCAAGCGCAAGGCCGCCGTTTACGTGCCTGACGGGCAATGCTTCGTCGAAGTCGACGGTGCGGACGGTTTGAAACACCATGTCGGTCCGTTCGCGACGCGCCAGCAGGCGCAGGACTGGATCGCACAGAACGCACCGGACCGGCAATTGCCGCAAGACGAGATCCGCAGGCGTAACGGCAAGATCCTGGGCCGGCTCGTTCCCTGAAAAAGCCGATGGACGGGCGACAGGGTCGCTGACGGCGCAAGCGCGATCCGGCTCGCAGACTTTTATGCCGCAGCATTCGCGGGCGAGACGACACCCGACGCCGGCGCTCCGACGTTCTGCGCAAAATCCCGCAGGATCATCGACAACTCCCGCGCGTCGACCGTCTTGGGCGCGTCCTGCGGAAACCGGTAACGCCAGAAGCTGACGATGTGCGACATGATTCCGATCTTTTCGCCAAGCGCCAGGAATCGCGGCGGAGCCCGGAGCAGGAATTCCCGCAGCCGCGACGGATTCTCCTGCTCGACCAGGTGCGCGAACGCGTCGTCATATTGCCCCAGATCGGCACGCACGGCGTCGGCATCCGTCTTGACGCCGACGAGGAGAGCCTGCTTCGCGCCGGCGAGCGCGGCGGCCTCGTCGTGGGCGACGCGCTGCGCCGGGCGGATGGCTTTGACGTCGCGCAGCACGTCGATCACGCCCGGCCACAATTCCGCGAAACTCCATTTGTAATAGAGCACGCCGCGCCAGCCGAGCAGGCTTTCGCCGAGCTCGCTCTCCGCCAACCGAAGCGTCATGCGCAGCGGGTCCAGCGCCTCGCCGGTCTCGCCCGCTAACAGCGCGGAAACGATTCCCGCGGTGTAGCGATCCGATGCGGTCATCGCGCCGCCTGCCGCTTTCGCGGTGAGGCGGCGGATGTCGCGCGCCGCATGCTCGAACATGCTCTCCCGGTCGGCCGGAGAGAGGGCGAAATAGTGCGCCCCCGGCGCGATGCCCGCCTTGAGAAGATGCTGGCGCAGAAAGAACGGATCGAGCGACGGGGCGCGGTCGATGAGAGCGAGGACGGCGAGGTCGCGCTGCATGTCGATCCGCTCGCCATACATGACGACGTCGCGCAGCATCTCCTCGAAGCCGGCCTGCCCTACGAGAAACGACCTGCCGCCGGAGCGTAGATCGGTCGCCTGGAACGGAACGATGACCTTGGTCGCGACCGTCCGGCGCGGTGTGAAGAGGTCCAGCTCGTCGGTGCGCAAACGGTGTTTGAGGATGATCGCGCTGTCGAGCGCGGGCGAAACAAAGAGAGGCGCCGCACGCCCCTCGGGCGCGGGCGGGCGGTGCGCGGCGATGGCGGCGAGGTTCAGCACCCGGCTCGACGAAGCGTTCGCCAGTCCGCTCAGGCTTCGAACGGTCGGGTCATTCGCCATCGCACCTGATCCGGCCGCGCTGGCGGGGTTTCACGCGGCGCCGCGCGCTTCGTCTGGCGCGACGAATTGGACGCCGATGCCCTGGGCATGATGGCGCACGACGCGCCCCACGGTCTTTCCGATCTGGATCAGTTCGTTGATCGGCGGACGGCCGTTGGTCGCCAGCGACATGCCCTCGAGCGAAATGTCGAGGACGTTGCAACGGATCTGGGTTCCGTTGGGACGGATGAAAAACAGTTCTCCGGCTTGCGGTACGCGCTCATGCGCACGCAGCTGCGTCACGCTCGTGACGCCCTGTTGCACATAGAGATTGAGCTTTTCGATGAGGCGTTTCCGTTTCGCGTCGCCGCACTGGAACTGAAGGCCGAGGACGCCGTCCTCGTAGCGCACTGCGACGCCCTCATAGCGTCCCATGCCGTCGATGTAGAGCACCACGAAGGATTGCAGCGGCGGCGGATCGGAACAGAGAAGGCCCGCGCCGCCTGCCGAGAGATCGACGATCGAGCATTCAACCGTCGTCGAACCCGCTGGAACGAACAGCTTTCCGCTGAAGGAAACTTCGATGCGCTCGTATTTGCGCTGTTCCTTGACGTCTGCTGGGACGTCTGCTGGCGGAGCTTCCTTGCCCATCGCGATCCTCAGGCCAAAACCGGAAATGGAAGGCAGGATGACCGCGCGGTCTTAACTCTCGGTTTACGGGCTACAATTACCGCGCTTTTCGCTGGGGGCTGCGACGTCACGGCAGTCGCCAACTTGGTTAATACTGTCACGAACGCGGCGCGGCCAATATTGACCCTAGGTCGCCAAGTCGTCAGCAAGACGAGAAACCGGGCCTGCTTGGTACGGTTGCGGTTGGCGGGAAAGCAACAGGGCTTCTTTTTTGAGCGGCCAAACCCAGTTTGGGTAAGCCGGGCCCGCCTCGAGAGCGATGCATCGCGCGCTGACGTTGTAAGCTGTCCGTACTCGGCTTTCGAAACGGAAACAGTTTTCGGACAATGCCTTACGACCTAGCCGTCACGCGGGAGATGATCGAGCAGGCCGGTTTGGCACCGCGCACGCAGAAGGTCTTCGAGTACTGGTTGTCGCTCTGGGAGGGCGATGAACTTCCGAAGCTGTCGCGATTCCGTCCGGAAGATGTTCCCCAACTGGCGGCGAATATACTGATATTCAATGTCGTGCCGGACAAGAGCGTCACGATCAGGTCGGCCGGCGACAGCTTCACACGTTCGAGCTCCGGCTGGCGGCTTGGAACGGACTGGCTCACCACCGCTCCGCCCAGAGCCAGAGACTCGCGGCTGCGGCGCTTCACGGCAAGTGCGCGCGGCGCGATCGTGCGCGGCATTCCGGAAGCCATCCTGAAATCGGAGCACGCCTACTTCTACGAGGCGGTGCATTTTCCCTTCCGCAGCGAAGACGACGGCGTGACGCCCGTAATGGTCTACATCGACTGGGAGCCGCCCAATAACGAGAACATGCCGGTACCGGCGAACGAACGCGCCAATCTGCCGATCGTCACGGAGATTTTTCCGCTTCCGCGCCGTGCCGCGCCGCCCGATGGCGTCATGCCCGCGAGACCGGCGCAAGCCGAACGCGCCAAGATCATGTCGCGGGCCGCGATGCGATTCCTTCTCAATCTCGCCGGCGACATCATCGTCGGATCGCTGTCGTCGGACATGGATCCGATCGACTACTTCCTCGCCATCGCGATCGGTGCCGCAAACGTCTCCCACATAGACAGCGATCTTGCGCTCTCGCGCCAATATGCCGGGCTGATCGAGCCGGATTATATGCGGCGCGGCGTCAGCCGCGCGGCGATCTCCCGCGCGACCGGCCTGCCGCTCGAAACGGTCCGGCGCCGGATCAACAAGATGATCGCACTGCACGTGCTCGTCGAACGCAAGGACGGCGTCATCGTCTCGGCGAACAACCCGGTCAAGATCGGAACGCGGCTCGACCGCATGCACAAGCACGCCCAACTCGTCGATCGGCTGTTCCGCGATCTGAAGGCGCGCGGCATCAAGTTCGAATAGCTGTCAGCCGGCCAGGAGTCCCGCAGCCCGCGCGATGCGCCAGAGGCCTAGCGCCGCCAGCGGCTCGGGATCGACGAGCGTGTGCGCGATGCCCGCCTCCTCCAACGCGATCCTGTAATCCGCGGCGAGCCCGTCGCGCGCCAGGACGAAGACGGGACGCGCATCGCGACTTTCCGCCTCGATTTCTTCTCCGATCAGGACGCCGCTGACGAACGCTGCGGTGTGCTCGGGCGGCAGCCCGCCCAGCAAGCGCCGCGCGCGCGCCTGGAACAGACGCTGCGCCAGCGCCGCGCCCGACGCTTTGAGGCCCTCACGGAAGGCATCGCGCGAGTCCGTCTGTGCCGAATCCGTGGCCAGCGCGCCGCCTGCCAGCACCAGGGCGCGCAGCTCGCCCGTCATGTAGGTGCGGAACGCTTCGATGCGGCCGTTGCGCAGACTAACCCATTTGGAATGGGTTCCCGGCAGGCAGAGCCGCGCATCGCCGATGCCGGCATGCGCGACAAATCCCATGACGAGCGTTTCCTCGCCGCGCATCACTTCGGCCGAGTCGCCCGCCGAGAGACTGACGCCCGGTACGATGCGCGCGACGCCATCGAAGGGCGCGTCGGTGAGCGCCTGGGCGAGATCGTCCAGTCCGGACGGCGCGGCGACGTAGCCGGAGCGCACCCAGCCGCGGTCGCTGCCGATCATCCCGCACAGCACGATCGGGATTTCGTCTGCACGAGCCCGCCAATCGCCGAGATGCGCGCGCAACCGCACAGCGAAGTCGCCGGTGCCGGTGAAGACGCCGTCCTGCGCGCGGCGCACGTCGAGAATGGCGCCGCCGTCCGAGATCCGCATGGCGCGCATGCTCGACGAGCCCCAGTCGATTCCAATCAGCGCCGCGTCGCGCATCGGAACTCCAATAAGACCAATCCCGGGATTTTGGTCGGCAAGCGGCGCCGCCGCAATCGTCCGCTCAAGCCCGTCCGGCCATCGATCCCAGCAGCGGCCGCAGCCGCGGCCAGGCGATGTTGAGCGCCAGACCGCTCATGACCAGAACCGTCGCCGCGAGTTTCCACGACGGCAGCGGCTCACCCAGCACGAGCGCCGACGTCGCCAACCCGAACACCGGCACGAGCAGGGCGATCGGCGAAATCGTGGCCGCGGGATGCCGCGCCAGAAGCCAGCCCCAGCTCGCGTAGCCGAACAAAGTGTTGCCCACCGACTGATAAAGAACGGCCGCCCAGGTCAGCCAGTCGCTTTCGACAAGGCCCGAACGGATCGCGGGCCAACCCTCGAAAACAAGCGACAGAACGAACAATGGCGGAAAGGAGAAGAGGCTGGCCCAGACGACGTACCCCAGCATCGGCGCCGGCGCGTCGCCGCGCGCGATCACGTTTCCGCAAGCCCAGCAGAACGCCGCGACGAGGACGAGGACGAGACCCACGGGAGTCGCACTGCTGCCGCCGCGCAGCGCAATGATCAGCAAGCCGGATGCCGCGAGAACGAGTGCGATCCACTGGAAGAGCCGCACATGCTCGGACGAGAACCACATGGCCAAGCCGATCGTAAAGAAGACCTGCGTCTGGATGACAAGCGAGGCGAGCCCGGGCGAGATGTTCCGTTCCATGGCGATGTAGAGGATCCCGAACTGACCGGCGCCGATCAGGACGCCGTATGCCGCAAGATGGCTCCACGCCACGGCCGGCCGCTTGACGAAGAAAGCGGCGGGAAGAAACGCCAGCGTGAAGCGCAGCGCGGCGAAGAGCAGCGGCGGCAGGTGCGCCAGCGCCACCTTGATGACCACGAAATTGGTACCCCACACGGCCGCGACGGCGATCGCCAGCGCGAGATGAGTCAGAGGCAGCGAAGCCGATTTGCCGGTCATGGATCCATTTAAAGCAATCCGGCCGCCGCCGTACCGCTCATTTGCGCAAAGCATCCCCGCATGCCGCGAATGGATGGATGAACCGGAGCGAACTTGCTAGAAGGCAGCGGGGAGCCGGACGAAAGCATGGCAGCGATACCGATGGGACACGGCGGCGTGCTGGCGCGGATCGCGCGAGTCTACCGCCGCTCCGAAGCCGCGCGCGGACTTGCCCTGCTCAGCCCGACCATGCTCGTCATGCTCGGCGCACTCGCCGCGCCGCTGGCGCTCCTCGCCCTGTACAGTTTCTGGTCGCAGGACGGCTATGTCCTCGACACGCAATTCACGCTGGCACAGTACGGCACGAGCCTCGGCCGCGCGACGTATCGCGCGCTGTTCTACCGCTCGATCGAAATCTCGTCGCTCGTCACGCTGATCACCGTTCTGCTCGCCTATCCGATGGCCTACTTCGTCGCGTTTCGGGTTCGCGAGAGCAAGTTCCTGTGGCTTGTCCTGCTGACGATCCCGTTCTGGACTTCCTATCTGCTGCGCGTTTTCGCGTGGAAGCTGATCCTGGGCTACAACGGCGTGATCAATTCCGGCCTCATGCATCTCGGACTCATTCATGAGCCGCTCGGATTCCTGCTCTACAATCCGACCGCCGTGGTGGTGACGCTGGCACATGCCTGGGCGCCGTTCGCCATTCTCCCGATCTATGTCAGCCTGGAGAAGATCGACCGCTCGCTGCTCGAGGCCGCCGCCGACCTCGGAGACGGGCCGCTGCGGCGGTTCCTGCGAGTCACGCTGCCGCTGTCGATGCCGGGAGTGATCGCCGCCGCCGTGGTGATCTTCGTTCCGACGACGGGCGACTACGTCACGCCATCGCTCGTCGGCGGCTCGGACGGGGTGATGATCGCAAACATCATAGAAGTGCAATTCGACAAAGTCGGGAACTGGCCGCTCGGCGCCGCCCTAGCGATGGCCAGCATGGCAGCGGTCGGCGTCGCGACGCTGCTCTTCGTCGCCGCCATGCGCGCGGCGACGGCGAGGATCCGCTGATGCGCAAGCGTTCGGGCGGGCTGTTCGTCTATGCGGTCCTCTATCTGGCCTTCCTCTACATCCCCGTTCTGTTTCTGCCGCTGTTCTCCTTCAACCGGTCGGTCTTCATCGCGTTCCCGCTGACAGGCTTCACCACCCAGTGGTACGCGCAGATGCTCGGCGACGACGAGATGCTGCGCGCGCTGGCCAACAGCCTCGAGGTCGGCGCGGTGACGTCGCTGTTCTCGACCCTGCTCGGCACCCTCGCCGCCAAGGCGCTGACCCGCTATCGCGTGCCGGGCGGCGGCGCCCTGCTGGCCTTCACCTCGCTGCCGCTCTTCATCCCGGACATCGTGCTCGGGATTTCTCTGCTGATTCTGCTCAACGGACTGCAGCTGCCCTTGTCGCTGCTGACCGTCATCGCCGGCCACTCGCTGATCTGCGTACCCTTCGCGATCACGGTGCTGATGTCGCGTTTCGAGGGCTTCGACAAGAGTCTCGAAGAAGCTTCGCTCGATCTCGGCGAGAACGGCTGGATGACGTTCTGGCGCGTGACCTTCCCGCTGGCGCTGCCGGGCATCGTCTCGAGCCTGCTGCTGACCTTCATCGTTTCGTTCGACGAGTTCCTGATCGCCTATTTCCTGGCCGGCAACGACGCGACGCTGCCGATCTACATCTGGGGGCAGTTGCGCTTTCCCTACAAGCTCCCGGCGGTGCTGGCGCTCGGCGCTCTGATCCTCGTGGCTTCCACCGCCTTCGTCATCTTCGCGGAATGGATCCGCAGCCGGGGGCTCGGCGAGAAACGCCACCTGATGGTGGGCGCATGAGCGGCGACGGCTTTCTGCGGATCGACCATGTCAGCAAACGCTTCGCCGACGTGCTGGCGGTCGACGATGCCGATCTCGCCATCGGGCGCGGCGAATTTTTTTCGCTGCTCGGTCCCTCGGGCTGCGGCAAGACCACGTTGCTGAGAATCGTGGCGGGTTTCGACTATCCCACGTCCGGTGAGATTTTTTTCGAGGGCGCCAGGATGACCGACGCGCCGCCGAACAAGCGGCCGTCGAACATGGTGTTCCAGTCCTATGCGATCTTCCCGCACCTCAATGTCTTCGACAACATCGCCTACGGTTTGCGCAAGGACCGGCTGACGCGGGCGGAGCTTGCGCGCCGCGTCGACGAAGCGCTGACGATGATCAAGCTCGACGGCTTCGGCGAGCGGCGCTCCGACCAGCTCTCCGGCGGGCAACGCCAGCGCGTGGCGCTGGCCCGCGCCCTGGTCCGCCGGCCCAAGGTGCTCCTGCTCGACGAGCCGCTGGGGGCGCTCGATCGCCGCCTGCGCGAGTCCATGCAGATCGAATTGCGCGCGCTGCAGAAAAGCGTCGGCATCACGTTCGTCTTCGTCACGCACGACCAGGAAGAAGCCTTGTCGATGTCGGACCGCATCGCGGTGATGTCGGGCGGCAAAGTTTTGCAGGTCGCTTTGCCGCGCCAGCTCTACGAGGAACCGAATTGCCGGGAGGTCGCGGATTTCATCGGCCAGATGAACTTTTTCGACGCCAGGGTGATCGGACGCGACGCCGGGAAGGCCGTGATCGACGCCGGAGCGATGGGCGTCGTGCGCGTTGAGACGGCTCTCGGTCCGGACGTTCTCATCGCTTTGCGTCCCGAGAAAATCGCGCTGTCGGCCGACGGCGTGAAGGGCACCGTCGCGGCCGCGGCGTATCTTGGCGAACGCAGCCACTACAATGTCGTGGTCCCGGGACTGGCCGAACCCGTGTCGGTGGCCGGACAGAACACCGAAAGGGCCGTCGGCCGCGGTCATGCGCCGGGCGACACCGTGCATTTGTCATGGTCGCCGGACGCGCTCGTGGTGCTGCCGAAGACCTAGGACAGTACGCGCTCGAACACCGCGCGCACGGCAGATTGCGCCGCCGCTAACCGCCGCTCGAGATCGCCGAAATCGTCGCACCCCGCGGCGCGCTCCAGCAGAACCTTCAGTCCCGGCGTCGCAATTCGCGGATCGAGCGTGCCGTCGAGCGCGATGCGCAGAACCTGCGTCAGTCCGTGCTGCAGAGATGCGGCGTTCACGAGATCTTTCGCGTCGCCGGGCGCGAGAATGCCGGCGGCGCCGAGCTTGCGCAGTGCGGCGATCGTGTTGCTGTCGAGCACGTCCGCACCGCTTGGAGCGGCGCAGAGCTGCAGCGTCTGCGCGATGAATTCGATGTCGACGAGGCCGCCTGCTGCGAATTTGAGTTCCCAGCGCTGGTTGGACGAAAACTGCGCCGCGAGCTTCTGGCGCATGTCGCGCGCATCGGCCACGATCTTCTCGCGTTCCACGGGCGCGCGCAGAGTCTTGCCGATCACCTCTTCGACCTGCCGGGCGAGCGGCGCGGGAGCGGCGATGACGCGCGCCCGCGTCAGCGCCATGCGTTCCCACGTCCACGATTCGCTGGCGTGATAGCGCGCGAACGATTCGAGGCTGACGGCCACCGGACCCTTGTTGCCCGTGGGCCGCAGGCGCATGTCGACTTCGTAGAGCCCGCCGCTGCCGGTGAGAGCCGTCAGCGCCGAGATGAAGCGCTGTGCCAGCCGCGCATAATAGACGATCACGGGCAGCGGCTTCGATCCGGTGCTCGCCTCGACGCCCTGCGGCAGGTCATAGACGAAGATGAGATCGAGATCGGAGCCGGCGGTCATCTCGCGTCCGCCGAGCTTTCCCATCGCGACGACGGCGAAGGCGCCGCCCGGTATCATGCCGGCCGTTTCGGCGAGCTCCGCGCCGACAACGGGCAGCAAGCCGGCGATGACGGACTCGGCGATCGCGGCGAACGCCGGACCCGCGGCGTCTGCGGTCGCGGTGCCCTGAATGACCTGAACGCCGACGCGAAAAATCTGTTCCTTGGCGAACCTGCGCGCCGCGTCCAGCGCATCTTCGTAGCTCGCCGCGCGCGCGATCTGTTCGGCGAGCAGCGCATCCAGTCTCTCGCGCGCCGGGAGCGTGTGCAGGAAATCGGCGTCGATCAGCGCATCGAGCGTGGCCGGCGCGCGGGCCAGATGCTGCGCGAGCCGCGGCGCCGAACCCATGATCGCGGCGATCAAGGCCAGAAGATCGGGCCTTGCGAGCAACAGCGAGAAGAGCTGCACACCGGCCGGCAGATTGGTCAGGAAACGGTCGAACTGGGCGAAGGCGGCGTCCGGATCCGCCGTCGCCGCCAGCGCCGGCAGCAATACCGGCACGAGCTTGGTCAGGAGTTCACGGGCGCGTGCGCTGCGCGTCGCGCGAATGCGCCCGTGATGCCAGCCGCGGATCGCCGCGCTGGCGTGACGCGGATCGCGAAAGCCCATGCGGCCCAGCGTGGCAAGCGTGTCCGGATCCTCTTCGACCCCGGTGAAGACCAGGTTTCCGTCGCGGGCGGTGAGTTCCTGCTCGCGTTCGAACAGGCGCGCATAGTGGCCCTGCACGATCTCGAGCTGCCGCGTCAGCGCCGCCCCGAACGCGCCGGCGTCCGCATAGCCGAGGAAGCAGGCGACATGGGCGACGTCTTCCGCCGACTTCGGCACGGTGTGCGTCTGCTGGTCCTCGATCATCTGCAACCGATGTTCGAGGGTGCGCAGGAAGCGGTAGGCGTGCTTGAGTTCGGCCGCGGTCGTCGCGGTCACGAGGCCGCGCGCGCACAGCGCATCGAGCGCCGCCACCGTGCCGCGCTGACGCAATTCGGCAATACGCCCGCCCAGGATCAGCTGCTGGGTCTGGGCGAAGAATTCGATCTCGCGGATTCCGCCACGGCCCAATTTTATGTTGTGCCCCGCAACCGCGATGGTTCCGTGACCTTCGTGCGCGTGAATCTGCCGCTTGATCGAATGAATGTCCTCGATCGCCGCATAGTCGAGGTTGCGGCGCCAGATGAAAGGCACGATCGCCTTGAGAAAATAGGCGCCGGTCTGCGGATCGCCGGCGCAGGCCCGCGCCTTGATGAACGCCGCGCGCTCCCAGTTCTGGCCCATTCCTTCGTAGTAGGATTCGGCGGCATCGATCGAGATCGCAACCTGCGTCGCGCCGGCATCGGGGCGCAGACGCAGGTCGACGCGGAAGACGTAGCCGTCCGTCGTGATCTCCGTGAGCAGCTTGACGATGCCGCGGACGAGATCGACGGCGGCGCCCCGCGGATCGTCGCGTTTCTTGAACGGAAAACGGCGTGGGTCGTAGAAGACGACGAGATCGATGTCGCTGGAATAGTTGAGTTCGAAAGCGCCATATTTGCCCATGGCGAGAACGGTCAGGCCCGTCGTCTCTTCCAGGACCGCGCCGTCGCGTTCGGGGAGCTCCGCCTTCTCGGCCGCCTCGCGCAGGACGAAGCGCAAGGCGCCTTTCACCGCCGCATCGGCGAATTGGGTCAACGCTTCGGTGACTTTCTCCAGAGGCCAGAGGCCGGCGATGTCGGCGAGCGCGATGGCGAGTGCCGCGCGGCGCTTGGCGATGCGCAGGGCAGACATGGCGTCGGCCTGAGATTCCGCAACCGCGGCCGACAGCGCCTGGTCCATGGCCGCGGCGACGACCGGGCCGGGGCCACGCTCGAGAATTTCCGGCAGAACCGCGTGTTCACGCAGCGCCAGGCGCCCGAGAAACGGACTGTTGCCGAACGCCGCGGCGAGAACGGCGCGTTGCTCCGGGCGCGGATCGAATCCTTCCACCGCGAGCGAGTCGAACGTGCGCTGCGCGCGCGCGCGGTCGAAGGGGAGAGCCGGCTGGGTGCCGTCGAATGCGGTCATGACGGCAGCTTAGTCGAAAACCGGACCGGAAATCAGCGGCTGCGCGGCGCGTGTCGCGGGAAGCGGATGATCGCGCGCAGGCCGGGCGCATTGTCCTCCAGGATCAGCTTGGCGTCGTGCAGCCGCGCCACGGCGGCGACCAGGCTGAGACCGAGACCCGTGCCCGGCGAATTGCGGCTCGCTTCGAGGCGCACGAAGCGCTCGACGACCCGCGCGCGTTCCGCCGCGGGAATCCCCGGTCCGGTGTCGCTGACGCGCAGTTCGGCGCCGAGCGGCGTTTGCGACGCAGTCACCAGCACCTTGCCGCCGGACGGCGTGTACTTGATCGCATTGTCCACCAGGTTCGCGAGCGCTTGCGAGATCAGGCTGCGGTTGCCGTCGATCATGGTGGCGCCGGAGGGCGCGATCTCCAGGCCGACCCCTTTCTCTTCCGCCAGCGGTTCGTAGAGCTCCGCCATGTCCGCCGCGATGGGCGCAAGATCGATCTCGGTCATCTCGCCCCGCGTCACGCCGGCATCGGCCTCGGCGATGAGCAGCAAGGCGTTGAAGGTGGCGATGAGCTGGTCGGTTTCCGCGACGGCCGCCTCGATCTCCGCCGTTTCCCGGCTCGACGGACCGAGATGGCGCAGCGTCGTTTCCAGCCGGTTGCGCAGCCTGTTGAGCGGCGTGCGCAGATCGTGCGCCACCGAGTCGGTCACCTCGCGCACGCCCTTCATCAGCCTCTCGATGCGGTCGAGCATGGCGTTGAGATTTTCGGCGAGTGCGTCGAATTCGTCATGCGCCTCGCCGATCGGCACGCGCCGCGACAGGTCGCCGGCGATGATCTCGCCGCTGGTGCGGTTGATCGAATCGAGCCGCCTCAGCATGTTCCGGCTCATCAGCGCGCCGCCGCCGAGTCCGAGCAGAAGCATCAGTCCGACGGTCCAGGGCAGCGTCGTCGTGAAAAGCTGTTCGGTCTGGTAGCGTTCGTGCACGTCCTGCGCCACCAGCAGGTTGAATCCGCCGGCGAGAACGAAAACGCGGCCGCGCGCCCGGCGCGTGTCCAGCCGGTTCTCGATCCGGCGCTGATAGTCGAATTCGACGAAGTTTCCCGGCAAGGTCACGCTGGCCGGCCAGGCATCAAGATTGCCGACGATCGGCTGCTTGTCGTGGTTGGCCAGAAGATAGAGTCCCGGACCGCCATGCGCCGAGCGCGAGATCACGACATCGGCCAGCCCGCGCAGGCCGAGCTGCTGATATTGTTCCGACAGGCCGGTGATTTCGGCTTCGATGATCTGGTCGGTCTGGGCGTCGAGCGCGCGCTTTGTGTTCCAGTACGTAAACGCGATCAGCGCCGTCACCGATACCGCAAAAACCGCGACATAGATGAGAACTATCCGATAGGCCTGCGTCCGGAGGATGCTAGGCGCGCGCACGGATCATGTAGCCTGCGCCGCGCACCGTGTGCAGCAGTGCGGTGTCGAAACCTTTGTCGATCTTGGCGCGCAGGCGCGAAATGTGCACGTCGATCACGTTGGTCTGCGGATCGAAGTGATATTCCCAGACGCTCTCCAGCAGCATCGTGCGCGTCACGACCTGGCTGGCGTGGCGCATGAGATATTCGAGCAGCCGGAATTCGCGCGGCTGCAGGTCGATGGCCGCGCCGGCGCGCTTGGCCGTGCGGGTCAGCAAATCGAGCTCGAGATCTCCGACCTGAAGGCGCGTTTTGACCGTTTGCGGCGCGCGGCGGCGCATCAGCGCGTCTATGCGCGCCAGCAATTCGACGAAGGCGTAAGGCTTGGTCAGATAGTCGTCGCCGCCCGCCTTCAGGCCTTTGACGCGGTCGTCGACTTCGGAAAGCGCGCTGAGGAAGAGCACGGGAGTCGTGTTGCTGTGTTCGCGCATCTCGGCCACGAGCTTGAGGCCGTCCATTTTCGGCAGCATGCGGTCGATGATGGCCACGTCGTAGGGCCTCGACAGGGCCAGGGTGAGACCGGTCTCTCCGTCGGCGGCGTCGTCGACGACGTGTCCCGCCTCCTTCAGTCCGTTCACCAGATAACGCTGGGCCTCGAGATCGTCTTCAACGACGAGAATTCGCATCGCACTAGCTCCGCCCGAAAATTCAAACCTGAAAAAGGGTCCGCGCCGGCAGCGGCGGCGGGGGGATGCCTAAGCTGCCGGCGCGGGATGCCGGACCGCCAACGACGCAGCGGCCGGTAGGCAACTGTTCAAGCCTGTCCGATGTCCACGGCCACGAAACGCGTTCCTCCCTGCGTCGCGACCAGCAGGAGCACCGTGTGATGACCGCTTTGGCGCGCGGCGGCGACGAGCGCCAGAACGTCGCGCGGCGAGTGTACCGGCTTGTTCGCCACGGAAAGCACCACGTCGCCGGGCTGGATTCCCTTGTCTCCGGCGTCGCTGTTGGAATCGACGCGCGTCACCAGAACGCCGTCGATGCTCTGATCGATGTTGTAGTTGCGGCGCGCATCGGGCGTGACCGACGCCAGGCCGAGGCCCATCGCCTGTGCCGTGCCGGTCTGACCGGCATCGGTCTGCGCATCGTCGCTGTTGCCCGTATCGTTCGAGGCGACGCGCTGGTCCGGCCGCGTGCCGATCTGGGCCGTGATCGTCTTCGTCTCGCCGTTGCGCGTCACGCTGAAAGCGGCCTTCGTTCCGGCCGGCAACGCCGCGATGTGGCGCGTGAGATCGCGCGAGTCCTCGACGGTGCGGCCGTTGAGTGCGGTGATGACGTCGCCCTGCTCGAAGCCGGCGCGCGCGGCCGGTCCGCCGGGAACGACCTCCGCGACGATCGCACCCTTGGGCGAGGTGATGTTGAGCGTCGAGGCGATTTCGGGCGTGATGCTCTGGATGTTGACGCCGAGATAGCCGCGCTCGACATGTCCGTGCGCCTGCAGCTGCGCGATGACGTCGTGGATGATCGACGCCGGAATGGCGAAGCCGATGCCGACGCTGCCGCCGGACGGCGAATAGATCATCGAATTCATGCCGATGACCTGACCGCGCAGATCGAAGGTCGGCCCGCCGGAATTGCCGCGGTTGATCGGCGCGTCGATCTGGATGAAGTCCGTGTACGGACCGTTTCCGATGTCGCGGCCGAGAGAGGAGACGATGCCCGCCGTCACGGAATTGGAGAGACCGAACGGATTGCCGACGGCAACGACCCAGTCGCCGACTCGAATCTGACGGTCGTCGCCGAACTCGACGGTCGGCAACGGCTTGTCGGCCTTGACCTTGAGCAGCGCGATGTCGGTCAGGGGATCGGTGCCGATCAGTTTGGCTTCGAAGCTGCGCCCGTCGGGCAGCTTGACCGTGATCTTGTGCGAATTCTCGATGACGTGGTTGTTCGTCACGATCAGGCCCGACTTGTCGATGATGAAGCCGGAACCTGCCGAGATCGCCTTGTGCGGCGTGCGCGACAGTCCGCCCTGGCCGTATTGATTGAAGAAATCGCGGAAGGGCGCGGGAAGATCGTCCGCGCCGGTCGGGACGGTTTCGACCGTCTCGGCGGTGATGGTCACGACCGCCGGACTCACCCGCTCGACGAGATCGGCGAAGCTGAAGGGCGCGCCATTTTCGAGCATGCGCGGCGGCGTCGATCGCGGCATCGGCTGCGCCGCAGCCATCTCGCGCGCCGGCTGGCTCGAATCGGTCGTCTGCACGGCCGGGGCCAGCGCGAAGGCACTCACGCCCATCACCAGGATGGCCGCAACCGAACCCAGCGCGATCGCGCGGCTGTTGCGCTTGACCGGATGCATATTGTCCTCAGGCATTTAGCTCTCCTTGACCTCGCCTGGCGCGGGTACCCGCCAGATACGCCCGTAATCTTACTCGTTTCTCTCCGATTTATTAACACGGTGTAATATTTCGGAGCATTGGCGGGTGTTGCCCGTCGGGGAGCCGCTCGCTCAGGCCTCGCCCGAAGGCGACTTCCTAGCCCGGATGACAACCCAGATGGCGATACCCGCAGCCAGGATCAAGACAGCAAATGGTGTCAGCCATAAGGCGTAGGTGCCGGGCTCGAAGGGCGGCTCCATCAGGATGAAGTCGCCATAGCGCGAGACCAGGAAGTCCACGATCTGCTTGTCGCTCTGACCCGCCTTGATCCGCATACGGATCAGATGGCGAAGGTCGACGGCGAGCGACGCGTTGGACTCGTCGAGCGACTCGCCCTGGCAGACGAGACAGCGCAGCTCCTTCTGGAGCGTGCGTGCGCGCGCCTCCTGCGCGGGATCGGACAGCGTGTCCGGCGCCGGCGCCGCCTGCGCGGCGACCGCGAAGACGAAAAAGCCGATGGCCAGGAGTTTGCGCATCATTCCGCCGGCGCCGCGACGGCGGACGGGGCGGCGCCAGCGATGCGCAATCGGCTCCACAACGCGCTCAGCCCGCCTAGCGCCATCACCAGCGCGCCGAGCCAGATCAGCGGCGCCAACGGATTGACGTAGGCGCGCAGAATCCAGCGGCCCCGGTCGCGTTCGTCGCCCAGGGCCAGATACAGGTCGCTGACGATGGTGGTGCGGATGGAGGTCTGGATGGTCTCCTGCCCTTCGGCAGCAAAGGCCCGCTTTTCGGGATGCATGACCGCGATCGCATCTCCGCCGCTCAGCACGGTGACGGTCGCGCGCGCCGCTTCATAGTTCGGACCGGCGACCGCCTGCACGCCGTCGAAGCGCAGCGTATAACCACCCACATTCATGGTTTCGCCGGGCCCGAGTTCTTCCAGAGCCTCGCTTTTCCACAATGTCGTGCCGGCGATCCCGATCAGCGTCACGCCCAGGCCCGCATGGGCAAGCGCCGAAGCGAGCGCGGCGGCCCGGATCAATCCCCGCGCGCGGAGATCGATCGCGCTCGATGCGATCAGCCAGGCGCCGACGCCGAAAGCGCCGGCTCCGGCGAGCGTGCGCGGCGCGGTGAAGGCGAGAATCGCGACGCTGACGACAACAGCAATGCCCGCGGCCGGCGCGAGCGTGCGTAGCGCGGACGATAGGTCGCCTTTGCGCCAGCCCAGCCGCGGACCGAAGGGAACGAGGATGAGGAGCGTCGCAAAGATGGGCGCGAAGGTAATCGCGAAGAAAGGCGGCCCGACGGAGATCTTGGTGCCGGTCAGCGCTTCGAGCGCAAGAGGATAAAGCGTCCCGACGAAGACGGTCGCGGTCGAGGCGGCGAGGAAGACATTGTTCAACAGCAGCGCGGTTTCCCGGCTTGCCGGCTCGAACGACGTTCCTCCTTCGAGGTGCGGCGCACGCCAGGCGAAAAGACCGAGCGCGCCGCCGACCGCCCCGACGATCAATCCGAGGATGAAACGGCCGCGCGCCGGATCGCTGGCGAAGGAGTGCACCGACGACAGGACGCCCGAGCGCACCAGGAACGTGCCGATCAGGCTGAGGGAAAACGCGGCGATGGCCAGCAGCAACGTCCAGCCGCGGAATGCGCCGGTGCGCTCGGTCGCAAGCGCGGAATGCAGCAGCGCCGTCGCCACCAGCCAGGGCATCAGCGATGCATTTTCCACCGGATCCCAGAACCAGAAACCGCCCCAGCCGAGATCGTAGTAGGCCCACCAGCTGCCGAGCGCGATGCCGAGCGTGAGCGCGATCCAGGCGGTCAGCATGAAGGGCCGCGCCGCCTGCGCCCAGTCGCGCTCCAAGGTAATGAGAGCGGCGGCCGCGTAGGCGAACGACGCCGAGAGACCGACATAGCCCGCGTAGAGCATCGGTGGATGCAGGGCGAGCCCGGGATCCTGCAACAGCGGATTGAGCCCGTTGCCTTCGAACGGTGCCGGATCGAGGCGCAGGAACGGATTGGAGGTCAGCAGGATGAAGACGAGAAAGGCGAGCGCGAGCAGTCCCTGAACGCCGAGCGCTGCGCTCGTCAGCCGTGCGCCGCCGCGCTGCGACCAGGCAATGGCCGCAGAATAGACGGCGAGCACGAACACCCAGAGCAGCATCGAGCCTTCATGGTTTCCCCACACGCCGGAGATCTTGTAGATCAGCGGCTTTAGCGTATGCGAGTTCTCGGCGACGTTCAGGAGCGAGAAGTCGGAGACGACGCACGCATAGGTCAGCGCGCCGAATGCGAGGGCGACGAAGACGAAGAGTCCGTTGGCCGCGCCTGCGGCGACGGCGCGCGCCGTCTGCGCTTCCGCGCGCGCGCCGGCGAAACCGCTGACGGCCATGACGAGCGACAGCGCGAGCGCGAGACAAAGTGCAAGCTGTCCGATCTCTCCGGTCATGCGGAAGGGCTCAACGTGCGCCCTCGTTCCAGCGCCCGGAGCGCTTGAGCGCGTCGACCACTTCGGGCGGCATGTATTTCTCGTCGTGCTTGGCGAGAACTTCGGTTGCGGCGAACGTGCCCTGGTCGTTCAGCGCGCCGAGCGCGACGACGCCCTGGCCTTCACGGAACAAGGCGGGCAGCACGCCGTGATAGGTCACCGGAATGGCGGCGGCGCCGTCCGTGACGGTGAAGCTTACGCCCGCATCTGCGCCGTGATGCACGCTGTGCGGCGCGACCAGGCCGCCGACACGAAAGGCGACGCCGGGCTGCACGTGCTTGGACTGCACATCGCTCGGGCTATAGAAGTAAAGAACGTTGTCCTTCAGCGCGCTGAGCACCAGGGCGGCACCGCCGGCGCTCGCTACGACCAGGGCGGCGGCGAAGGCGACGCGGCGGCGTTGTTTCGGGGTCATCTGTTCAGCTTCATCGGTGCGGCGCGACTATATAGTGCCATGCGTCCGAAGCGCCAACGTGGCGCGGGGCCGCCCCGCTTCGGCCCCAATCCTCTTGCAATGTTCGCGCGCCTATAGGGGAATTACCGTGAAAACATTCGGTCTCGCTCTGGCCGCGCTCGCCGCCCTGGCGCTGTCGGCCTGCTATCCGCCCACCACGACCCATCCGGTGGGAACGACGGTGGGGCTCAAGTCCGATCCGGCGCTGATAGGCACATGGAAGTCGGGGCCGGACCCGGACAGGAAGCCCGGCGAATTCTACTACTACCATTTTCTTACCAATAAGGACGGCATCCTGGTGGTCATGGTGCCGAGCACGGGCGGCGAAGCGTCCGACGTCATCGCGGCCGACATCACGACGGCGCAGTTCGGGAAATTCGGCGTGATGAACGCCACGCTCGTCCCGCCGCCCGACAGCGACGACAAGGAACCGATGCCGCATTCGGTTCCGATTCTGTACCGAACCGACGCCGAGGGACGGATCACCCTTTACTTGCCTGACGAAGACGCGACGAAGGATGCCATCAAGGCCGGCAAGATAGCCGGCGATCCGGGCAAGTCCGGCACGGACGACGCCGTCATTACCGCTGACGGGCCGGCGCTCGACAAATTCATCGCGAGCAAGGAAGGGCAGGCTCTCTACACAAAGCCGTTCGCAGTCCTGACAAAGCTGAACTGAGTGGAGCCGCGCACATTCCCAAGCGGGGTGACTTCGTGAGAGCATTCGTCATCGTCCTGGTCGCAGCTTTTTCGCTCGCGGGCTGCTTTCCGCCCTACACGACGCATCCGGTCGGGACGACCATCGGGTTCAGCAATGATCCCGTGCTCACCGGCACGTGGCGGGCCGAGGCAACCTCGGCAGACGACGGCGGAAAGTTTCAGTACTACCACTTCCTTCCCGCGACCAACGGCTCGATCCTGGTGGTGGTCGTTCCAAGCATCGGCGGGTCCAGCGAGCTGGCGCTCGCCCGGCTCACGACGGTCCGTGTGGGGGCGGACCACATTATGAACTTGCGCCTGATCGCCGGACCGGACAGCGATGCGTCCGGCCAACCGCCCGGTACAATTCCGCTTCTCTATCGGCTCGACGCGAAAGGCAGGCTCGTGTTTTTCACGCCGGACGAAGGGGCTGTGAAGGACGCAATCAAGGCCCGGAAAATCGCCGGCAAATTGGGCAAGAACGGAACCGACTCCATCGTCATCACGTCATCCGGCGCGGCGCTCGACAAATTCTTCCTGAGCAGTGCGGGTCTGGCGTTGTTTTCGGTCCAGCAGGTGACGCTGACAAAGCTGAACTGACGGTGTCCCGAGCTGCGTCGGATCGGAGCGTCCCGTTTTCGCCGCAGCCGTGTAAACTCGGACGGCGTCTGGAGAGTCGCGAGGAGCGGGCGTGAGTTTTCAGCAATTCCTGCAGTCGATTCGTTCGTCCCGGCTGGTTTCGGTGGCCAAGCATTGGGATGAAGCGCGCCGAGGCAAACGGATGCCGGGCTGGGGCGACATCAGACCGTCCGTCATCAAGGCGCAGCTTCCGATCGTCTGGTCCTGGCGGTTCGACGACGTCTCGCAGCAGTTCGTCGGCAGACTTGCCGGCAACGAGATCGAGCGGGCTTTCGGCCAGAGCTTTCGCGGCCGGGCCATGGCCGACGTGTTCAAGGATCATGACTACGAGAAGTTCCGCGCGCGCCACACGCGCGTGATGCAGGAGCCGGCGCTCTTCATCGGCCGGGGCCTCGTCTTCCGGCATCTCAAGCGGCTCGACGTCGGCGAGCGCATCGTCATGCCGCTGGCGGAAGATGGGGTACAAGGAGACGGCGTGCTCGGCGCCACCGACGCCAAGACTCGCGTCGGACAGGTCAACGACGAGCTCGTTCGCGAAGGCGAAGAGGAGAGCTGGTTCGCGCTCGAACCGTGACGGTTCAGTGGCTGGCTCGGTGCAGGATGTTCCTGGCCTCGCCCGTGTCGTAGCTGAGACCCTCGGTCGTCAACGTCATCTGGCGCGGCCATTCGGCGCGCGCCAGGCCTTTTCGCGTGAGCGCGTTCCATACCGCTTCGTTGTAGAGGCCGCTCGCATCCTTGGCCGAGACGGTGGCGTCGGCGAGATGGAAGTGGTCGCCATGCGCTGCCGGAAACTGCCCGATCGTCACCTCGCCGTTCCCGGCCTGAGTCGCCGCGCCCGGAATGCGCGCGATGACCTGCAGCAAGGTGAGGGTGCGGAGCTGGAGCGGGTTCAAATTCAACGGATTACGCTTGGGCGCCATGGTCGTTCTCGCATAAAAAAGCGCCTTCGTTTCGCATGCCTTCGCGCGCCATGCAATTTCCGTCCGGGCCGCTATAGTCGGACCGTGAACTTGCGCGAGGCCCGGCCGTGACATCCCCCTTCGAAGGACTGCGCGTCGTCGACTTCGGGCGCTACATCGCCGGTCCCTATTGCGCGGCGCTGCTGGGCGATCTCGGCGCCGAAGTGATCCGGGTCGAAAAGCGCGACGGCCGCGAGGACCGCACGCTGGTGCCCCTGCGGGAGCGCGATGACGGCAGCCCGAGCGAAGGCGCGATGTTCCTGCAGATGAACCGGAACAAGCGCAGCCTCACGCTCGACCCGATGAACGAGGCCGGGCGCGACGTCGTGCGGCGGCTGGTCGCCGAAGCCGATGTGGTCGTCGCCAATCTGCCGGCCGAGACCCTGAAGGCGATGGGCCTGGACTGGGACACGGTCAGCAAGATCAATCCGCGCGTCATTCTCGCGGTCGGCACGGCGTTCGGACTCGAAGGGCCCTATGCCGGGCGCGTCGGGTTCGACGGCGTGGCGCAAGCGATGTCGGGTGCGGCCTATTTTTCCGGGTCGCTGGAACAACCCGTTCGCTCGGCCGCCCCTTGGGTGGATTTCGGCACCGCGTCGCTGCTGGCGCTCGGCGTCTCCGCGGCCTTGCGCGCGCGCGAGACGACCGGCAAGGGCCAGATGGTGGAGGGTGCGCTGCTCCGCACCGCGCTCACCTTCTTCAGTCCGACGCTCATCGAGGAGGCGGCGCTCGAGCTCGACCGCAAGCCGTCGCTCAACCGCAGCCAAACCGCCGGCCCATCGGACATTTTCAAGACCAAGGACGGATGGATTACGGTCGCGGTCAACGGCGATCCCCTGTTCCGGCGTGCCGCCAAGCTGATCGGCGCTCCGGAGTGGCTCGAAGATCCACGCTTCGCGAGCGACAAGGCGCGCGGCGACCATGGCGAGATCATCAGCGCGCGCGTTCAGGAATGGGTTGGGCAGCGCACCAGCGCCGAAGCCATCGCCGCCTTCGAAGGCGCACGGGTCCCGGCGGGACCGGTGCTGCGTCCCCGCGACACGCTCGACGATCCGCACGTGAAGGGCGGCGATTTCTTCACCGACGTCGATTTCCCTGGCATCGGCAAGGCCGTGATCGCCGCGACGCCGGTGAAACTGCACGGCACGCCCGGAACGATTCGGCGCCGCCCGCCCGCGCTCGGCGAGCACACGGACGAGATCCTGCGCGAACTGGGTTACTCGGCGATCGAGATCGCCGCACTCCGTCGCGAAGGCGCCGTCTGAGCGCGGCGCGATCGCCGCTACTTCGGCTTCACCGCGAGACGTCCCGTTCCGTTGCACCGCGTGCATTTCGGAGTCGTTATTTTTTGGGCGCCCAGCCTGGGCCTGAGATCGGAACGTACGGCCTGTCCAGTCCCGCCGCACGCTGGGCATTTTTCGAACTTGGCGGACGTTTTCTTGTCGGTCATCGTCACGTCTCGGCTTCCGCGTCGCGCGTTAGCGGGCGAAGGCTCCGTTCGAGATGAAGATATACACACCCAGCACGATGAGCACGACGGGCGTGATCCAGCGCCCCCATCGGCGAATGGGCGCGACGATCGCCGAATCCTCCGCCGTCGTCCGGGCCGCGAGGCACCACACGCCGACCAGAACCGCGAAAGCCACGCAGGTCAGCGCCTGCGCGGCATGCGACTGGCCGGCGAAAAGCGGCATGTACACGGCGACATTGTCCGCGCCGTTCGCGACGGTGCGGATCGCGACGAGCTCGACGACTTCGAGCGATCCCGCATCGGGCGAAATGACATGGAAGTCCTCGTCGCCTTCGCGCCAGGCGTTCCAGAGCTGGCGTAGACCGATCAGGACGGGGAGCACGCCGAGGACACCGAGATTGTTCGGGATCAGGGCGACCGATACCGCCGAGAGCAGCAGCGCAGCGATCACCAGGACCGCCATGCCGAGATAGGTACCGACGACGATGTTCCGGTGACTCAGCTTTGGATTGGCGAAATAGGCGAGCAGCACGAAAGCGACGTCGACGTTGGTCGCCGCGAATGCCACGAATGCGATGATGGCCGTCTCGATCATCGCCGCGAGTGTAGCCCGGCCCGCGCGTCGCGGCCAACCGTCCGGACCGTTCGGCCTGCGCCGCTCCGGCGCGCCGATTCGGGCCGCTCCCGACAGTCTATCGGGTCCCTTGCCGCCGGAAGCCGGTT
This sequence comes from Rhizomicrobium sp., assembly GCA_035499335.1. Taxonomy (GTDB): domain Bacteria; phylum Pseudomonadota; class Alphaproteobacteria; order Micropepsales; family Micropepsaceae; genus Rhizomicrobium. The sequence continues at coordinate 10,448 of DATJZB010000087.1, read as the reverse complement.
GCGATCAAGTCCAAAATGACGCGCCGGCAAATGATCTGGCGTCTAGCGCTTTTTGGTTTGTTGCCCGAGACGCGCCAATACTTCGCGCGGAATCCCGTAATGCTCGACGATGGCTTTCTCGTCCCTCAGTCCGAGAATCTCGCGCTGGACGAAGAACTTCCAGACTGCGGCGGAGGCCTCCATCACCAGGTCCTCGCGGGCGCGGCGGCGCCGCTTCCCGGCATCGAATTCCTTCAGCCGCGCCAGGGCGCCTTCGACCCGACGCCCGGCGTCGCCCAGCGACGCCGCCTGCTCGGCCAGCACCTGCTGATGCAGGCTTTGGCCGCCCGACAGGATCGCAAGCGAATTGGAAAGGTTTGCGGGTGGTCGAAAGCTCATGACAGCACCTTCCGGCGGAGAGACAAACGAGGAAGCACCGGCGGCGTATATACAGCGGGGCGGCGCGGGCAGGAACTCCCGCCTGAGCGCGACCGAACATCGCTTGTGGGAAGCTACGCCGCCTGGGCTGGACCAAGCGCGGCGCGGCCGCGCCGGCGCAGAAGCTCCGCCTCTTCCTCGCTGAAGAGGATGGCGGTGAGCTTGACCGAGTTCTCGAACTGGCTCTCGACGACCGCGCGGCGCTGGGCATCCGTGGTGCGCAGTTCCTTGACCACATCCTCGTTGTAGCTGCGCAGGAGCTGACACATGTCTTCTTCCGCCTTCTTCACCGACGCGCCGAACGACCCGGCGGCTGCGAACGGCTTGCAGCCCATGACGAGCCGGGCGTAGCGCAAAGCCCGGTCGAGCTTTTCCTGATCGACCGCGCGCGAGAAGTCCGCGGCTTTGTGGCCGCCCGTAAGGCTTTTCTGATAAGGCAGCGCACCTGCAAGTTCCTTGGGCGCGCGCTCCATGAAACCGTCCATCACTTCGGCGAGCGCGGCGCGGTCCTTCATCAGGCGCTGGCCCCACTTGCCGTCACGCCGCATTTCGATGCCCTTGACGATTCCGCTCGAGAGCGAGGTGAAGTGCGAGATGTTCTCGACCAGCGCGTCGGCGTCGAAGTTCGGATGCTTCGCGTCGCGCACGGCTTTGCAATAGCTTTCAATGTCGCCGAAGATGATTTCTCCGACCAGGCCCATGTCGGTCGAGGAAATCAGCGTGTCCTGCGTCTGCCGCGAAATGCTCAGCGGCAGTTTGAGCGCTTCCCACGGACGCGCCAGCCGATTCATCGCGATCACCGCAACGTAGGGCGCCGCGTCGGAATTGGTCTCGATCAGTCCGTCATAGATGGCGCGCAACGCCCAGAGCAGTTCGTCCGTCAGCACCGCGACCGGCCGCGGCAACGTTTCCTGGATCTTCACCACCGAACTGCCGACGCCCAGCAAGAGCGCGGCCTCTTCGGCGTCGGCGACAACGAGTTCGCTCGTCAGCGGAACCCGTGCGTCCTTGCGGCGCGCGTCGCTGCACAGCGCGTCGCGCAGCGCACCTGCCGCGAGCGGCCAGTACGCTTCGGCGCGCGCCTTGGCGTCGCCTGCCCTGTTGGATACGATCGCCGACTTGAAGTCGCGCGAATACGCCCTGGTTTCTTCCGGCAGGAGGCTCTGGTTCAGCCAGGTCCAGATCGGCGCGACGCTGCCGCGCGAGATACGACCCTTCTGTTTGACGGTGGTGCGCGGCACGAGCGTGAACAGATCTTCGAACGGAACGCAGAAGTAGCGCAGAGGCGTCAGAGTCCGCTCCGCGCCCGGCAAGCGGCGAAGCGCCGGACGAAGACCCTCCAGGATCATGTCGTGCGGCAGCGCTTTGCCATCGGCGAGGCGATCGATCTCGACGGCCCGCGCCAGACGCGCGGCGATCTCCTCGGGCAGACTGCCCAGGAAAGATTTCAGCAATCCCGTCTTGTCCGGCGACATCAAGCCAACCCCAGATGCCCGTTCCACCCAAGGGGCGGCCGCGCAACGCAGATACGTTTTCCGAGACTAATGAGAGACGGTTAACGCCCTCTTTCCGCTCCGATGTGTCGTTTTAGCCTTTATTTACGAGGCTTCAGGCGATCGCGGGCAAAGTCAGACGCGCCTCCAGTCCCCCGAGCGGCGAAGCTTCGAGTTCTAGAGTCCCCCCGTACAGCTTGGCGATGTCGCGCACGATGGCGAGGCCGAGCCCCGTTCCCGGAACGCTTTCATCGAGCCGCTCGCCGCGTTCGCCGACCTGACGGCGCTCATCGGGGGTCAGTCCGGGACCGTCATCTTCGACGCTGAGGCGCAGGTTCGCGCCCTGGGCCTGGACCGACACGCGCACGTTGTGGCGGCACCATTTGCAGGCATTGTCGATGAGATTTCCGGCCATCTCCTCGAGGTCCTGACGTTCGCCGCGAAAAGCGAGCAATGTCGGAGAGCGCAACTCGATCTGGACGTTCCCCTCGGCGTGAATGCGGCGGAGGACGCGCGCCAGGTCCTCGAGCACCGGTGCGACGGCCGTGCGGTTGCCGAGCACGTCGAGCGCGCCGGCCGCGCGGGCGCGCGTGAGGTAGTGGTCGACCTGGCGGCGCATGCTCGTCACCTGGCGCGAGACCTGATCGGCGAGCGGCCCGGGATTCGCGGCGGCTTCGCTCGACAGCACCGTCAGCGGCGTCTTGAGAAAGTGCGCCAGGTTCGACACGTAGGAGCGCGCGCGGCCGACGACTTCCGCCGAATGCTCGATCAGGCTGTTGAGCTCGTTCGCCAGCGGCTCGATCTCCGCCGGAAATTCGCCTTCCAGCTTGCGCGCCGATCCAGAACGGATACGCGCCAACGCGGCGGTGACGCGGCGCAGCGGCAAGAGGCCGACGCGCACCTGAATGAAGACGGCCGCGACGAGTCCGAGACCGAGGATGGCGAACGACCAGATCAGCGTCCCGTTGAATTCCGAGATGCGGCGATCGACTTCGCTCATGTCGCTCGCCACCGTGAACATATAGGCGCGGCTGTCGTCCGGCCGCGCGGTGGCGGCAATGGGAAACTCGACCCGCCGCGACAGCACGCGCAGGTGCTGCTGATCGGGTCCGTCCGCATAGCCCCAGATCATGCCCTCCGCCGACGTCTTGTCGTCGCCGAGGCGGATGGTGCGATCGAGGAGCGAGTGCGAGATCATCGCCTTGCCGCCGCCCGCCGGCGCGATCTGCCAGTAGTCGCCGGAGTAGGCGCGCTGGAATTTGGAGCTCAGATAGCGCGGCTCGAGCTGGATCGCGCCGCTTGGGTCGTAGCCGGCGGCCGCGACCAGGCCGTCCATGCTGGTCTGCAGCTCGGCGTCGAAATCGCCCTGGACCGACATGCGGAATGCGTTCGACAGGATGAGGCCGCCGGCGACGAGCGCCAGAACGGTCCACACCGCCGCGGCCGCGATGAGACGAAAGGCGAGCGAGTTGAACTTAATCGGACTTGGCAGGCGCATCGTCGAGACAATAGCCCAGGCCGCGCACCGTCTGGATCAGATCCGTATCGAGCTTCTTGCGCAGGCGGCCGACGAACACCTCGATCGTGTTGGAGTCGCGGTCGAAGTCCTGGTCGTAGAGATGCTCGACCAGTTCGGTGCGCGACACGACCTTGCCCTTGTGATGGGCGAGATAGGACAACAAACGGTACTCCAGGCTTGTCAGCTTTACGGGATTGCCGTTGACCGTGACGCGGCTGGCGCGCGTGTCGATGCGCAGTGGACCGATCTCGATCTCCGACGAAGCCAGCCCCGCAGCGCGGCGCAAGAGTGCGCGCACGCGTGCCAGCAGCTCTTCGGTGTAGAAAGGCTTGGCGAGGTAATCGTCGGCGCCCGCGTCGAAGCCGGCGACCTTGTCGCTCCAGCGGTCGCGCGCGGTCAGAATCAGCACCGGCATCTTCTTGCCGTCCTTGCGCCATTTCTCGAGCACGCGCACGCCGTCCATCTTCGGCAGGCCGAGATCCAGGATCACCGCGTCATAGGGTTCGGTATCGCCGAGAAAGTGGCCTTCCTCGCCGTCGCTCGCCGTGTCGACGACATAGCCAGCATCCACGAGCGACTTCTTGAGTAGCCGCTGCAGGTCCTTGTCGTCCTCAACAAGCAGGATGCGCATGATCAACGCCCGCCATGTTCGTGGTGATGCCAGCCGCCAGTATCGCCGATACCGCGGCCGCCGCGCCAGCCGCCAAAGCGGCCACGCCAATCGCCGGATTCTTCGCCGGTGAAGTTGTCATGGTGCCCGCCGCGGTCCTCGGGGACGGCCGCGCCGTTCTCTTCGCCGCGGGCGTGGTCGCGCAGAACGTGGGCCGAGCCCGACCAGTTCGAAAAGCGGCCCGAGCGTGCGTCGGCGTCGAAATAGAGAATGCGTCCTTCGGGCGTCATCCACTTTATGCGGTAATGCGTTCGGCCTGTCTCGTCGGTCCAGGGTTCGGCGTCCGACAGCCGGCCCGGATGTTCGGCGCGTATCATCGGCAGGATGCGGTCCAGCGTTTCGCCGTCGGCCAAAAGCTGCGCCCGGGCCGGTGCGGCCAGCACCAGCACCAGGGGGATGAAGCTCAGGAAACCAAGGGAACGCATGGGGTTATTTAGAATTCTGCAAATGAACAGCGCATGAACGCGCCGTCCAGAACAGGTTCAGCCGCGCAGGCGCATGGTACGCCACATGGAACGGAGCCTCCAGTTGCTCCGTTCCGGGACGAACAGACTTGAGAGGTGCGGTTCCGCAGTCTGCCCCTCCCTGTAGGGACCACACGATCAAGCGAGAGCCCGCACCGGCGAAAGCCGGTGCGGGTTTCTCATGTCTGCCGGCCTGAGATCAGCCCGTCGCGCGCGCCGTACTTCGGCAGACACCAGCCCCCGATGCGGGCCGCTCAAGCCTCTTCGCGGATCACGCACCATTCGTCCATGGCAGCGCGCTCGGAGACGAGCGTGTTGATCGGCGCGTCGTCGTCGGCATAGCCGAGCGCCATGCCGCAGAAGATGATCTCCTGTTGCGGCACTTTCAGATAGTCGCGGATCACTTCGTGAAACGGCGCCCAGGCCTCCTGCGCGCAGGTCGCAAGCCCGTATTCGCGCGCCAGCAGCATGATCGATTGGAGGAACCCGCCGAGGTCGGACCATTGGCCTTGCTGCATCTGGCGCTCGATCGAAAAGATCAGACCGACCGGCGCGCCGAAGAATTCCCAGTTGCGCACGAATTGCTGGAGACGTCCCGCCTTGTTCTCCCGCGCAATGCCCATCGTCGCGTACATCTGTTCGCCGACGACGAAGCGGCGCGTCTTGTAGGGTTCGGTCAGGTCCGGCGGATAGATGTGATATTCGGGCACGCCGCCGCGCGGATTCTCGAGCATCCGCGCCTTGGCGCGCCGCACCATCTCGTCCTTGGCCGCGCCGATCAGGACGTGCACCTTCCAGGGTTGCAGGTTGCCGCCCGACGGCGCGCGCGCGGCGAGCGTCAGGATCGACTCGACCGTCTGGCGTGAAACGGGATCCGGCTTGAAGGCGCGGACCGATTTGCGCGTGACGAGCGCCTCACTGACTTTCATGACGTCCTCCGGGGATGACGCAGATGACCATCCGAACAGCGGTTTCGCAAGTTCCCGCCGCGGCAATCGACGCCGGCCGCGCCCGGGCCTAAGCTCGGCTTCTGGGCGCGGCAAGGATGGCGAGGCATGTCCGGTTCGAGGCAGACGGGATAGGCGGCGCCGGTGTGCGGACGCTTCACCAACCAGTACACCTGGCGCGAACTGCATGCGCTCTACATGCTCTCGATCGGCTTCGAGCAGAACGAAGCGTGGGCGCCGCAGTACAACATCGCCCCGACGACCGAGATCCCCGTCATCCTCACCGAAAACGGTCTGCGCCAGGCGCAGATGATGCGCTGGGGCCTCGTGCCGTCCTGGGCGAAAGAAATCGGAACCTTCTCGACCTTCAACGCACGCAACGACACGCTCAGGACCAGGCCGATGTTCCGCGGCGCCTGGCGGGCACAGCGGCGCTGCATCGTTCCGGCATCGAGTTTCTTCGAATGGCGCAAGTCCGACAAGCAGCCCTTCGCGATCGCCATGGGCAACAAGGGACCGATGGCCTTCGCGGGCCTGTGGGACGCGTGGAGCGTCGAAAACAAGACGCCGCTGCGCTCCTGCACCATCATCACCTGCGGCCCCAACGCCCTGCTCGAGCCGATCCACGACCGCATGCCCGTCATCCTCGGCGAAGAGGACTGGGCGAAATGGCTGGGCGAGGAACCGGCCAACGATGCCGAACTCATGGCGCTCCTGAAGCCGTTCGATGCCGCGCGCATGACGCTGTGGAAGGTCGGCCAGGCCGTCGGCAGCGTCAGGAACAAGGGCGCGGCGCTGCTCGAACCGGTCAAGCCTTAGTGCGCAGGTCGCCGCGCTCGATCCGGTCGCCCGCGAGGCCCGAGCGGACGCGTCCGGTGAGCAGTCCGATACTCAATCCCGCCAGACAGGCGAGACCCGCGACCACCATGCCGAGCGTGATCGCATCGCCCATGTTGAGCACCTGATAGGCGCGAAACGTTCCGCCGAACAGCGACTCCCGCAAGCGGACCTGCGCGATGATCTCGAGCGCCGCCGCCCAGCCGATTCCCGCCAGCACCGCCCAGGCTAGGCGCGGCATCAGCCACACCGCGGCGAGCGCGAAGCCGAGGATCAGAAGCGCCGGAAAGACGCCGTCCTTCTCGACATAGGGCATCGCGAAGAGCGGCATCGACGAGAGCAGCACCAGGAACGTTCGCAGCAGCAGGCCGGGCAGCGGGTTGTGGAACGCGTGCGGGTGACGCGCCGCGAGTCCGGTGTGCACCGCCGCCGCGACCGCATCGTAATTGTCCGGCATGCAGAACAGGATCAGGACGATGCGCCAGCCATTCGAAAGCGAGACGGTCCGCCACAGCGGATGGAAGTGCGCCGTCGCGACGTCGTCCCACAGGATGTGCTGCCGGGCGCTCGTCTCCGCGATCAGTCCGGCGCCGGCCAGGCCGAAGCGGTTCGCGATCCAGCTGAACACGCCGGCCGCGCGGGTGGCGAGCCAGGCGGGTTTGTCCCGGACTTCCGCCTCGGCGGCGGTGTCGTCGAGCTTGAAGCGCATCGGCAACCGGTTGCCGAACATGATCGTCGACACCAGGAGCGCCAGCAGGAACGCGGCCGCCGTCAGCGAGGCGGTCCATTCCAGCATCGGTTCGATGCTGGCGACTCGTCCCGTGACGTAGAAGACGAATGCCAGCAGCGCGCCGACGAGCGCACCCGACATGGCGAACAGCATTCCGAAATTCGCCAGCATCACCGGATGCGTGGCGATGGGAATGTCCGTTTCCCAGCGCAGCGTGGGTACGGGCGTCGTGTCGGTCTCCGCAACGATGCGCAAGGATGCCGGCATATGGTCTCGCCCAGAGCTCGTCGCGGACATTGTCGAAATCCGCCCGGCCGTTGATTTACATCAACACATCATAATCGCAAGCGCGCATCAGTGGGAAGATTTCTTCGGTGCGCGGTCGCCGAACCACCATACGATGGACGTCACGGCCGCGAAGACGAGACTGTCGGCGACATAGGCGCGGTCGATGTCGCCCGGCGCCATCGCGAAGAACGCGCAAGCGAGAAAAGTCGTGAGGCCGAGCGTCAGCGTCGGCCGCACCAGCGCGCGGGCCGCGTTCACCCACGGAGAGGTCGCACCGACCGCGCCCTCGGCGGCGATGCTGGAGGTCAGCCCGCTCCACGAGCCCTGGCTCGCCGCCGTCCGATCCTGGTCGCGCCGGCGCACAATCCGACCGCGCCCCCGTCTCGTAGGCGAGCGCGAAGGGCGATGCCCGCGATCGCCGCGTCGATTTCGCTGCCGAGGAATGCGCCGAGCGCGCCGCCGATCTGCGCGCCGCTGATGGTGGCGCCGAGAAACGACAAGCCGCCGCCGAACAGCGAACCGCCGAGGCTCGTGCCGACGGCGCCGAGGACGAGTGATGCCATGGTTCAGACCCTTTGCGGAGCGGCGTCTGCGCCGCCCGATTCCTTAATCAATGAAGGATGCCGGCATTGCGGGACCCGCATCGATTGCTCTAGCTTTGTCGCCCGGCGATCCGTTGCGTTCGTACGCCGCCCTTCCTGACGCGCGAGCCATTCGGACATGTCCAGGGCGTTCCTGTTCGCTTCACTGCTTTCTGTGCTGCCGGCCTGCGCCCTGGCGCAGGAAGGGCAGCAGGGACACGCCGCGCAACCGGCCGCTCCGATCGTGCGCATGCCGACCGGACCCATCGGCGCCACGGCGTCCGGCAGCATCGTCCCGCCGAGCCCGGACGGGCCGCACGAAGCGGGAGCCTTCTACCCGGCGGAGTCGCGCCGCAACTTCGAGGAAGGCGACGTCATCGTGAACTTCGTCGTCAAGACGGACGGCACCGTTTCCGATGCGGTGGTCGCGACGTCGAGCGGCGTTTCGCGTCTCGACGCGGCGGCGCTCGCTGCCATCGCCACCTTCCGCTACCATCCGGCGACGCAGGACGGGACACCCATCGCCTATCGGCTCAATGCGATGCTGCGCTTCCGGCTGGACGACGCCGCCTATGCGACGACGAACTTCACCATCATCGAGGCGCCGGCCGACGCCTATCCCTCCGATGCGTTCGTCAAACGCCAGCAGGGAGCGGCGACGATCCTCGCCGTCATCGACACATCCGGCCGGGCCGTTCACACGGCCATCGTCCAGTCCAGCGGCGTACCGGCGCTCGACCAGGCGTCCCTCAATCTCGTCAATCATCGCTGGACCTTCGTGCCGGCCAGCCTGGACGGCAAACCGCTGAAGTCGTTCTTCTACCTGATCGTCAACTGGACTCTTCCCGCCGTTCCGCCGAAGCCGAAGGGCGAGAAACCCGTCTGAACGCGCGCCGGCCTCACGGCCGGAAGACGAAGGCCAGCCTGCTCTTCCAGAACGGCGCAAAAGCTTCCTCGCTCACGCGTTTGTTCTGTCGCGCGTGGATCAGCGTCAGACCGCGCCCGCGAAGCGCTTTGTCCGCGCAGCCGACGATCCCGCAATGTTTCGCCGGTCCGCTGCGCGTCATGCGGAACAGCGCGACGTCACCCGGCGCGACGTCGGCGCGCGGTATTTCGTTCAGATGCCGGAGCAGCGCCCAATATAAAGTCTCCTCGCTCCGCACCTCGCCCCAGTCCGGCGCATAAGGCGGCGGCGTTTCGGGCTCCTCGCCGTGAAGCTCGCGCCAGACGCCGCGCAGCAGGCCGAGGCAATCGCAGCCGACGCCCTTCACGCTCGCCTGGTGGACATAGGGCGTGCCGATCCAGGCGCGCGCGGCGACGACGATGTCAGTTGCCATAGCGGCTGCCTCCGTCGCGCGGCTGGTTCGCCACCGGATAGGAAAGCGCGGCGTCGTTGCCGGGCATGTAGGGAAAGCCGCGGAAATTGATGCCGTTGGCGAACTTCGTCTTGCAGGTCGTGAACTGCTTGTCGCAGCCCGCGACCAGCGTCGCCGCATCGCCGGCCGCGACGGGTTCGCTCATCGCCTGCCACAATTCGATTCCGGTTCCGGCCTGGCGCTTGATCTCCATGCCGCGGCCGGCATTGGCGCCGCTCGTGAAGGTCAGCTTGCCCGCGCTGAACCAGCCGGTGGCGTAGCTCTCGATCCCGCTCACCGTGAAGCGCCGCGCGTCGATCACGCCGGCGACGGTCGCGACGGCGGTGAATTGCGCTGACGAGACGTCCCTGGTGCAGCGCGCATCGCCGAGATCGGCATCGCAGGAATAGGAATAGACACGGCCGACGGGCTGGTTGAGACGATGGGCGAGGCCGCGCACCTCCGCCGAGAAGGCGGTCTTGCCCCGCTTCACTTCTCCCAGACTGCCCTTGCGCATCAGGACGCGCTGATCGGTCGACGTCCAGTTGACGCGCCAGATCTCGACATCCGCATCGTCGTAGAGCCCGGCGGCCAGATCGTCCTCGTTCAGGGTCGCCGACGACAGGGCGCCCAGCACGGTCAGATTGTCGACGGCGAGGCCGAGAGTCGACTGCACGTCGCTCGCCACGAAACCGCTCGCGGCTTCGTAGGCGAGGCCATCGAACGAGACGGGCACGTCGTGATCGGTGTAGCCCTGCACGACGCCGTCGCGCCGCACGATCTTCCAGCACCAGCACAGCGTCGTCGCGCCCGATGCGAGATGCGCCTGCAAAGCGGGGGGTAGCGATTTCATGTTTCGGCCCTCACCTGTCCGGCAGCGTTCGTTCCCGTTTTCTCTGCGGCGGCCGTCACAGCAGCACCTCCACCAGCGGGATGGCGGGAATCTCGCCGGCGGCGAAGTTCGACAGGTTCACGCTCAGCGTGTCGCTGTCGAAACGCACCGGCGTGTCGCTCAAGGAGCAGATCGAGCTTGCGCTGCATCGCGGCAAGGGCTTCCTCCTTCGTCAGTCTGGAAATGGCGCGGCGCTGCTTGACGCGTTCGGCTTCCATGCGCGTCAGTTGCGCCATGGTGCGCTGGAGCGTTTCC
>DATJZB010000086.1:0-2427 GCA_035499335.1 Rhizomicrobium sp. | reverse complement strand
GACCTTCTTTCTCTATGTCTACGAGCCGGGCGGCAACCGCGTCGAGGTTGCCTGTCCTGGGGCGCGGCTCATCCTTGCGCCGGACTGGAAGCCGATCCGCTGGTCGGAAGCCGAACGCAAGAAGGGTCAGGCATGGGGACTGAAGACCATCGAGTCCTTCCACACCCATGGGACCCCGCCGGTCGAGGTGACCGGCGGGCACTGAGCATCTCAGCAGAAGGTGCGGCAGATGCGCCGGCGTGTCCGCTTTCAGGAATTAGACTAGACGCGGCATGCATGACTTGCGATGTCGCCTCATGACCCAAGCCGGACCTTCACCCGTTCGGAGTGGATACCGGTTCGCCGAACATCGCCGCGGCGCGGGCCATTCCAAGGCAAGCCATCTTTTTGCGCGGGCGAGTAAAAGGCCCTGTTCGGCGAAAGCCCCTCCGAGACGCTGGCGCGCGGGCGCTGCGCGGTCCGATCGCGGGGCACGCAATACCGCCAGCACGAGGCCGGCGATTGCGACGGCGCTGCTTTGGGCGCACGGCGTCGTCCGACTGAGGCCGGTGACGTAACGGCCTGAAACTAGCTGTCAGCCCTGTCCATTTCTGCATAGGGCGGGAGCGCCGCATTCGTTAGTGTTGCGCGGCGGGGCGTGCCTCGGCACCGCAAGCTTGACTTGCCGGCGCTGCCGGGCTTACTGCGCCGCGCATGAAGATTTGTTTGTTCGGCATCGCCGGCGTTTCGCTCGGCAAGCACAACGTCAAAGACCCGCGGCTTGACGAGGCGGACCGCCTCGTCGAGGCGAAGAAGAAGGTGTACGTCCAGGTGGACGTGGCCGATGACAAGGAAATCGCCACCGCAGATGTCATCGCCGCCTCGCCCGACAGCCGGCTCGATTTGATCCTGCAGGACCTCGATTTCGTGGAAACGCGCCTGGGTCGGAATCCCGCCGAACCCGAGCGTGCCGCCTTGTTCAAGCTCAAGGCGAAGCTCGAAGCGGAAGGTTTCGTTTCGGCAGCCGTCTTGACACCGGAGGAAACGCAGGCGCTGGCGGTGCACACTTGTTTTCTCACCAGCAAACCGGTCGTCGTCGCTACCGCAGACGAACTGGCCAAGCCGGAATTGCTCATCCTGCGCGCCTACGCGGCCAGCGGGCATATCAGCTTCCTGACCGTGGGTGGCAAGGAAAACCGCGCTTGGACGATCCGCGCCGGGACGACGGCCTGGGACGCGGCAGGCGCGATTCACTCGGACATCCAGAAGGGGTTCATCCGTGCCGAGATCATCAGCTACGCGGACTTGGTCGAGCACGGCGGCGAAACCGGCGCGAAACGCGCCGGCAAGCAACGGCTCGAAGGCAAGACCTGCGTCATGCAGGACTACGACGTGGTGAACTTCCGGTTCATCAAGTAACGGGCGAGGCGATCTTCGGCGGGTGGAATCCCCCTCCTTCTCGCGCAGCTTTCACCACCAGAAATACGGTGCCGAAAGTGTGCGGACGTGCATCTGAGGAAACTTCCGCCATTCCGCGTGGCTGGCCATCGAGCATGCCGACCGTAGACCGCAAAATCATGATCGTTATCGGTCAAGTTGTCGCCCTGGCCCTCAGCGGGGGCGCGCACGAGGACTTCCGTCCGCTTCAACGCATCTCTCTTCATGACCGTTCCTAGTGTCGCCTAATGGCACATCCACGACTCCGAACGACAGTTCCATGGCGTCTGGAATTTGAGAGAACCGGATCGTGTCGGAGTGGCCTCGCTCGGCTCCGATATGAGCCCAGGCCTGGTGAACCCGACCGCGGGAGCCTCAGCTCGCCCGTCGTGCCACCACCACGAGCCCGGGCACCGCGACGCCGGCCTCGGTGCGGGTCGCGGCGTCGCTGACATCGATCGCCGTTATTCCCGCCGCCGCCAGCGCCGCGCGCACGTGCGCGGCGCCGTGGGCGTAGCGCAGCTTTTCGCCCAGGACGACACCGTCTCCGGGATGGGTCTCGACCGTGAAGGCGAACACGGCGCCGGGCGCCAGCACGCGGGCGACCGCGGCGGTCACCGGTGCAAGATCGGCAAAGTAGGCGAATACGTCGGCGGCGAGCACGAGATCGTAGCGGGCCGACGCCGCGCTCTCCTGCGCCAGGAACGCCGCGATGTCGCCGTGATGCAGCGCGTCGTAGACTTTCTTGTCGCGCGCGAGCGCGAGCATGCCGGCGGAGAGATCGACCCCGGTGAGCCGCCCCGCCAGCGGCCGGAACGCGAGCCCGGCGAGCCCGGTGCCGCAGCCGAGGTCGAGCACGGCCGCGAAGCGGGCCGCCGCGCAGGCCCTCGCTACCGCGGCGCGCAGGAGCGCCGGCCCGCGGTAGGCGAGCCCTTCGGTGAGGGCGGCGTCGAAGCGCGGAGCGTACTGGTCGAACAGCGTTTCCACATAGGACGGCCGCATGGCCTCGGC
>DATJZB010000085.1:0-3746 GCA_035499335.1 Rhizomicrobium sp. | reverse complement strand
TGCGCGACAGTTCCGGACATTTCGGCAAAACCGAAGCCGGGCTGCTCGGTGCGGAGATTCCCATCCTCGGCGTCGCGGGAGACCAGCAGTCCGCCGCTTTCGGTCAGGCGTGCTTCGCACCCGGCGACGTGAAGTCGACTTACGGGACCGGCTGTTTCGCGCTCGTCAATACCGGCACGAAGGCGCCGATCTCGAAGAACCGTCTGCTCGCGACCAGCGCGTTCCGCATCGGCAAGCGCGCGGTTTACGCCATCGAAGGCAGCATCTTCATCGCGGGCGCCGTCGTGCAATGGCTGCGCGACGCCGTCGGCGTAATAAAGAGCTCGGAAGAGATCGAGGCACTCGCGCGCACGGCCACCGACGCGCAGGGACTGTATTTCGTCCCCGCCTTCACCGGACTCGGTGCGCCCTACTGGGATCCAGACGCGCGCGGCGCGATCGTCGGACTGACCCGTGACATGGGCGCGGCGGAGATCGCGCGCGCCGCCCTGGACGCGGTGTGCTACCAGACGCGCGACCTGCTGGACGCGATGGCGAAGGACATGAAGCGCTCGGGCCTTCATGCGCCCAAGGCTCTCAAGGTCGACGGCGGCATGGTGAGGAACGACTGGTTCTGCCAGCGCCTGGCGGACCTCACCGGCTTGCCGGTGGACCGGCCGGTGGTCACGGAGACGACGGCGCTGGGCGCGGCCTATCTCGCCGGACTGGCCGCGGGTCTGTTCAAGGACACGAAGGAAATCGCCGCGCGCTGGGCGCTCGACCGGCGCTTCGTGCCAGAGATGAAACCGGCAACGCGGAACGCGCTCTACGAGGGCTGGAAATCCGCCGTGAAGCGCGTGCGATGAGCGGACCCGACGAAGCGATGCTGGCTCCCGTTATGCGCCTGGCGCAGTTCATGGCCACGCTCGACGAATCCTGTCTCGAAGGCCTGTTCGACGACGATCTCACGATCATCGAGAATTTTGCGCCCTACGTGTTTCGCGGCCCCTACGCGGCCGCCGCGTGGCAAGCCGGCTTTCGCGAACATGCCGAGGGCCTTTCGGGCCTCGTGCCCGCATTTGGAGAGCCTCAGGACTTCAGCCGGACCGGCGAGCGAGTTTATTTCGTGCTCCCCACGCGTTGGACGGGCGAGTCCCGCAAAAGACCATTTACGGAGCAGGGTGGTTGGTCGTTCGTGCTCTCGCCCCACGGCCGGCGCTGGCGCATTGCGGCCTACGCATGGTCGGTGATCGAGATTCGCCCTCTTTGAGACGGTTTTCTCGACGGCGCCGGTTTGACTGCACCGAAGGCCGGGTCCAATCTTTCAGTTCGCCATCCGCCCATTGACCGAGGGATTTCCATGAGCAGTGCAGCCCGCAAGATGCCCGGTGTCGACGACGTACCGTCGCTCAAGGGCAAAGTGAGCGAGCAGGAGTGGGCGATCCGCGAGGATCTCGCCGCCACCTACCGTCTGGTCGCCATGCACGGCTGGGACGATATGATCTTCACGCATATTTCGGCGCGCGTTCCGGGGCCCGAGCACAATTTCCTCATCAATCCCTACGGCCTGCTGTTCGACGAGATCACGGCGTCCAGCCTGGTCAAGATCGACGTCCAGGGGAACAAGATCGGCGAGTCGCCGTTCCCGGTGAACGCCGCCGGATTCACGATCCATTCGGCGCTGCACATGAACCGCGAAGATGCGGGCTGCGTCATCCACCTGCATACGACGGACGGCGTGGCGGTGTCCGCCCAGAAGGACGGGCTGCTTCTGCTGGACCAGCACGCGATGATGATCGCCGGAGAGATCGCCTATCACGACTATGAGGGCGTGGCACTCGACCTCGACGAGCGCGACCGTCTGGTCGCCGACATCGGCAACAAGAACGCGATGATCCTGCGCAATCACGGCACGCTGGCGCTCGGAAAGAACTGCGCCGACGCCTTTCTGCGGATGTTCTATCTGGAGCGCGCCTGCTCGATGCAGGTCCGCGCGCTCGCAGGCGGTGCGAAGCCGAACTGGCCGAATCAGGGCGTACCGGAAAAGACCGCGCTGCAGGGGCAGGGCGCCTTCGACGGCATGGTCGGATCGCTCGCCTGGCCGGCGCTGCGCCGCAAATGCGATCGCGTCGATCCGAGCTACAAGAATTAGGTCCGGGCATTTTGCGGACACATGACTACACGGTCCGCCGGGTGCGCGGCACGAAATCGTTGATATTGGGAGCAGCAGCATGAAATTCGGCGTCGGTCAGTCGGTCAAGCGCACCGAAGACATCCGTTTCGTCACCGGTCAGGGTCAGTATACGGACGATCTGCATTTCGAACGGGAGACGTTCGCCTGTTTTCACCGCACCTCGCAGTCGCACGCCCGCATCAGGTCCGTCGACATATCGGCGGCCAAGGCGGCGCCCGGCGTGATCGACGTCCTGACCTACGCCGACGTCGAAGCCTTCGGCGCCAAGCCGATGCCGTGCATGGCGCCCGTCCCGACGCGCGACAAGTCGCCGATGCACACGACGCCCAAGCCGATCCTCGCGAAGGACAAGGTGACGTTCACCGGCGAAGCCGTCGCGATGGTGATCGCCGAAACCTACGCGCAGGCGAAGGATGCGGCCGAGCTGGTGCAGGTCGACTACGACGTCCTCGATGCGGTGGGAACGCTCGCCGCCGCGCCGAACGGTCCCCAGATCTGGGATGCGAAGAACAACCAGACCTTCGATTGGGCGGACGGCGACGAAGATGCGGTGAAGGCCGCCTTTGCCAAAGCGGCGCACAAAGTCTCGCTCGAGGTCGTGCAGAACCGCGTCAGCGCAATGCCGATGGAAACGCGCAACGCCATCGGCGTCTACGATGAGGCCGTCGACCGCTACACGATCTACGTGACGTCGCAGGGCGCGGGGAATCTGCGCGGCGGCATTGCCCGCGGCGTGCTCAACCTTCCGATCGAAAAAGTCCGGGTCATCACGAAGGACGTCGGCGGCGGCTTCGGCATGAAGGGCTTTCTCTATCCGGAACAGCCGCTCGTGCTGATCGCGGCCAAGAAGGTCCGGCGTCCCGTGCGCTGGAGCGCCGAACGCACCGAGTCCTTCCTGGCCGACGACCATGGGCGGGACATGATCACGACGGGTGAACTCGCCCTCGACAAGGACGGCAAGATCCTCGCCATGCGCATCACCGGCACGGCGAACATGGGCGGATATCTGTCGGTCTACGCTCCGTTCATTCCGACACTCGCCGGCGGGCGCATATTCGGCGGCGTCTACCGCGTGCCGGCGCTGTTCGCGAACATCAAGGGCTATTTCTCGAATTCGGCGCCGGTCGACGCCTATCGCGGAGCGGGCCGGCCGGAAGCGGCCTATCTGATGGAACGGCTGATGGACGCGGCCGCCGCAAAAACGGGCATCGACCGGGTCGAAATTCGCAAACGCAACCTGCCGTCTCCCTCGGAGCTGCCTTACGGCAACTGGGCCGGCCTCAAATTCGACTCCGGCGATTACCCGAAGTTGCTTACGGAAGGCGTCAAACGCGCCGACCAGGCGGGGTTCGCGGCGCGCAAGGCCGAGGCTGCCAAGCGCGGCAAGCTGCGCGGGCTCGGCATCGCCTATTATGTCGAGATCACCGGAGCCGCCGGACAGGAGCCGGCCGCGATCAAATTCACCGACAATGGCGGCGTCGAACTCTATTGCGGCACGCAGTCGAACGGGCAGGGGCATGAGACGTCGTTCGCCCAGCTCGTGGCCGAAAAGCTCGGCGTGCCTTTCGAGTCT
>DATJZB010000084.1:0-57815 GCA_035499335.1 Rhizomicrobium sp. | reverse complement strand
AGCGGCGAGCAGCGGCAGACGAGGAACACGCCGGCCGTCACCATCGTGGCGGCGTGGATCAGCGCGGAAACCGGGGTCGGGCCCTCCATCGCGTCGGGCAACCAGGTGTGCAGGCCCAGCTGCGCGGACTTGCCCATCGCGCCCACAAAAAGGAGCAGGCACAGCGTCGTCAGGATGTCGACATTGTGGCCCGCGAACAGGAACGTCTTGCCCACCATGGACGGCGCGGCGGCGAACACCGCGTCGAAGTCGAGCGTCTTGAAGACGAAGAAGATGCCGAAAATTCCGAGCGCGAAGCCGAAGTCGCCGACGCGGTTGACGATGAAGGCCTTGATCGCGGCCGCGTTCGCCTCGGGCTTCTTGTACCAGAAGCCGATGAGCAGATAGGACGCCACGCCGACGCCTTCCCAGCCGAAAAACATCTGCAGGAAATTGTTCGCCGTCACCAGCATCAGCATCGCGAACGTGAAAAAGGACAGGTACGAGAAGAACCGCGGGCGGCTCGGATCGTCCGCCATGTAGCCGATCGAGTAGAGGTGGACGAGCGAGGAAACGCCGGTCACGACGACGAGCATGACGCCCGTGAGCGCGTCGACGCGGATGGCCCAGTCGACTCGCAGATCGCCCGAGTAGATCCAGGGGAGCACCTGCACCAGGTATGAATGGCCCGTGAGGGTCACATCGTAGAAGACTGCGCAGGACAGAGCCGCCGACACGAACAAGGCGCCGGTCGTCACGAGCTCTGACGCCCGCGCGCCGATCACGCGGCCGAGCAGGCCGGCGATGGCCGAAGCGATGATGGGAAGGAATACGATTGCTGCGTACACGCCTCAGCCCTTCATCAGGTTGACGTCTTCCACGGCGATCGTGCCGCGGTTGCGGAAATAGACCACGAGAATGGCAAGTCCGATCGCGGCTTCCGCGGCCGCGACGGTCAGAATGAAGAGCGCGAAAACCTGTCCGACCAGGTCGTGGAGGAAAGACGAGAACGCCACGAAATTGATGTTGACCGCGAGCAGGATCAGCTCGATCGACATGAGAATGACGATGATGTTCTTGCGGTTCAGGAAGATGCCGAAAACGCCGATGGTGAACAGGATCGCGGCGACGGAAAGATAGTTGGCCAGTCCGATGGTCATGTCAGGCCCCCTGCCCCGGCTTCACGTCGACGACGATCATCGAATCCGTCCGGACGCGCGCATTCTGCTCGCCGATATTCTGGCGCCTGACGCCCGGCCGGTGGCGCAGCGTCAGCACGATCGCGCCGATCATGGCGACGAGCAGGACGAGACCCGCGATCTGAAAATAATAGACGTAGTCCGTATAGAGTATCCGCCCGAGCGCGGCGGTGTTGCTGACGCCCGCCGGGACGGGATGGGCGAGCGCCTGTCCGGCGGCGGCCGAGAATTTCCACAAGCTCGCGCTGCCGATGAGCTCGAGCAAAAGGACGATACCGACGCCCGCGCCGACGAGCACATATTGCTGGGCGCCGCGCTTGAGCTCCGCAAAGTCGATGTCGAGCATCATGACGACGAAGAGGAACAGCACGGCAACCGCGCCGACATAGACCACGACGAGAATCATGGCGAGAAATTCGGCGCCCAGGAGCACGAACAGCCCTGCCGCATTGAAGAATGCCAGAATGAGAAAGAGTACGGAGTGAACGGGATTGCGCGCGGCGATGACCATGAACGCCGAAGCGAGCATGACCGCCGAAAATACGTAAAATGCAATCGCCTGCAGCATCCCGGTTACCTGTACGGAGCGTCGAGTTCGAGATTCTTCGCGATCTCGCGTTCCCAGCGGTCGCCGTTCGAAAGCAGCCGCTCCTTGTTGTAGTAGAGTTCTTCGCGCGTCTCGGTGGCGAATTCGAAATTCGGCCCTTCGACGATCGCGTCGACCGGACACGCCTCCTGGCAGAATCCGCAATAGATGCACTTCACCATGTCGATGTCGTAGCGCGTCGTGCGGCGGCTGCCGTCGGCGCGCGGTTCGGCCTCGATGGTGATGGCCTGGGCCGGACAGATCGCCTCGCACAGTTTGCACGCGATGCAGCGTTCCTCGCCGTTCGGATACCGGCGCAGCGCATGTTCGCCGCGGAAGCGCGGACTCAACGGTCCCTTCTCGAACGGGTAGTTGATCGTCGTCTTGGGTTTGAACAGGTAGCGCGTGGCCAGGACGAAGGCCTGGATGAACTCCCAGAAGAAGATCTGCCTCGCGGTGCGGTCCAGAGTCGCCATGGCGGCCTCACGCATGATGGTGGAAGACGAGAACCCAGCTCGCCGTGACCACCACCCAGAGCAGCGACGTCGGAAGGAACACTTTCCAGCCGAGCCGCATCAGTTGATCGTAGCGATAGCGCGGCACCATGGCCTTCACCATCGCGAACAGGAAGAAGAAGAAGAATATCTTGAGCAGGAACCAGATTATCCCCGGCACGATCGTGAACGGCCAGATGCCCAGCGGCGGCAGCCAGCCGCCGAAGAACAGGATCGTGCACATCGCGCACATCAGGATGACGCTGACATACTCGCCGAGGAAAAACAGGAGAAACGGCGTCGAGGAATATTCGACGAAGAATCCGGCGACCAGCTCCGCTTCCGCTTCGACGAGGTCGAAGGGCGGACGGTTCGTTTCGGCGAGAGCCGAGACGAAGAAGATCGGCAGCATCGGAAACAGGATCGTGAAGGCGAACCAGCCATGCTCCTGCGCCCGCACGATGGCCGACAGGTTCAGCGAGCCTGCGAAGAGCAGCACCGTGATGATGACGAAGCCGATCGAGACTTCGTAGGAGACCATCTGGGCCGCTGCGCGCAGCGCCGAGAGAAACGGATATTTCGAGTTCGACGCCCAGCCGGCCATGATGATGCCGTAGATGCCCAGCGACGAAATAGCGAACAGGTACAGAATGCCGACATTGATGTCCGATATCACCCAGCCGTCGGCCATCGGCACCACCGCCCAGCCGGCGAAGGCGAGCGTCGCGGTGACGAGCGGGGCCAGCATGAAGATGACCTTGTTCGCGCCCGACGGGATGACGATTTCCTTGAACATGAACTTGAAGGCGTCGGCGAATGTCTGGAGCAGCCCGAAAGGCCCGACGACGTTCGGGCCTCGCCGAAGCGCGACGGCCGCCCAGATCTTCCGGTCGGCGAGAATGAAAAACGCCACCGAGATCAGCAGGGGAAGCTGGATGAGCAGGATCATCGTCACCTGGCTCAAGGTCCAGCCGACGCCGTAGGGCCAGGCCTCGGCATCCGAACCGAACCAGTGGGCCAGGTAGACCGGCAGGAACTGATAGAAGTGGATCAGCGCCATCGCCTACTCCGCCGCCAATTTCGCGGATTCGCCGACGAACTGGCGACTGCAGATCGCCATCGTGGCGCTCGCTCGCGCGATCGGGTTCGTGAGGTAGTAGTCGCTCATGGCGCTTGCGAGCGGCGTGGTGGTGTCTAGCGGACCGGCCGCGCCGACTGCGGACCAATTCGTGGCGCCGGCTCCGCCATGGGGCAGCGCCTCGCCGAGATTGGCGAAGTGCGGCGCATCGGCGGCGATCGCGGCACGTAGTGCATCTAGATTGTCGTAGGGCAGACGCTTGCCGACGACATCCGACAGCGCGCGCAGGATGGCCCAGTCTTCCTTCGCTTCACCGGGCGGGAACGTCGCGCGGCGGGCGCGCTGTACCCTGCCCTCGATGTTGACGTAGAGCCCTTCCTTTTCCGTGTAGGCGGCGCCGGGCAGCACGACGTCCGCATTGTGCGCGCCCGCGTCGCCGTGGCTGCCCTGGTAGACGACAAAGGCGCGGCCGAGATGACCGACGTCGAATTCGTCTGCGCCAAGCAGATAGATGAAGTCGATTTCGCCCTTCTGCGCCCCGTCGACGATCGAAGCGACATCGCGCCCGCCTTCGTCCGGGATGAAACCGAGATCGAGCGCGCCGACGCGCGACGCCGCCGTGTGCAGGATGTTGAAGCCGTTCCAGCCGCCCGCGGCCGGGCCGCCGGCCGGACCGATCATGCCGCTCTCGGACGCGATGCGGGCAGCGAGCTTCAGGACGGCGGCGCCGTCCTTTCGCGCTACGGCGCCGGCCCCGAGGATGATCATGGGTCGCTTGGCGTTGCGCAGCACGTCGGCAAACGGATGGGAACCCAGCGCGATCTGTTCGAGCGTTCCGACGTCCGAACCGAGGTCGCGCAGCGGATAGATCTGGTTGTCCGGAACGCCGAGTCCGGCGATCTGTACGTTTGAGCCGAGCCAGGCCTTGCGGATACGGGCGTTCAGCACCGGCGCTTCCCAGCGCGGGTTGGCGCCGACGATGAGAATCGCGTCCGCGGCTTCGATGCCGGCGATGGTCGTGTTGAAGAGATAGGATTGGCGCTCGCCGCCGAGCCTGGCACCGTCCTGGCGGCAGTCGAGATTGCGCACGCCGAGCGCGGTCATGAGGTCTTTCAGCGCCTTGATTTCCTCGGCGGCGGCGAGATCGCCGACGATAGCGGCCATCCGCTCGGGTTTGGTGGCGGCGATGCGCTCGGCAATTGCGGCAAACGCCTCGGACCAGCTGGCCGGCTGCAGCTTGCCGCTCTTGCGGATGAAGGGACGGTCCAGCCGTTGGCGCCCAAGCCCGTCGCAGGCGTGGCGCGTCTTGTCGCCGATCCACTCCTCGTTCACGTCCTCGTTGAGGCGCGGCAGGACCCGCATCACTTCGCGGCCGCGCGTGTCGACCCGGATGTTGCAGCCTTGCGCGTCCATAACGTCGATCGACTCGGTGTGGCGCAATTCCCAGGGCCGGGCATTGAATGCGTACGGTTTGGCGGTCAGTGCACCGACGGGGCAAAGATCTACAATGTTGCCGGAAAGCTCCGATGCGAAGGCGCGCTCGAGATAGGTGGTGATTTCCATGTCCTCGCCGCGCCCGGTCGCGCCGAGATCGGGAACGCCGGCAACTTCCGTCGCGAAGCGGACGCAGCGCGTGCACTGGATGCACCGTGTCATCACCGTCTTGACGATCGGGCCCATATTCTTGTCTTCGACGGCGCGCTTGTTTTCGCGGTAGCGGTTGAACGCGGCGCGGCCATAGCCCATGGCCTGGTCCTGCAGGTCGCACTCGCCTCCCTGGTCGCAGATCGGGCAATCGAGCGGGTGATTGATGAGCAGGAATTCCATCACGCCTTCGCGCGCCTTTCGCGCAATCGGCGAATTCGTGTTGATCCTCGCGGGGGTGCCGTCCTTGTTCGGGAAAATGTCGCGAACCTGCAAGGCGCAGGAGGCCTGAGGCTTGGGTGCGCCTACCCACTCGACCAGGCACATGCGGCAATTACCGGCGACGCTGAGGCGCTCGTGATAGCAGAAACGCGGCACTTCGGCGCCCGTGCTCTCGCACGCCTGAAGCAGAGTCAGATTGTCGTCCGCCTCGATTTCCTTGCCGTCGATGATGAGCTTGCGTGAAGGCATGGTCTATTCCGCCGCCATTTGCTGTTTCTGGCGCTCGGCGATGCGGCGCTCCAGCTCGGGCCGGAAATGCCGGATCAGTCCCTGTATCGGCCACGGAGCGGCGTCGCCGAGACCGCAGATCGTGTGGCCTTCGCACTGCTTGCCGACTTCCCAGAGCTGGTCGATCTCCTCGACCCGCGCGTCGCCGGTGCGCAGCCGTTCCATCACGCGCCACATCCAGCCGGTGCCTTCGCGACACGGCGTGCACTGTCCGCAGCTCTCATGCTTGTAGAAATACGCGTAGCGCGAGACGACACGGACGAGATCGGCGGTCTTGTCCATGACGATCACCGCGGCGGTACCCAGCGAGGAGTTCACCGCCTTGAGCGCGTCGAAATCCATGATGACGTCGTCGCAGACCGACTTGGGGATCATCGGACAGGACGCGCCGCCTGGGATGACGGCGAGCAGATTGTCCCAGCCGCCCCGCACGCCGCCCGCATACTTCTCGATCAGTTCTCGCATCGGAACGCCGAGGCCTTCCTCGACCACGCACGGAGTATTCACATGGCCTGAAATCTGGAAGAGCTTCGTTCCGGTATTATTGGGGCGGCCGATCCCGGCGAACCATTGCGGTCCGCGGCGCATGATCGTCGGCACGACGGCGATCGACTCGACGTTGTTGACCGTCGTCGGACAGCCATAGATTCCCATGTTCGCCGGGAACGGCGGCTTCATCCGCGGCATTCCCTTCTTGCCTTCGAAACTTTCCAGCAGCGCCGTCTCCTCGCCGCAGATGTAGGCGCCCGCGCCGTGATGCAGGAAAAGATCGAAGTCCCAGCCGTGGACATTGTCCTTGCCGAGCAGTTTCGCGGCGTAGCATTCGTCGATCGCAGCCTGAAGCGCCTGGCGTTCGCGGATGAATTCACCGCGAATGTAGATGTAGCAGGTGTGAGCCCGCATCGCGAACGATGCGATCAGGCAGCCCTCGATCAGATGATGCGGATCGTTGCGCATGATCTCGCGATCCTTGCACGTGCCGGGTTCGGACTCGTCCGCGTTGACGACGAGGTAGTGCGGACGGTCCTTCACTTCCTTGGGCATGAAGGTCCATTTGAGACCCGTCGCGAAGCCCGCACCGCCGCGGCCGCGCAGCCCGGACTTCTTCACTTCCTCGCAAATCGCTTCCGGTCCGAGCTCGAGAATCTTCTTGGTGCCGTCCCACAAGCCGCGCGCCATCGCGCCCTTCAGGCTTTTCTCCTCGAAGCCGTAGATATTCGTGAATATCCGGTCGCGGTCCGCAAGCATCAGGTCGTCCCCGGCGATTTGGCGTAGATCGAGCGGTCCGTCAGCGAGTTCGCGCCGCCGGCGGGTTCCGAACCCTTTCGGCCCTGCTGCGGTCCCGGTTTCGGAGTCTCGCCGCGGCGGAAGGCGTCGATGAGCTTTTCGGTGATCGGGCCGTCCAGATCTTCGTAGAAGTCGTTTCCGACCTGCATCATGGGCGCGTTCGTGCATGCGCCGAGACATTCCACTTCCGTCCAGGACAGCATCCCGTCGGCCGTCACAACATGCTGACCGCGCGCGATGCGATTTTTGCAGACCGCGACGATCTCGTCGGAGCCGCGCAACATGCAGGGCGGCGTGGTGCAAACCTGGAGATGGAACTTCCCGACCGGCGCGAGATTGAACATCGTGTAGAAAGTCGCCACCTCCAGCACGCGGATGAACGCCATGTCGAGCATCTTGCCGACATATTCGATCATCGGATGGGTGACCCAGCCCTGCTGTTCCTGGCCGATCCAAAGCAGCGAAATGACGGCGCTGGCCTGGCGCCCGGCCGGATACTTTGCGATTTCCCTTTGCGCGCGGGCGAGGTTTTCGGCGCTGAAGGCAAAACTCGCCGGCTGGATCTCAGGCGGCGCCAAACGGCGATGGCTCATCTGTCGACCTCGCCGAAGACGATGTCGAGCGAACCGATGACGGCGGAAACGTCGGCCAGCATGTGCCCCCGGTTCAAGATGTCCATGGCCTGCAGATGCGGAAAGGACGGCGCCCGGATCTTGCAGCGATAGGGTTTGTTGCTGCCATCGGAGACCAGGTAGACGCCGAACTCGCCCTTGGGTGCTTCGACTGCCGCATACGCTTCGCCCTCGGGCACATGATAGCCTTCGGTATAGAGCTTGAAGTGATGGATGAGCGCCTCCATCGAGCGCTTCATTTCGCCGCGCTTCGGCGGCACGATCTTGTGGTCGGTCGACGAAACCGGACCCGACGGCATTTTTTCGATGCACTGCTTCAGGATTTTGACGGACTGCCGCATCTCTTCCATGCGCAGGACGTAGCGATCGTAACAGTCGCCGTTGCGGCCGATCGGTATCTGGAAGTCGAAATCGTTGTAGCACTCGTACGGCTGCGAGCGGCGCAGATCCCACGCAACTCCCGCCGAGCGCAGCATGGCGCCGGAGAATCCCCAGGCTTCGGCGTGCGCGCGATCGACGACGCCGATGTTCACCGTGCGTTGCTTGAAGATCCGGTTGTCGACGACGAGCCCGTCGATGTCGTCGAGAACTTTGAGATAAGGGTCGAGAAACTTGTAGATGTCGTCCAGCAACCCGGGCGGAACGTCCTGGTGAACGCCGCCGGGCCGGAAATAGGCCGCGTGCATGCGGCTACCGGAAACGCGCTCGTAGAACGAAAGCATCGTCTCGCGCGCTTCCATGCCCCATAGCGACGGCGTCATGGCGCCGACGTCGAGCGCCTGGAACGTGCAGTTGAGGACGTGATTCATCAGCCGGCCGAGCTCGGAAAACAGCACACGCACATATTGGCCGCGCTTGGGCACTTCGAGCCCCAGCAGCTTTTCGACGGCGAGCGCGAAGGCATGTTCCTGATTCATCGGCGCGACATAGTCGAGCCGGTCGAAATAGGGCACCGCCTGAAGATAGGTCTTGTGCTCTATGAGCTTCTCGGTTCCGCGATGCAAAAGACCGATATGGGGATCGACGCGCGTGACGATCTCGCCGTCGAGATCGAGGACCAGGCGCAGCACGCCGTGCGCCGCCGGATGCTGGGGACCGAAATTGAGAGTGATCCGCGGTTCGGCCGCTTCGGACGGCGCGTTCTCGAGCGTGACGCTCATGCTTTCTTCTCCGCACCGCCGGGGGCCGCCTTCTGGCCGTCGGGCATGATGTGAGGGGCGCCTTCCCAGGGCGACATGAAGTCGAAATCGCGAAATTCCTGCACCAGCTGCACGGGCTGGTACACGACGCGCTTCAGCTCGTCGTCGTAGCGCAGCTCGACGAAGCCGGTCAGCGGAAAGTCCTTGCGCAGCGGGTGGCCGGCAAAACCGTAGTCGGTCAGGATGCGGCGCAGGTCCGGATGGCCGTCGAAGGCGATCCCGTACATGTCGAAGGTTTCGCGCTCGAACCAGTTCGCCGCCGGGTAGACGCCCACGGCGGACGGGACGGCATCGTCTTCTCCGGCCTGGACCTTCACGCGCACCCGTATGTTCCGGGTGAGCGACAAGAGGTGATAGACGACGTCGAAGCGCTTGTCGCGCTGCGGCCAGTCGACGCCGCAGAGATCGACGAGGATCTTGAATTCGCAGGACGGGTCGTCGCGCAGGAATGTCAGTACACGCACGATCTGGGCGGCCTCGGCCTCGAGCGTTAGTTCACCCACCGCGACGCGATGGGCGCGGATCGCTCCTGCGAGCGCGTCGCTGACACTCTGTCCCAGTGCGGAAAGGTCTGCCATGTCAGCGCTCGATCGTTCCCGTACGCCGGATCTTCCGCTGCAACAGCATGATGCCGTAGACGAGCGCCTCCGCGGTCGGCGGGCATCCGGGCACGTAGATGTCGACCGGAACGATCCGGTCGCAACCGCGCACGACGGCGTAGGAGTAGTGGTAGTAGCCGCCGCCATTGGCGCAGGATCCCATCGAGATCACGTAGCGCGGCTCTGGCATCTGGTCGTAGACCTTGCGCAGGGCCGGCGCCATCTTGTTCGTGAGCGTGCCGGCGACGATCATGACGTCGGACTGGCGCGGCGAGCCGCGCGGTGCGGCGCCGAAACGCTCGAGATCGTAGCGCGGCATGCTCGCCTGCATCATCTCGACGGCGCAGCAAGCCAGCCCGAACGTCATCCACATCAGCGAGCCGGTGCGCGCCCAGTTCACCAGCGCTTCGGCGGAGGTGACGATGAAGCCCTTGTCGGCCATTTCGGCCTGCATGGCCTTGAAATAGGGATCGTTGTTGGTGAGGGAGGAAGCAGCGCCCTCGACGCCAGCGCGCGAAGCGGTGCCTGCTTGTGTCACTCCCATTCGAGCGCTCCCTTCTTCCACTCGTAGATGAAGCCGACGGTGAGCACGCCGAGGAACGCCATCATCGACCAGAAGGCGAAGACGCCCGTCGTGCCGAGTGTGATCGCCCAGGGAAACAGGAACGCGACTTCGAGATCGAAGATGATGAAGAGAATGGAAACGAGGTAGAACCGGACGTCGAACTTCATGCGGGCATCGCCGAACGCATTAAAGCCGCACTCGTAGGCGGAGAGCTTCTCGGGATCGGGCTTGAACGGTGCGATAACGGCCGGAACCACGATCAGCGCGGCGGCGATCACCGCGGCAATTCCGATGAAGATGAGGATCGGCAGGTACTCCAGAAGCAGCTTGTCCATACCCCGATCCCTTGACGTTTGGCCCGGAGCACTGGCGCGCCCAAGAACAGGCCAAATCGGTGTTATTTCGCGGGTGCAGTATAGGCGTCGGAGGCCCGCGAGCAACGCGGGTTTAGACTAAGATTCGCGGCAAAAAAACTGGATTTTTTGGAGTTTCTGCGAACCATTCCCATCTGAGGAAATGGCGGGAGCGACGGGGCTCGAACCCGCGACCTTCGGCGTGACAGGCCGACACTCTAACCAACTGAGCTACGCCCCCGGGATCCGGGCGTGTCGCCCTCACCGCGAAAGGGGGCCGGTGTAGGGCGTGGCCTCCGTCGCTGTCAAGCACAGCGAGCGATTCACTCGAAAAATCAGTGGGAACCGGGGGGTTGCGTCTCCGACGCCGGTGGTTTGACCACGACATGTTCCAGCTTCACGTGCATTTCCTTCAAGGTCACCACGCCGTCGCCGTCGGTGTCGTATTCCTCGAAGAGCGAGCGCATGCCGGCCGCGAACTCGTCGAAATCCACAACGCCGTCATGGTTCCAGTCTATCAGCGGGATGGCGGTCGACTGATCGATGCGAATGCGCCGAAGGTTGGCTGCCCGAACCTCGTCGGGCTCGAGTACGCCGTCCCGGTTCGTATCGGCCTGCCAGAAGTCCTGCCGCAGGCCCGCCTCAAGCTCGCGCCGCGTCACCTGCCCGTCATTGTTCGCGTCATACCGCAGCATGAGCGCCGCCGGATTGTGCCAGTCCTCCGCGCGCTGCGTCTCGAACGGCGTCCAATGCCGGGTCGGTGCCGAACACCCCCACAGCAGCAGCATGAACAGGGCGGTCAGGCCGCGACGCGACGACATGGCACAAGTCGGCCATTGCGACCGCTGCCCGTCAAGCGGCGGTGGACGTCCGGACTACTGGCCGTCGGGATCGCCGTCGCCGCCGCCGCGACCATGCCTGTGCCCGCCGCTGCCGGGACCGCCGGCGGGTTTGGTGCCGGCACCTTTCGTCTTCGGATTGATCTCGTCGGCCGTCAACTTACCGTCGCCGTTGGTGTCGAGTGAATCGAACAGCGACAAAAGCGTTCCGGAATATTCGTGAAAGTCGATGCAGCCGTCCTGGTTCCAGTCGACCAGCGGCGTTGCCTGCGACGCGTCCTGCTGCACCCGCATCTGGTTGATGGCGCGGACCTCGTCCGGCCCCAGGCAGTTATTGTGGTTGTGGTCGTAGGTATCGAATTCGGCCTTGAGGCCAGCGATCAGTTCCGCCCGGGTCAGCACGCCGTCATGGTCCAGGTCATATCGCATGAGCAGGGTGTTGGGAGAGTGCCAATTCTCGTCCCGCGGCGGACCGCCGGTGGGGCTCCATCGTCCATGGTGCGCCGGCGTCGAGCCGCATGCGGCGAGCAAGAGGAAGGCGGAACAAACGACGGAAACGGCACCGGTACGCATCTGGCTAGAACCCTGCGGAACGGCTTCGACCCTATCCGCGGCGCGGCTCAAAAGGGAGCGAATCCCTGTCGCAAACTTTCGTCGCATTGCGGATCGTTAATGGGGTGTCTCGGCTGCGAAGCTAGTGTATGAGGACGCCGTCAGGGCGGTTAGCTCAGCTGGTAGAGCATATCGTTTACACCGATAGGGTCGGCGGTTCGATCCCGTCACCGCCCACCATTTTCCGAGCGTCGCAAATCCAACTGTCGTCAGGGGATCATCGATGAGAGAAATCGCGGTCTTCAGCGGTACGGCCCATCCCGCGCTCGCGGCCGAGATCTGCGAGCATTTGCGGGTCCCTCTCCTGCCGTCTCGACTGACGCGCTTCGCCAACGACTGCCTGGAGGTGCAGCTGGAGGCGAACTGCCGCGAGCGCGACGTCTTCATCATCCAGCCCCTGTCGGCGCCGGTCCAGGAACACCTGGTCGAACTGTTCCTGATGCTGGACGCCGCGCGCGGCGCCTCGGCTTCGCGCATCACCGTCGTAATGCCGTTCTACGCCTACGCCCGCTCGGACAAGAAGGACGCGCCCCGCATTTCGATCGGCGGCCGGCTGGTCGCCGATCTGATGGTGACGGCAGGCGCCAACCGCGTGCTGTCCATGGCCATGCATTCGCCCCAGGTGCACGGCTTCTTCAGCATACCGGTCGATCACCTGCACGCACTCAACGAGATCGCCGACCACTTCCGGCGGTACGACCTGACCAACACGGTCGCCGTCTCGCCCGACCTCGGAAACGCCAAGGAGACCGCGCACTTTGCGCGCCTGCTCGGCGTCGGCGTCGCCGTCGCGGCCAAGCAGCGCTACGCCGACGACAAGGTCCGCATCAGTTCCATCATCGGCGACGTCGCCGGCAAGGACGTCATCGTGCTCGATGACGAAATCGCCAAGGGCAGCACCATGTTCGAGTTGCTGAACCATTTGCGCGCACACAAGGTGAAGTCGATCCGCATCGCCTGCACGCACGGCCTGTTTGCGAGCGGGTCGGCGCAACGTCTCAGCGACCAGCCCGACATCCAGGAGATCGTCTGCACCAACACGGTGCCGATCACGCCGGACAAACGTGCCCCGAAGCTAACCGTGCTGTCGGTTGCCCGGCCTCTGGCCGAGGCCATGCGCCGGATTCATGACGGCGAATCCGTAAGCGCCCTGTTCCACAACTGATCCTAGTTCAGGGAGTCCTTGAGCTGCTTGCCGGGACGGAAACGCGGCTGCTTGGACGGCTTGATCGTGATTTCCTCGCCGGTCTGCGGATTGCGGCCCTTGCCGCCCGCGCGCGTCGCGACAACGAACACTCCAAACCCCGTGAGGCGGACCTCATCGCCCGCTTTGAGCGTCGCGGCGATCAGATCGAATACGCCGTCTACGGCCTTTGCGGACGTATTCTTGTCCAGACCAGTGTGTTCGGAGAGTCTCTGGATTAGATCGTTCTTGTTCACGGCGACGGCTCCTTTGCGCGATTCGCTCCAAGAACGGTGAGTTTAGGGCCCCTTGGCCCCCGGTCCAACCGGGAAACCCGGGAATTCGGGGAAAAATCGCGCAAAAAAGAGCCCCGGACCGTCGCCGGGCCGGGGCTCTCCTCGTTCGTTAACGCACGCGTCAGTGGGTGACGACCGCATCCGTGTCGCTGGACACCGGCGGTGGCGTTGCGACGTCGGGTTCGATCCAGTCGATCGCCTCCGGCTGGCGCACGAGCGCGACCTTCAGGACCTCGCCGACATTGGAGACCGGAATGATCTTCAAACCGGTCTTCACATTGTCGGGGACTTCCGCGAGATCCTTCTCGTTCTCCTTGGGGATCACGACCGTGGTGATACCCGCCCGGAGCGCGGCGAGAAGTTTCTCCTTGAGCCCGCCGATCGGCAGCGCGCGGCCGCGCAGGGTGACCTCGCCCGTCATCGCGACGTCGCGGCGCACCGGAATGCCGGTGATGACCGAGATGATCGACGTCGCCATCGCCAGGCCGGCCGACGGACCGTCCTTGGGCGTCGCGCCCTCGGGCACGTGCACGTGGATGTCGACCTTGTCGAACAGCGGCGGCTTGATCCCGAACGACGTCGCCTTGGAACGGACATAAGACCGCGCCGCGTCGATCGATTCCTTCATGACGTCGCCGAGCTTGCCGGTTGCCTGGAAGCGGCCCTTGCCGGGCAGCATCACGGACTCGATGGTGAGCGTCTCGCCGCCCACTTCCGTCCATGCCAGACCCGTTACGACGCCGACCTGGTCCTCGCCTTCCATCTCGCCATAGCGGAACTTACGGACGCCCGCATAGGTGTCGACATTCTCCGGCGTGACTTCGACCGACGTGGCCTTGCGCGAGACGATTTCCTTAACTGCCTTGCGCGTCAGGTTCGCGATCTCGCGTTCCAGATTGCGCACGCCCGCTTCCCGGGTGTGATAGCGGATCAGGTCGCGCAGACCGGCATCCGTGATCTTCCACTCGCCTTCCTTCAGCCCATGCGCCTTCATCTCCTTGGGGATCAGGTGGCGCTTGGCGATCTCGACCTTCTCGTCCTCGGTGTAGCCGGGGATGCGGATGATCTCCATGCGGTCCATGAGCGGCTGCGGCATGCGCAGGCTGTTGGCCGTGGTGATGAACATCACGTCGGAAAGATCGAAATCGACTTCCAGATAGTGGTCGTTGAAGGTCGAATTCTGCTCCGGATCCAGCACTTCGAGCAGCGCGGACGACGGATCGCCGCGCCAGTCGGCGCCGAGCTTGTCGATCTCGTCCAGCAGGAAGAGCGGGTTCGCCGTCTTGGCCTTCTTCATCGACTGGATGACCTTGCCGGGCATCGAGCCGATATAGGTGCGGCGGTGACCGCGGATTTCGGCTTCGTCACGCACGCCGCCGAGCGACATCCGCACGAACTCGCGCCCGGTCGCCTTGGCGATCGACTTGCCGAGGGACGTCTTGCCGACGCCGGGAGGCCCGACGAGGCAAAGGATCGGCCCCTTCATCTTGCCGGCGCGCTGCTGCACGGCGAGATATTCCAGGATGCGTTCCTTGACCTTGTCGAGGCCGTAATGGTCGTCGTGCAGCACCTTTTCGGCCGCGACGATATCCTTTCGGACCTTCGACTTCTTGCCCCAGGGCAGCGACAGCAGCCAATCGAGATAGTTGCGCACCACGGTCGCTTCAGCGCTCATCGGCGACATCGAGCGAAGCTTCTTCACTTCGGCATTCGCCTTCTCGCGCGCTTCCTTCGACAGCTTGGTCTTGCGGATGCGCTCTTCGATCTCGTTCATCTCGTCGCGGCCTTCTTCGCCTTCGCCGAGTTCCTTCTGGATCGCCTTGAGCTGCTCGTTCAGGTAATATTCGCGCTGCGTCTTCTCCATCTGGCGCTTGACGCGCGAGCGGATCTTGCGCTCGACCTGGAGCACGCCGATTTCCGCTTCGATCAGCGAGAGCACCTTCTCGAGGCGCTCCACCGTGTCGAGCGTCTCGAGCAGAGCCTGGCGGTCCGCGATCTTGACGGAGAGATGCGAAGCCACCGTGTCGGCGAGCTTCGCCGCGTCCTCGATCTGCGCGACCGAGGCGAGCGTTTCGGCCGGCACTTTCTTGTTGAGCTTGATGTACTGCTCGAAATTCGTCTTCACCGTGCGCACCAGCGCTTCGGTTTCCTTGGCGTCGCTCGCGGTTTCCGGGATCCGTTCGATCGTCGCCTGGAAGAAGTCCGTCCGCGGCACGAAGCCGGTTACGCGCGCCCGTCCCTTGCCTTCGACCAGGACGCGGACGGTCTGATCGGGCAGCTTCAAGAGCTGAAGCACGGTCGCGAGCGTCCCGATGCTGTGAAGCGCATCCGAACTCGGATCGTCGTCGTCCTTGTTTTTCTGGGTGAGCAGCAGAATCTGCTTTTCGTCGCTCATCACCTCTTCCAGCGCGCGTACCGACTTTTCGCGGCCGACGAAGAGGGGAACGATCATGTGGGGAAATACGACGATATCGCGCAAGGGCAGAACCGGCGCCAGATGGCCGCTATTGTCGCCCTTCGGGGTGTTCGGCGTATTTACGCTTTCCTGGTCTGACATCTCTGATCTCCTGGCCGCCCCACTATCCGTGAGCCGGGTGCTGTCTGGTCCTGCCCCAAACGGGCGCAGAGACCGGGTTGTGAAGCCTCCCGACTGGGCCGACTCCTGAGAGGTTAAAGTGGGCTTTAGACAACGCGGTTTCAAGGCGTTAGGCCAGACGCCCTTTCGTCACTCCGCAATCGTACCGAACCAAGGTTTCCGCCTTGTTGCGGGCCGGCGATGACTCGGAGTCATCGAGTGGGACTAGGAGGCGCTCTTTTGAGCGGCTTCGCCCTTGTCCGAATAGGTGTACAGCGGCCGCGCCTTGCCTTCGACGACGTCGGCAGTGATCACGACTTCCTGTACGCCATTCAGCGTCGGCAGCTCGAACATGGTCTCCAAGAGGAAGCCTTCCATGATCGAGCGCAGGCCGCGCGCACCGGTCTTGCGCGCGATGGCCTTGCGGGCGATCGCGTGCATCGCTTCCTCCTGGAAGCGGAGTTTGACGCCTTCCATCTCGAACATGCGCTGATACTGCTTGGCCAGCGCGTTCTTGGGGCGCGTCAGAATCTCGATGAGCGCCGGCTCCGACAGGTCTCCCAGCGTCGCCAGGATCGGCAGGCGGCCGATGAATTCGGGAATCAGACCGAACTTCAGCAGGTCTTCCGGCTCCACTTCGCGCAGCACTTCGCCCGTACCGCGTTCGTCGGGCGCGCGGACGTTGGCGCCGAAGCCCATGGACGAACCATGGGTGCGGCCGGAAATGATCTTGTCGAGGCCGGCGAACGCGCCGCCCACGATGAAGAGGATGTTCGTCGTGTCGACCTGCAGGAATTCCTGCTGCGGATGCTTGCGGCCGCCTTGCGGCGGAACCGAGGCAATCGTGCCTTCCATGATCTTCAGCAGCGCCTGCTGCACGCCCTCGCCGGACACGTCGCGCGTGATCGACGGGTTGTCGGACTTGCGGCTGATCTTGTCGACTTCGTCGATGTAGACGATGCCGCGCTGCGCACGCTCGACATTGTAGTCGGCGTTCTGGAGCAGCTTGAGGATGATGTTCTCGACGTCCTCGCCGACATAGCCTGCTTCGGTGAGCGTCGTCGCGTCGGCCATCGTGAACGGCACGTCCAGGATGCGCGCCAGGGTCTGGGCGAGCAGCGTCTTGCCGCAGCCCGTCGGGCCGATCAGCATGATGTTGGACTTGGCCAGCTCGACGTCGCCGTTCTTGCCGGACGAATTGATGCGCTTGTAGTGGTTGTGGACGGCGACCGAGAGCACCTTCTTGGCGTGCTGCTGGCCGACCACGTAATCGTCCAGAACCTTGTAGATTTCCTGGGGCGTCGGCACGCCCTCCTTCGACTTCATGAAGGAGGTCTTGTTCTCCTCACGGATGATCTCCATGCAGAGTTCGACGCACTCATCGCAAATGAAGACCGTCGGCCCGGCAATCAGCTTGCGGACCTCGTGCTGGCTCTTCCCGCAGAAGGAACAGTAGAGCGTGTTTTTCGACTCGCCGCCGCTCGTCTTACTCATGAACTCTCCCGGACCATCAGCCCGTCCATTTCCCGCTTTGATCTATTGGGATCAAAGCCTTGCACGACCCACGCCAACCGAAGCAGCGCATTCTAGTTCATTCGACCACGTTAGCGCCGAGCGGATCAAGATTTGTTTAATTCGGCCAAATCTCCCGAGAATTCGACGGGTTAGGTGGTTTAACCGACCTCCGGACCTTCCGGACGGCGCGTCATGATCTCGTCGATCAGGCCGAAAGCCTTGGCTTCCTCCGCGGTCATATAGGTGTCGCGGTCCAGCGCTTTCTCGATTTCGGCCACGGTCCGGCCGGTGTGTTTAGCGTAAATCTCGTTCAGCCGGTGCTTGAGCTTGACGACTTCCTGGGCGTGCCGGGCGATGTCGGCGGCCTGGCCGTAGTAGGAAGCGCTCGGCTGGTGGACGAGTACGCGCGCATTGGGGAGCGCGAACCGCTGACCCTTCTTGCCCGCCATCAGCAGCAGCGAGGCGGCGCTTGCCGCCTGCCCGACGCAGAAAGTCTGGACCGGCGGGCGGATCAGCTGCATCGAGTCGTAGATCGCGAGACCCGCCGTCACGACGCCGCCCGGCGAATTGATGTACATGTGGATTTCTTTCTTGGGGTTTTCCGCCTCAAGAAAGAGAAGCTGCGCCGTCAGCAGGCTCGCGCCATAGTCTTCGATCGGACCCGTGATGAAGACGATCCGCTCCTTGAGCAGGCGCGAATAGATGTCGTAAGCGCGTTCGCCGCGGGCGGTCTGCTCCACCACCATCGGAACCAGTGTGTTCATGTAAACGTCGCGCGGGTCTGCCATGGCACCAAAGCCTTTCGATTCGTCGTCGAGCCGAGACTCCAACGCGCCTCAGCGCGCGTCAATCTCACATATATAGAGCCGCCAACGCGTTTGCGACCATTCCACACGAAGGGTTATTGAATGGCAAATGCGCCGCGTTGCCGCTACGACAACGCGTTTGCGCTCACGCGCCCTTCAACTTCTCGGCGGCTTCGTCCGGATCCATGAACAGGGTTTCGCGGTCCACCGGCTTGTCGGTCACCTGGGCCAACTCGGCGATGAAGTCGACGACCTTGTCTTCGAAGATCGGCGCGCGGATCTCCGCGGCGGCTTGCGGATTGTTCGAATAGAAATTGAACACCTGCTGTTCCTGTCCCGGGAACTGGCGCGCGCGCGCCATGATCGCGCGCTGCACTTCGTCCTGCGCGACGGTGATCCCGTTCTGCTCGCCCACACGCGCGAGCACCAGGCCGAGACGCACGCGGCGCTCGGCGATCTGGCGATACTCCTTCTTGAGCTCGTCCTCGCTCTTGCCCTCGTCTTCCGCGGACTTGCCTTCGCGCTTGAGCTCCGCCTCCACCTGCTTCCAGATGCCGTCGAACTCGCTCTCGACCATGGCCGGCGGCAGTTCGAAGGAATGGGACGAATCGAGCGCGTCCAGGATGCGGCGCTTCATGTGCAGGCGGCTGGCGCGGCCGAAATCCGACTTCAACTGCTCGCGCACGCGGTCCTTGAGCGTTCCGAGGTCGTCGAAGCCCATCTTCTTGGCGAGTTCCGCGTCGATGGAGACAGGATCCGGCCTTTTCACTTCCTTGACCGTGACGTCGAAGACGGCGTCCTTGCCGGCAAGGCTCGCTTCGGGATAGTCGGCGGGGAAGGTGACCTTCACTTCGCGCGCCTCGCCGGCCTTGGTGCGGGTGAGCTGGTCTTCAAATCCGGGGATGAGCTGGCCGCTGCCGAGGTTGAGCTGGAAGTCTTCAGCCTTGCCGCCGGGAAATTCGACTCCGTCCACCTTGCCGACGAAGTTGATGACGACGACGTCGCCCTTTTCGGATGCGGCGCCCTCTTCCCGAGGTGAGTAGGTCTTGGCCTGCTCGGCGAGACGGTTGAGGGCGTCGTCGACGTCGGCGTCCTGCACGTCGCTCACCAGGCGCTCGACCTTGAGCTTGGAGACGTCCGCGAGTTCGAACTCGGGCATCAGGTCGACCTTGACCGTGAATTCCAGGTCCGACTTGCCGTCGACGACCTGCTGGTACTCGCTGACGAGATCCACCTTGGGCGGCGTCGCAGGCTTGAGCGAATTGTCCGCGATCGCCTTCTGGCTGGATTCGTTGACCGCCGCCTCGACGATCTCGTTCATCATCGACTTGCCGTAAGTCTTCTTGAGGAACGAGACCGGAGCCTTGCCGGGACGAAAGCCCTTGAGGTGGAGCCGCGGCTGCATCTCCGCGAGCTTGCCCGTCAGGCGGTCGCTGAGGTCATCCTGGGGAATGACGACTTTGAATTCGCGGCGCAGTCCCTCGGAAACGGTCGATGTGATTTGCATTACTTCGATCCCTGACTAAATCCAGCTCCGATTGGTGCGGGCGGAGGGACTTGAACCCCCACGACTTTCGTCACTGGAACCTAAATCCAGCGCGTCTACCAGTTCCGCCACGTCCGCGTCCGAGCCATGCCGGGGCCGATTTTTGAGGCCGAACCGCCGGAAGGGCGCCCCTATATCAGGGGTTTTCGCATGGTGCTAGGGCCTAGCGCCCCGGCTTCAGATAAAGGCCCACATCCCAGAATTTGCCGAATTTCCGGCCGATCTCATTGTAGGTCCCGACATGCTCGAAGCCCATGGCCAGGTGCAGCCCGACCGAAGCCGGATTCGGCAGCGTCACCCCGCCGAAAATCCGGTGGACGTCTTCCCCGTCCAGCGCGTCGAAGAGCGTCCGGTAGAGGCGTCGGCCCAGACCTTTCCCGACCTCGTCCGGCGCCACATAGATGCTGGCCTCAATGCTGGTGTCGTAGGCGGCCTTCTCTTTAAAACGTGCGGAGCAGACCCAGCCGATCGGGCGACCCGAACGCTCCGCCACGAAACAACGATAGCGCCCCGTGCGGGCGAATCCGTCGAGCCATTCCTGCCGCTGGGCCAGGGTGCGCGGCTCCAGGTCGAACGTCACCGGCGTGTTGATCACATAGTGATTGTAGATGGCGAGCAGTTCCGGCAGATCGGCCTGCTCCGCGTAACGGATCGAAACGTCAGTCATTGTCTTCCAGCGCGCGCAGAACCGCCGGAAGCTGTTCTGGAAGATCTTCGGCGATCAGTCCGGTCCCGAACATGTTTGCGGCTTCTCCATGCAGCCAGGCGGCCATCGCGGCCGCATCGAAAGCCTCGAGGCCCAGCGCCATCAAACCACCGATGAAGCCTGCAAGTACATCGCCGGAGCCGGCGGTCGCCAATGCGGCCGGCGCATTGCTGTTGATGGCCGCGCGACCTCCCGGAGACGAAATGACGGTGTCGGCGCCCTTCAGCAAGACCGTGCAGCCGGCGGCAGCGGCGGCGGCGCGCGCGGCCTCCGCCTTGTTGCGCGACGCTGCGAGCGTCTTGGGAAAAATCCGTTCGAACTCGCCCTGATGGGGAGTCAGTACGGCGTTCTCGTGCAGCAACCCGATCAGCGCCTGCGGTTCGTCCCGGAACGACGTCAGCGCATCGGCATCGAGCACGACAGATGCGCCGCTCTCCAGCGCGGCCGCGACCAGATCCTTGGTTGCGCTTCCGACGCCGCAGCCGGGACCGATGACGACGGCGTTGAACCGCTTGTCTTTCAGCAGGTCGGCGAGACCCGCGGCGCCGGCGAACGGCTTCACCATGATCGCCGTCAGCGCGGCGGCGTTCACCGGGACCGCTTCGGGCGGACTGGCGACGCTGACCAATCCCGCGCCGACGCGCAGGGCGCCGCGCGCCGCGAGCCGCGCCGCACCCGTCGCATGCGCCGGCCCGCTGACGACGACGCAGTGACCGCGGGCGTATTTGTGTCCGGCCGCCTTCGGCCAGGGATAGCGCCACAGCGCCGGACCGTTTTCGAACAGCGTCGGCTTGATCTCGTCCAATGCCGCATCGGGAATGCCGATGTCCGCGACAACGACCTCGCCGCAGAATTCCCGCGCCGGCAGCAGAAGATGTGCCGGCTTCTTGCGAAAGAACGTCACGGTCAGAGCGGCATGAAACGCGACGCCGTCGAACGCCCGCGCCGTGTCGCCGTGGATGCCGCTCGGCACGTCGATAGCGACGATGCGATGCTTGTCCGCCGGCGAATTGAGCGCCAACCGGCGCGCCGCGCCTTCGAGAGGTCGCGACAGGCCGGCGCCGAACAGCGCATCGACGAACAGTTCGGCGACGCGGTCGCTGCCGTCCAGCGCAATGGTTTCGCCGGACCAGCGTCGCGCCATCAGCGCGGCGTCGCCCTTCAGAGATGCGACGTCGGCGAGACTCTCGACCCAGACGTCCCAGCCGCGGGCGTTGAGATGGTGCGCGACGACGAAGCCGTCGCCGCCATTGTAGCCCGGCCCGCACAGGACCGCGCAGGGACGCGGCGTCCAGCGCTTGCAGATTTCGTTCGCAACCGAGAGTCCGGCCTGTTCCATCAGCGCGAAGGACGGCGTGCCGTGCGCTGCCGCATAGCGGTCCGCGGCATACATCTCATCGAGAGTCAGGACTTCCGAGGTCATCGCACCCTGTAGTGATACCGGTACAGTTCGCAGCCGAATCCTAGACTCTCATAGAGCCGAATGGCAGAGACATTCGCCGCGACCACCTGCAGGCAGGCGCCGGTCGCGCCCATCTCCCGGCCGCGCTGGAGCAGAGCCGAGAGCGTAGCCCGGGACAGTCCGCGGCGGCGTTGCTCCGGATCGGTCACGACCCACTGCAGACACATCATCCGTTCGTGGATCGCCGCAAAGGCGACCGAGGCGATCTCGCCGTCCTCGTCCCGCGCCTCGCCGAAGAAGGCCGGGATAGCAAGATTGTCGAGCACGGCGTGCAAGGCGCGCGCCTCCTCGGGCGTCCGGCGCGTCAGAAGCCGATGCGCTTTCAGCCAGGCGGCCGGCGGTCTGCCTTCGTGGACCTCGACCGCGATCGCGCGGTCGCGATCCGGAGGATGATCGCGCCTGAAGTTCATGAA
The DNA here is from genome assembly GCA_035499335.1 of Rhizomicrobium sp. Lineage (GTDB taxonomy): Bacteria > Pseudomonadota > Alphaproteobacteria > Micropepsales > Micropepsaceae > Rhizomicrobium. Next base: position 35,737 of record DATJZB010000084.1, on the reverse strand, counting down.
CAGGGTGCATGTCTCGTCCTCTCTGGTGTAGCCGCGCGCCGCGAGCGCGGCGTCGAGCTCGTTCGCGGCGCTGGAAAGGATACGGAAGTACGCCGGCTGGCCGTGCGCGCGGTAGACGTCCTCGCAATAGGCGATCTTGTCGGCGAGCGCGCGGTTCGCCTTGCCGATGACGTTCACCGAATTCGTCCGGCGGGTCTGTCCGTTCGCGAGGCGGATCAGCCAGCCGTCGTAGAAGATTTCCTTCAGCGCCGGCCAGGCGTTCATGCAGGTCTCTTCCACCTGCATGTGCAATCTCGGCATGTCCATGTCGTTCTCCTTTTGGCAGAACCGGACAGCGAGGAACCCCCTTCAACGAAAAAGCCCCGCGCGATCCGGCGGGGCTTCGTGAAAGTCGTCGCAAAAAACGCGCGCGCTCAGCCACCCCATCGGAAGGTGGTACGGCGTCGCGAGGATGCGCAGTGCGAGTTCATGGCGCGCACGATACGCAAAATGTTCCGCCGCGCAAGATGCCTCAGAACCCCTTCGGCGCTTTCTCGCTGTGCGGGTCGGCCATCTCATAGGCGTAGGAAGCGGCCAGGACGCCCGCATCGTCGAACATCCGGCCGACGATCTGCAGGCCGACGGGCAGTCCGTCCTTCGAGAATCCGCAAGGCACGCTCGCGGCGGGTTGCTGGGTCAGATTGAAGGGCACGCTGAACGGCGTCCACGCCATCCACGCGTTTCCGTCGTCGTCGAGCGGCGAGAGCTGGCCGACGTCGAACGCGGTCGTGGCCAGCGTCGGCGTCAACAGGAAGTCGTACGTTCCCATGAACACGCGCATCGCGCTGCCATAGGCGCCGCGCGCCATGTTGGCGGCGAGATACTCCTTCTTGGCGATCGCGACCCCCTCCTCCGCCATCCGGCGCAGGCCCGGATCGAGCAGCGCCTTCTTCTCGGGCGGATAGTCGCCGAGCAAGGCGCCGGCGCCGGACCACCAGAGCGTGCGGAACGTCGCGCCCGGATCGCCGCCGGGCGGATCGACCTGCTCGACATGCGCGCCCAGCCGTTCGAACCGTTTCGCCGCAGCGGCGACCAGCGTCTCGATCTCCGGCAGGATGCGCGTGGCGAATCCCATGCGCGGACTGAAGGCGATGCGTTTTCCGGCGAGCGGCGCTTCGATCTCTGCCGCATAGTCGGTCGGATAGAACGGCAGCGAATACCAGTCTCGCGCGTCGGGCCGCGCGATGACGTTCATCAGCATGGCGCTGTCGAGCGCGGTGCGGCTCATCGGACCGACATGGGCGAGCGTGCCGAACGGCGAAAGCGGGAAAGCCGGAACGCGCCCGAAACTCGGCTTCAGGCCGTAGATGCCGGAGAAGCTCGCGGGAATGCGGATGGAGCCGCCGCCGTCGGTGCCGAGGCCGATGGGACAGAAACGCGCCGCGATCGCGGCCGACGTTCCGCCGCTCGATCCGCCGGGCGTCTTGCCCTTGTTCCAGGGATTGCGCGTGATGCCCGTCAGCGGGCTGTCCGTCGTTCCCTTCCAGCCGAATTCTGGCGTCGTCGTTTTGCCTATGAGAACGGCGCCGGCTTCGCGCAGGCGCGCCACGGTCGGCGCGTCCGCATCCCAGGCCTGGTTGGCATCGACTGTGCGCGAGCCGCGCAGCGTGGGCCATCCCTTGGTGATGAGCAGGTCTTTCACCGCCACGGGGACGCCGTCGAGAGGCGACAGCGGCTCACCGGCGAGCCAGCGCGCTTCCGACGCCTCGGCCATGGCGCGCGAAGCCTCCTGATCCAGATGACAGAAGGCGTTGATCTCCGCGTCCAGCGCCTCGATCCGTGTGAGGCAGCCTTCCGCCACTTCGACCGGCGAGAGATCGCGCGACTCGAACAGCGCGGACAGCTCCGACGCCGTCATTTCATACGGTTCTTTGGACATGGCTCAATTGACCTTGGTGAGCGGGGCCTCGCTGCCCTTGTCGACGAGGCGAAGGATAACGCCGTCCGTCTCGAATGTCGTGACCGAGCAATACTCCGGCGAGAAGGAAACCACGCGATCGTCTCCCGTCGCGCCGCCCGCGACGACGTTGATCGCCACGAAGTGCGAGAAGATCACGGTGTCGGCCGTGAGACCGGCGACCGAAGCGATGCAGGCCTCGCGCCATTCGGCGAGCTCGCGGGTCGCGCCGCGCCATGAGCCGGCCATCAGGCCACGCAGCCACTCTGCCCGCCCTTCGAGCGTCATGCCGGCGGGCGAAGGTATCTCCGCGACGGCCGGTTCGATGATCGGCGGCCGCGACCACAATTTGGCGAGCGGCGCCGCGGTCTCCTGGGTACGCCGCATCGGACTCGACAGGATCGTCAGCGGCCCGAGCGGGCGCAGCTTCTGGGCGACAGCGGCCGCCTGTTCGTGCCCCTGGGCAGCGAGACCGGGATCCATGCCTTCGCCATACCCGGCGGATGCCCTGCCATGCCTGACCATGTAAATGCGTGCCATCGGATCTTCCTGACCTATCTCTACGATCGAACTCGACTGTCTTTACGACGTGAAAGCGACGTCGCAGCGACTCGCCGTAACACTTTGATCTCACACCGACGGAGCGAGAAGCCCGCGACCGTCACATCTTCGCGGACCTTCGGCTTCGCGCGCTTCGGCAACAAAATTGTTCGTCGCCTTTTGCGGGTTTTCGCGACCACCCCTCCCTGCAATTCACTTGCTCAGCCATCGAACTCAGTCGCGCCGATATAGGAATTATGTCTCTAGGCGTCAATCGTCCCGCGCGGCTGGGCCTACGTAAACTTGAACAGGTTCGTCACCTCTCCTGGCGTGACGACGCCGCGCCGCCCGAGGACTTCATCTCGCGTCATCCAGTCGAGCGTCGCATCGTCGTCCTGCGTATGCGAGAGGAACCGCTTTCCGTCGTCGAGCCGACCAATGACGATCCCAAACCGTTTGCCGCGGCGGTCGACCACGACGGTGTAGGTCTCGACCGTGCCGCTGCCGTTCGGCTTTTCGACCACCGCCGGGTGCGCCGTCGCGTCGATGGCCTGCTGGTACGATTTCGGATCCTCGCGCTTCCAGCCTCCCTGCTTGGGCGTGGTCGAGTAGATGCCCGCCGAATGCTTCGTCACATACCAGCCATTCCCCGTGCACAGACCGAACTTGCCCGGCGCGCCGCGCAGCTTGCCGATCATCTGCACGATCGCGTGCATGACATAGTTGTTTCCGGGACCGCCGAAATACGGAAGTCCGCCCGTGATGGTGAGACCGCGCGGATCGTCGAGCGCGATGCCGAGTTCCTGGCAACCGATCTCGACCGCCGAGGGGAAGCAGGAATAGAGATCGATGAAGGACAGATCGCCGACGCCGACGCCGGCCATCGCGAAAGCTTTCCGGCCCACGGTGCGGATGGCCGGCGAGGAGTGGTAGTCGACGCGCTCGCTCACATTCCAGATGTCGTTGGCATCCGCGCAGCCGTGCAGGAACACCCATTTGGTTTCGGGAATCCCGAGCTCGCGCGCCTTGGCGACGCTCGTCATCACCACGGCCGCAGCCATGTCGACCTCGATCACGGCATTGAGATACTTCGTGTAGGGGAAGCCGACGAAGCGGTTCTTCTCGCCCGGCGTGGAAATCTCCTCGGCAGGGCGGTAGGTCGGAAACCAGGCGTTGGGATTCTGCGACGCGATCCTGGTGAACGGCGAGAAGAAGCTGCCCAGCCACCTCAAATGCTCCGCCGGGGTGCGATGCCGTTCGCCGCGCAGACTGTTTTCGAACAGGGGATAGACGTTGACCGGAAACGCGAACCCGTGGCGGCGTTCATATTCGTTCACGCCGGGCCGCGTGTCGCCGATCTCGACGGGATCATCGCCCGGATCGACGTCGGGACCGGTGCCCCAGCCAAGATCGATGCCCTGCTTCATCGATCCTAGAAGCGATGCGATGTACTCCGCACCGGCGAGAAGCGCGACATCGCATTCCCCGTTCGCGATCTCTTCCGCCGTCCGGTTCACCAGCCATTGCGGCGTGTTTCCGCCCGTCGCCGTGTAGAACAGGCGTCGCGGCCTGGCGCCGAGCCTGTTTGCGAGGCTGTGCGGCGGGTTGCGAAACATTTTTTTCGGCAGGCGCCCCTGATCGCCAGGCGAATCCGCCGTGAAGCGCACGACGGAGACCGTATCCAGCGCCGCCGCGAGGTTCTTGGCGCCCGTATCGGCGATCGCGCGGCGCGACACCTCCTCGAGCATGGTAATGGGGTGCAGGCTTTGCGACAGCTTGCCTTCGCGCGCCGTGCGCTGCGTGAACTCGGCGGCGCCGACAAGGATGGGCGTGCGGGGATCGATCGACGTCATGGAAGATTGCCCTGAGAAACGAGTGATTTTGCGCTATCGTAACGCGTTCGTCGAAAGGGGGGAACGCGCATGTTCCGGACGATGTCATTTGTGCTCATGCTTTTCGCGACGCCTGCCGTGGCGGCAGCCGCCGACGACGCCGCTCTGGCGCCGATCCATCAATTCGCGGGCGCGATGAACGCCGGCGACGCGAAAAAGGCGGCGGACGCCTATCGCGCTTCGGCGCCGATCATCGATGAGTTCGCGCCGCACCATTGGAACAATTTCGCCGACTGGAACCGGGACTTCGCGGCGTATCTCAAAGCCGGCGGCGGATCGGACTTCCACATGGCGCTCTCGGCGCCGATCTACAAGGTGATCGGCGCAAAGCAGTCTTACGCCGTCATGCCCACGGTGCTCACGTTCAAGATCAAGGGCAAGGCGATGTCCGAAAAGGGCCTCTTCACCTTCGTCACCGAAAAGGACGCCAGAGGCTGGCACATCGCGAGCTGGGCCTGGTCGACGCTCTGATGCAGGCGCGCCGTCAGCCGGGAGCGTAGACCCTGGCGAGACGCGCGAGCGCTTCGCTGAGCACCTCGCGCTTCTTGCAGAAAGCAAAACGCACGAGATGGCTCGGCTGGCCGTCCTTATAGAATACGCTGAGCGGAATGAGCGCGACGCCCGCCTCGCGCACCAGTCGTTCGCAGAATACAAGGTCGGGTTCGTTGGTGAGGCCGCTGATATCGGCGGTGAGAAAGTAGGTCCCTTCGCTGGCCAGCGGCTTGAAGCCCAGCCGAGCAATGCCGGCGGCGAGCAGGTCGCGCTTCGACTGGAGCTGGTTCGTCAGCGCCAGCGTGAAGTCCATTTCCCGCTCCATGCCGTACGCGACTCCCAGTTGGAGAGCCGGCGGCGTCGTGAACGTGATGAACTGATGCGCCTTGGCGACGATGTCGACCAGCCGCGCCGGACCCGTGACCCAGCCGACCTTCCAGCCCGTCAGCGAGAACATCTTTCCGGCCGAGCCGATGCGCACGCAGCGCTCGCGCATTCCCGGCAGCGCGATCAGCGGCGAGACCTTGCGGCCGTCGAACACCAGATGCTCGTAGACCTCGTCGCAGATCACCACCGCCTGAGTCTCCAGCACGCGCCGCGCCAGCGCATCGAGCTCGTCGCGGTCGAAGACGCGACCGATCGGATTGAGCGGCGTGTTCAGGACGATCGCCCGCGTGTTCGGCCCGATCGCCTCGCGGAGCGCCGCTTCGGTCAGACGCCAATCGGGCGGCGCCAGCTTGACGCTCCTGACCCTGGCGCCGATGGCGTCGGCGATCGGACGATAGGAATCGTAGGACGGCTCGATCAGCACGACTTCATCGCCCTGCCCCACAAGCCCCATGATCGAGGCGGTGAGCGCCTCGGTCGCGCCGGACGTGACCAGGACTTCGTTCTCGGGATCGAAGGAAAGGTCGTAGAAGCGTTTCGCGTGACCGGCTATTGCGCGGCGCAGTTCGATGCGGCCCCGCATCGGCGGATACTGGTTCGGTCCTTCGACGAGCGCGCGCGCCGCCGCTTCACGCAGCGTCAAGGGTCCGTCCTCGTCGGGGAATCCCTGGCCCAGATTGATCGCGCCATGCTCGACGGCGAGCGCCGACATGACGGTGAAGATGGTCGTTCCCTGGCCGGCGAAAACAGGATTTGGCATGACGGCACCATCGCAAGCCGGCGGCGGGTCTTTCAACCCGGAATCCCGCATCCCGTCATTGCGTCGCGCCCCGAACCTCCTAAACTGCGCGGCATACCAATAATCCATAAGCGGGAAGGACACTCGGATGCCCCATGACATCGTTATCCGTGGCGGGACCATCGTCGACGGCACAGGCGCGGAACCGTTCCGGGGCGACGTCGGGATCGCCGGCGGGCACATCGCCGAGATCGGCAAGATCGCGTCGAGGGGCGCGCGCGAGATCGACGCCGAGGGTCACGTCGTGTCGCCCGGCTTCATCGACCTGCATACCCATCTCGACGCCCAGGTAGGCTGGGATCCGGATCTGACGCCCATCAGCTGGCACGGCGTGACGACGGCGCTGATGGGAAATTGCGGCGTGACGTTCGCGCCGTGCAAGCCGAAGGACCGCGAGTTCCTGGCGGCGATGATGGAGTCGGTCGAGGACATTCCGCGCCAGGCGATCATGAGCGGCCTGCCCTGGACGTGGGAAAATTACGGCGACTATCTCGACACGCTGGAAAAGCTGCGGCCCGGCATCAACATCGCCGGCCTCGTCGGCCACAGCGCCGTTCGCTACTACGTCATGGGTGAGCGCTCGTTCGCGGACATCGCGGTCGACAGCGAGATCGCGCAGATGGCGGAGATCGTCGGCAAGGCGCTCGACGCGGGCGCCGTAGGGTTCTCGACCAACCGCTTCGCGCCGCACAAGGCGCCCGACGGGCGCTCGATCCCGGGCACGTTCGCCGCGCCGGAAGAGCTGGTCGAGATCGGCAAGGCCGTCGCCGCGCGCAATGGACTCATGCAGGCGGTCGGCGCAACCGGCGACGTGCTCAAGGCGATCGCCGACGAAGCCAGGAGCCGCGTGCTCTTCAGTTACGGTGTCGGCGCCGACAAGGGCGCGGGCGTCAGATCGGCCGAGGGGCTCGACAAGCTCTGCGAGGGCAGAGACATGACGGCCATCTGCCAGGTCAAGGGCACCGGCTACATGTTCGGTCTGCAATGCAGCCTGCCCTTCCGCGGCGAAACCTGGGACAAGGTGCGCGCGCTCGATCTCGCCGGCCGGGTCGCCGCGATCGGCGATCCTGAGACAGCGGCCAAGCTGATCGCCGAAGGCGAGACGCGGCTGCCGCTCGAACACACCTACTATATCGGCTCGAGTGAGACGCCGAACCTCACCGCCGGGCGCAATGCGAGCGTGAAAGACGAAGCGGCGGCGCGCGGCGAAAGCTTCGTCGAAATGTTCCTGCGGCTGTCGCGGGAGACGCGCGGCCGCGCCCTGTTCAACTTCCGACTGTTCTGCGCCGATCTCGATGAACTCGGCGATCTCCTGAAGGGCACGCGTCACGTCCTGCCGAGTCTCGGCGACGCCGGCGCGCACGTCTCGCAGATCATCGACGCCGACTGGGCGACCTTCGTTCTCAAATATTGGGTCAAGGAACGGCATGTCTACAGCCTGAGCGAGGGCATTCGCCGCATGACGTCCGAAGCGGCGCGCGTCATGGGGCTGACGGATCGCGGCGTGCTCGCCACCGGCAAGCGCGCGGACGTCAACGTCATCGACATGGACCGCCTCACCCAGCTTCAGCCGGAGATCGTCCACAACTTCCCGCACGGCGCGCCGCACTTCACGCTGAAGGCGCGCGGTTACAAGGCGACCCTGGTCAACGGCCAGGTCAACGTGCTGGACGACAAGAGCACGGGCGCCCGGGCCGGAATGATCCTGCGCCACCGCCATTGAAGCGCACTGCATAACAAATGGGCATATCGCCCGTTTGTTATGCACATTTGCGTGCCCGCTTCGAATCGCCCCGGGTAAGTCCTTGAAAAGACTTGTGTGCACTTGCGGAAAAACCGGCACAAGTCCTGCTAAATCGTTAACGGAGCGGTGTATCTAAGCCGCCGAGGAGACATGGATGAAGAAGATCGAGGCGATCATCAAGCCGTTCAAACTGGATGAAGTGAAAGAGGCCCTTCAGGAGGTGGGCGTACAGGGAATTACTGTCACCGAGGCCAAAGGATTCGGCCGCCAGAAGGGTCATACCGAACTCTATCGCGGCGCCGAATATGTCGTCGATTTCCTGCCCAAGGTGAAAATCGAGATCGTGGTCGACGACGGCCGCGTCGAAGCCAGCGTGGAAGCGATCCAGAAGGCTGCGCGCACGGGACGCATCGGCGACGGCAAGATATTCGTCCTGAATGTCGAGGAAGCAATCCGTATCCGCACCGGCGAGACCGGCGCGGACGCAATCTGAAATCCCATGTTGGGTAACGCAACTTCTTGAAGGGGAAGACTGAAAACCATGGCAAACAGCCCGCAAACCATCCTGTCGATGATCAAGACCAAGGAGGTCAAGTTCGTCGACGTGCGCTTCACCGACCCACGCGGCAAGTGGCAGCACGTGACGTTCGACCTGTCGATGGTCGACGAGGACTTCCTGACCAACGGCACGATGTTCGACGGCTCGTCGATCGCCGGCTGGAAGGCCATCAATGAATCCGACATGACACTGGTGCCAGATCTCGACACGGCGGTGATCGATCCGTTTTTCGCGGCGACGACTCTCGTGCTCATTTGCGACGTGGTCGAGCCCACCACGGGCCAGCGCTACGGCCGCTGCCCGCGCTCGATCGCCAAGGCCGCCGAGAAATATGTGAACTCGTCGGGCGTCGGCGACACGACCTATTTCGGTCCGGAAGCCGAGTTCTTCATCTTCGACGACGTGCGTTTCGACGTCGGCATGAACAAGGGCTTCTACCACATCGATTCGATGGAAGGCGCCTACAACACCGGAACGGAATACGAGCAAGGCAATCTCGGCCACCGCCCGGCAGTCAAGGGCGGCTACTTCCCCGTGCCGCCGGTGGACTCCGCGCAGGACATGCGCGGCGAAATGCTCGCAATCATGGGCGACATGGGCATCAGCCCCGAGAAGCACCACCACGAAGTCGCGACGGCGCAGCACGAACTGGGCTTCAAGTTCAACACCCTGACGCGCTGCGGCGACTACATGCAGATCTACAAGTACGTCATCCACCAGGTGGCGGCGGCTTACGGCAAGTCGGCGACGTTCATGCCCAAGCCCGTCCTCGGCGACAACGGCTCGGGCATGCACGTGCACCAGTCGATCTGGAAGGGCGGCAAGCCCCTCTTCGCCGGTTCGGGCTACGCCGACCTGTCCGACACCTGCCTCTACTACATCGGCGGCATCATCAAGCACGCCAAGGCGCTGAACGCCTTCACCAACCCGCTGACGAATTCCTACAAGCGGCTGATCCCGGGCTTCGAAGCGCCGGTTCTGCTGGCCTATTCGTCGCGCAACCGTTCGGCGTCGTGCCGCATTCCCTACTCGGCCTCGCCGAAGGGCAAGCGCGTCGAAGTCCGCTTCCCCGATCCGGGTGCGAATCCCTACCTCGCATACGCAGCCATGCTCATGGCAGGCCTGGACGGCATCGAGAACAAGATCCACCCCGGCGATCCGATGGACAAGGACCTCTACGCCCTGCCGCCGGAAGAGCTCAAGCAGGTGCCGACCGTGTGCGGCTCGCTGCGCGAAGCTCTGGAGAACCTCGACAAGGACCGCGCGTTCCTCAAGAAGGGCGGCGTGTTCAGCGACGACTTCATCGACAGCTACATCGAGCTGAAGATGGGCGAAGTCTACGCCTTCGAGCACACGCCGCACCCGATCGAGTTCAAAATGTACTACTCGGTCTGAGTTCGGTTCGATGAAAGAAAGCAGGGCGCGGTCGCGAGGCCGCGCCCTTCTTCGTTGCGGCGTTCGTCAGAGGCCGAGCGGCTGATAGCGCATCGCGGCCAGCTCCGCGGCGATGCGCTGCGCGTCCTGCGCCGGCGCCATGAGGAGTGTCGGCGCTCCCAGGCCGGCGACGGAGCCAGCGACCGCGATCGCATTGCGATTGCTTTCGCCGCGTCGGTCCAGCAGCCGTACCTCGTCCCAGACGTCCCCAAGCGTGCGGGCGATGCGTCGCGTGTCGCCTTCGGAGGCGTCGCGGACATAGATGTTGACGAGAAAGACGCCGTCCGCGCGAAGCCGTGCCCGGACGGCGCGAAAGAAATCGGCCGTCAGCAGGTGAACGGGAATGCGATCGCCGCAATAGGCATCGAGGACGATGGCGTCGAACGCATCGCCGCCGGCCGCAACATAGGCGTGCCCGTCGATAGCGTGGCACCGGACACTGGGCAGAAGGCCGAAATAGGCCCGGGCCAGCGCAAACGACAAAGGATCGACGTCGGCGATCGTCACCGCGCACCCTTCGCGGGCAAGCATCGTCGCGAGCGTCCCGCCGGCGCAGCCGATCATCAGGACGGAACGCGCCTTCGACTGGCGCAGCAGGGAAAAGAGTCCATGGATGTAGCCGGTCAGGCTGATCCCGTCCCGGTCGCAAGCGCTCTGATATTCGCCGGACTGCACATAGGTGGTCGCGCCGGTCGACGGGTCGCGGAGAATTTCGATCCGGCCATGCGGCGAGTCACAGGCGACGAGAGTTTCCAAGGCGGAACCCTCGCCCGCGCGCAGACCAGCGTCGGGCCGGACAGGGGCGGATGAATATCCTTCGGAGGATCGCTGCATCGCGCTGCGGCTCCGATCGCTCTACTTCGCGGCCAGCGCCGCGTAGTCGGAAACGTTGAGGATGTGGTCTACGCGGTCGGTGCCCAGCGGAAGATAGACGCTTTCATATTTCCGGTAGCCGCGATCCAGATGGTGAAGCCTGCCCGAAAGCGCGACCGGGTTTCCCGACGCGCGGATGATTGCGAACAGGCCCGTCAGGAATTCCGCATAACCTTCGACCACCGTGTCGAGCTGCCCGATCCGCCAGTTCAGCGGATTGAATCCGTGTTCCTCGACGGTTCGTCCGCCAACGATCTTGAACTCATAGTCCGTGCCCTCACCGAGGACGCGCAGCAGCATGACGTTCGGAAGCAGGGATTTGATATCGGAAGGATGGATGTCGGCCCGCGCCGGAAAACGGCGATCGCCGCGCACGGCGTTCCAATGGGCGAGCCCCTGCGTGACTTTTGGAAAGGTGATCTGGTCGAGCGGAATGACTTTGGCGAGTCCGCGCGGAACGGTCGGCGACACGGTCGAAATATTCTCTGCGCTACGCATGATCTGCACTGCTAGGGGCTTGTCCAACCATCGCCCGGCACCGGCTAATTCTTCCCTAAGACGGGGACGATCGACTGATGAGAGCCGTTCGCATCGGCGTCAGGCCGCTGCGGCACCTTCCTCGCTTTTCGCTTCGGGAACCGTCGTCGGCAGCACGACATAGGCGCTGCAGCCTTTGCCCGGCTCGCTCTCCAGCCACGCGCGTCCGCCGTGCAGCTCCGCCAGTCCGCGCACCAGGGCCAGTCCGAGGCCCGTTCCGCCGGCCTGGCGGTCGTAGCGGTTGTCGACCTGGCTGAACGGCGTGAAGATCTTGTCGAGCTTTTCGCGCGGAATCCCTGGGCCGTTATCGACGACGGAAATCTGGAATCCGCCGCTGCGCGCGCCTTCCGCCCGCACCGTGATCTTGCCGCCTTCGGGTGTGAACTTCACCGCGTTCGAGCAGAGGTTGATCAGGATCTGCTTCAGCGCGCGCTCGTCGGCGTAGAGCGGCGGACAGGCCGGGTCGATCTCGATCGCCAGCGTCTGGTTGCGTTCGCGCGCCTTGGCGCCGATCAGCTTGAGCGCGATCTCGAACGTGCGCTTGGCGTCGAGCGGATGCGGCGCGATCTCCATCCTGCCCGCTTCGATCTTGGCGACGTCGAGCAGGTCGTTGATCAGGCTCAGGAGATGGGCGCCGGATGAATGGATGTCGCCCGCATATTCCTTGTAGCGCTTGGAGCCGACGGGTCCGAAGCACTCCTCGGCGATGATCTCGGAGAATCCCAGGATGGCGTTGAGCGGCGTGCGCAGCTCATGACTCATATTGGCCAGGAACGCGGTCTTCGAGGCGTTGGCCGTCTCGGCCTCGAACCGTTTGCGCAGCGCCTCGTCGCGCGTCTCTTCGAGTTCGCGCGCGAGGTCTTCGACCTGGAAGCGCAGGCGGGCGTCCTCGTCGACGCGGCGCGCCAGGCGGCTGCCGTCGAAGAATATCTGGGCGGCGAACACGGGGATGAACACGGCCGTACCGTAGTCGACCAGCGTGTTGCCGAACGCGAAACGCAGCGCGGCGACGGCCGTGATCGGCGCGAGACAGGCCAGGAACATGTCCATGTGGCTGGCGCGGCTGACGACGAGACCGGCGAGCATCGCCATCGTCGCGCCGGCCAGGAAGATGTGGTTGAGCTGGCTCGACGAATCCCACAGCAGCCAGGGCACGAGGCCCCACACGGCGCTGATGAAGATTTGCAGGCTCATCATCCGGCTGAACCAGGGCCGCACGGCCTCGTAGTCGGTCTGGCCGGCCGTCGAGGTCTGGTAGTAGGTCACCACGTTCGAGGCGACGAACATGGCGATCGCGACGATGCAGGGCAGCAGCAGCGCGCGCTCGAACGGGCGCTGGCCGAGATAGCCGAAAGCGTCAGAACCGAGCCAGGCGAGAACGAGTGCCCACATCGGCGAGGTGAAGCGCGTCGTCCGCATGGCCCCGGCGATGAGGTCGAGCTGCGCGCTGAGGACGCGCACGTCAGCACTCCGCCGCACTCTCAGCTGATGACCGAAGCCCAAACGATGCCCCTATTCCCGCCCACTTTCTGTGGGACTGCGACGGATCGTACGGTGGGTGTCTTAAAATATTCTGAGACGCGTAAACGTCTCGGGTACTACTCTGGGTGAATGCCGGATTCCGATCGCTAATAGCCGGTAAACGCCGCGATCCGGCGCATGAGCGGCCGCCGGAAAGGCGTTTCGCCGGCGCAAGTTTTCGTTAACGTAGGAAAACTTCGCGAATCGCGACCCCGACCAAACTTGTCCACACGAGACGATGGCAAAAGCACCTGACCTGTTCGACGCCGGCGAGCCTTCCAGCAAGGGCTATACAGCCAAGGACATCGAGGTTCTCGAAGGCCTAGAACCCGTCCGCCGGCGGCCGGGCATGTATATCGGTGGCACGGACGAGCGCGCCCTGCACCATCTGGCCGCCGAGATCCTCGACAACGCCATGGACGAGGCGGTCGCGGGCCACGCCAACCGGATCGAGATTGAACTCTCGCCCGGCGACATTCTGACGATCCGCGACAATGGCCGCGGAATCCCGATCGATCCGCACCCCAAGTTCAAGAACAAATCTGCGCTCGAAGTGATCATGACGACGCTGCATGCCGGCGGGAAATTCGGCGGCAAGGTCTACGACACCTCGGGCGGCCTGCACGGCGTCGGCGCCTCCGTCGTCAACGCGCTGTCGGAATGGATGGACGTCGACGTCGCGCGCGACAAGCGCTCGCACAAGATGCGCTTCGAGCGCGGTCACGCGGCCGGCAAGCTGAAGGACCAGGGCGCCGTCAACCGGCGCGGCACGATCGTGACGTTCAAGCCCGACACCCAGATCTTCGGCAAGGACACGCATTTCTCGCCGGCGCAGCTCTACCGCATGGCTAAATCGAAGGCCTATCTTTTCCGCGGCGTCGAGATCCGCTGGAAGTGCGATCCCTCGCTGATCAAGGGCGAGACGCCGGCCGAGGACACGCTGAAATTTCCCGGCGGGTTGCTCGATTTCCTGCGTTCGGAAGTCGAAGGCAACAGCACCGTCACGCCGCGCGAGTTCTCCGGCCGCACCGAGAACCGCGACGGCAAGGGTGCGGTCGAGTGGGCGGTGACCTGGACGCCGCAGATCGATCCGTTCGTGCACTCCTATTGCAACACGATTCCGACCTCGCAGGGCGGCACGCACGAACAGGGTCTGCGCAATGCGCTCACCCGGGCGCTGCGCAGCCACGGCGAACGCACCAACAACAAGAAAACCGCGCTGGTCACCGCCGACGACGTCATGTCGGCCTGCTGCGCCGTGCTCTCGGTCTTCATCCGCGAACCGGAGTTCCAGGGCCAGACCAAGGACAAGCTGTCCTCGCCCGACGCCCAACGCCTGGTCGAGAACGTCGTGCGCGATCACTTCGACCATTGGTTGGCCGAGAGTCCGCAGGAAGCGGACAAGCTGTTCGAATTCGTGGTCGAGCAAGCCGAAGACCGGCTGCGCAAGCGCCAGGAAAAAGAGACGGCGCGGAAATCCGCGACGCGAAAGCTCAGATTGCCCGGCAAGCTCGCCGATTGCACGCGCGACGCCGCCGAAGGCACCGAGATATTCCTGGTCGAAGGCGACTCCGCCGGCGGCTCTGCCAAACAGGCGCGCGACCGAGCCACGCAGGCCGTTCTGCCGTTGCGCGGCAAGATCCTGAACGTCGCCAGCGCCGCGGCCGGAAAGCTGCAGCAGAACCAGGAACTCGCCGACCTCGTCCAGGCGCTGGGCTGCGGCACCGGCGCGAAATACCGCGAGGAAGACCTGCGCTACGACCGCGTCATCATCATGACGGACGCCGACGTCGACGGAGCGCATATCGCGTCATTGCTGCTGACGTTCTTCTACCGCGAGATGCCGCGGCTGATCGCGCAGCGCCACCTCTACCTCGCCATGCCGCCGCTGTATCGCATCACGCAGGGGTCGAAGACGGAGTATGCGCGCGACGACGCCCACCGCGAGCAACTGCTCAAGACCGTGTTCAAGGGCAACGGCAAGATCGAGGTCGGCCGCTTCAAGGGGCTCGGCGAAATGATGCCGTCCCAGCTCAAGGAAACGACGATGAAACCGGGCCAGCGCACGCTGATCCGGGTCGACGTCGGCGACGACGACCGCGGGCACACCGAGGACCTGGTGGAACGCCTCATGGGCAAGAAACCCGAACTGCGGTTCCAGTACATCCAGGAAAACGCGCAGTTCGCCACCAACGTCGACGTCTAGGGCACCGTAACCTTTCCCAGCACGACGGTGGTGTCGCCCGACTGCGATGCCACAGTCGTCGCCGGCCGCGCTCGCTCGAAGCGGTCGCCATCCGGCGGCAGTTCGAACCGTTGCGCTCCGATGACGATGTCGAACGGCCTGCGCGATGCGACGTCGAGCACCACCGTTCCCGAACCGCAATCGGTCGTCACGCAGCCGAAGATCGTGCCCCAGGGGTTGAGCGTATCCTTGCCCGGCACGAACGTCCTGTCGCCGAACGCGACCCGCGTGAGACCGGCTGCCTTCGGGACGGCGACGACGAACTCGTTGACCGCGCCCGATGCCTGCCAGGTGAGCGTGACGCGGCGCCCCGCGCCCAGCGGCTCGCTCGTCACCGTCGCGGTCGGAGCGGCGAAGCGCGAGGCACCGGCCGGCGCCAGATAGGACGGCCTGAAACTCAGCGGCGAGATCCGCTCGGGCGTATCGGAGAAGGCGGCGACGTCGCGGAACGCTTTCGGCAGCGTCGCGGGAGTCTCGATCGACCAGACGGTTCTGCCGGAGACATGGTCGTCGACGAATCCGATCGAAAGACGCTGCGGCTCGCTTGCGCTATACGCCGGCTGAAGACCTGCCGCGACTGCCGTGAGCGCCGCGGCGGCGATCAACACCGACACGACCGCCAGCCAGGCTCGCCGCGATATCGGATGCGATGCCAGAAGCGGCAGCAACGCGATGCCGCCGAAGGCGAGCGGGATCGTGTAGAGCGGATGGGCGGCCAGGCCCTGCACCGACTCCGCCGTCGCGGAAAGCGAAAGCCAGATCAACATCGGCAGCAGCGCCGCGAGCGCCAGGGCCGCGAGACCGTTCGCCCCGATCCAAGCCTCGGCGAGCCGAGACTGCGCGAGCACGAGCACCGAACCGACCAGCGCGGGGAAGAGGAAATAGGGACTGAGGCCGGGCAAGAACGCCGCCGTGACGAGGCCGAGCCCCGAAAGCCAGAGCCACGCCGACAGCGCCAGCCTGCGCGCATCGCCGAACTGCGACGCGACCACGATCATCGCCGCGACGCCGAGGCTGAGGGAGATGCGCAGGAAGAGCGGATAGGCATAGGACGGATCGGGCTGACCCGAAACCAGCGCCGCGATCTCGAACAATAGCCAGCCGAACGCCGCGCTCGCGACAACGGCGGCGATCGGCGCCGCTGCCGCCGCCGCCCAGCGGCCCCATGCCGCCTCTTTCGTGCGCGAGAGATAACCCGCCAGGATCAGTAGCGCGAACGTGAGCACGGCCAGGGGCAGTGCCGAATACGCGGGGATGCGCGGCAGCAACTGTCCGAGCAAAGTGAGATAGACGTCGTCGCCGCCCTTCAGGCTGGCGAAATCCGTCTGCATCAGACCGCTCGCCACGCCGAGCATGCTGTCGCCGTGCATCTGCAGCGTCGACAAGCTGAGATTGGCGCGCCGGTCGAGCGCCGTGTGGTAATGGGCGACGTTGCCGATGAAGGCAAAGTTGAAGGAGGTGATGCCGCGCCGGATGAACAGCGTGAGATCGGTGTCGTTGGGCAGGAACTTGTAGACGACGGCGAACAGTGAACTCGTCGCATACTCCGGCACGTTGCGGGCATAGAGGTCGATCAGCGGACCGTCGCCGGGACTGGTCTGGAAGAGCGAACTCGCTCCCTGATTGCCGCGCGCCTCCACGTTGATCACCGCGCCGGCGCGGGCCTGCAGTGCCGGATTGTCGAGGAAGGAATCGGCGCCGAGCAATCCTGCCTCTTCGCCGTCCGTGATCAGCGCCAGAATGGGATGGCGGGTCGTCATCCCGCGCGCCTTGAGCGCCCTCACCGTTTCGAGCACGGTCGCGACGCCGGACTGGTCGTCGGCCGCGCCCGGCCCGGCAGGCACCGAGTCGTAATGCGCCATCAGGACGATCGCCTGGCCTTCGCCCGGCGCCACTTCGGCAACAATGTCTTCAGTCGTGCCGCAGGCGAAATAGCCGTACTTCTCGTTTCCCTCGCAGCCGCGGCCGCGATAGAGCGACGTCGGCACCCCGAGCGCGGCGAACTCCGCGCGCACGCGGTCGCGCACCGCCTGATTGGCCGCCGTCGAGACGGGATGCGCGACCTCCGGCCCGAGCAGCCGCGCAAGGACCTGGTCGGCCCGTGCCGCGGAAAACTCCGTAGGCGGAGCATCGAGGCCGAGCGGCGGCGGCTGCCCGTTGAAGGCGGCGCCGATGAGCCAGACGGCGATCGCGAACAGCGCGACGCTCAGCATACGGACGATCGCGTCGGCGTCTCTGGATTCCATGGCACCCTCCCCGCCAGGGTTTCACCCTTGCGCGCCGTCACCGGCTTGTCGAGAGGCTAGAGCTCCGCGGGAACGGGCAGCGGCGCCGACGCCGGCCGGAACGGCTGGATCATCTGGCCGACGAAACCCTCCGGCATGGGGTCGTCGATTCCGAACACCGCGGGCTGGCGGCCCGGCATGTAGAAGGTACCGAACAGGATATCCCAGAGCGGAAATGCACCGGCGAAATTCTTGTCGAGCCCCTCGTCCGCCCTGGTGTGATGCCAGCGATGGAAGGCCGGGCTGACGAAGAATCTCCGCAAGGGACCGAGGTCCCAGCTCACATTGGCGTGGACCATGATCGCATAAAAAATCGTGAGCGGCGCGTAGAGCGCGACGGGCGTGAGATTGAACCCGAGCGCGACCAGAGGAACGGCCTGGATCAGTTTCGCGCCGATATCGTTGATCGGATGCAGCCGCACCGACGAGAGCCAATCCAGCTCGGTCGAAGAATGGTGCACCGCATGGAAGCGCCACAGCAGGCGGCCGTGGAACAGGCGGTGCTGCCAATAGCCGAAGAAGTCGCCGACCACGAACACTTCGATCGCCTGCAGCCAGAGCGGCTGGGTCGAGAGAATCCCGTGGCCCTGCGCGAGAGTCTTGAAGTGCAGGCCGAAGACCGCGACGAGCGGGAGCAGCGCGATAGCGACGGCGACCGGCGTCACCGCCTTGGTCACGATCGGTGTCCACAGCCAGTAGAGGCAGTCGGTGAAGTAGCCTTTGCGGACGATCTTCTGGCCGGGGACCGAGGGCCAGACCCGCGCGATCGCCCAATAGAACAGCGTCAACACGCCGAACGCGACGATGAGGCCGACGAGCTGCTGGAAGAGGTCCCGGTGATGGGTCATGCCGTTCAAACGCCGGGCCGTGTCCGATCCGTCGACCTGGAAGGGTGCGGACAAAAGGTCGGCCAGCAAGGATCGCCTGCCCAAAAAACCACAACCGCCCGGGCGGTGATTGAAAAGTAAGAAAATTGCGCTATATTGCGTTGCATATAGGAGTCGGCCGCCAATCTGGGTGAGCCGCTGGGCGTCTGCGGTACGCCCCTATTTAGGAGCGTGCGACGACCACTGTGACGACCGCCGGTACGGACACCGGCATCGAGGAAGTTCTTGATTCAACTTCTTCTTCCGTTGAAACCCCAATCCCGTCTGCGACCCCGGAAGACGGGTTCAAGTCTCTCGGCCTCTCGCCCGAGGTTTTGAAGGCTGTCGCCGAGAGCGGCTACACCACCCCAACCCCCATCCAGGCACAGGGCATCCCCCATGTGCTCCAGCGCCGCGACGTCATCGGCATCGCGCAGACCGGAACGGGCAAGACCGCCTCGTTCACGCTGCCGATGATCGAGATGCTGGCGCGCGGACGCGCCAAGGCGCGCATGCCGCGGTCGCTCATCCTCGAACCGACCCGCGAACTCGCCGCGCAGGTCGCCGAAAGCTTCGAGCGCTACGGCAAGTACAACAAGCTCTCGATGGCGCTGCTGATCGGCGGCGTGTCGTTCGAGGACCAGGACAAGAAGCTGGATCGCGGCGTCGACGTCCTGATCGCGACGCCGGGCCGGCTGCTCGATCATTTCGAGCGCGGCAAGCTGATGCTGAGCCAGGTCAACATCCTCGTCATCGACGAAGCCGACCGCATGCTCGACATGGGCTTCATCCCGGACGTCGAGCGCATCTGCAAGCTCATCCCCTTCACCCGCCAGACCCTGTTCTACTCGGCGACGATGCCGCCGGAGATCCAGCGTCTCACCGAACAGTTCCTGCACAATCCGGTGCGCGTGGAGGTCAGCCGTCCGGCCACCGCCGCGTCCACCATCACGCAGGAGATCGTCGGCGTGCCGGCCAACGACTGGGCCAAGCGCGAGGCGCTGCGCCGGCTGATCCGCGAGTCGGAACCGACGCTCAACAACGCGATCGTCTTCTGCAACCGCAAGCGCGACGTGGACGTCGTGGCGAAGTCCCTGGCCAAACACGGTTTCAACGCGGCGCCGCTGCACGGCGACCTGGACCAGTCGCTGCGCACCAAGACGCTCGACAGCTTCCGCTCGGGCGAGCTCAAGATTCTCGTGGCGAGCGACGTCGCCGCCCGAGGTCTCGACATCCCCGCCGTGAGCCACGTGTTCAACTTCGACGTGCCGTTCCATCCCGACGACTATGTCCACCGGATCGGTCGCACCGGGCGCGCCGGACGCACCGGCCATGCCTACATGCTTGCCACGCCGCGCGACGACAAGCAGGTCGACGCCATCGAACGCCTGACCAAGACCAAGATCGCCCGCAAGACGATGGAAAACCTGGAAGTCCGCGAAGAGCGCAAGCCGCGCCGCGACGACGACAAGCGCCGCGGCCGCAGCGAGCGCAATCGCAAGGACAAGTTCCGTCCGGAGAAGTTCCACGACCATGTCGCGCCGATGGAGCCGGTCCAGGCCGCACCGCCGGCCGAGATGACGACAATTGCCGAACCGCCTGTCGAACAGGCCCCCGCCGCCGCCCGCGCCGAACCGAGGCCGGAGCGGAAACGCGAGCCGCAGCGCGAACGTCCGTCTCACAAGAAACGCGACCCGGAACATCGCGCGAGCCACGACCGCAAGAACGACGCGAAGCCGGTGAAGCCGGAAAAGCACGAGCTTCCCGCGTTCCTCTTCCGTCCCGTGCCGGTTTCGAAAAAAGCCGACGCCTAGCGCAGCCAAGCGGCTTCCTGTTAGCGTGCGCGCAAACGGGGAGACACGCATGGCCGACACGCCAATTCACGGATTTGCGCAAGACCGCTTCGCGGGGGCGAAGAAGGCGTTCGAGGCCAACTTCGCGAGCGGCGCCGACGTCGGCGCATCCTGTTGCGCGACCGTGGACGGCGAGACGGTCGTCGACCTCTGGGGCGGATATGCCGACGCGGCACGTACGCGGCCGTGGGAAAAAGACACCATCATCAACGTCTATTCGACGACCAAGACGATGGCCGCGCTGACGGCACTGCTGCTGGCGGATCGCGGCGAGATCGATTTCGACGCTCCGGTCGCGCGCTACTGGCCCGAATTCGCCGCGAACGGAAAGGCGGACGTCAAGGTCAGCCATCTGATGAGCCATGCCTCCGGACTGTCGGGCTGGAAGGAGCCGATCCGCGCCGAGGATCTCTACGACTGGGAAAAGTGCACGTCCCTTCTCGCCGCGCAGGCGCCGTTCTGGAATCCGGGAACGGCGTCGGGCTATCACGCACTGACGCAGGGCTATCTGGTCGGCGAAGTCGTTCGCCGTGTCGCCGGCCGTTCGATCGGCACGGTGTTCCGCGACGAGATCGCGCGACCCATCGGCGCCGATTTCCACATCGGGCTGCCGGCTTCCGAAGATGCGCGCGTCGCCGACCTCATCCCGCCGGAAGCGGGAACGGCCGTCGCCGACACCGCGCAGAGCGAGATCCAGCGGAACATGGCGACCAATCCCGGCGTCGATGTCGGCGCGACGCGCACGCGCGCCTGGCGCGGCGCGGAGATTCCCGCGGCCGGCGGTACCGGCAATGCGCGTTCGATCGCCGAGATCCACGCGATCCTCGCCAATGGCGGCGTCGCCAAGGGCAAACGCATCATGTCGGAAGCGGGCTGTCGCAAGGCGCTCGAACCGCAGATTTCGGGAACCGATCTGGTCCTCAACGTGCCGGTGACGTTCGGTCTCGGATTCGGGCTGCCCGGCGGAATGCTGCCGCTGCCCAGCGCCAACAGCATGTTCTGGGGCGGCTATGGCGGCTCGCTCGCCATCATCGACTTCGACAAGCGAACGACCTTCGGATACGCGATGAACCGCATGGTCGGCACGACGACGGGCGATCCGCGCGCCTTCAGCATCGTGATGGACCTCTACTAGCGGCGATCGAACTGGAGACGATGGACGCATCGCATCTCGACGCCCACGCCGCCCGCTGGAAGCTGACCCCCGACGGCGAACCGTTCGAGACGCCCGGCTCGTGGCTGCGCTTCGTGCGCCATGCCGGCCGGCCGGCGCTGCTGAAAGTCTTCAAGCCGGGAAGCGACGAGACCGCAAGTGCCGACATCCTGCGGCACTGGGGCGAAAGCGCGGTTCGCGTCTATGAAGGCGATCGGGCCGCGATCGTGCTCGAGCGCGTCGCGCCCGGAACCGAACTGACCGAGATCGTGGCGCAGGACGACGACCGGGCGACGCACATCTGGTGCGACGTGATCGAGAAGCTGCATGTGCGCCCGGCGCCGGCGGGCTTCGACGATCTCGTCCGCTGCGGACGGAGCCTGATCGCGCAGCCCTGTCCCAGCCATCCTTTGTTGACGCCCGGACTCTTCGATGCCGGCAAGCGCGCGTTCCAGGCGCTGCTCGACAGCCAGAGCGACGCACGATTCCTCCTTCACACCGATCTGCATCACGCCAACATCCTGCGTGATGCGCGGCGAGGATGGCTCGTGATCGATCCGAAAGGCTATGTCGGCGAGCTGGCGTACGAAGCCGCCGCTTTTCTTCACAATCCGACACGAGACTATTGCCGGGCGGCTTACCTCGAACGTCGCGTCGAGATCATCGCCGACCGGCTCGGGCTGTCCGCAGAACGCCTGATCCGCTGGTGCTTTGCGCACGGCGTGCTGAGCGCGGTTTGGTCGATAGAGGAACCGGTGTTCGACCCGGCCGGTGGAATCGACGCTGCCAACGCAGCATTGGACGTGTTGGGGCAGCGGCCGATCCACTGACCACATCAACAAAACTTCATGGTCAGCGGGCACCAAAACAGGCTAGTTTGCTGCAATGCAGCAAAGGCTCCCGACCCAGCCCCGGCGCGTGCTCGTCCTCCAGGGCGGCGGCGCGCTCGGCGCTTACCAGGCCGGCGTCTATCAAGGACTCGGCGAAGCCGACTTCCGTCCCGACTGGATCGCTGGCACCTCGATCGGCGCGATCAACGCCGCGATCATCGCGGGCAATCCCGCCGAGGCGCGCCTCTCCAGGCTCCGTCAGTTCTGGGAAACGGCGAGTTCGAGCCTGCCGCTTCACTTCGGTCCCCTCGATCCGCAGACCCGCGGCCTGGTCAACGAAGCGGCGGCCGCGTGGATAGCGGCTGCGGGCGTCGCGGGATTCTTCCGGCCCCGGATTCCGCCGGCGATCTTCTATCCGTCGGGCGCGCCGCAGGCGCGGAGCCTCTACGACACCGCGCCGCTGCGCGACACGCTCGCAGCGCTGGTCGACTTCGACCGCATCAACGCACGCGAGATCCGCCTCAGTCTCGGCGCCGTGAACGTGCGCACCGGCGAGCTCGTCTACTTCGACAACGAGCGGCACGCGCTCGGCCCCGAACACGTCATGGCGTCCGGCGCGTTGCCCCCGGGATTTCCGCCGGTCGAGATCGACGGCCAGTTCTACTGGGATGGCGGCGTCGTCTCGAACACGCCGCTGCAATATGTACTCGATGAGGACGTGGACGACGATCTTCTCGTCTTCCAGGTCGATCTCTTCAGCGCGCACGGTCCGCTGCCGAACACGGTCCTGGAAGCGATCGAACGCGAGAAGGACATCCGCTATTCCAGCCGCACGCGTCGCAACACGGAGGCGATCCTGCAGAAGCACGACGCCAAAATGGCCGTGCGCGCGCTGCTCGACGCACTGCCGGCCGACCTGGCGGAGGCCGAAGTCGCACGCCGCGTCGGCGCACTGGCGCGCGAGAATGCGGTGACGGTCGTGCAGCTCGTCTACCGCGACAAGCCTTACGAAGGTTCGAGCAAGGACTTCGAATTTTCGCGCCAGAGCATGCTGGAGCACTGGACCTCCGGCCACCAGGACATTTGCCGGACCATGACCCGCCGCGAGCACATGGTCTGCGACCGCAAGAAAGGTGCGACGACGGTTATCGAGGTTGTCGAGGCCGTCGAAATCGAAACCGTTTCCCCCGCCCGCGACTAAAAGGAGTATGTCAATGTCTCTCAAATCGAAATCTGCCGTCGTCACCGGGTCCACCAGCGGCATCGGCCTCGCCTATGCCCGCGCGCTCGCCAAGGAGGGCGCCAACGTCCTCATCAACGGGTTCGGCGATGCCGCCGCCATCGAGAAGGAACGCGCCTCCATCGAAGCCGACTTCGGCGTAAAGGCGATCTACTCGCCGGCCGACATGACGAAGCCGGAAGAAGTCGCCGGCATGATCGCCCTCGCCGAGAAGACGTTCGACGCCTGCGACATCCTGATCTGCAATGCCGGCATTCAGTTCGTCTCGCCGGTCGAAGAGTTTCCCATCGAAAAGTGGAACCAGATCATCGCCATCAATCTGACCTCGGCGTTCCTCTGCATGCGTGCCGCCGTGCCCGGCATGAAGAAGAGAAAGTGGGGACGCATCATTTCCACCGCGTCGGCCCATTCGCTCGTCGCGAGTCCTTTCAAATCGGCCTACGTGTCCGCGAAGCACGGCATCGCCGGCCTGACCAAGACCATCGCCCTCGAGACGGCGGAGTTCGGCATAACCGTCAACTGTATCAGTCCGGGTTATGTCTGGACGCCGCTGGTCGAGAAGCAGATTCCCGACACCATGAAGGCCCGCAACATGACCAAGGAGCAGGTCATCAACGACGTGCTGCTGGAGGCGCAGCCCACCAAGCAGTTCGTCACGGTGGACGAAGTGGCGGCAATCGCGGTGTTCCTGTGCTCGGACGCCGCCAAGCAGATCACCGGCGCAAACCTGTCCGTGGACGGCGGCTGGACCGCGGCCTAGCGCTTGATCCCGCCGTCCAGCATCTTCTGGATCGCCGCGCCATAGGGCGGGCGCATCATCGCCGTGAGGTCGCGCCCGACCTGCTGGAACACCGCCTTGGCATGGCTGAACGTGCGGAAGCCGTCGATGCCGTGATAGGCGCCCATTCCGGACGGACCGATGCCGCCGAACGGCAGGTCTTCCATCGAGACGTGCATCACCACATCGTTGACCGAGACGCCGCCGGAGGTGGTACGCGTCAGCACCTTCTCCTGCTCCGCGCCGTCCTTGCCGAAATAGTAGAGACCGAGCGGCCGGTCGTGCGAATTCACGTAGCCGATGGCCTCATCGACGTTGGTGTAGGTCTTGACCGGCAGAAGCGGCCCGAAGATCTCGTCCTTCATGATCGCCATGTCGTCCGTCGGATTGAGGACGAGCGTGGGCGGGATCTTGTGATAGGGCTGCTGGCGAAAATCCTCCTTGGCCGGATTCAGCTCGACGATTTCCGCGCCCTTGGCCTTCGCATCGTCGATATAGCCGTTGAGGCGGTCGTAGTGCCGCTGGTTGATGACCGAGGTGTAGTCGGGATTGTCCTTCAAGGTCGGGAACATCGCGCCGATCGCATTCGCGGCCGCGCCGACGAATTCGCGCGCCCGGGCCTGCGGTACCATGACATAGTCGGGCGCTAGGCAGATCTGGCCGGCGTTGAGAGTCTTGCCCATCATCACGCGTTTGGCCGTGAGATCCATGTCCGCGGATTCGCTGACGATCACCGGCGACTTGCCGCCCAGTTCCAGTGTGGTCGGAACCAGATTCTCCGCCGCCGCCTTCATCACATGGTAGGCGATCGACGTGGCGCCCGTGAACAGCAGATGATCGAACGGCAGCCGCGAGAACGCGCCGCCCACCTCCGGTCCGCCGGTGAACACGGCGACTTCGGTCTCGTCGAACGCCGATGCGAACATCCGGGCCATGAGTTCGGAGGTCCGCGGCGTGAATTCGCTCGGCTTGATCATCGCGCGGTTGCCGGCCGCGAAGACACCGGCGAGCGGCGTGAAGGTGAGGTTCACCGGGAAGTTCCACGGCGAGATGATTCCGACGGTGCCCTTCGGCTGATACTCGATATAGGCCTTGGCCCCGAACAGGCCGAGGATCGCCGGACTGACCTTGCGCTTCTCGCGCTTCATCCACTTGCGCAGATTTTCCTTGGCGTGCTTCAGCGGCGCGATCGAGCCCGAGACGTCGGTGAGCAAGGTCGCGTGCACGGAGCGGTGCCCGAAGTCCTCGCGCAGCGCGTCCGCGATGGCATCCTTGTGCCCGACCAACAGGCCGATGGCGCGGTCGAGCCAGTCGATGCGCCGCTCGGCGCTGAGAGGACCGTCCTTCAGATGGGCCTGGCGCTGGCGATCCAACACGGCCCGCATGGCGGTGCCGACATCTCCACTCTGGCTGGGCTTGGCCTGTGCGCTCATTTTGTGTCCTCTCGCGGCTGCCGGCTGATATTTTGTCAAGTTAATCAGCGCCCGCGGCCGGCTTCAATGGCCGTGCTTAAGAGTTTGTTACGAACCGCACCGTCACTATGCCGGGCCGGGTTCCGGCACGGTTCATATCTGGGAGTTGGCGTTGCGTAACGAACGGGAACAGGCGCTCGCGAAGACCACTCTGGCCCTGATGGCGGAGTGCAACGTCTCGCCGGTTCCGGAGAATTTCGAGCTCTTTTATCACTACGCCGCCGGCGAGAACCCCGCGGTCGGCCGCATCATCGGCGACATGATCGCCGCCCGGCGACCCTTCACCGTGACGATCCTGCAGGACCTGCGCGACCGCTGCTTTTCGCGCGACCGTACCGAGCGTGCGGTGAACGCCATCGGCGACGGCGTTTCGGCATCCTTGAACGACGTGCTCGAGAAATTGGACACCGCGAGCAAGCAGGCCTTCGACTATGGCCAGACACTTTCGGCCGCCAGCGGCCAGCTCGGCGGCGAGCGCACGCCGGACGATTTGCGCCGCCTGGTCGGCGGGCTGATGTCCGCCACGACGGCGATGGAACAGCGCTCCAGGGCGCTGGAATCCGAGCTCCAGAAATCTTCGCAGCAGGTGAACGAACTCAAGACCCAGCTCGACAATGTGCGGCAGGAAGCGCTCACCGATCCGTTGACCGGAATCGCGAACCGCAAGGCGTTCGACACCAACCTGCTCGCCGCCATCGAGGACGCGCAGTCGGCCGGCACGCCGCTGTCGCTCTTCATGTGCGACATCGACCGCTTCAAGCTGTTCAACGACACCTGGGGACATCAGACGGGCGATCAGGTCCTGCGGCTGGTGGCGACATGCCTTTCAGAGAACACGAAGGGCTACGACACGGCGGCGCGTTACGGCGGCGAGGAATTCGCGGTCATCGTGCGCAACGCCGGCGTCGACGACGCGGTCAAGCTCGCCGATCAGATCCGCCAGAAGGTCCAGGGTAAGCGCCTGATCAAGAAATCGACCGGCGACGTTCTCGGCTCCATCACGATTTCCATCGGCGTCGCCGAACTCGCCGACAGCGAAGGCGCCGCCTCCTTGATCCAGCGCGCCGACGCCTGCCTCTATCGCGCGAAGCATGCGGGCCGGAACTGCGTGATCGGCGACAACGATCCGCGTGCCGTCGAAGTGGAAATTGACGCCGCGTAACAGGGCTTACCGCGCCCTTCCCATCACTGCCGAACCGCGTATGCTGCGCCGCTGAAAAATCGCGGGAGCGGACCATGCGTACGGATTTCGATCGGGCCTATGTGACGGCGCACGGCAATGTCGCGGTCCTGACGCTGAACCATCCCGAAGCGATGAACGCGGCCGGCACCAAGCTGGTGAAGGGCGCCGCCGCTGCGTTGAACTTCATCGAGAAGAAGGACAGCGGATTCCGCGCGATGATCCTCACCGGCGAAGGGCGCGGCTTCTGCTCCGGCGCCAACCTCGCGGAGCGCGGCAGCGAAGACACCGGAGTCGGGCACGCTCTCGAGACCGTCTACCACCCGTTCCTTCGGCGGCTGCGCGATCTGTCCCTCCCCATCGTCACGGCCGTGAACGGCGCCGCCGCCGGTGTCGGCATGAGCATCGCGCTTATGGGTGACATCGTAATCGCGGGTCGATCGGCGTATTTCCTGCAGGCCTTTACGCGTATCGGCCTTGTGCCCGACGGCGGCTCGACCTGGCTTCTGCCGCGCTTGATCGGGCTTGTGCGGGCGAAGGAATTGTCGCTCCTGGCCGAGCGTCTTCCGGCCGAAAAGGCGCTGGAATGGGGGCTGATCAACCGTGTCGCCGACGATGGCGCGTTGATGGCCGAGGCCCTGAAGCTTGCGGAGCAGCTGGCCAACGGCCCCTCCTCGCTTTCGGTCACCCGCAGTCTTTATTGGCAGAGCCCGCTGAACACGTACGAAGAACAACTCGACCTGGAGCGCGTCAGCCAGGAACGGGCCGGAAAGACCGAAGATTTCATGGAAGGCGTTTCGGCCTTTTTGCAAAAGCGTCAGGCCAAATTCAAAGGCAAATAACCGGTCGCGCCTTGCTGGATCCCAAATGCTCGCGCGTCCGTGATTTGCTAGCGGCCGCGAAACGCTGACGTATTGCCGTCGCGTTTGGGGGTAGGTTCGCCTTACAGGACCTCATTTTGACATGGAGCGACGTTGATGAAGCGCAGAACCTTTCTGTCGGCTGGCGCATGTGCGATCGGTTTCTGCCTGCAAGTGGCGCAGGGCGCGGACAGCGCCGCACCGACCGGGCGACCGGCCGTGCCGCCCTGGGGCGTAGAACTCACGTACCTGGACAAGAGCGTCAAGCCCGGCGACGACTTCTTCCTTTATTCCAACGGTAACTGGGTCAAGCACGACACCATCCCCGCCGACCGGACCTATTCCGGCGTCAATCTCGAGATCAACATGGCCAACGAAGCGCGGCTCAAGGCGGTCGTGAGGCAACTCGCCGCCGAACCGGATGCCAAGTTGACGGCGGAAGAGCGCAAGCTGCGCGATCTGTACAACGCCTTCATGGACACCAAGCAGATCGAAGCTGCCGGCCTGCAGCCCGCGCAAAAGGATCTCGCGGAAATCGCCGGCATCAAGACGTTGAGCGACGTGGCGCGGATCATCGGCGATCCTTCGCTCGGCGTCGACGGTCCGTTCTCGTGCGCAATCGCCGTCGACGACAAGGACTCGGACCTCTACTCGGTCAATCTTTCGCAATCCGGCCTCGGCATGCCGGACCGCGACTACTACCTGTCGAACGACAAGGACATCGTGAAGACGCGCGAGGCGTACAAGAAATACGTCGCCCAGATGCTCGCCATCGCCGGGGTCAAGGACGCCGATGCCCGCGCGCAGAAAGTCTACGCGCTCGAGCTGGCCATCGCCCAGGCGAGCTGGCCCGCAGCCGACCGCCGCGACGAAGACAAGATCTACAATGCCATGACGTTCGCGGACCTGCAGAAACTGGCACCCGCCTTCGACTGGAATGCCCTGTTCAAGGCGGCCGGCATCTCGACGACGTCGCCCAAGGGGTCGCGCAAGGTGATCGTGGCGGAGAAGTCCGCCTTCCCCAATCTGGCGAAAGTGTATGCCGCCACGCCCGTCGACGTCTGGCGGGACTATCTGACGGTGCGCTACCTGCACAGTTGGTCCGCCTATTTGCCCAAGAAGGTCGACGACACCGACTTCGCGTTCTACGGCATCGCCCTCGACGGAAAGACAGCGCAACTCGACCGCGCAATTCGCGGCGTGAACCTGCTCGACAACGAAATGGGCGAGGCGCTCGGCAAACTGTACGTCGCGAAGTATTTTCCGCCCGAAGCGAAGGCCAAGGCGCGCGTCCTGGTGCAGAACCTTCTCAAGGCCTACGACGCCGATATCCGCACGCTCGCCTGGATGACGCCGCCGACGCGCAACAAGGCGCTCGAAAAGCTGCACGCGATGGCGCTCAAGATCGGTTATCCCGACAAGTTCCGCGACTATTCCGCGCTCGCCATCGACCGGTCCGATCTCCTCGCCAGCGTGAAGAATACGACGGTGTTCGAGTGGCAGCGCCAGCTTCGCCGGGTCGATGGTCCCGTCGACCGGTCCGAATGGGGGATGACGCCGCCGACCAACAACGCCTACGACAATTTCAACTTCAACGAGATCGTCTTTCCGGCGGGCATCCTTCAGCCGCCCTACTTCGATCCCAACGCCGACGATGCGGTCAACTACGGCGAGATCGGAGCGACGATCGGCCACGAGACCAGCCACGCCTTCGACGATCAGGGTTCCAAGTACGACGCGCGCGGCAACCTGCACAACTGGTTCACGCCGGACGACCTGAAGAATTTCAAGGCGCGCGGCGATGCGATCGTGGCGCAGTACAACCAGTATGAGCCGCTGCCGGGCCTGCACATCAACGGCAGGCTGACGCTCGGCGAGAACCTCGCCGACATCGCCGGCCTGGTCGTCGCGCTCAAGGCCTATCACCTCTCGCTCGGCGGCAAACCCGCGCCGGTGCTGAACGGTCTGACCGGCGATCAGCGCTTCTTCATCGCCTATGCGCAGAGCTGGCGCGAACGTCACCGTGACGGCGCGCTGCGCGCGCAGGTCCTGTCCAACCCGCACAGCCCGTCGGCGTTCCGCGTCAACGGCGTCGTGCGCAATGTCGACGGCTGGTACACGGCGTTCGATATCAAGCCCGGCGACAAATATTATCTGCCGCCCGACAAGCGCGTCCCTGTCTGGTAGGAAACGCCGCAACCAGGAAAACGACATGATGAAAAAGTTCGCGATCGCACTCCTCGCTCTTGCCGCAACCGCTTGCGTCGGCCTCGCGGCCGAGCCGGCGGAGAAACCGGCCATCGGCGCCTGGGGAATCGACCTCACCGGCATGGACCGCAGCGTCAAGCCGGGCGACGACTTCTTTCTCTACGCCAACGGCGCGTGGCTGCAGCGGACAGAGATTCCGGCCGACCGGACGAGCATCGGCTCTTTCCAGCACCTTCAGATCCTCAGCGAAATGCGGATGAAGGAACTGGTCGCGGGACTGGAAGCGCGCGATCCGGCGTCGCTCAATCCCGAGGAGAAACAGATCCGCGATCTGTATGACGCCTTCACCGACACCAAGACGATCGAAGCGCGCGGGCTGGATCCGATCAAACCCGATCTAGCGCGCATCGCGGCGCTCAAGACGCCGGAAGACGTCGCCAGACTGATGGGCGACCCTGCCTTTCCCGCCGGCAGCCTGTTCGGCTCCGCCATTTCGCCCGATGCGAAGAACTCGAACGCTTATGTCGTGACGGTCACCCAGGCCGGGCTCGGCATGCCGAGCCGCGACTACTATCTTCGCGACGATCCGGATCTCGCCAAGACCCGCGACGCCTACAAGACATACCTGACGGGCGTCCTCACGATGCTCGGCGAAAAAGACGCCGCGGCGCGCGCTGCCGCGGTCTACGCGTTCGAGACGGACATCGCGACGGCGCATTGGCCGGCGGCCGACCGGCGCAACGCCGACAAGGTCTACAATCCGATGGACGTCAAAGCGCTCGCCAGCTTCGCCCCGGGCTTCCCGTGGGAGGCATTCTTCAAGGCGCAGGGCATCGATGTGGCACGCAAGGTCATCGTGCGCGAGAATACGGCCTTTCCGCCGCTGGCGGCGCTGTTCGCCAGGACGCCGGTCGCGGTTCTGCGCGACTATCTGACGATCCACTACGTGCACAACATGGCCGCGTACCTGCCCAAGGCCTTCGACGACGCCAATTTCGACTTCTTCGGCAAGGTCCTGGGCGGACAGGCCGAACAGCTTCCGCGCGACACGCGCGCCGTGCACCTGCTCGACGCCGTTCTGTCGCATCCGTTCGGCAAGCTCTATGTCGCCAAATATTTCCCGCCAGCGACCAAGGCGAAGGCCGAACAACTCGTCGCCAACCTCCTGAAGGCGTATGACGCGGACATCCGCACCATCGCCTGGATGTCGCCGGTGACGCGGCAAAAGGCGCTCGACAAGCTGCACGCCTTCACGCCCCACATCGGCTACCCCGAAAAGTGGCGCGATTTCTCCGGCCTCGTCATCGCGCGCGACGATCTGGTGGGCGACATCGAGCGTTCGAATGCCTTCGAGTGGGCCTACGACCTCGACCGGATCGATCGTCCGGTCGACCGCGACGAGTGGGGCATGACGCCTTCGACGATCAACGCCTACTACACGCAGCTCTTCAATTCGATCTTCTTCCCCGCCGCTATCCTGCAGCCGCCCTTTTTCGATCCCAATGCCGACGACGCGGTGAACTATGGCGGCATCGGCGCGGTCATCGGACACGAGATCAGCCACGGATTCGACGACCAGGGCAGCAAGTATGACGGTGCGGGCGACCTCGAAAGCTGGTGGACGGACGACGACCGGAAGGCGTTCGAGCAACGCGTCTCGATGCTGGGCGCGCAGTTCGACTCCTACGAAGGCCTGCCCGGCCTGCACGTGAACGGCAAGCTGACGATGGGCGAGAACATCGGCGATCTCTCCGGTCTCAGCATCGCGCTCAAGGCCTATCACGCCTCGCTCGGCGGCAAGCCGGCGCCGGTGCTCGACGGCCTGACCGGCGACCAGCGCTTCTTTCTTTCCTTCGCGCAGGTCTGGCGGGCGAAATATCGGGACGGACAGATGCGCCAGCAGATCCTGTCCAACCCGCACAGTCCGCCGCATTTCCGCGTCGTCGGACCGACCCGCAACATCGACGCGTGGTACGAAGCCTTCGGCGTGCAGCCCACAGACAAGATGTACCTGCCGCCTGACCAGCGCGTGAAATTGTGGTGATCAGCGCGGCGCGCGTGCGGCCGCCCGCCGGTGCTGGCGCCTCTGCCGTTCGCGGCGCGGCAGTTTGGCCTCGGCCGCCTTGCGCGCTTTTCTCACCGCTTCGGGAGACGCGCTGGCGACCTTGAGCGCGTCGCGCGCCCAGTGCGCCAGTTCCTCCGGATCGTCATAGAGCCGATCGGGCAACGCGTACCATGTCGTCTCCACGATCTCGGTGCCGCGCTTCCTGAAGGTGAACGGCGCCGTGCCTTCCTTGCGGAACGCCTTGATCGTCTTGTCGTCGGTCTTGAAGTAGATGACGTCGTTGAAGATCGTGCCGATCATCACGCTGCCCGCATAGATGCCCTCGCCGCCGAAGAACCGGCGCAACACGATCGGGCCGAATTCCTGGAACAGATCGTCGAAGCGGTGGGGATCCGCCTTGGCCGCCACGGTCAGTGGACGTCCTTGGCCGGAGAGATCGAGACGCTTTCGCCGCATCCGCAGGCGGCGGTCTGGTTCGGATTGTTGAACACGAAGCGCGCGCCCAGCTTCTCGCTGACGAAATCCATTTCGGTCCCGATCAGGAACAGGATCGCCTTGGGATCGATCAGGATCTTGACGCCCTTGTCCTCGACCACCTCGTCGAGCGGCTTCACTTCTTCGGCGTAGTCCATCGTGTAGCTCATGCCGGCGCAGCCGCCGTTGGTGACGCCGACGCGCACGCCCTGATACTTGCCGTCCGCCTCCGCCATGATCTCGCGGATGCGCGCGGCGGCGGCATCGGTCAGCTTGACCGCTTTGGGGCGCTCGCGGCGCGGCCTGGAAGTTTTCGTCGTCTGCATCAGTACATGTTCAGTTCGAGTTTCGCTTCTTCGCTCATCCGTTCCGGCGTCCAGGGCGGATCGAAGGTCATGTTGACCGTCACCGTCCCGATTCCTTCCACGCCTTCCAGCGCGGTCTTGACCATGTTCGGCATTTCGCCCGCCACGGGGCATCCCGGCGCCGTCAAGGTCATGTCGACCGTCACGTCCTTGTTGTCCGCGACGTCCACCTTATAGATAAGTCCGAGTTCATATATGTCCACCGGGATTTCCGGGTCGTAAACCGTTTTCAGTGCGGCCACGAGCTTCGCCGTAAAATCCTCGAGTTCCTCGGCGCTTAGCGCGGAACCCATGGCGTTTATCTCTGCCCTTTGCGGTTCGGCGTTCATTCCGATTTGGCGGCCTCGCCGCCCTCCAGAGCCGACTTCATCGTGTGCCAGGCCAGCGTCGCGCACTTCACCCGCATCGGAAACGCGCTGACGCCGGCCATGACGTCGAGCGTTTCGCGGTCGCCGGCGCTCAGCCCTTCGACGGTCTCGCCCTTCACCAGGCTGAGGAAACCCGCCATCAGCCTCTCCGCCTCGCTTACCGTCTTGCCGACGATGAGGTCCGTCATGAGCGAGGCCGACGCCTGGCTGATGGCGCAGCCTTTTCCTTCGAACCGGACGTCGGCGATGCGGTCGTCCTTGTCGACGGTCAGATAGATAGTCACGCGGTCGCCGCACAACGGGTTGTAGCCCTGCGCGGTGTTGGTGGCGTGCTCCAGCTTCCCGAAATGGCGCGGGTGGCGCGAGTGATCGAGGATCACTTCCTGGTAAAGGTCGCGCAGTGAATCGTCCATGATCTAGCCCAAAATCTTCCTGGCCTTGGCGAGCGCCCCCAGCATCGCATCGACTTCGGCACGCGTGTTGTAGAGCGCGAAAGAGGCGCGCGTGGTCGAGGCGACGGCGAACCGTTCCATCAGCGGCTGCGCGCAGTGATGTCCGGCGCGGACCGCGACGCCTTCCCTGTCCAATATGGTGGCGAGGTCGTGCGCATGCATCCCCTCCGCCTCGAAGGACAGGATCGAGGCCTTGCCTGGTGCGTCCCCGATCACCCGCAGCCAATTGAACTGACGCACGCCTTCGCGCGCATAGGCGAGCAGGTCGTGCTCATGCGCCTTGACGGCCTCGCGGTCGAAGCCGCTCAGATAGTCCAACGCCGCCGCCAGTCCGACGCTTTCGATGATCGGCGGCGTGCCCGCCTCGAAGCGCGCGGGCGGGTCGGCGTAGGTGACGAGGTCGCGCGTCACCTCGCGGATCATCTCTCCGCCGCCGTTGAACGGCCGCATGCCCTTCAGATGCGCCTTCTTGGCATAAAGTGCGCCGATGCCCGTCGGCCCGTAAAGCTTGTGGGCGGTGAGCACGTAGAAGTCGACGTCGAGATCGCGCACGTCGACGATCTCATGCACCGCGCCCTGGCAGCCGTCCGCCAGCACCGGCACGCCTTTGGCGTGCGCGCGCGCGACGATCTCCTTGAGCGGCGTTACGGTTCCCAGCACGTTCGAGATATGGGTGATGGCGACGAGCCTCGTCCTGTCGCCGATTGCGGCATCGAGCGCGTCGGCATCGAGCGAACCGTCGTCGCGCACATCGACCCAGCGCAGCACGGCGCCGTAGCGCTCGCGCAGGAAGTGCCAGGGAACGATGTTCGAATGATGCTCCATGACCGAGAGAACTATTTCATCGCCCGGCTGGATCCGCGTCGCGGCGAAGGAGTGCGCGACGAGGTTGATCGCCTCGGTTCCGCCCTTGGTGAAGACGACCTCTTCGGCGCTGGCGGCATTGAGGAACTTGCGGACGGTCTCGCGCGCCGCTTCGTACCGCTCGGTGGCGGCGGCGGACAGGAAATGGACGCCGCGGTGGACGTTGGCGTACTCGGTCGTCGCGAATTCCCGCATCGCGTCGAGCACCTGCCGCGGCTTCTGCGCCGAAGCGCCATTGTCGAAATAGACCAGCGGCTTGCCGTATACGGTGCGCGACAGGATGGCGAAATCCTCGCGGGCCGCGGCGGGATCGAACGCCGTGCGGATCTTGCTCTGCGCGGTCATGGCGCCATCGCCCCCGGCAGTGTCGCCTCGACCGACTGCCAGACCGCCGCCCGGACGGTTTCGTCCGCGATCTGCGACACCGACTCTTCGAGGAATGCGCGCACGAGCATGTTGCGCGCTTCGCCCTCGGATATGCCGCGGGCGCGCAGATAAAACAGCGAATCGGCATCGAGGTCGCCGACCGCGGCGCCATGGGCGCATTTCACGTCGTCGGCGAAGATCTCGAGCTCCGGCTTGAGGTCGGCTTCGGCGCGTTCGCCCATCAGCAGGGCTTTCGCCGTCTGCCGGCTGTCGGACTTGTCGGCGCCCTCGGCGACCGTGATCTTGCCCTGGTAGACGGCGCGCCCGTGGCCGCCGACGACATGCTTGAAAAGCTGGACCGAGCGCGTCTCGCCCGCCGCGTGATAGATCTCGGTCGTCACGTCCGCATGCAGACGGCCGCCGAGCACGCTCACTCCGCTTAATTCGGCATGCGCGCCGGGTTCCTTCAGCGTCAGCCGCACATTCAGGCGCGACAGCGAGGCGCCGCCGCTTGCGAGATGCACGCTATAGGCGCCGTCGCGCGCCACGCGAACGGCGATGTCCTCGACCGCGATCGCCTCGGGCGACGCGTCCGCCACGCGCACATGGGTCATCCGCGCATTTGCGCCGACGACGATCTCCATGCCGACGTTGCTGAAACCGGTGCCTTCCGGACGGCTCTCGACGAGTTCGAGCGCGGCGCCCTCTTCGAGCACGAGCAGCACCCGCGCATGGCCGGATCCTTCGACGGCGATGCGAAGCGGCTGCAGGGCGCGAAGGTTCTTCGGCACCCTCAGCGCGAAACCCGCGCGCGCCAGCACCAACGACGCCGCCGGCATTGAGTCGGAGAGCGCCGCTTTCCCGAAATGCGCCTGCACCCATTGCGGCGCATCGGCCAGATCGCCGAGGTCGAACAGTTCGACGCCGTCCGGCAGGGTCCCGATGATGCAGCGAATATCGTTCGCGCCGGCATCGTCGGCACCGTCGAGCGCGGTCTTGAGATCGGTATATTTCCAGTTCTCGACGCGGCGATGCGGTACGCCCTTGTCGCGGAACAGCCTGGCGGCATCGGCGCGGCGCGAGTCGAGCCAGGCTGCGC
>DATJZB010000083.1:0-3305 GCA_035499335.1 Rhizomicrobium sp. | reverse complement strand
CGCCGGATGGTGGACATCCTCAAGCGCACCTATTGCGGGCGCATCGGCTACGAATTCATGCACATCAACGACGCCGAGCAGAAGGACTGGCTCCAGCGCCGCATCGAGGGTCCCGACAAGGAAATCGTGTTCTCGCCGGAGGGCAAGAAGGCGATCCTGAACAAGCTCGTCGAAGCCGAAGGCTTCGAGAAATTCGCCAGCCTGCGCTTCCTCGGCACCAAGCGCTTCGGCCTCGACGGCGGCGAAGCGATGATCCCGGCGCTCGAGCAGATCATCAAGCGCGGCGGCCAGCTCGGCGTGAAGGAAATCGTCATCGGCATGGCGCATCGCGGGCGACTCAACGTGCTCGCCAACGTGATGAGCAAGCCGTACCGCCAGCTGTTCCATGAATTCTCCGGCGGCAGCGCCAATCCGAGCGAAGTGCAGGGCTCGGGCGACGTCAAATATCATCTCGGCGCCTCCAGCGACCGCGCCTTCGACAATCACACCGTGCATCTCTCGCTGACGGCAAACCCCTCGCATCTCGAAGCGTCCGATCCGGTCGTGCTCGGCAAGGCGCGCGCCAAGCAGCAGCAGCAGAACGACACGATCGCGCGTTCCAGCGTGCTGCCGCTGATCCTGCACGGCGATGCCGCGTTCGCCGGCCAGGGCGTCGTCGCGGAGTGCTTCGCGATGAGCGGCACCAAGGGCTTCCGCACCGGCGGCACGATCCACTTCGTGATCAACAACCAGATCGGCTTCACCACCTCGCCGTCCTATTCGCGCTCCTCGGCCTATTGCACCGACATCGCGCTGATGGTGCAGGCGCCGATCTTCCACGTGAACGGCGACGATCCCGAGGCCGTGGTGCACTGCGCGCGCGTGGCGACGGAATTCCGCCAGCTCTTCCACAAGGACGTCGTCATCGACATGGTCTGCTACCGGCGTTTCGGCCACAACGAAACGCTCGAGCCGACGTTCACGCAGCCGCTGATGTACAAGGCGATCAAGGATCACCCGACCACGCTGCAGATCTACACGCAAAAGCTGGTCGCGGAAGGCACGCTGACCCAGGCTGAAGCCGATCAGATGCTGACCGCGTTCATGGAGCGGCTCGACAGCGAACTGGCCGAGTCCAAGACGCATCGCCCCGACCGCGCCGACTGGCTCGACGGGCGCTGGTCCGGCCTTTCGATGGCGCCGAAAGGCGACCGCCGCGGCGACACCGCCGTGCCGCTCGACATCGTTCACGAAGTCGGACGCGCCATCACCACGGTTCCAGAAGGCTTCAACCTGCACAAGACGCTGGCGCGCCAGCTCGAAGCCAAAGCGGCGATGTTCTCGAGCGGCGACGGCTTCGACTGGGCGACGGCCGAAGCCCTCGCGTTCGGCACGCTGCTGCTCGAGGACATTCCGGTGCGCCTCTCCGGCCAGGATTCGACGGAAGGCACGTTCTCGCAGCGCCACGCCGCCTTCATCGATCAGGAATCCGAGGCGCGCTACTATCCGCTGCAGCACATCCGCGCCGGACAGGCGCAGATCGAAGTGATCGACTCGCTGCTTTCCGAGGAGGCGGTGCTCGGCTTCGAATACGGCTATTCGTCCGCCGAACCGAAGGCGCTCGTCCTGTGGGAAGCCCAATTCGGCGATTTCGCCAACGGCGCGCAGGTCATCATCGACCAGTTCATCGCGTCGGGCGAAACCAAGTGGCTGCGCATGTGCGGTCTCGTCATGCTGCTGCCGCACGGTTACGAAGGACAGGGCCCCGAACATTCGTCGGCCCGTCTCGAGCGCTATCTCCAGCTTTGCGCGCAGGACAACATCCAGGTCGCCTACTGCACGACGCCGGCGAACTATTTCCACGTCCTGCGCCGCCAGATGCACCGGCCGTTCCGCAAGCCGCTGGTGCTGATGACGCCCAAGTCGCTGCTGCGCAACAAGCATTGCACGTCGTTCCTGGCCGATTTCGGTCCGGGCGCGTCGTTCCACCGCGTCCTGCGCGACCAGGCCGAGGTCGTGCCCGGCGCCTGGACGACGAAGCTCGTCGACGACCGCCAGATCGAGCGGGTGATCCTGTGCACCGGAAAGGTCTACTTCGACCTGATGGAAGCGCGCGACAAGCTGAACGAGAATCGTATCCAGATCCTGCGCATCGAGCAGCTCTATCCCTTCCCGGAAAACGTGCTGGCGCTGGAATTGAATCGCTTTCCCAAGGCCGACCTCGTCTGGTGCCAGGAAGAGCCGCAGAATCAGGGCGCCTGGACGTTCGTCGCGCCGCATATCGAAGCGACGATTGCCCAATTGGGAGGCAATGCGCGGCCGCGCTATGTCGGCCGGCCCGAATATGCATCGACTGCAGCAGGCCTGATGAGTCAGCACAATGCCGAGCTCAAGGCGTTTCTGGCCGAAGCGTTGACCTTGTGATTCCGACTTGCCCTCACCCACCGACAAGCTCAGGGTGAGGGCGTTCTCCATTGCCTCGTGCTGAGCGTGTCGCGGCACGAGGATCGAAAGAGGCTCCGATGAGCATCGAAATCAAAGTGCCCGCGATGGGCGAGTCCGTGACCGAAGCGACGGTTTCGAAGTGGTTCAAGAAACAGGGCGACGCGGTCAAACGCGACGAGCCGCTGCTCGAACTGGAAACCGACAAGGTGACGGTCGAAGTGCCCGCGCCCGCCGACGGTTCCATCGAATCCATTTCGGTCCAGGAAGGCGACACCGTTCAGGTCGGCGCCATCCTCGGTGCGATCGCCGAAGGCGCCGCATCGTCGGCACCCGCCGCTGCTGCACCCAAGCCCGCCGCTGCTGCACCCAAACCCGCGGCTGCTGCGCCCAAGCCGGCTGCGCCCAAGCCTGCCGAACCGAAACCGGCCGCGGCGACAGCCGCAGAGCCGAAACCGGAAACGCCCGTCATGCCGTCCGTCCGTAGGATCGCGGAAGAAGCCGGCGTCAGGCTCTCAGGCGCGCCGGGCTCGGGCCGCGACGGCCGCGTGCTCAAAGGCGACATCCTGGAAGCGCTGGAAGCGCGCGCCGCCGAGCGCACGGTCCGCCCGGCTCCCGCGCCGGTTCAGGCCGGCCCGCGCCCGCGCGCCGACCGCGAGGAGCGCGTCACCATGAGCCGGTTGCGCAAGACCATCGCGCTGCGCCTCAAGGAATCGCAGAACACCGCGGCGCAGCTCACCACCTTCAACGAAGTGGACATGACTCACGTCATGGAGCTGCGCGCCGAGTACAAGGAGAACTTCGAGAAGAAGCACGGCGTGCGCCTGGGCTTCATGGGCTTCTTCGTCAAGGCCTGCATCGCGGCGCTGAAGGAACTGCCCAAC
>DATJZB010000082.1:0-14296 GCA_035499335.1 Rhizomicrobium sp. | reverse complement strand
TTTCGCCGGACAGCGCGCGCTGACGGCGGAGGCATTGTCGGCGCTCGATCCGGCGAAGGCTCATGGCGACCGCGCCGACGGCGTCTCGGCGGTGGAGGCCTGGACGCAGGCGCATGCCGAACCGCTCGGCCGCGCGAAAGCATTCCTCGATGCGCTCGAGCGCAGCGGCGACCTGTCGATCGCCAAGCTCACCTTGGCCAACAGCCAGATCCGCGAGCTGGCGCCGCGCTGATCAGTTCTCGTCGTTCTGCTTGCGCCGGGGAATCTCGACAGCGAACACCCAGGCGTTGCCGATCGAGAGATAGAGGCAGCACACCGCCGTCGGCATCAGCAGATAGAGCGCATCGGCGCGGCCGGCGACCAGTCCGATCCCCGCGATCACCGGCAGCCACGTGCCGCCGAGCGCCAGCGTGAGCCGCACGATCCGCGGCCCGAAGCCGCCGAGAACCGACTGCCCGTCTTCCGGAAAGTTCCAGGCGAACGTCGTGATGCCGATCGCGAAGGCGACGCCGGTGGCGATGAATTCGACGCCGAGCGCAAAACCGGATTGTCCCGGTAGCAGACCCCAGAGCCCGATCACGAGCATCTCGAACTGGAGAAACAGGGCGGCGAAGGCGCGGCTCAGATAACCGCTGACCCCGAGCACGTGCGGCAGCGAAATGGTGAGGCCGACGAAGAGCAGGCCGGCAAGTGTCGCACCGACCTGCGAGATGGTCTCGAAGAAGTCGTGCCAGCCGAGAATCGCGTCCGCCGTCATGAAGGCCATGCTAGCGCGGCGGCGAAAAGCGGCAACCCGTT
This sequence comes from Rhizomicrobium sp., assembly GCA_035499335.1. Lineage (GTDB taxonomy): Bacteria > Pseudomonadota > Alphaproteobacteria > Micropepsales > Micropepsaceae > Rhizomicrobium. Next base: position 13,498 of record DATJZB010000082.1, on the reverse strand, counting down.
AGACGTGCGCGATGACCTGGATTTCGACGACGCCGGTGGCGATGGCGAGGCCTGTGGTGCCGACCGCGGTCCAGGCCGGGTGCGGCGGCGCGATGAATTCGTCCTTCACCGCGACGAAGGCGGCGAGCTGGGCATTGGTATCGCCCTCGAAATTCGGGCCGCTCCAGACGTGGAAGGTGTTGATCATCGCGACCCTGGAGAAATCGGCGCCGGCCGCTTTCAACGTTGCGCCGATCGCCCCGAAGGCGCGCCGCAGCTGGTTCTTGAACGCTTCGGCGTCGCGACCTTCGCCCTTTTCGGGGCCGGCGATCACACCCGAAAGATAAATCGTGTTGCCGGCCCGGCGCGCCGCGGCGAACTTGAAATTCTCATAGAGGAATTGCTCGCGCGCCGCGGTGATCGTGACTTCGCCGTCATGTGTGGGGATGCGTCGGGGAAAATCTGCCATGGCTTATCTCCCCGACTCCGGTTCGACGGACTAGCGCGGCGCCATGCGGATCGCGCCGTCGAGGCGGACGCATTCGCCGTTGAAGTAACCGTTCTCGATCATCTGAAGCGCGAGCGCGGCGTATTCCGGCGGATTGCCGAGGCGCTGCGGGAACGGCACCTGCGCGCCGAGCGCGGCCTTGACCGCTTCGGGCGCCGCGCCGAGCAGCGGGGTGTTGAACAGGCCGGGCATAATCGTGTTGCAGCGGATGCCCTCGTTGGAAAGATCGCGCGCGACGACGAGCGTCAGGCCGTTGATGCCTGCCTTCGACGCGGTGTAGGCCGCCTGCCCGATCTGGCCGTCCTGCGCCGCGACCGACGCGGTGTTGACGATGGCGCCGCGCTCGCCGCCCGGCAGCGGATCGAGCGAGAGCATGCCCTGCGCCGAGATCGCGATGCAGCGGAAGGTGCCGACGAGATTGATCTGGATGATGAAGTTGAACGCGTCGGTCGGGAAGCGGCGCGTCTCGCCCGTCTTCTTGTCGCGCGAGGCGGTCTTGATGGCGTTGCCCGTGCCGGCGCAGTTGACGAGGATGCGCTCCTGGCCGTTGGCCGCGCGCGCCTTCTCGAACGCGGCGAGAACGCTCTCTTCGCTGGTGACGTTGGCTTCGCAGAACACCGCGCCGATTTCCGCGGCGAGCTTCTCGCCCTTGTCCTTGTTCATGTCGAGCAGAGCGACCTTGACGCCCTTGGCGCGCAGAACGCGCGCCGTGGCCTCGCCGAGACCGGATGCGCCGCCCGTAATGACGGCGGAAATCGAAGAGTTCAGTTCCATGGCAGTGACCTTCCTGTTGGCTGGCGGGACTTTTAGACCGGCGCGCGCGGTCGCGCAAAGCGTACCCTAGGGAAGCAGAACCATCTGCGTCTGCGTCACGACGGCGACGAGTTTTCCGTCTTCGCGCAGGATCCGCGTCTGCCAGACGCACGTCTTGCGCCCGTTGTGGATCGGCGTGGCTTCCGCCGTGATCGTCGTGCCTTCCTTCGCGGCGGAGATGAAATTCGTCTTGCTTTCGATCGTTGTCGTGCCCGCCTCGCGCGGGATGTTCAGCACCGTCCCGATTGCGCCGAGAGCGTCGGCGAACGCCATGATCGCCCCGCCATGCATGATGTTGCCGGCGGTGCACAGATCCGGGCGAACCACCAGCCTGGCGCGCACCAGGTCCTTGTCCGCACTTACGATCTCGACGCCCATCAGCCTGGGAAAAGGCTGATTGGCCAGAATCCGCGATCCGATATCCATGTGACCCCTTTTTTCGCGTCCTGAGAGTTCCGATATACTGGGACGATGACGAACGAGACGCCGAACCCGGCCGCCGTCCAGTTGCCCGCGACTATCGCACGCAACGAACGCATCGTGGATCGGGGGTTCTGGAAAAAGCTGCTGAAGGTGGCGGGCAAAATCCCTTTCGCCGAGGATGCGGCGGCCGCCTACTTCTGCGCCGTGGATCCGAACACGCCGTCCAAGGTCAGGGCGATCCTTTTGGCGGCGCTGGCCTATTTCGTCCTGCCGATCGACGCGATACCCGATTTCGTCGCCGGCATCGGCTTCACCGACGATGCCGCCGTGATGGCACTCGCCATCGCGATGGTTTCGGGCAACATCAAGGACGTCCACCGCCGGCGCGCGCGTGCCGCGCTGCACATTCCCGAGCCGGCGCCGGAACATTGAGCGCCGGCGCGCTTGGCAGGCGCCATGCGCCGCGCGACAATCGGACATGGGTTATTCGGACGTCACCAGGCATCTGCTTTCGCTTCCCGGCGCGACGCTCTCGGTTCAATGGGGCGACGACCACATCTTCAAGATCGGCGGCAAGATGTTCGCGGGCATGGGTCCGAAAGAGCGCAAGCCGCACGGCATTTCGTTCAAGACGGACGAAATGGGTTTCGAGATGCTCACCAGGATGCGCGGCATTGAACCCGCGGCCTATCTGGCGCGCGCCAAATGGGTGAGCCTCGACCGGCTCGACAGGCTGCCGGACAAGCAGCTCAAAGCGTATCTGACGCGCGCGCATGCGATCGTGGCGCGCGGGCTGACCAGGAAGACGCGCGCCGCGCTCGGGATCGCGGAGCCGGCGGATGGCGTTTGACCGCATCGCGGTCGTCGGCATCAGCGGCGCGGGCAAGAGCAGCTTCGCGCGGGCGCTCGCGGCGCGCACGGGACTTCCGCTTAGGCACGGCGATCAGCTCGACTGGCTGCCCGACTGGGGCGTCGCACCCGACAGCCGGATCGCGGAGATGCACGCAGCCTGGATCGCCGAGTCGCGCTGGATCATCGAAGGCTGGATCGATCCGGATCGCGTCGCGCGGCTCGCGCGCGCCGATCTCGTGATCGACCTGGACCTCCCCGCGCCGGTGTGTGCCCGCCGCGTGCTGCTGCGCATGCTGCGCGGCGTCCGGCGCGCGGAAATGCCCGACGGCTGCATCGACCGCTTCAGCATCAGGACGTTGAACTGGGTGCTGCTGAAAAAGGAGCGCCCCTTCATCGATCGCGCGCTCGCGGCCGCCCCTCCGAAACGTTACGTGCGGCTCGCATCGCCGCGCGAAGCGGCAAGCTGGCTGGAAAAACTCTAGCGGACGAGGATGCTGGCGTGGATCGCGTCGGTGGTGGGCCGTTCCTGGCCCAGTCCGACGAACTCGATGCCGATGCCGTCGCTATGGTGGCGCGCCACGCGCCCGGCCATCTGGCCGATGAGCACGAACTCGCCCACCGAAGGCCTGATCTCGGTCTTGAGCGAGACGCCGCTGGTCGAGAGATCGAGCACTTCGCACTTGATCATCGTGCCGTCGCTGCGCGTGAAACGCGTCAGCGCCTTGGTCGGCGTGCGGTCGTCGCGGCGCAGGTCGGCCTCGTCGAGCAGCGCCTTGTTCATCAGCAGCGTCAACTGTTCGGCGGTGCGCTCGCGCTTGAGCTGGGTGCTGGAGAAGCGCGCGCCGAAGCCGGATTCGTTCTGGCGGGCGACGACGCCTTCGAAGCGTCCGAGCGTGTCAATGTAAAGAATGATCGGCGTTCCGGGATTCGGAATCGTCTCACAGACGACCGACGCGCCGCCCGGCGACATATCGGTGATCCTGCACGCCGCCTCGCGGCTCTCGGCAGGGACGAACAAGCGGCCGGGCAGATCCACCTGGACCCGGCGAAACCGGCGCCGTTCGGCGCGCGCCTTCTCCAGGATCGGATCTTCCGCCTTCATGGCCAGACGCGGACCGCGCATGTCGTCGTAACCCCAGACTTCGACTGCGCGACAGTTTGCGCCGTTGAGGTCAACAGGACGTTACCGGCGCGACCGGCCGGTCACGATATTCGCAGGCTGTTTCGCGCGCTTAACCTTCGGCGCACCCCGCGCTATACGTTTCAGCCGCAAAGACGGGTACAGGCTGTCCGATTTCGGGACACTTCGATCGGGGGATGCATGTTTCAGCCAGCAACGATCTTGAAGCATTGGGCGACCGGCCTCGTCCTGGCGGTCGCGGGACTGACGCTCGGCGCCTGCATGGGCACGACATCGCTCGATCAGCTTGCCGGCGCCACGCCGTCGGGATCGGCCTTCACCCAGGCGCTGTTCCAGAATTACGCCTTTCTCGCCCGATCCTTTGGCGACACCGCGCCGGGCGGCGTGCTCGATACGGGCGGCACGCTCTTCGGAACCGGCAACGACACCGAGACGCTGGCGCAGGCTTTCGCGACCAAGGCGCTGATCGCGGCCAAGGGCACAGAAGTCGAACCGGAACCGGCGAGCAGCGATGCCGCCGCGCTTCGCGAGCGGCTGGTGCGCGCACTTGCCGAGGGACGCGACCGCTTCCCGTCGGACGCGGCGCGCGCCCAGGCCGACTTCGACTGCTGGATGCTGAACGGCACCGTGGCCGCGCAGGCCGCGGCGGCGGATCAGTGCCGCGGCTCCTTCAACACCACGCTGGCGCGGCTCGAGGGCGACATGCATCCGCGCGTCGCGTACACGCCCCCCGTGACCGCTCCGGCGGCAAGCAGTTTCACCGTCTATTTCGATCACAACTCGCGGACGCTCGACGACGAGCAGATGGCAGTCCTGCGCCAGGTCATCGCAGCGGCGCGCGCCGGCGGCCAAACCCGGATCACGGTCGTCGGCCACACCGACACCTCGGGATCGACGGCGGCCAATCAGGCGCTTTCCGTCAAGCGGGCCGACATGATCGCCGACGCGCTGGCCGCGATGGGTGCGCGGCGCGAAGCGATCCAGACCAGCGGCGTCGGCGAGGAGGACCTGGCAGTCCAGACCGGCGATGGCGTCAAGGAAATCAAGAACCGCCGCGCGGTCGTGACGCTTCTTCCCTGATCGGTCGCACTTTTCCCAAGCGCGACACCGGCGTCATCTTTGGCTATTGTCCCTCCGGTGGGTAAGACCGGGGACAGGTCATGAAAGCGTATGATTACGTCATTATCGGCGCGGGCAGCGCGGGCTGCGTTCTGGCGAACCGTCTTTCCGCCGATCCCAACGTCGAGGTCCTGCTGATCGAAGCGGGCGGCCGCGACAAGTCGATGATGATCCACATGCCGGCAGGCATACCGGCGCTGATCGGCAAACCCAATCCGTACAATTGGTACTATCAGACGGAAGGTCAGACGCATCTCAACGGACGCAGCCTGTACTGGCCGCGCGGACGCGGCTGGGGCGGATCGTCATCGATCAACGGCATGATCTATATCCGAGGCCACGCCCGCGACTATGACGGCTGGCGCCAGCTCGGACTAGAAGGCTGGTCGTTCGCCGACGTTCTGCCCTATTTCAAACGCGCCGAGCGCAACGAAAACGGCGGCGACGAGTTCCACGGCGGCGACGGCCCGCTGCGCGTCTCCAACGGGCGCTCGGCCAACCCGCTGTTCCGCGCTTTCGTGCAGGCGGGCATCGAGGCCGGATATCGCCAGACGCAGGACTTCAACGGTTTCCAGCAGGAAGGTTTCGGGCCCTATCAGTTGACCATCCACGAGGGCCAGCGCTGGAGCGCGGCAAAGGGGTATCTGACGCCGATCCTGGAACGCAAGAATCTCACGGTCGAGTCGCACGCCCATGTCTCGCGCATCCTGTTCGACGGCAAACGCGTCAACGGCGTCGAGTTCATCCAGAACAAGCAGCCCGTCCGCGTGATGGTGACGCGCGAGGCGATCTTGTCGGGCGGCGCCGTAAACAGCCCGCAGACGCTCTTGCTTTCCGGCATCGGCGACGCGGCGCTGCTCAAGCGTTTCGACATTCCCGTCGTCGCCGACCTCAAGGGCGTCGGCAAGAACCTGCAGGACCATCTAGACGCCTCGATCCAGTATGAGAGCAGCCAGCCGATCACGCTGTACAGCCAGTCCAATCCGCTCAACGCGATGAAGACCGGCCTCAACTACATGCTGTTCAAGAAGGGCGTCGCGACCGGACAGGGTCTCGAATCCGGCGGCTTCGTGAAGAGCCGGCCGGACCTGGAGAATCCGGATCTCCAGCTGCACTTCATCGCCGCGCTGATGAACGACCACACACGAAAGAAGTCCGACCGCCACGGCTTCATGGCGCATGTCTGCCAGCTACGCCCGCAGAGCCGCGGCTTCATCTCGATCAAGTCTAACGATCCGCTCGTCGCGCCGGTGATCCAGCCGAACTATCTGGAAGCCGAGGAAGACCGCCGCGCCATGCGCGAGGGCACCAAGATCGCGCGCGAGGTCTTCGCCCAGGTCGCCTTCGATCCCTATCGCGGCCCCGAACTGATGCCTGGCGCGCATGTGCGGACGGACGAGCAGATCGACGGATGGATCCGCCGCACCGCAGAGACGATCTACCATCCGGTCGGCAGCGCCAAGATGGGCAAGGATTCCGAGAGCGTGGTCGACGCCCAGCTTCGCGTTTACGGCGTGGAAGGTCTGCGTGTCGTCGATGCCTCGATCATGCCGACGCTGGTGAGCGGCAACACAAACGCCCCGACGATCATGATCGCCGAAAAGGCGTCCGACATGATCCTGGGCCGCGCGGCATTGCCTGCCGAACACGCGAAAGTTGCCGAAGACCGTGCTGCCGCCGCGGAATAAGGACACGCTTTTTCACACTCTGACAAATACGTCGCACAATGTTCGTATAGTGTCCGGCATGAAGTCCGCGCGGCTTTCCGCGCGGACGAGGCGGGAGTAGGCTGAGCCTATGAAAACGGACAAGACGATCCTCTTTGCCGCCGCCGCAGTTCTAGCGCTTGCGGCGCCCGCTGCCGGCCAGGGCGGCCCGTACGACCTGAAGACGCTCAATTTCGATCTGTGGTGCCAGGAAACGCAGCACCTGCCGCCGGACCGTTGCGACAAGCGCCTTCCGTCGGATGAGGCAGACTTCGAGGCCTATCGCGCCAAAGTCGAAAAGTACGAAATCCCGTACATGAAGAGCCGGGAAAACGGCCAGCAACTCGACCGGGTCATCCTGCACAACGATCCGGTCGACAATCCGGTCAGCCAGGATCCTTCGGCGGCGGCGCAGGCGCCGAGCTCGCCGTCATCGCCGCCCAAGCCCTGACGCTTGCTGATTGCGATCGTCATTCTCGTCGTCGCGGCGTCGGCCTTCGCGGCCGTCGTCGCGTTCGACTCTCCCCGCCCGCCGCCGCGCATGGCGAGCGTCGAGAACGTTTTCGACCGGGTGGATTTCAGCGACATGCCGGCGAAGACGCATTTCGCCGCCCGCGACGGCACGCAGCTTGCCTTCCGCGCCTATGCGGGCGATCCGAGAAGGATAGCAGTGCTCGTGCACGGCTCTTCCGGAACATCGCAGAGCATGCATGCCGTCGCGCGCGCCATCCATGCCCGCGGTTGCACGGTTTATGCGCTGGCGATGCGCGGGCATGACGGCAGCGGCCGCAGCGGCGATATCGACTATGTCGGACAGCTCGACGACGACCTGGCCGACTTCATGGCGACGCTGGGCACGCGCGGCGCGGGGACGGCGGTCACGCTGCTGGGATTTTCGTCGGGCGGCGGCTTCGTGCTGCGCATCGCCGGGGGACCGAATGCGAAACTCTTCGACCGGTTCATCCTCGTCTCGCCGCAATTGCCGCACGACGCGCCGACATCGCGGCCCGACGCGGGCGGCTGGGTGTCGGTCGCCCTGCCCCGCTTCATCTGTTTGACGATCCTGTCGCGCCTGGGGATCAAACGCTTCGGCGGATTGCGGGTGCTGGCGCTCGCCGTTCCGCCGGAGCGCTACGACGAACAGACGGCGTTCTACTCGTTCCGCATGCAGCGCAACTTCGGTCCGTCGGACGACTTTCTCGGCGATCTGGCGCGGGCGCCGGCGCCGGTCAGCCTTTACATCGGTGCGGACGACGAGATCTTCGTCGCCGCGCAATATGCGCCGCTGCTGAAACCGGTGCGGCCCGATCTCGCGATCGCTACGATTCCGGGCCTCGGGCACATGGACATGACGGTGAAGCCGGCGGCGCTCGAAGCGATCGCCGGCGCGTTCTAGACCAGTCTCAGCCGCGCCATGCCCGCGTCGAGCGACGCGATGAGCTTGCGCGCGTCATCGTCCGCGAAGTGCAGGGTTTCGGTCTTGCCCTGCGACACCACGAGGCGAAGATGCGGCGCACGGGGATGGCTGCGCAGGGAGCGCAATCCGTTGAACGGCGGCGGGGGCGGCGGCAGATCGTCGAAACTCGAAAGCGGCTCCTCTTCGCGGATGAGCTGCGAACCGGCGAGGCGCTGGAACGCGATCGGCCGTCCGGCAAGCAGCGACTGGTCGCTGAGGATCTGGATCATGCCGATGAAGCGGGTCGGTTCCTCGCCGTTGAAGCTGACGGGCGCGAGAACCGTTTCCAGCTCGACCATGCCGGCGCCGGCGCTGGATCCGATCGAGGACAGGCAGACGGGCTGGCACAGCGTGAGAGCCTGGCGCAGGAGCGAGGACAGCGCCTGGGCCGATTGCGCTTCCCAATGCGCGAGAAAGCCGGTGCCGCGGAGTTCAAAGCCGAACTGTTCGCAAAGTGAGGTGCCCGCGAGGCGGTAGATGGGGCGCGCCGGATTTTCGACGTCGAGGATGAAGACGGACGACAACATGCGCTTGATGGCGCGCGGATCGATATCGGTCTGGTCCGGGACCGAACGGCCCTTGCGCAGACGACTCCAATACCCAACCAGCAAATGACTGTTCTTGTGCTTCATGACCCCGACCGTCCTGTTTGCTCCCGGCGTTTCCCGTTTCGGAACGCCGCTTGCGTGTTTGACGATCAGGAGAGCGAAAGCCGTGCCATCGGAGATTTACGATCAAAAGGCCGCAAAAGGCCGGTCTGCAGACGGACTTTTCAGCCGCGTCCCCAGGGGCCGCGGAAGTCCACCGGACCGAAATAGGGCACGTCGGGCGACTTGAGCAGCGGCGTCAGGATCATGCCCACGGCAAATCCGCCGACATGCGCCCACCAGGCGACGCCGGGCTGGTCGGGCGGCGTCAGCGCGGCTGTCACCAGCTGCATCGCGAACCATATCCCGACGACCCAGACCGCGCGGACCCAGAACGGCAGGAAGATGATGCCGAGCGGCAGCACCACATGCACCCGCGCGCGCGGGTAGAGCAGCATGTAGGCGCCGAGCACGCCAGAGATCGCGCCGGATGCCCCGACGATCGGCGTCTGCGACGGCGGATCCATCGCCAGCATGGTTAGCGCCGCAGCGACTCCGCAGACCAGGTAGAACAGGGCGTACTTAACATGTCCCATCGCGTCTTCGATGTTGTTCCCGAAAATCCAGAGATAAAGCATGTTGCCGCCGATGTGCAGAAAGCCGGCGTGCAGAAACATCGAGGTGAAGATCGTCGCCCAGGCGGGAATGCCGAGCCAGGGCGCCGGCGCGTCTTCGGGATGCGTGAAGCTGTTCGGCGTGAAGCCGAGCACGCCCAGCGCGCCGTCAGAGCGCGATCCGAGAGAGAGCTCCCACAGGAACGCGAGGATGCACAGAACGATCACCGTGACGGTCACATAAGGGGTTGTGCGGACGGGATTGTCGTCCGAGATCGGGATCATGGAGCGGCCTTTGCCCTCGTTCTGCGCCCGATTGTGCCGGATCGGAACAACTCCGGTGCGCCAGGCGCTTCGGAGGATGGCACATTTTGTGAAGCGAAGGGCACCGTCATTAAGGCATGTCCCGCGGTCCGGATTCTCCGGGCGACGGGCGCGTTGAGTTAGCCGGATCGAAGGAGCACAGCATGTCGCGCAACCTTAACAGCTTCATGGCGGCGCTCGTCAGCGCGGCGGTGACGCTTGCGCCCGTTTCGCCGGCACTGGCCGGCAACATGGGCGGCGGTTACGGCGGCGGCCAGATGCCCCCTCCGCCCTGCCCCGACAATGGCGGGCACGGCAGCTCGATCAACATCAACAAGAACATCAATATCTTCAAGCCGGTGGTGATCAACAAGAACATCAACATCAACAAGAACATCGACATCAACAAAGACATCAACATCAACAAGAACGTGATCATCAACAAGAACGTGGTCATCAACAAAGTGAACGCGTTTTCGTCGGCGGAAGCCTCGGCGTTCGCCGAAGCGGCTGCGGCGGCACAGGCAGGCGCGGCCGCAAACGTCACGGTCTATAGCGGCAGCTACCAGATCATCAATTACTCCGGACACGGCGCGGGCGGCGCCATCGCCATCGCCGCGGTACATGGCGGCAGCTGCCATATGCAGGAAGCCTGGGTCGTGAAATCCATCCACGCGGTCTGCGTTTCGGCGGAAGGCCGCGAGTTTCCCGCCTCGCACATGTTCGGCGACACCTGGATCGACAGCACCTATGAAGGCGAAGTGGCGCGCTGCATACCCGGCTCGCATCTCAAGATCGTCATCGGCGAAGTGCTGCAGTCCGACCAGGGGCTGGCCGGCACCTACGATCACGGACAGGTCCTGGAGTGCGGCGCGCACGAAGCGCTGCGCCACTTCAAGGACGGCATGGTCAAGTGCGCCCCCGCCGTTCCGGTTCCCGATTGCACCGAGCGCACCAACCTGCGCCGTTACGGCTCCGGCGACTTCTTCTTCTCGTTCCGCGGCAAGGTCTGCGTGACCGAGTCCTACAGCGCGCAGAGCGGCGAGACCGCCGCGGACGTCTCCGGCCTGCCGCTTGACGGCGGCGTGGGCGAAACGTCCGGCTACTAAAGAATTCTTAAACCAATGAACGCACCATGCGCGGGAACCTCGCGCCTGGTGCCTTCGTGTCGTCCCGACTGCAGCTCATTCTGTTCGGCATCGTCGCCGGACTGGCATCCGTCGACGCGGTCTGGCTGAACGCCGGACATTTCGACGTCGATGTGTGGGGCTATGGCGGCATCGCGCTGCTGACGCTCCTGTTCGGCTGCGGCGGCTTTTACTACGACCGGGTGCGCAAGGAAGAGCGGCTCGCCGCGATGCTGATCGGCACCAGCTTTCTGCTCGGCATGTCCGCCGGTTTCAGCGTCCTCAACTATCTCCTGCTGACGGTCGCCGGACACCGCATCGATGCGCCGCTCGCGCTGCTCGACCGCGCCATCGGCGTCGACTGGCCGGCGCTCATGGCGCTCGCCGCGCAGCATCCTTTCGTCGCGACGGCCATGCAGCTCGCCTACATCTCCGTTCTGCCGCAGCTTGCCCTGCTCGTCGCCGTCCTCGGCCTGTTCGGGCGTCACGAGCGCATCTACGCGCTGTGCCTCTGTCTGACGGCAGGCGCCGCGCTCTGCATTTCCGTTTGGACTCTCGCGCCCTCGTTCGGCGCCTTCAGCGTCTACAGCCTGCCCGCGAGCGTCGCGCATCGCCTGCCGCTCGCGCTCGACGGACATTACGCGAAGGCGCTCGTCGGATTGCTCGCGCACGGGCCCGGCCGCATCTCGCCGACCGATGCCAAAGGACTGATCGGGTTTCCCTCGTTCCATGCGGCCATGGCCCTGTTCGTCGTCTGGCACGCGCGCGAGCTCGCCGTCGTCCGCTGGTTCGCGCTGGCGCTGAACGCGCTCGTCCTGGTGGCGACGCCGATCCAGGGCGGCCATCACGTCGTGGACGTCATCGGCGGATTCGCGGTCGCCGCCCTGGCGATTCTCATCGCCGGCCGGATCGTGCGCTACGCCGCGCGAACGCAGGGCGTCGTCGCCGCCGAAGCACAGCCCGCAGGCATTTAGCCCCCTGCGGCAAATCCCTCACTGACGCCGGGTTTCGGCGGCTTGCGCCCGCAAAGTCCGCTGCTATTGTGCCGCGCCCATCCAAACGCCCAAGGTTTCCCATGAACATCCACGAATATCAGGCCAAGGACGTGCTCCGCGGCTTCGGCGCTCCGGTGCCGCGCGGCAAGCCGGCCTTCACGGTCGCGGAAGCCGTCGCCGCCGCAAAGGAACTCGGCGGACCCGTCTGGGTGGTGAAGGCGCAGATCCACGCCGGCGGACGCGGCAAGGGCGGCGGCGTCAAGGTCGTCAAATCGATCGAGGACGTGGAGAAGGAAGCCAAGCGCATGCTGGGCATGACGCTGGTGACGCATCAGACCGGGCCCGCGGGGCGCGTCGTCAAGCGTCTCTATATCGAAGACGGCTCGGCCATCGAGCGCGAACTTTATCTCTCGGCCCTCGTCGACCGCGAAACTTCGCATGTCGCGTTCATCGCCTCGACCGAAGGCGGTATGGACATCGAAGCGGTCGCGCACGACACGCCCGAGAAGATCCACACGTTCCAGATCGAACCGGCCGCGGGCTACTCGCCCTATGTCGGCAACAACATCGCCTCTGCGCTGAAGCTGAAAGGCGACCAGGCAAAGCAGATCGGCGGCGTCATCAAGAGCCTGTACGAGGCGTTCATCGCCAAGGATATGAGCCTGCTCGAGATCAACCCGCTCGTGGTGACCAAGGACGGCAAGATCGTCTGCCTCGACGCCAAGATCAATTTCGACGACAACGCGCTCTATCGCCACAAGGAAATCCAGGCGCTGCGCGACCTCGAGGAAGAGGATCCGATGGAGGTCGAGGCGTCGAAGTTCGACCTCTCCTACATCAAGCTCGACGGCGCGATCGGCTGCATGGTCAACGGCGCGGGCCTCGCCATGGCGACGATGGACATCATCAAGCTCTACGGCAGCGAGCCGGCCAACTTCCTCGACGTCGGCGGCGGCGCCTCCAAGGAAAAGGTCACGGCGGCGTTCAAGATCATCGTCTCCGATCCGAACGTGAAGGGCATCCTCGTCAACATTTTCGGCGGCATCATGAAGTGCGACATCATCGCGGAAGGCATCATCGCCGCCGCGAAGGAAGTGCATCTGTCGGTGCCGCTCGTCGTGCGACTCGAAGGTACCAACGTCGAGCTCGGCAAGAAGATCCTGGCCGATTCCGGCCTTCCCATTCTCTCCGCCAGCGATCTCGCCGATGCGGCGCAGAAGATCGTCAAGGCCGTGAAGGAAAAGAAGTAATGTCCATACTCGTCGACAAGAACACCAGGGTGATCTGCCAGGGCTTCACCGGCAACCAGGGCACGTTCCATTCCGAACAGGCGATCGCCTACGGCACCAAGATGGTCGGCGGCACGTCGCCGGGCAAAGGCGGTTCGACCCATCTGGGCCTGCCGGTGTTCGATACGGTGCGCGAAGCGGTCGAGAAGACCGGCGCCACCGCGACGGCGATCTACGTTCCGCCCGCCTTCGCGGCGGACGCAATATTGGAGGCCATCGACGCGGAGATTCCGCTCGCGGTCTGCATCACCGAAGGCATCCCGGTTCTCGACATGGTGAAGGTGAAGCGCGCGCTGCAGGGCTCCAGGACGCGCCTCGTCGGACCGAACTGCCCGGGCGTCATCACGCCGGACGAGTGCAAGATCGGCATCATGCCGGGACACATCCACCGCCGCGGCAATGTCGGCATCGTCTCGCGCTCCGGCACGCTCACCTACGAAGCGGTGGCGCAGACCACGGCGGTCGGCCTCGGCCAGTCGTCCTGCGTCGGCATCGGCGGCGACCCCGTGAAGGGCACGGAGCATATCGAGGTGCTGGAGATGTTCCTCGCCGATCCGGAAACCAAGAGCATCATCATGATCGGCGA
>DATJZB010000081.1:0-7720 GCA_035499335.1 Rhizomicrobium sp. | reverse complement strand
GTATGCCGTGAACGTCGCTCCGCCCGTCTCCGCCAGAACCTTCGTGATCGCCGCCGTCAGCGACGTCTTGCCGTGATCGACATGTCCGATCGTCCCGATGTTGCAGTGCGGCTTCGTCCGCTCAAATTTGGCCTTCGCCATGATATCTCTCCGTATACTGACTAGTGACTAGGTTATGCGTACTTGGCTTTGACTTCGTCCGCGATCGCCTGCGGCACCTGCTCGTAATGGTCGAACTGCATCGAGTACTGCGCGCGACCCTGAGACATCGAGCGCAGCGTGTTGATGTAGCCGAACATGTTGGCGAGCGGGACCATGGCGGTCACGACCTGGGCGTTGCCTCTGGAGTCGGTGCCCTGCACCTGGCCGCGGCGCGAGTTGAGATCGCCGATGACGCCGCCGAGGAAGTCCTCCGGCGTCACCACCTCGACCTTCATGATCGGCTCGAGCAGCTTGACCGCGCCCTTGGCGGCGAGTTCGCGGAACGCCGCGCGCGCCGCGATGTCGAAGGTCAGCGCGTTGGAGTCCACTTCGTGATACTTGCCGTCCGTCAGCCGCGCCTTGAAGTCGATGACCGGGAAGCCGGCGAGAAGGCCGGATTCCTTCTGGGTCTTGAGGCCCTTTTCGACGGCCGGGATGAATTCCTTCGGGATCGCGCCGCCGACGACGTCGTTCTCGAAGACGAAGCCGGAGCCGGGCGCCAGCGGTTCGAAATCGATCGAGACTTCGGCGAACTGGCCCGAACCGCCGGTCTGCTTCTTGTGCGTGTACTTGATCGAGACCGGACGGCTCAGCGTTTCGCGGTAGGCGACCTGCGGCGCGCCGACATTGGCTTCGACCTTGTAGGTGCGCTTGAGGATGTCGACCTTGATCTCGAGATGGAGCTCGCCCATGCCCTTGAGGATGGTCTGGCCGGATTCCTGGTCGGTCGACACGCGGAAGGACGGATCCTCCTGCGCCAGGCGGACGAGCGCCATGCCCATCTTCTCCTGGTCGGCCTTGGTCTTGGGTTCGATCGCGACCTCGATCACCGGATCGGGGAATTCCATCTTCTCGAGGATGATCGGATGGTTGGAGTCGCACAGCGTCTCGCCGGTCGTCGAATATTTCAGGCCCGCGAACGCGACGATGTCGCCGGCATTGGCTTCCTTGATGTCCTCGCGGCTGTTCGCATGCATCAGCAGCATGCGGCCGACGCGCTCGGTCTTGTCCTTCACCGAGTTCAGGACGCCCGTGCCCGACGTCACCGTGCCGGAATAGATGCGCACGAAGGTGATCGAGCCGACGAACGGATCGTCCATGATCTTGAACGCGAGACCGGCGAACGGCGCCTTGTCGTCGGCCGGCCGCGACTCTTCCTTGTCCGTGTGCGGGACCATGCCCTTGACCGCCGGAATGTCGAGCGGCGACGGCAGATAGTCGACGACGGCGTCGAGCAGCGGCTGCACGCCCTTGTTCTTGAAGGCCGAGCCGCACATCACCGGCACGAAGTGGAAATTGTTGGTGCCCTTACGGATGCAGCGCTTGAGGTCGGCTTCGTCCGGTTCGTTGCCCTCGAGATAGGCTTCGAGCAGCTTGTCGTCTTCCTCGACCGCCATCTCGACGAGCGCGGCGCGCAGCTCCTTGGCCTTTTCCTGGTATTCGGCCGGGATCTCGACCTCGTCGAACTTCGCGCCGAGCTGCTCGTCGTGCCAGATCAGCGCCTTCATCTTGACGATGTCGACGATGCCCTTGAATTCGGACTCGGTGCCGACAGGCCAGGTGATGACCATCGGGCGCGTGCCCAGGCGGTCGATCATCATGGCGACGCAGCGCGGGAAGTCCGCGCCGGTGCGGTCCATCTTGTTGACGAAGCAGATGCGCGGGACCTTGTACTTGTCGGCCTGGCGCCAGACGGTCTCCGACTGCGGCTCGACGCCGGCGACGGCGTCGAACACGGCGACCGCGCCGTCGAGCACGCGCATCGAACGTTCGACCTCAATGGTGAAGTCGACATGGCCCGGCGTGTCGATGATGTTGACGCGGTGGTCCTTCCAGAAGCAGGTCGTCGCCGCGGACGTGATCGTGATGCCGCGCTCCTGCTCCTGCTCCATGAAGTCCATGGTGGCGGCGCCGTCATGCACTTCGCCGATCTTGTGGCTCTTGCCGGTGTAGTAAAGGATGCGCTCGGTCGTCGTCGTCTTGCCGGCGTCGATGTGCGCGGCAATGCCGATGTTGCGGTAGCGTTCGAGCGGTGTCGTGCGAGCCATCTTGGATCTCTCTGGCGTTTACCAGCGGTAATGGGAGAAGGCGCGGTTGGCGTCGGCCATCTTGTGCGTGTCTTCACGCTTCTTGACGGCCGAACCGCGATTGTTGGCGGCATCCATGAGCTCGCCCGACAGGCGGCCGGTCATGGTCGGTTCGTTGCGGCCGCGGGCGGCGGTGATCAGCCAGCGGATGGCGAGCGCGCGGGCGCGGTCGGTGCGCACTTCGACGGGCACCTGATAGGTGGCGCCGCCGACGCGGCGCGACTTCACTTCGATTGCCGGGCTGACGTTGCGCAGCGCCTCGTGGAAGACCTGGATCGGATCCTGTTTGGTCTTCTGCTGGATGGTATCGAACGCGCCGTAGATGATGCCTTCGGCGGCGGACTACTTGCCGTCGTACATCAGGCTGTTCATGAATTTGGCGAGGACGAGATCGCCGTACTTGGCGTCGGGAACGATCTCGCGTTTGTCTGCGCGGCGGCGGCGGGACATGGGTGCTCTCCTTACTTGGGACGCTTGGCGCCGTAGAGGGACCGGCGTTGCTTGCGGTCCTTGACGCCCTGCGTGTCGAGCACGCCGCGAATGATGTGATAGCGAACGCCGGGAAGGTCCTTGACGCGGCCGCCGCGGATCAGCACGACCGAGTGTTCCTGAAGATTGTGGCCTTCGCCGGGAATATAAGAGAGAGCTTCGTAGCCGTTGGTCAGACGGACCTTCGCCACCTTGCGAAGCGCCGAGTTCGGCTTCTTCGGCGTGACGGTATAGACGCGCGTGCACACGGCGCGCTTCTGCGGGCAGCCCTGGAGAGCCGGCACCTTGTTGCGCTTCGGCTTCTCGCCGCGCGGTTTGCGGATCAACTGATTGATCGTCGGCATTCCATCTTCCATCTGTCGCGCGGCACGCCGCGCGGACCTTTTTGCCCATGCGCCAATCGCATGAGCCGAAACAAAAACGGGCGCCGGCCAACGGGCCTGCCCCGGTGAAGTCGCGGAGGACTGAGGCGTCGTGCCCGAGTCGCGCGGTTCCAAGCTCTCTACTGGCTTTCCGGCAGCGTTTTGGCGCTTGCGCGCCGACGGCCTGCCACTGAAAGGTGGCGCTATGTATACGCCGTGCCTTGGCGGGTCAAGCGCGCCTGTAAGGATATTTCAACGCCCCGCGGCGTGTGCCAAAGAGCCCTGAAATCAAGGCTGAAACGATGTCCGAACCGCCGCGCGTGAGAGTGCTTCTGCTGTCGCCCCGGGACCGCCTGCTGCTGATCAAGTATCGCAATACGCAGCGGTCGGGAGCCGACAGCCCGATCTGGCAGATGGCCGGCGGCGGCCGCGATCCAGGGGAGTCGGTCGAACAAACGGCCGTCCGGGAAGTCTTTGAAGAGACAGGGATTTCGATTGCCCGGCCAGGGCCGGTCGTGTGGTACGGCGAGGACGCCGAGCGCAGCGGCGACTGGGGCATCGTCTATCGGGAGCACTTTATCCTGGCTCGCGCCGCGACCGAGCGGCTCGACAACAGCCGGTGGACCGCGCACGAGCTCGACCAGATCCTTGCGCTCCGCTGGTGGACGCTGGAGGAAATCCGTGCCAGTGCCGAGCGTCTTTATCCCCCGGGGCTGGCGAACCTTCTGGCGCCCATCCTCGACGGCATCTTGCCTTTAACCCCTCTCACTCTGCCGAGGATAGGAATTACATCATAAGACTTTGCTCTTAAGTATTGACTCTTGTCCTATCGTCCCTATGTTCGCGCCATGAAGAAAAACACCAAGCTACGGCGCGCCCGCATGGTCGCGACACTCGAGACGCAGTTCGAGAACTGTCAGGAACTCGCCGAGACCCTGCTCAGCCAGGCGCGCGAGAGCGCGGACTACTACAACATGCCGATCGCGCTCGCACTTTTGCGGATCGGCAGCCAGCTCAGCGCGACGGTCGCACGCCTGGACAGCGACGAAGACGACGCGCCGTTTTTCGAAATCGACGGTTCAATTCCGAAATAATCTTTCATGCCCTACAAACGCGGCGCCCCCGTCGGCAACCTGAACCGGCTGAAGCACGGTCACTATGCCAAGACCACCGTCGACCTGCGGCGGGCGTGCCGTCGCGAAATCTACCTGGCGCACGAAATGCTGATGCAGGCGCGCGCGCTCGAGCGCCTGGTGCGGACCTTTGCAGGCTTCGAGAAACGCCATCGACTGGCGATGCTGGAAGACTCAGAACAGCCGGACTATTTCGCGGCCAGCCATCACCATCAGGACGAGCGTCGAGAGGGTGAAGACCGAGAAGCGGAGATTGACGACGTTGATCGTGCACTGGATGAGCGTGTGGACGACGCGCAGCCCGACATAGGCCCAGGCGAGCCAGACATGGGGCTGGTCGGCGTGACCGGCGACGGCAATGTAGAAGACCAGCGCGTAGAAGATCGTCGGCTGTTCCATGAGATGGTTGTAGTTGTCGGCGACCTGCCGCGCGGAATCGGGCAGCCTGTCGAGCGAACCCGGGAACCTGGCGTCCTGCGGCTGGATCCCGACCTTCTGCATGGCGGGAATTCGCGTCGCATACATCCAGACCCAAACGATCAGCGTGAGAACGACCAGTGCAAGCACCGGCGTGAGAAGAGCAGTCATGATGGTTTCCCCCGAATATGGCTCGACTCTGACCCCGGCCGGCCGAAAAACAAAGTTGGGCCGGGTTGATGCAGATCAGTGAAAAATTCCTATTTGCGAATAAGTCTCATTGACATTCCATCGGGTCCCGCTAGGTTCCGGGCCTTGTTGCGAACGATTATCAATTTCAGGAAGACGGTTTCGATGCATTTCCAGCGTTTTCTGCCTTTTCTCCGCCCCGCGATGTCCGCTCTGGCGTTGCCGGCCTTGCTCATCCCCTGTGCCGCCCGGGCCGACGACCAGCCCTTCCTCAGTCTCGACGCCACCGACATCGAGCCGCAGTTCGGCCATGAGCTCGAGCAGAATTTCGTCTGGGCGTCGGGCAAGCCCGGCCAATCGTTCAACACGATCCAGGGCGAAACCGAATTGGAATACGGCTATTCCGACCAGATCCAGCTCGCCGGCGCGATCGACTATGACTGGACGAGAACGCGCGATCACATGCTGCCCGCGACACCGGCCGTCGCCGGAACGGCGGTCGATGCCGTGCGCGGCGAGCTGATCTACCAGGCGATGAACGTCTATTTCGATCCGATCGGATTGGGCTTTCTGATTTCGCCCGGCGTCGGCCGCGACACGCGCGGCGTCGAAGCGAAAATGCTCGTGCAGAAGAATTTCTTCAACGACCGACTGCGCGCGGTGGCGAATTTGGGCGGCGACTTCGGAACGGAGCGCAGCAACGGCGCCTGGAGCGACGTCAGCGCGCTCACCTTCGATGCGGGTGTTGCCTACAACATAACCTGGTCATGGTCCGCCGCGCTCGAGTTCAACGCCGAGCACGATTTCGACGGGCTCCTGCTCAACGGCCGCGGCACGCCGACCGCCACGACCTTTTTCCTCGGTCCGACGATCCAGTATGTGGCCCATCCCTGGACCGCTTCGCTCGGCGTTCAGGCGCAGCTTCCCTGGGCGAGCGATGCGACGCACGCGCCGGGCGGTCTCGATCACGGCTTTTCGGCCGACGCAGAACGTTTCCGCGTGGCGGTCCGCATCACCAAAGACTTTTTCTGACGCGCGAGGATGGACGGTGCGCGCCCGTTCGGGCTTCATAGGCTCACAGGGAGAGCCGAGATGAGCGAAGAAAACACCGTCCTCTACGAGGTGGAAGGCCCGGTCGCGACCGTCACGATCAACCGGCCGCACCGCCGCAACGCGATGCTGTCGAGCATGTTGCCGGTGATGAACGACACGTTGCGCCGCGCCGCCACCGATCCGAACGTGCGCGTTCTCATCCTGCGGGGCGCGGCAAACGATTTCTGTCCGGGCGCCGATCTCGACGTCACCGCGGCCGGCGATACGAGTTCGCGCCAGCCGCTCACGGCCGAGGATTTTCTCGTCCCCGTGCTGTTGCACGAAATGCCGGCCGTCACGATCGCCGCGATCAAGGGCGGATGCGCCGGCGCCGGACTGGGCTGGGCGCTCGGCTGCGATCTTCGCTTCGCGGCGCCGTCGGCCCGGTTCAACACGGCGTTCCTCGACGTCGGCGTCGCCGGGGACATGGGCGGACCCTGGTCCCTACCGCGCATCGTCGGCGCGGCAAAGGCGCGCGAACTCTACTTCCTGCCCGGAAAGTTCGATGCCGAGGAAGCGCTGCGCATCGGCATGGTCACGCGGATATTCTCCGACGAGCGCCTGCACGGCGAGGTGCGCGCGATCGCAGCGCGCATCGCCGGCGCCGCGCCGATCGCGCTGCGCACCATGAAGGCCAATTTCCTTGCGGCCGAGCAGAGTTCGTTCCGCGACTACATCGCGCTCGAAAGCCGGCATCACATTGACATCTTCAAGACGGAGGACACCCGCGAAGCGTTTCGCGCCAAGGTCGAAAAGCGCCCGCCGAACTTCAAAGGACGCTGACGGTCAGCCCTTCACCGGCGTGAAGGCGGTACCCGAGATCCGGACGCTGTTTCCGTCGACGGGAACGCCATGGTCCTTGGCGCGCGCCAGCACGGCCGAGGGATCCTTGACGGCGATGGCGATGCCGACGATGCCGGTGCCGTCGGCGTCGACCGGGGGGACGAACGTCACGTTCGCGCCGTCGAAGCTGAGCACGGTTCCGTCGCACGGGGTTTGCAGCAGCTCGCCCCATCGTTCGGCCGCGGCTTTCGGATCGCGCGCCTGTACCGTCGCACCCACGATTCCCAGCGTATCCGGCGAGGACAAATGCTGCTTCCAATCCTTGCCCGCCGGCGGCCATTCGCCCATCCGCTCGCGCCAGGACGAACCGTCGCCTTGCGTGTCGATTGATGTGAGCACGCCGTCGAAGTCGCCCGGGTGAAAATGCGTGAAGGTGTACTGCGGCGTCTCGTGCTTCGCGATCAGGCGAACGCCGCGCGCTTCGAGGCGTTTCCTGTGTTCCAGCGCATTCGGCGCCTGGAAAATCAGCATGTATCCGGCGTCGCCGCCGCGCCGTTTCAGATAGCGGCCCGCCGAAGCGTCCGCGGTGACCGGCTGCACGACCTCGAGGAAATCGCCGCCGACCGGCATGACGGCGTTGACAAGGCCGAAGATTCCGACGCCGGGATCGCGATAGGCGACGTTGACGCCGAACACGTCGCTCAACCCCTTAGTGACCGGTTCCAGGTCTTTCGCCACAAGCGCGATCTGCCTCAGACGCATCGGTATCTCCCCCTGGTTTGTCCCGACGATACGCCAATCGAGTCAAAGAAAAAGGGCCGCTGTCGCCAGCGGCCCCGTTTCAGAAAGCGTCGCAGCTCACTCCGCTGCGACCGGACCCTCGATCTGGGCGACGGGCGCGGCGCTCGCCTGCTCTTCCTGGATCGCTTTGTCGCGCTCCGTTGCAATGTGACGCAACCGCGCGATG
>DATJZB010000080.1:0-14895 GCA_035499335.1 Rhizomicrobium sp. | reverse complement strand
GTGCCGCGTCGAGCTTGCGCGCGATCACCGCGGCCAAGAGACCGTGCGCGATGCCGATCACATAGACGAGACCGGCGTCCACGCTCACGGCCGAGAATCTCTTGTCCGCGAGTCCCCACGCGAAATCCGCGCGCAGGCCGGCATTGAGCGGATGATCCGAGCCGATGGCCGGCGTATGCACGCGCGAGAAGATCTTCGCGGCCGGCCTGTCGGCGAGCGCGAAGCGGACGAAACAGCAGATGCCGCGCACGAGGCGCAGGGCGGGATCGGTCACGCCGCCATTGACCTCGTCTACCCTGGCCTCCACGCGGCTGCGGATGTCCGCGGCGATCGCCACCGCGAATTCGTCCTTGTCGGCGAAATGATTGAAAAAGCTGCCCTTGGCGACTCCCGCTTGCCGGACAATATCGTCGACCGAAATGCCGTCGACCGGCCGGTCCGCCAGGAGTTTCAGGCCGGCTGAAAGCAAGGCGGCGCGGGTCCTTAGCCGCCTCGGTTCCTGGCGGCTGACCGTCTTTGCGTTCCCCGGGATGCTCATGATTCGCAATTCCGCTTGACCTTGGCGCGATCATGGTGCAAATTTGACTAAATAGTCAAGTTAAAAGGGGCAGTCATGATCCGCATCGAAGACATCTCCCATGTCCGCTTCTCGGCGCCGGACCTCGCAGAAATGCAGCGCTTCCTGACGGCCTTCGGACTGGAGAGCGCAATCTTTTCCGACGGCGCGCTCTATGCGCGCGGCGCCGGCACCGCACCCTTCCTGCATGTGACGAGCCGGGGCGAACCGCGTTTCGTCGCGATCGGCTTTCGCGCCGCCAGCGTCGCCGATCTCGAGGCGCTCGCCGCCGAAGAAGGCGTCAAGGTCGAGAACCTGGAGGCGCCGGGCGGCGGCAAGATGGTCGCCCTGCGCGATCCGGACGGACATCGCGTCGAGGTCGTGGCCGGGCAGCAGACGGTGGCGGCACATGCGATGCCCGCCGAACCGGTTCGCAACACCGCCGTGCGACACAGCCGCGAACGCGCCACGGTGCGCCTGACGGCCGGACCTTCGACGGTGCTCCGGCTCGGCCACGCGGTGCTCGAAGTCAGCGACTTCCGCAAATCGGACGCCTGGTACAAGTCGCGTTTCGGTTTCATCACCAGCGATGAAATCCAGATGGCGCCGGGCGCTGCGATCGGCGCGTTCCTGCGCTGCGACCGCGGCGACGTGCCGACCGACCACCACACGCTCTTCCTGCTCCAGTCGCCGAAAGGACCCGGCTTCAATCACGCGGCGTTCGAAGTCGCGCACATGGACGACCTGATGTGCGGTCACGAATATCTCAAGAAGGATGGACGCAAGGCGGCCTGGGGCGTCGGCCGGCACATCCTCGGCAGCCAGATCTTCGACTATTGGAAGGATCCCTGGGGCAACGAGCTCGAACACTGGACCGACGGCGATCTGTTTACCGCCGGGGACGGATCGAATGTCGCGACGTTCCAGGACCTGCTCGGCGTGCAGTGGGGTCCGCTGCATCCGATGATGGCGGGCGCGCGTCCGTGAAGCTGTGCACCTATGCCGCCGGGGACGGCGCGCGCGTCGGCGTCGTCGCGAACGAGATGCTGTTCGACGCCGGGACCAACAGTCCGATGATCGAGGTAATCGCGGACTGGCCGCGTTCGCGCCGCGCCATCGAGGCGGCTGTCGAAACCGCGAAGGGAACGCCGCTCTCCGGCGCACGGCTGCTCGCGCCGATCGCGCGACCCGGCAAGATCTTCGCCATCGGACTCAACTACGCCGACCACATCGCCGAAAGCCGCATGGAAACGCCCAAGGACCAGGTCTGGTTCACCAAGGCCGTCACCTCGATCAACGGCCCCTTCGATCCGGTGCAGATTCCCAAGGTCTCGCCGTTCGTCGACTATGAGGTCGAGCTCGTCGCCGTTATCGGCAAAGGCGGCCGGCACATTGCGCGCGAGCGGGCCGGCGAACACATTTTCGGCTACTGCGTCGGCAATGACGTGACCGAAAGGATGTGGCAGCACCGGACGCCGCAATGGTCGCTCGGCAAGTCGTTCGACACCCATGCGCCGATCGGTCCGTGGATCACCGGTGCGGACGAAGTGAGCGATCCGCACGCGCTCGACATCCGCTGCCTCGTCAACGGCGAGGAGCGGCAGCATTCCAACACCCGTCATCTCGTCTTCGACGTCTTCGCCCAGGTGGCGCAGCTTTCGCAGGCGATGACGCTCGAACCGGGCGATTTGATATTCACCGGGACGCCCGGCGGCGTCGGCGCCGCGATGGACCCGCGCCGGTTCCTGAAAGCTGGCGACGTCGTGCGCTGCGAGATCGAGGGCCTCGGCTTCATCGAAAACCGTTTCGTGGCGGAGGGCTGACAGATGGCCGGGACGATCGAAACCGACGTCGTCATCGTCGGAGCCGGACCGGTCGGCACGACGCTGGCGCTGCTGCTGGCACGGGAAAATGTCCGCGTGATCCTCGCGGACAAGGCCGCGGAGATCTATCCGCTGCCGCGCGCCGCCCATATCGACCATGAGATCGTTCGCGTCTTCCAGTCGGTCGGCGCGGCGGAGGCGATCATGGCCGCCTCCAAGGCGACGACCTACTACGACTTCCTTACCGCTTCGGGCGAACTCCTGATGCGTTTCGGGGGCGTCGACCAGACCTCGCCGTCCGGCTGGCCCGCCTCGAACATGATCCATCAGCCTTCCGTGGAAGCGGTGCTGAGAAACGTGATCGCGAAGACGCCGGCGATCCGGCTCCAGACAGAATGGACTCTCACCGCGCAGTCCGGCACGGATGGCGGCGTCGTCGCCCTGTTCGACACGCCGCAGGGCGAACAGAAAGTCCGCGCCCGCTTTCTCGTCGGCTGCGACGGCGCGCGCAGCACCGTACGCGAGCAGGCCGGCATCGAGCTGGAGGATCTCGACTTCGACGAGCCGTGGCTGGTGATCGACACGCTGGTCCGGGATCCTTCGCGCCTTCCCGACCGCAATCTGCAGATCTGCGATCCCAAGCGCCCGACGACCTGCGTCCTGATGGGATCGGGACGCCATCGCTGGGAGTTCATGCTGAAACCGGGCGAGACCGCGGAGGAAGCGCTCGACGACGGCTTCATCGCCGAACTCATGAAGCCGTGGAAGGTGGACGGCGCGGTGACGCTGGAGCGCAAGGCGGTCTATCGCTTTCATGCGCTCATCGCGCGGCAGTGGCGCAAGGGACCGGTTTTCCTCGCCGGCGACGCCGCGCACCAGACGCCGCCCTTTGCCGGCCAGGGCTTGTGCGCCGGAGTGCGCGATGCCGCCAACCTCGCCTGGAAACTCGGCATGGTGCTGCGCGGCGAGGCGTCCGACAGTCTGCTCGATACCTACCGGACGGAGCGCGCACCGCATGTCCGCGCCGCGATCGAACTCGCCCTGATGATGGGGCGCACGGTCTGCATCACCGATGCCGCCGCCGCGGCGGCGCGCGACAAGGCGATGCTGGAGCGTGGCGTCGGCGGCGGTTCCGGCGGCAGGGGCGCACTTTCAGGACCGCCTTTCGCAGCGGGCTGCATTCTCGCCGGTTCGGACGCCGCAGGCTCCTACTTCCCCCAACCCTGGTCGCGCGACCGGACCGCCCGGCTGGACGACGTTGCCGGCCCGGGTCCCTGGTTGATTGCGCGCAACGGCGGCGCCCGATCGTCTTCGCTGGCGACGGTCTCGCTCGACGATGCGCGCATCGCGCCCTTCGCCGCCGACCTCGCGCGCTGGCTCGACCAGCATGGCGGCGACGCCGTGCTGGTGCGTCCGGATCGTTACGTGTTCGGAACGGGTTCCGCCGGCGCGCTCAGCGCGGCCTGGTCGAAGGCGATCGCCGGCGCGCCCGCCTGACGCCGGCGTTTGCCCTTCCCGCGCCCGGCTGCGAAAATGCGGAACCGGATCGCGGGAGATGCCGATGAACAGATACTGGACGCGTTCGGATCGGCCGTTGCCGGCATGGCCTGAGGCGGACACCTTCGTGCTGCGCGAGGCGCCGGTCCCGACGCCCGGTCCCGGACAGGCGCTCACGCGCACGATCTACGTTTCCCTCGATCCCTATCAATGGGGCTACAAGAAGCGCGGCGCAGAGGCGCCGGGCGCGCCCTGCCACGCACGCACGGTCGCGCAGGTCGTCGAGAGCCGGATTCCCGGAATCGCCGCCGGCGATTTCGTCTTCAACACCAATGGCTGGGCCGAATACGGCCTGATGGGCGAAGGCATCGCGCGCCCGTCCTACATGATCCCGCGCAAGCTCGATCCCGCCCAGGGCCGGATTTCGCAGGCCGTGGGCGTGCTCGGCATGCTCGGACTCACGGCCTATGCCGGCATGATCCTGATGGGCGATCCCAAGCGGGGCGAAACGGCGGTGGTGTCCGCGGCGTCGGGCGGCGTCGGACAGATCGCCGGACAATTGGCGCGGTTGCGCGGCGCACGCGTCGTCGGCATCGCCGGACGCGAGTCGAAATGCCGCTTCGTCGTCGACGAACTCGGCTTCGACTCCTGCGTCTCGCATCTCAGCCCGACTTTCGCCGCCGATCTGCGCGCGGCCTGTCCGCGCGGCGTCGACGTCTATTTCGAGAATGTCGGCGGCGCTGTGTTCGATGCGGTCCTGCCGCTGTTCAACCGGGGCGCACGGATGACGATCTGCGGCTTGATCGCCCATTACGGTGACGATGCGGGGACGGATGCGCGCAAGGCGCTGATGCAACGCGGCTCGGCGATCTTCAAGGAGCGCGGCGTGACGGTGCGCGACCTGTTCGTCGGCGACTTCGTCGAGACGCATCACGACGCCTTTCTCGCGGACGTCGCGCCGCGCGTGCGGGCGGGCGAGATCAAGTACCGCGAGGATATCCGCCGCGGCATCGAGAACGTTCCCGCCTGCTTCGCGGAGATGCTGCGCGGCGACAATTTCGGCAAGATGCTGGTGCAGGTCGCGGACGACCCCACGCTCTAGGCGGGCGGAACGGGCGGCCGCGGAAACACGAAGCGCTGATAGACGAGCCCGATGCCGACGAGCGAAAGACCGAGGCCGAGGAACGAGCCGACGCGGTAGAGACCTTCGAGGTCGCCCATGTCGACGAGGAACACTTTCAGCGCGACGATCACCATGATGGCGAGCGAGCCGTAACGCAGCACCGCCTGCTTGAAGTAGATGCCCAGCACCAGCAGGACCACCGCATAGATCAGCCAGACGATCGAGTAAGCGTAGAGTTCCGCGCTGCTGCGGTTGCCCAGCATCAGGATGGGCCCCTGGAACGCGTGGCGCACTTCGAGCGTCACATAGGCGAAGAGCAGGATGAAGCCTCCGACCACCGCGAAGCCCGCGGCCTGCATCTGGCCGGAGCGCGCGAACGTCCAGGCGAGGAAGAAAGCGAACCCCGCCGGAACGGCATAGGCGAGCAGCAGCACGTCGAGCATCATGGTGCGGCCGACATATTCGTAGCTGACGGCGGGATTGGAGCTCAGCAGCTGCAGGAAGACGATCTGGAACGCCGCCACGGCCAGGAGAACCCGCGCGCCGTAGAACGAGACGGGACTCGCAATGGATCTGTTCCGCGCCGCCAGCACCGAGCCGATGGCGAGCCACGAGATCGACTGGAGGCTCTGTTCCAGCAGCGTGTAGTGCGGCGCGTCGAGGCGTCCGGCGATGAACAGCCGGATTTCGAACGAAATCAGCAGGACGAAGAAGGCGAGACTTCCCGCCTCGAGCAGCGAGACCAGCACGCCGGTCGCGTTCCGGCGGAAATAGTTCGCCGCGACGAAGAAGGCGATCGCCGGAATGCCGTAGCCGTACATCACCCAGCTGAAGACGGGGCTGACGCCCACGGGATAGGAGAAGAGATTGTAATTCAGCACCAGACGCACCAGCACCACGCCGGCGACGACCGCGGCGAGCCAGCGGATCGATCGTACCGCGATGCGCTGGTGGATCCAGGCGAGCATCGGAAGCTGAATCGACAGCGCGACGGTCAGCCAGGCCTCGCGCAGGCTCATCGTCGCCGCCAGGCTGAGAAACGCCACGACGCCGGCGGCGTAGAAACCCAGCGAGTCGCCGAGACCCTGCGCTTCGCGATAGCGCTCCACGCGCTCCGCCGCGAGCAGGCTGAGCAGCGCCAGGCCTAGCGCGATCGACGCCCAGCCGAGATCGACGTGCAGATCGGTGATCCGGTCGTAGGCGATCGCCATCAACAGGACGGGCACGAAAGTGGACACCCCGGCCCACAGGGCAGGCCGCTTGGCGCCCCACAGCGCGGCGAATCCCGCGCCGGCAAAGAGCGCGCCGAAGACGACGCACCAGGTCACGAACGTCCGCAGCCCGTTCGGCACCAGCGGCGCATGCGGCCGCAGCGACACGACGACGGATCCGGGCAACGTCATGGTCGACAAAATCAACAGCGCGCCGACGGCGGCAACGAGCACGAGGCCGTCAAACACGCCCTCCCGCCGACCGCCTGCCATATAGAGAACGGTGAGCAGCGCGTAGAAGACGAGAGACGCCGCGGTGAAACCCGCCGTCCAGACGGCGAACAGCATCAGCGCAGCGATCGTAGCGCCGGCGAGCCAAACCACGCGCTCCGCAGTCCCGAGTCCGCGAATCTCCGCGACGAGGCTCTCATCGCCTTCCGGGCTTTCCCAGCCGCGACGCAACAGGAAGAACGCGCCCGCCGTGAGGATGAGATAGATGCCGAGCGGAATTTCGTCGCCGAACGTCCATGTCCAGCCGAGCATCCAGACCAGCGGCCAGAACGTCGCGCCGGCCAGAGTCGCGAGCGCCAGCCACCACCAGCCTTTGTAACGGGCGACGGCGAGAGCGGCGGCTTCGATGACGATCAGATAGCCGAACAGGCCCCAGGCCGACGGCGCATGGGTCGACACCAGAAGCGGCGTCGCAAAACCGCCCAGCACGCCGAGCAACGCGACGAACATGCCTTGCAGCAGCGAGAGGCCGACGGCTAGCAGCGCCACCGCGGCGAGCGCCAACAGCGCGACGAGCGGGCTGAGAAATCCGTAGAGCGAATAGGCGGCGTAGATGCTGGCAAAGGCGACGAAGAGTCCGGAAGCGGTGAGCGAGGGCGGGACGTAGTTCGGCCGCACCGCGGCGATGGCGCGCTCGAGCGGCCGCCTGCGCAGCCATTCCCCGCCGGCGGCGAGCGCCATGCCGAGCAGGAATCCGAGCGTGACGCGCGTTGCCGGACCGAGCCAACCTTCGTCGATGGCATATTTGACGAGAAAGGTTCCGGCGAGCGCGACGGCGACGGCGCCCAGCCAGACGAACCAGCGCGAGGTGAGAGACTCCTCCAGACTCCGCGTCTCAGCCGGCGGCGCGGCGATGGCGGCAACGGGTTCTACTGCCGCGGCGCGCGGCGGTGTCACAATTGGCGGCGCGGGCACCGGGACCGGCGCGGGCGTCGCCGCCGGTGCAGGCGTCTCGACCGGCGCCGGGGCGGCTTGCGGTGCGGTCGCGCCAGGCCTCGCGGAGACCGCGTTGAGATCGCGCGCCATCTGATTGACGCGGTCTTCGAGACGACGCAACTCGCGCGCCAGCGTGAACGTCCGGGCGAAGCCGACGATCGCCATCACCGGCAGCGCGAGGATCGCGAGAATGATGACGCCCCAATCCATCTTCGACCTCTCTCCTCGAACGCAAGGCGATAGTGACGAGCGCTTGTCAGTCTACGGACGGATATCCCCCCGGAACGCGTTCGACTCCGCGCGTTCCGACGCCGAGTATAGGTGAACCGCCGCATGGCAAAAGGGGGAGAAAGGCCGAGTCCGCCGATTTGACTCGCACGGACCGGCCGGGCGTAGTGGCGGCGGCGCAGGGAAAAACTTCCGGAGATTCTGCAATGGCAAATGCGTGGCTGGACGCGGCCCTATCCTACATTCCGCAATGGCTGGCGTTCCAGATGCGTCAGACCGAGCAGGTCGGCTGCTCGATCGCCGTCGCGCATCGCGGCAAACTCCTGCTCGACGAATCGTTCGGCCACGCCGATCTGCGCCGGGGCGAGGCGCTCACGCCGCGTCACCGTTTCCGCGTCGCCTCACACTCCAAATCGTTCACCGCGACCGGCATCATGAAATTGCGCGAGCAGGGCCGCCTGAAGCTGGACGATCCGGCCGGCAAGTACGTCCGGGGCCTGCACCGCGACGTCGCCGGCGCGACCATCACGCAATTGCTGTCGCACACGGCGGGCATTTTCCGCGACGGGTTGGACGCGGCCTATTGGGAAGGACGTGCGGAGTTCGCCGATCAGGCGCAACTGCGCGCCGATCTGGAGCAGGCGCCCGTCATTGCCGCCAATACGCGGCTCAAATATTCCAATCACGGTTTCGGCCTTGCCGGCCTGGTGATCGAAGCGATCACCGGCGAACCCTATGCGAAATGGATGACGCGCGAGATCCTTGCGCCGCTCGGGCTCCGCAACACGTCGCCTGACGTTCCGCTGCCGCGCGGATCCAAACTCGCGCGCGGCCATAGCGGCAAGATGCTTCTCGGGCGCCGGATCGTCTATCGCGGCGACCAGTCGACACATGCACTTGCCGCGGCGACCGGCTTCGTCAGCACGGCCGCGGATCTCGTCGCCTTCTTCGGACAATTAGCGCCGGGCGCGAAGAACAGCGTGCTCTCCGCCGCCAGCCGCCGCGAGATGATCCGGCCGCAATGGCGTGACGCCTACGCGCCGATCGATGTCGGATACGGTCTCGGCATCATGAGCGGTTCGGCCTTCGGCTGGGACTGGTTCGGTCACAGCGGCGGATTCCAGGGGTACCTGACGCGCACCGCCGTGCTGCCGGCGCAGGAGCTCGCGATTTCGGTGCTGAGCAACGCCGCCGACGGTCCGCCCCAGATGTGGGCCGACGGCATCATCCACATCCTTGCGCGTTTTGCGGCGGAAGGTGCGCCGAGCGGAGCGGCGCGCGGCTGGAACGGACGCTGGTGGAGCGCCTGGGGCGCGAGCGATCTGGTGCCGATGGGCAACAAGGTCGTCGTCGCCCTGCCGGCGATGGCGACGCCGTTCCTCAAGGTCAGCGAGATCACCGTCACCGGCAAGGACAAAGGCCGCATTTCGCAGGCCGGATCTTTCGGCAATTACGGCGAGCCCGTCCGGCGCGTGCGCGACGGTCGCGGCAAAGTGAAGGCGGTGCGCCTCGCATCCGGCCGCATGCTGTCGGAAAAGGACCTCGCGAAGGAGCTGTCGGCGCGCTACAAGTGAGCGACGGAAAATGCCCATGACGAAGCGATACTCTCCCGAACAGCTCGAGACCTGGCGCCGCGAAGGCGCCGTTTCGATCCGCAATTTCTTCACGCCGCAGGAAGTCGCCGCCGTGCAGGCCGACTTCGAGCAGGTCTTCGGCCGCACGGAGGGTGCAGCGGAAGCGCTGAACAAGAAGAAAGAGGGCGAAGTCGGCCGGTTCAACCCGCGCCAGTTCACCGGCGTCGCGCCCGTTCCGCTCGACTGCTCGCCGGCGCTGAACCTGATCGGTGTGCATCCGGCGCTGATCGCGTTCGCCAAGGACGCGCTGCGGGCCGAGCGTCTCCATCTCTATCAATGCCAGTCCTGGGCGAAGTTCACCGGCGATGCCGACTATGACCAGCCGTTCCATTGCGACTTCAGCAATCACACGCTGACGGCGCCTTCCGAGGACGCCACGAAGAACTCGATCACCATCCTCTGCTATTTCAGCGACGTCAGCGAAGCGCACGGGCCGATGCACTACGTGACCCGTCCCGACGCCGAGAAGATCGCCGGACCCGAAGCCTCGCTGGACATCGATCCGCAGCGGCAGGCCGTCCTGCAGCAGGGAATGCGGCAGCATGAGCGGTCCACGGCCGGGCCCGCGGGCACGATCAATCCCTACGGGATCGATATCTACCACCGCGGCACCAACCTGACGGCGCCCAACGGGCATCGCTATGCCGTCATGGTGTGCTTCAAGAAAGCGGGCGACGAGAGCATCGGATTTCACGCCTGGCAATTCCATCACACCAAGCCGTGGCGAAAGATTTTCGACCATGCCACGCCGGAACAGCTTGCCTGTTTCGGCGTGCAGCTGCCCGGCGATCCGTTCTGGACGAAGACGACGATCGCCCGCGCGCAGTCGCGCTATCCCAACTGGGACATGACGCCCTATCGCGCTGCGCTCTGAGACGGGCGCGCGAAGGCGAGCGCCGTCGCCGCTACCAGAAGTGCGAGAAGCACGGCGTTGAAAGGCGCGCCCGGCACCGGCACGGGCATCGGACGATAGAAATAGAGGTTGGCGACGCCGAACGCCGTCTCGATCGTCTGAAGCGCGAGCGCGACGGCGACGAGCTCGCGGCGCCAGGCGAGCACGTAGAGCTGGAACAGGCCCATCACGATCTGCTGAAAGCCCATCACCGCAAAGAGGCTGAGGATCGTCTGGCCATTCTGCGAAAGATCGAGTCCGGCGATGGAGTGCGCCCCGCCGTCCGGCGCGAAGGCATGGATGCAGCCGCGCCCGAAATTGATGAGCATCATCAGAGCCAGCACGATCGTCGGCACGCGGCGCATGGCGGGGCTCCGTCGCTCTAGAGTCGCTGGGTGACGCGGATCAGAAGCTGCCCTTCGAGCCCGGCGGCGCGGTGGACGCCGATCTCCGCGACTTCCGGCGAGCTGGCGATCCGCGCGAACGCGGCAGACGACGGATATTCCACCAGCGCGGTCACGTCCCACAGATCCTCGACCGCGCCGATC
Source organism: Rhizomicrobium sp. (assembly GCA_035499335.1). Lineage (GTDB taxonomy): Bacteria > Pseudomonadota > Alphaproteobacteria > Micropepsales > Micropepsaceae > Rhizomicrobium. The sequence goes on along the minus strand of DATJZB010000080.1, from coordinate 4,156 downwards.
ACGAGCGACTTGACCTCACCCATGAAGACGAACCTGCCGCCTTCGCGCTCCACCACCTTGCGCATCGCTTCGCCGTAGAGATTGTAGGCCTCGCGCCCGCTGAGTTCGCTCTTGCGTCCGTCCGGATACTGCGCCCTGGCGCGGAACTTGAGCAGGTTCAGCATCACGATCGGACCGGCGGTTTCGTCGCCCATCAACTCCCGGATGCGTTCGCCGGTCGGATAGACGGCGTTCTCGACGTTCATGGGCTTCTCCCTCGGTGCGAGCTTCGGCCGGAACCGACGGCACCTCTGTCGCTGCGCGGCTTGCGATATCGCATCGCCTTCACTTCCTTGGCAAGCAGGCGCTGTCCGCATTTCGGCTTGATGGTGATTTTCGGCAGGCCGAAGCCGGCGACGGCGCCGGCCATGGCGACCGCGTTGCGGTCGACGGTTCGCGGCGCATCGAGCAGACGGACGCCGGACCACGCTTTGGACATCGCGGCGCCGATCCGGTCGAGATGCCGGTCGCGGTCGTTGCACATCACCACGTTGACGAAAAAGCATCCGCGGCGCGGCGTGAGGCGCGTTTTGACCAGCCTGAAGAAGGACGGTGTCCGCAGCTGTGCGGGAATTTCGTCGCCGTCATAGGCGTCCACGACGATGGCGTCGAACTTGCGGCGGGTGCGGCGCAGGAACGCCGCTCCGTCCGCCAGATGGCACTCGACGTCGTCGGGCATGTGGAAGTAGCGCCGTGAAATCGCGAACGAGCGCTCGTTGATTTCCGCGACCGTGACCCTCACCCCGTCCAGCCGCAGCATCGTCGCGAGATTACCGCCGCCGCAACCGATCATCAGCACGGTCCGGCACTTCGCCTGACGCAGGAAGCCGTGAATGGCGTGGATGTAGGCCGCGAGACTGATGCCGTTGCGGTCGGCCTCGCTCTGATGGCGGTCGTCCTGCCAGTACGCAATTTTCGTACGACTCATCAACACGACGACTTCGCCGTGGCGCGTCTTGTGTTCGACGACGGGGATCATGGACGGCCTCGATGGCCCGATGGAAAATCGGCCCGCGCTGCGCAGCCCTCAGCAGCGCACGGATTAGGGCGGGGCCCGAGAGACTAGCGCTTTGGAGCGGGCTTTTTCTTGGCCTTGTCCTTGGCGGCGGCCTTGGCAGGGGCGGGCTTTTCAGGAGACGATTTTGCCGGGGATTTCAGCTGAGCGGCACGAGGCATGGTCGGGATTCTGGGCATTGTGTATCCTGATTTTGTGTCGTGGGAACTCTCCGTCTTGTGACGTGATGCGGAGCAAAGACCCTCATTCCTAGCGCGATTCGCCCGCCACGGCATCCACGGCGCGGCGGAGAGGAAGCAGTGTCGGGAGCGGACGGAATGCGCCCTTGGCCAATCTCGCGGCTGTTCTGGATCGCGCCGGCCGTGGCGGCGCTGCTGGGAGCGGCCCTGCTTGTTTTCGCTCCGGTCCGCGCGCCGCACCAGCCGGTTCCGAGCCCGGCGCACCACAAGAAGCTCGCCGCCGCCGGGGCGCATCCCGGGATCGCGAAGTCCCATGTACGGATTCCGTCGGCGTTCGAACAGGAACAGCAGATGTCGGCGGGCGCATTGCTCAACCGCTGGAATCCGATGATCGCAGAAGCCTCGCGCCGGTTCGACGTGCCGCAGGCCTGGATCCGGGCGGTGATGGCGGTGGAGAGCGGCGGACGCACCATGGCGGGCGAAAACCGCCCGCTGGTGTCGTCCGCGGGGGCGCTCGGACTGATGCAGCTCATGCCCGACACCTACAACGACATGCGGGCGCAATACGGCCTCGGCGCCGACCCGCAGAATCCGCACGACAACATCCTCGCCGGCGCGGCATTCCTGCGGCGCTTGTTCCTCGCCTACGGTTATCCGGCGATGTTCGGCGCCTACAATGACGGTCCGGGAAATTTCGAGGACCGCCTGCTGCGCGGCGCACTCTTGCCGCCCGAGACACGCGGCTATGTCGCCGACATCACGCGGGCGCTGGCGAGCGGCGCAGGACTTCACGGAGCGAAGGCCAGGTTTACGAGACCGGACGGCACGCCGGTGTGGGTCGACACGGCGACCGTCGTTTCGGTGCGCGCGGCGCTTCCGGGCGAATACGCGCCCGGTGTCCTCAGCGTCATCACGTCGGGACGGATCCACCAGGGCGTTCGCGAGAACGTGGTGGCGGCGAAAGCGATTCTGCGCGCGCATGGCGGCGGGATCTAGAAAGCCGAAACGGGCTACACGCCGCGGTTGAGTCTCCGCCGGGCGCCGATTGTCATTTATTCACTGGCGTGACGCCTCTCCAGGGCAGATATTTACGTCGTACATTTCGATCGACACCTTGCTCCTGGGGAACTCGCATGAAAAAGCTCGTCACCGCCATCAGCCTGCTGGCGTTTTGCCTGGCCACGCCCGCGCTCGCCAACAGCGGATCCGATAAGATGAAAGCCTGCGCGGCGACGTGGAAAGGCATGACCGCCGATCAGAAGAAGGGCCAGACCTACCAGGCCTTCACCGCGACCTGCATGAAGGGCGCAACGGCCGCCGCGCCAGCCATCCCGCCGGGCTCCACCGCGCAGTGCAATGACGGCACCTACATCTCGACCAAGGTGCATCAGGGCGCCTGCTCCGGTCACAAGGGCGTCGCCAAGTGGCTGTGACGCACTGACGGTTTCGCCGCCGTTCGACTCGACCGCCGCCGCGGAGACGGACTCCGCGGCGGTGATCGCGCTCGGCCCTTCCTGAAAAGTCCGGCCGCGATTCCGATCGCCCGGCGACGCGCCCGTCTGCGGCGCGCGAAAAACATCGCTAACGCAGATGGTTACCGAAATTGGGTAGGTCCGCGGAAAGGTTTTAGCAATATTCAGGTCCTAAGCATTCAGCGGGCGCAATTCCGATCGGGTTGCGGGGACTGGACGATGCTGAAGAATCTCTATGGGGGCGACCTCGTCGGACGCTCGCAGGCGGAGCTGAACACCATCCTGGCGGCGCATGAACGCTATGCCCTCTATCAGGGCGGCGAGCGCGCCGTCCTGGCGCACGCCGATCTCAGCGGACTCAATCTGGCGAACCGCAACCTCACCCAGGCCGATTTTTCCGGCGCTTCGCTGGTCGGCGCCAATCTCTACGGCTCCAATCTCGAGCGCGCCAGCCTGTACTGCGCGGATTTGCGCAACTGCAACCTGCAGCTCGCCAATCTGGTGCGCGCCGACCTGCGCGGTGCATCGTTCAAGGACGCCAAGCTGTCCTACGCGGTGCTCGACCAGGCCGATTTGCGCTCGACCATGATGACCTACTCGATAGCCGATGCCGTCGCCGAACGCGCGCGCCAGAGCGCCGTCGAAAAGGCCTCCGCGCAGCAGGCCGGCGATCCCGGCGTCGACTTCTCGCACTGCTCGCTGAAGGGCGCGTCGTTCGGAAACGCCAAGCTCTCCGGCGTCAACTTCACCGATGCGCTGCTGAGCGGCGCCAACTTCAAGAACGCTCGCCTCACCAACGTCACGTTCAAGGGCGCGGTGCTGACCGGCGTCAATCTGCGCGAGCTGGACATCCCGGCCGATGCGCTCGACGGCTGCGTCCTCGACGTGGCGCCCGACGCGGAAGCGAAGATCGGCGAGATAAAATCCGCGCTCGACGCGCACCGCCGCTGGATCGAAAGCGACGGCAAGAAGGGCGCGCCTGCAAGTCTGGACGGAGAGGATCTGCGCCCGCTGCGCGGCCTTCTGACCGACGACGAGTTGACGGGGTTGTCGGCGCGCCGGGCCAATTGCGTCGGCCTCGACTTTTCGGGCAGCCGTATCCAGGGCGCCAAGTTCGACGGAGCCGATCTGCGCGACGCCGATTTCACGGGCTGCGACCTGCGCGGCACTTCCTTCCGGGGCGCCAAGCTCGCGCACGCCAAATTCGGAAATGCCAACCTCAAATGCCTGCACCTGACGAGCGGCGCCCTGCTGGCGCCCGATTTTGCGGGCGCGGAGGCGTCGGAGCATCAGTTCGCGGGAGCGGCGCTGGATGCCGCGCTGCCGGCGCTGGGACTGATCGTCGTCTAGTGCCAGGTGCCCTTCAGGGGCTGCTGCCAGAACGCATCGTTGCCCCAGCTCGAGAAGTTCTCGTGATAGCTGGACACGAAGTGGTTGGTGAGCGCCGAGCT
>DATJZB010000079.1:0-96594 GCA_035499335.1 Rhizomicrobium sp. | reverse complement strand
CCTCACCAAGGGCCAGGCGCGCGTGCTTCAGGAGGAGATGGCGCGGTTCGGCGCGTTCAGTCCGATCGGCGGCATGGGCGTGATGATGTTCGGCCCGACGTTGCTCGAATACGGCAACGAGGAGCAGAAGAAGCGTCACGTGCCCGGCATCGTTCGCGGCGAAGTGTGGTGGTGTCAGGGCTATTCCGAGCCCGGCGCGGGTTCCGATCTTGCCGGATTGCGGACCCAGGCCGTCGACAAGGGCGACCACTGGCTGGTCAACGGCCAGAAGGTCTGGACGTCGTACGCGAATTACGCGGATTGGATCTTCTGCCTGGTGCGCACCGACAATTCCAAGAAGCACGAGGGCATCTCGTTCCTGCTTTTCGACATGGAAAGCCCGGGCGTCGAGACGCGGCCGATCAAGCTGATCAGCGGCAACTCGCCGTTCTGCGAGACCTTCTTCACCGACGTGAAGGTGCCCAAGGAGAACCTGATGGGCCCGCTCAACGGCGGCTGGACCATCGGCAAGCGGCTGCTGCAGTTCGAGCGCGCGGGCATCGGCGGCAACGTCGGCGGCGGCGGACTCAACCGCGCCGGCGAAACCCGCACGCTGGATCAGGTGGCCAAAAATTATGTCGGCGCCGACGCGAACGGCCGAATCGCCGATGCCGACCTGCGCGCCCGCGTCACCAACCACATGATGGACATGCGCGCTTTCATGCTCACCATCCAGCGCGCCCAGGCCGAAGCCAAGGGCAATGCGAGCCCCGGCTTCACGACGTCGATCTTCAAGAATGCCGGCTCGCGCATCGGTCAGGAGCGCGCCGAACTTCTGCTCGAGATCATGGGCAACCAGGGCCTCGGATGGGAGGGCGACGGCTTCACGGCGAACGAGCTCGACACCGTCCGCGGCTGGCTCGGCGGCAAGGCCACGACCATCTATGGCGGCTCCGCCGAGATCCAGAACAACATCATCTCCAAGCGCGTGCTCGGTCTTCTGGACCACCAATGAGCGCGGCTCCTCATGCTTCGACCGGCTCAGCATGAGGTTTTGCACCAGCACTCGTCCTGGGCCTGTCGAAGGATGAGCGAAAGAACGAAGAAAACGAGGATAAGATGGCAGTACTGAGCGAAGAACAGACGATGATCCGCGACGGCGCAAAGTCGTGGGTGCAGGAAAAATCCCCCGTCACCGCATTCCGCAAGATGCGCGACAGCGGCAACCCGGACGGCTTCGACCGCAATGTGTGGAACGAGATGGCCGAGATGGGCTGGGCCGGCATCCTCATTCCCGAGGAGTTCGGCGGCACGGGCCTCGGCTATCTGACGCTGGGTCTGGTTCTGGAAGAGACCGGCCGGACGTTGACCGCATCGCCGCTGATCTCGACCGCCCTGACGGCGACGACGGCGCTGTTACTCGCCGGCAGCGACGCGCAAAAGAAGAAATATCTGCCGCAGATCGCGGAAGGAAAGCTCATCGCCACGCTCGCGGTCGACGAAGGCGCGCATCATGCGCCCGACAAGGTCGCGCTCAAGGCCGAGAAGTCGGACAAGGGCTACAAGCTGAGCGGCAAGAAGAGCTTCGTGCTCGACGGCGGCTCGGCCGATCTCATCATCGTCGCGGCCCGCACCTCCGGCAAGCCGGGCGACAAGAGCGGCATCACGCTCTTTCTCGTCGACGGCAAGGCGAGCGGGCTGACGCGCGAGAGGCTGAAGACGGTCGACAGCCGCGGCGTCGCCAACCTGACGCTCAGCAATGTCGAAGTCTCCGGCGATGCGGTGCTCGGCCCCGTCGATGGCGGCCGGGACATCCTCGAGGCGACGCTCGATCGCGCGCGCGCCGGACTCGCCGCCGAAATGCTGGGCCAGGCCGCCCAGTCCTTCGACGTGACGCTTGAATATCTCAAGACCCGCGTCCAGTTCGGCCAGGTGATAGGCTCGTTCCAGGCGCTCCAGCACCGCGCGGCCAAGATGTTCACCGACCTGGAGCTGGCGCGCTCCTGCGTCGAAGGTGCCCTTCAGGCCATCGACAAGGACGCCAACGACGTGGCGCAGCTCGCCTCGCTCGCCAAGGCGAAGGTCGGCGATCTGGTGCATCTGGTGTCCAACGAGATGGTCCAGATGCACGGCGGCATCGGCATGACCGACGCGCACGACGCCGGTCTGTACCTGAAGCGCGCCCGCGCGCAGGAAGCGACCTTCGGCGGCTCGTCCTACCACCGCGATCGCTACGCGACGCTGCTGGGTTACTGAGTTTCAAACATCGCCGAACGCGAAAGGCCGGGTCCACGCCCGGCCTTTTTCTTTTCAGACCGGCGCGAGCGGGACGTGCGGTCCGGGCGGCAGCACGACGCGGATCGCATCGCCCGCCTTGACCTCGCCGCCTGCGATGACGATGCCCATCACGCCCGCCTTGCGCACGAGGTTCCCGCCGGCGTCGCGTCCGAGCGTCGCCTGCATCAGCCCGTCCTGAAGTCCGTCGAGCTGGGCGCAGGGATTTCTGAGGCCTTTCACTTCGACGATCGCCTCGGCGCCGAGATGAAGCCGGGCGTTCAGCGGCAGGGCGAGCAGATTGACGCCGCGGGTGGTGACGTTCTCGCCCATGGCGCCCGCTTCGACGGCAAAGCCGCCGCTGCGCAGCTCGTCGTGCAGTTCGGCGTGGATCAGATGGACCTGTCGCAGATTGGGCGCGTCCGGATCGCGTTTCACGCGGGACAGGTGCTGCACTTTCTCGCCCAGATGCGCATCGCCCGCGACGCCGAGACCCGCGACCAGCATGATGCTCTCACGCAGCGTCTTGCTGAAATTGTGCGCGCGATCGCTGGCGACGGCGACGACTCTCATGGCTTGCGCGGAATCATATTGCTCGCCGCCCCGGCCGGCACCTGGTCGATGACGAGAAGCTTTACCGGCACGCTGCCGTTGTTGACGCCATAATGCCAGGTGTCCGTCATTTCGGCGACGAAATCGCCCGCTTTCACCTCGAAGCTCTTGTTCGCGTCCGTGTTCACGACCGTGAGCACGCCCGCGAGCACGTACACATAGTGCGGATGCGGATGGCGATGTTCGGGAATGCGCGCGCCCGGCGGAAATGTGGCGATGGAAACGATCACGTCCGGATGTTCGGGAACGGTGATCGGCTGTCCGGTGACGGTGACGTTGGTGCGCGCGACCGGGGTCACCTGCACCGCCGGTGCATCGGCGGCGTACGCTGCGCCCGTCACGAGTGCCAAGACGGCGAGTAGCCGGACCGGTTTCATCTCAGACCCGCTCGATGGCCAGCGCCACGCCCTGTCCGACGCCGACGCAAAGGGTCGCCAGCGCGCGCTTCCCGCCGGTCTTCTCCAACTGGTGCAGGGCGGTCAGCGCCAGCCGCGCGCCGCTCATGCCGAGCGGATGGCCCAGCGCGATGGCCCCGCCATTGGGGTTCACCTGGTCCGCGTCGTCCGGCAGGCCCAAACCGCGCAGCACGGCGAGCGACTGGCTGGCGAAAGCCTCGTTCAATTCGATCACGTCGAAGTCCGCGATTTTCAATCCCAGCCGGGCCATCAGCTTTTCGCTGGCAGGCACCGGACCGATGCCCATCACGCGCGGCGCGACGCCTGCCGTCGCCATGCCCAGGACGCGGCCGCGGATGTTCAGATCGTGCCGCTTCGCCGCCGCTTCCGACGCGATGATCATCGCCGCCGCGCCGTCATTGACGCCCGATGCGTTGCCGGCCGTTACCGTGCCCGGGTTGCGGAAGGGCGTCTTCAGCTTGGCCAAGTCCTCCGCCGTCGTCTGCGGCCGCGGATGCTCGTCCGCGGAGAAAGGCGCAGGCTTGCCGCGCGCATCCTTGGCTTCGACCGCGACGATTTCCTCGGCAAAGAATCCGCGCTCGGCGGCGCGCCCCGCCTTTTGCTGGCTGCGCAGTGCGAAGGCATCCTGGTCGGCGCGGGAAATCTGATAGGCCTCGGCGACATTCTCGCCGGTTTCCGGCATGGAATCGGTTCCGTACACCGCCTTCATCTTCGGGTTGATGAAGCGCCAGCCGATCGTCGTGTCGTGATTTTCCGCGGCGCGCGGAAAGGCGCTCTCGGCCTTGCCCATGACGAAGGGCGCGCGGGTCATCGACTCGACTCCACCGGCGATGGCGAGGCCGATCTCGCCGGTCTTCACCGCGCGCGCCGCCGTTCCCACCGCATCGAGCCCGGAGGCGCACAGCCGGTTGATCGTCGTGCCGGGAACCGTTTCGGGAAGTCCGGAGAGCAGCGCGGCCATCCGCGCCACATTGCGATTGTCCTCGCCGGCCTGGTTGGCGCAGCCGAGAAACACTTCCTCGAGCGCCGACCAATCGACGCGCGCATTGCGCGCCATCAGCGCCTTGATCGGCAGCGCCGCCAGATCGTCGGTCCGCACATAGGCGAGCCCGCCGGCATAGCGCGCGATCGGCGTGCGCACGGCGTCGCAGATATAGGCTTGGTTCGACATTGCATCCTCGGCCAGAACTGCGCAGAGATTAGCGGGGCTTCCTGTGCTGTCCACGCCGAAAGCCTTTTGCGGAACGGTTATTCGCAAACTTGTCCGGCGGCTGCCGAGGCGCGGGATAATAATTCGAAGAATCGCAGCAAAAACAATGTGCGGCGGGGAGGGGGTCCGCCAACGCAAAAACGAATAGGCGCCGCGGAATGACTTGCGCGGGCGCGCCCAAGGTCTAGCCTTGCGCGAGCCTGTTGGGGAGAAGCGTCCGTGAAAGCTGCCGTCTACTATGAAAATGGTCCGCCGAGCGTCCTGACCTACGAAGACGTACCCGATCCCTCCTGCGCGCCGAACGGCATTGTCATTCGCGTCGAGGCGGTCAGCATCGAAGGCGGCGACACGCTCAATCGCATGGGCGGCCCGCTGGTGACCAAGCCGCACATTGTGGGCTACCAGGCCGCCGGCGAAGTCGTCGAGGTCGGCGCCGACGTCAAGGACTTCAAGGTCGGCGACAAGGCCGTCACCACCGGCTTCAACGGCTCGCACGCCGAATTGCGCGCGGTCGCGGCGCGCACCGCCTGGAAGATTCCCAAGGGCTGCGATGTGCGGCTCGCCGCCGCCGTCCCGGTACCTTTCGGCACGGCGCATGATTGCCTGTTCGAGTTCGGACGGCTGAAGGCCGGCGAGACCGTGCTGGTGCAGGCCGGCGCCAGCGGCGTCGGTGTGGCGGCGATCCAGCTCGCCAAGCGGGCCGGCGCGCGCGTCCTCGCGACGGCCTCCAGCGACGAGCGGCTTGAGCGTCTCAAACCGCTCGGTCTCGACAACGGCATCAACTACAGGACGGACGATGTCGTGAAATCGGTGATGAAGCTCACCGACAACAAAGGCGTGAACCTCGTCGTCGATTCCGTCGGCGGCTCGACCCTTCAGGGCAGCATCCTCTCGCTCGCCTATCGCGGGCGGGTGTCGATGGTGGGCGCTGCGGGCCGCGAGCCGATGCGCGTCGATGTGGGTTCGCTGATGGGCGGCAATCGCAGCCTCACGGGCGTTTTCCTCGGCGCCGAAATCGCCACCGACCGGGTGCACGATATGATCCAGGCGCTCGTCGACGATGTCGCGGCCGGGAGATTGAAGGTCCTGATCGACAGGACCTTCCCCTTGTCCGAAGCCGCGGCGGCACACGCTTACATAGAAAGCCGCAAAGCGGTGGGTCGCGTACTTCTGATACCCTGAGGGCATCGACAGAGTGGATACTATTTAATTACAATGTAATTGGAGCGAACGCAGACTACCCAAAGTGTGGGTTGCGAAAGACAAAGTTGAGTTTCGAGTATAGGTTAATCTTCGTTTTTAACGGAGTGACCTATGCGCGACGGCAGGGCCCGCATCGCTTCGCGCCGCGATCAGGAATCGTGGCGCGAACTCTGGGCCGAGTGGGAGGCGTATATGAGTAGGTTCGGCGACGTTCAGACCTTCGTGCGGGAAGCCAACAGGGTCAGCGACATTCCCAGTCTCCGGTCGCTGCTGGAAGACACTGTAAGATCGCTCGGCTTCGACTATTTCGCGCTGCTGCACCATGTCGATCTCAAACGCACGGCGTCGGATTTTGTGCGGCTCGTTCACTATCCGCAGTCATGGAAGGAAATGAGCGCCAAGCAAGACTACTATTCCGACGATCCGATCCTTGCCGTGTCGCAAAAATCCGTTACGCCGTTCCTGTGGACCGACGTCCCGCGCCTGATCGCCCTGTCGCCGCGGCAGGAGGAGATCCTGCACGGCGCCCAGCTGGCCGGCATCGGAAACGGCGTCACGGTTCCGATCAACATCCCCGGCGAATTTTCCGGCTCCTGTTCGTTCAGCATGCGCACGGGCCGCGAGATACCGATTCCGGCGCTGCCGACGGCGCAATATCTCGGCTGCTTCGCCTTTCAGGCGGCACGCCGGGTGGTGACGATGCGCGCGCCGGCCAGGCCGGATTCCGACGATCCGCAGCTGCGTCTGTCGCCGCGCCAGCTCGATTGTGTGATCCTCGCCGGTCGCGGCAAAAGCGACCGCGATGTCGGGCAGCTTCTGGGGATCAGCGGCCAGACGGTGCACCAGCACATCGAAGAAGCCAAACGCCGTTACAATGTCGCGACGCGTCAGCAGCTCATCGTGCGTGCGCTCTTCGACGCGCAGATTACCTTTGCCGATCTGATCAATTAGGCCGCACTCCCCCAATCAGGGGAATTCCGCGCCCTGCGTGCGCCTGCGAGGCTTGTCGCCGGAATCGCCGGAGTCCGCGACATGGTCAATCTCGTAACGTCCTACAACCGCACGAAATTCCAGGTGCCACTGGAAGGCATGCACCGCGACCGCAAGAAAGTGTTCGTCGACTACTTGAAGTGGGACGTGCCTGTCGTTGACGGCAAGTTCGAGATCGACCAGTTCGATACCGACGCCGCGATGTATCTGATCGCCACGGACGCGCAGCATCAGCGCCATCTCGGCTCCGTGCGGCTGCTTCCGACGACGGGCCCGCACCTGATGAGCGAGGTGTTCCCGTTTCTCTGCGAGAAGGGCGTTCCGGTCGGCGACGATATCTGGGAAATCACGCGGCTGTGCACCGCGCCGAGCAGAGACGTCGACGCAAGGCTCGTCCGCCGCCGGCTCGCCACCGCCATGTGCGAATTCGGCCTGCTCTACGGCATCACGAAGTATACGGCGGTCACCCACCTCCAATATCTTTCCCATCTGCTCTCGATCGGTTGGGAGTGCGAACCGCTCGGCGAACCGAAGGACGTAAACGGCGAAGTCATCGGCGCCATGTCGATCAGCATCACACCCGCGACGCTTCAGATGTTTCGCGACAAGCTCGGTTCGCGCACGCCGGTGCTGCAGCTCGACGCCTTCGCGCAGGCCGCCTGAGACCAACCAACGGTATGCCCATGTCCGCCACAGCCCTTCGCCAGACAACCGTACTGCCCGACGCGCCAGACTGGATCGGAACTCTGCTGGCAGATGGCTACTGCATCGTGCCCGGCCTCGTTTCGCCCTCGAAGGTCGCGGCGCTGCACGACGATTTGCGCCCGCGCTTCGAGAGAACGCCTTTCTGCGAAGGCGACTTCTACGGCCGCCACACCAAGCGGTTCGGCGGACTGTTGAAGCGCTCCCCGCATGCTGCGGACTTCGTCCAGCACCCGCTGATCCTCGACATCTGTCAGGGAATTCTCGGGCGTCACTGCGACCGCTTCCAGCTCAATCTCACCCAGGCGCTCGAGATCTGGCCCGGTGAGGACGAACAGATCCCGCACCGCGACCAGGACATGTGGCGCGGCGCGCAAGGCGAGATGGAATATCTGATCAACGTCATGTGGCCGTTCACGCCATATCGCGCAGAGAACGGCGCGACCGTCGTGTGGCCCGGCAGCCATCGCCGCCAGGCCGAGCGCAGGATAGCGCGCGAGGATGCGATCGAAGCCGAGATGGATCCCGGTTCGGCGCTGTTGTTCCTCGGCTCGACGCTGCACGGTGCGGGCGCCAATCGCACGCGCGCGCCGCGCGCGGGGATGATCATCAGTTACAGTCTTGGCTGGCTGAAGCCCTATGAGAATCAGTGGCTGGTCTACCCGCCGCACGTGGCGCGGCGCTTTTCGCCCGAACTCGCCGCGTTGATCGGCTACCAACTGCACCGGCCCAATCTGGGCAATTATGAAGGACGCTGTCCCTCGATCCTTCTGGGCGACGAGGTCTCCGACTTTCTCGGTGCCGTCGATGAATTGCGCGAGGACCAGGTTCAGCCGCTCGCCGACTTCAAGGCGCGCCAGCGCACGGCGGCGACGTAGACGGGTGGGCCAAACCATCCGGAAACACACCCCCGTCAGCATGACCGACACACCTCTCCGCCACGCGCCACGATGCTGACCGCCGCCGCGTTCGATTTCATCGAACAACTGGACGGTCAGACCGACATCGCCTCCCTGATCCAGTCGTTTCAGGCATTGATCGCGAAGTTCGGTCTCGACTGTTTCCTGGTGGGCGATCCCACCCAACCCAAGGTGCCGCGGGCCGGCCGGCTATGGGCGTCCACCTGGCCGGCCGACTGGCTCAGCCACTGGATCGAGCGGAACTACATCGCCGTCGATCCCGTCATCAACCAGCTCTTGATGCGCAATGAGCCCGTGCGTTGGCACGACGCGCGGCAGGCGGCCGACGATCTCGGCCGGCGGATCCTCGATGAGGCCGGCCAGTTCCGGCTCACCGACGGCTTCACGGTGCCCGTCTACACGCGCGAAGGAATCATCGTCGGCATCACGATGGGCGGCGAAAGGCTCGAGCTCGGCCGGCAGGACGAGACGTGCCTGCATCTCGCCGCCATCTATTTCCACGCCAAGCTCGAGCGGTTGCGCCAGCGCGCATTGCCGCTCTCCGGCGCTCAGAAGCTCACGCCGCGCGAGCGGGAATGCCTCTCCTGGGTCGCTTCGGGAAAGACCGACTGGGAGATCTCGCAGATCCTGAACATCTCCGAACAGACGGCGCACGAATATGTTCAGAACGCGCTGATCAAGCTGAACGCGACGACCCGGGCCCAGGCCGTCGCCACGGCGATATTCACGAAGCAGATGTTTTCGTGACTGCGTGATCTCCTCACACCGGTCTTGCGTGGGATACAGCCGACGCGCCCGGATCGTTCCACGGCCGTTGAATACAACGTAAAATTCGAATGGATGGCGTTTGCGCGCGCAGCCCCTATACTAGCCTCGTGGATGGGCACCACGCGATTCCAGGAGCGCCGATGAAACCGCGTTTGTTGGCGCTGAAGAGCGCTGTGCCTCCGCACACGCTCGATCAGCGCGACGTCTCCCTTCGTGCCGCGCAGCTTTTCCAGGGACGCAAGGACATTGCCCGCCTCATGCCGGTGTTCGAGAACACGGGCATCGAGCGGCGTTACTCTTGCGTTCCGATTGATTGGTACGCCGAACCGCATGGCTGGTCGGACCGGACCGATCTCTACATCGAAAACGCAGTCGACCTGTTCGAGACGATCACGCACGCGCTGCTGGCGCAGGCCCGGCTGACGCGCGACGACATCGATGCGATCGTCGTTTCGTCGACGACCGGAATCGCGACGCCGAGCCTCGACGCGCTCGTCGTGGAGCGCATGGGACTGCGCCGCGACATCCGCCGTTTGCCGATCTTCGGGCTGGGTTGTGCGGGCGGTGTCGTCGGGCTGGCGCGCGCCGCAGACCTGGCCAGGGCCTATCCGGGCAGCCGCGTGCTGTTTCTCACAGTCGAGCTGTGCGCGCTGACGTTCCGCAAGGACGACATTTCGAAAAGCAACATCGTCGCCACCGCCCTGTTCGGGGACGGCGCGGCGGGCGCCATCGTCTCGACCGCGGGCGAGGGACCTGCGCTCGGCCCGGCCGGCGAACACACCTGGCCCAATTCGCTCGACATCATGGGCTGGGAAGTCGAAGAGGACGGGCTGAAGGCGCGCTTCGCGCAAAGCATACCTGCTCTCGTCGCCAGCGATTTCAAGAAGATCCTGCACGCCTATCTGCAAGGCAACGATTTGAAGCTGAGGGACGTCGACGGTTTTGCCTGTCATCCGGGCGGCGCCAAGGTGCTCGACGCGCTGGAGGATGCGTTCGGCATCGATCGCGGCGCGCTGACGGAAAGCCGCGGCGTGCTGCGCGACTATGGCAACATGTCGGCCGTCACGGCCTTGTTCGTCCTGGAAAGGATGGACTGGCGCGACCCGTCGCGGCGCACGCTCATGACGGCGCTCGGTCCGGGATTTTCCGCCGTGTTCCTCATGGTGGGCGGGGCGTGAGGCTGACGATCTACATCATCCTCGCGCTGGTCGTGCTCCAGCGCATGGTCGAAATCGTCTACGCGCAGCGCAATACGCGCGCCTTGCTGGCGCGCGGCGCGGTCGAAATCGGCCGCGGGCACTATCCGTTGATCGTATTGCTGCACGCGGCCTGGCTGACGGCCATCGTTCTTCTGCTGCCGCAAGACGCCGCGATCCATTGGATTCCGATGGCGGCCTTTGTGCTTCTTCAGCTGGCACGGGTCTGGGTCATCGCCACGCTGGGCCCCTATTGGACGACGCGCATCATCACGCTGCCGGACGCGCCGCTCGTGCGCAGCGGACCATATCGCTTCGTACGCCACCCGAACTATCTGGTGGTGGCCGGCGAGATTCTGGCGCTGCCGCTCGCCTTCGGCGAGACCGGTGTCGCCCTCGTGTTCAGCGCCTTGAATGCGGCGATTCTGGCATGGCGCATCCGTGAGGAAAATGCAGCGCTGGCATCGCGCCGCGTCGCCGCCGGTCCGGAATAGTTCGATGGCCTGGGGCCCGCTTCGATTCGGCGCGCCATTCGCCTTCGCTGCGTCTATTCCGGCCGGCTATTACGCGTACGGACCCTACGCCCCCGCGTTCACGATCGCGGCGCTGATCGTTTCGCTCGTCGGCGCCGAAGTGACTTCACCGCGAGGCGCCGCGGCGACACCGCATGACGATGCGCGTTCCTTTCGCTGGCTGCCGATTCTCTACATCCCGCTGCAATTGTGCGTTGTCGGCTGGGCGCTGGCCGAAGCGCGCCGGACGAACGCCGCCGGATTTGCGGTCCTGGCCATGGCGGTGGGCATCACGACGGGAGTCTTCGGCGTGCTCGCAGCCCATGAACTGGTTCACGGCCGCAGCAAGTTCGGACAATACCTGGCCGCGGCGCTGCTGAGCGCCATGGCGTATCGCCACTTTCGCATCGCCCATGTGTTCGGCCATCACCGTTGGGCGGCGACGGAGCGCGACCCGTCGACGGCGCGATTGGGGGAAGGTTTTTATCACTTCGCGGTGCGGACGATCGGCGGACAGTGGCTCGACGCCTGGCGGGTCGAACAAAGGCGCGTCGTCCGATGCCGCCTGCCGCTATGGCGGCATCGACTCGTCGCCGACGCGGCCGTCATGTGCCTGCTCGCTTGCGCTATCATCCTCTTCACCGGCGCGCGCGGGATCGCCTTCTTTCTCGCACAGAGCGCGGTGGCGATCCTGACGCTCGAGCTTTTCAACTACATCGCGCATTACGGCCTCCTGCGCCGCATCGGCGCGCGCGGGCGCGAACCCTTCGGCGAGGCACATAGTTGGAACTCGAGCAACGTTCTCGCCAACGCGCTCATCTTCAACATGGGGCGCCATTCGCACCACCATGCCCGACCGCTGGCGCCTTACCAGACGCTCCAGCCGCGTTGCGCGGCGCCGGAGCTGCCGCTGGGCTATGCCGGAAGCATCCTTCTGGCGCTGGTTCCGCCGCTCTGGCGGCGCGTGATGGACCCGGCGGTGCAAAGGCTGCACACTCGGTCCAGCAACACACCCGCCTAGGCTTCCTTCACGCATGCCGAACACAGTCCGAATCTGGATCGGATTTGCCTCCATGTGCGTCGGCATGGCTCTGGCGGTGCTCGACATACAGATCGTCGCCAGCTCCTTCACCACCATCCAGGACTATTTCCACGTCACCGCCGACCAGCTGAGCTGGATCCAAACCGGCTATCTGATGGCCGAAGTCATCGCGATCCCGTTGACCGGCTGGCTCACGCGCGCCGTCTCGCTCCGCTGGATGTTTGCGGCGGCCACTCTGGGATTCACGATCGCCAGTCTGGGCTGCGCGCTCTGCGATAGTTTGCCTTTGCTCATCGCCGTGCGTGTGTTGCAGGGCTTTTGCGGCGGCATGCTGATCCCCGGCGTATTCACCTCGGTCTTTTCGATGATGCCCGAACGCCACCGCGTCGCGGCGACGGCGCTCGCCGGCACGCTCGCGGTGATCGCGCCGACGGTCGGACCGGCCATCGGCGGCTATCTGACCGAGCACTACAGCTGGCACATGATCTTCCTGATCAACCTGGCTCCCGGCCTGCTGGTGTCGGCGCTCGTCGCCGGTTTCGTGCGCGTCGGCGGCGCAGATCCGGCGGAGCTTCGCCGTATCGACTATCGTGCGATCGGTTTGGCCGCGATCTTCCTGGCGACGCTCGAACTGGTGCTCAAAGAGGCGCCGAAGCATAACTGGCAAGGGTTCTTCGTCTATGCCTGCATCGGCCTCTGCGCGGTAACCGGCACCGGCGCGATCTGGCGCAGCCTCTACAAGCCTTATCCTTTCGTCGACCTCAGCCGGTTCCGCGAGCGGACCTTTACGCTCGGCTGTCTGCTCAGCTTCGTCCTCGGGCTCGGGCTCTATGGCTCGGTGTATCTTCTCGCCATCTTCCTCGGCCTGATCCGCGAGCATACGCCGCTGGAAATCGGCAAGATCATGATCGTCTCCGGCGCGGCGCAGCTTCTCACCGCGCCGATCGCGGCCTGGCTCGAGACCCGCACCAATCCACGCCTGTTGACCGCGGTGGGCTACGGTCTCTTCGCCGCCGGCATGCTGACGAACGGCTTTGAATCGGTCACGACGGATTTCGACGGCCTGTTCTGGCCGCAGGTCCTGCGCGGCGCGAGCGTGATGTTGTGCATCCTTCCGGCGACCAGGCTGGCGCTCGACACGCTGGTGCCGGCGTCGGTGGCCGACGGCAGCGCGCTCTTCAACCTGATGCGAAATCTGGGCGGCGCCATCGGCATCGCGATGGTCGACACGGTCGTCGTCGAGCGCACGCCGCTCCACGCCGAGGCGCTCGCCAGGCGCCTGCAGGCCGGAGACGCCGACGCCGCCCGGATCGTCGGCCTGCCGACCGAGTTCTTCCACGGCCACGACATGGGGCCGGTGGACGAAACGATGCGTGCGATCGCGGAGCCGCTGGTGCGCAAGGCGGCGCTGGTCCAGTCCTTCAACGAGGCTTGGGTCGTGATCGGCCTGCTCTTCGCGCTGTCGCTTGCCGTCGTTCCGTTCATGCGCCGCATCCCCCAATCGCCGATGGGACCGGCGACGAAAGACTAGGCTCCGGAGTGCGCCAGCTCGACCTGCACCACGTCGGTGCGGTCGACATTGAACGCCGCCGCGCAGATGCCCAGATAGAACTGCCAGTTGCGGAAGAATTTCTGGTCGTGGCCGAGCGCCAGGATCTCGTCCTTTCGCGCGCGCATCGCCTGCGACCACTCGCGCAACGTCTGCGCATAGTCGTGACCGAACGAGAAAGTGCTGGCGACTTTGAGACCGGCCTTTTCCGCTTCCTCGGTGAAGCGCGCCAGCGACGGCAGCATGCCGCCCGGGAATACATAGTGGCGGATGAAATCGCTCCGCAGACGGTAGCCGGCAAAGAGTTCGTCGCGGATCGTGATCGTCTGGACGACCGCGCGGCCGCCGCGCTTCAGCCTTTCGGCGACGGTCTGAAAATAGGCCGGCCAGTAATGCTCTCCGACCGCCTCGAACATTTCGATCGAAACGATATTGTCGAAGACGCCGCTCGTTTTCCGGTAATCCTGCAGCCGCACGTCGACGTCCTTGCCCCGCAGACGGTCGGTGGCATAACGGTGCTGCGACGGCGAGATCGTCAGGCCGGTGACGCGATGCGCATGATCCACGGCGCGCTCGGCGAAGCCGCCCCAGCCGCAGCCGATCTCGAGAATCGAAGACTTCGCGCCGGCGAGCTTGGAGAGAATGCGCTCATATTTTGTCCGCTGCGCCTGTTCGAGATCGGCATCCCTGTCGGCATAGAGGGCGGAGGAATAGGTCATGCTGCGGTCGAGCCAGAGCGAATAGAAGTCGTTGCCGACGTCGTAATGATCCTTGATGTTCCGAGCCGAGCCCTTGACCGTGTTGCGCCGTATCAGGGCGTTGTTGACGACGAAGCCGATGCGTTGCAGAAGGCCGCCATTGGCGAAGCCGTCGAACGCATCCATATTCATGAGGAACAGCGAGACCAGCGTCTCGATATCGTCGGTTTCCCAACTGCCGTCGATATAGGCTTCTCCAAGGCCGATGTCCCCGCGCGCGAGGGTCAGGCGCAAAACGTCCCAGTCGTTGATCTTGAAGGTGGCGCGCGGCCCGGGTTGACGTCCCTTGACGGTCATCACCTCGCCGCTCGGCGTGGTGAAATCGAGTATCCCGTATTCGAGGCCGGACGCCGCTTCGCGCCAGCGCTTTTCGATGAATGACGAAGGAATCAAACTCATCGCGGTGTCCTCAAATGGACGGGGCGCCGCAACGCCCCCGTCACAGACGATCCCATTATAGCGCGCCAGGTTCAAAGGCCGAGAGGGTTCAGGCGGCTTTTGTGCTCGCCAGGACCGGCCCCTGCACCGTGAGTGCCCCGGTCGGATAGCGTACAACCGATAGTTCCGCGAAGGCAGGAACGGCTGCGCGCCAAGGCGTTTCGGCGCCCAGAAGTCGGGCGACGTGAACGGCGCTGGCAAGGCCGTCCTCGTGAAACCCGTGCCTCAGATGGGCGCCGCAGTACCAGCTATTGCGAATGCCCTGCAGTGCCTGCACGCGGGGTTGCGCCGCCACTGCGTCGTGGTCGAAGACGGGATGCTCGAACGTGTGGACGTCGAAGATCAGCTCGGGACGGATCGGCTTTTTCGGGTTCAGCGTCACGAATAACGGCAATTCCTTCGGAATGCCCTGCAGCGAATTCATCCAGTAAGTCACCGATAGCGCTGGCGCGTCGAGGTCGCCGTCGGAGGTGTAGGTCCAGCTCGACCAGCAATGACGACGCTTCGGCATGACGCTCGTGTCGCGGTGCAGCACGGCGATGTTCTTCTGGTAGCGGAATCGAGAAAGCACTTCGCGTTCCGCCGGAGTCGGGTCGCCCAGCAGGCGCAGGGTCTCGTCGCCATGGCTCGCGAAGACCACATGGTCGAAGGTCTGAAGTTGGCCCGACGTGTCGAGGACCGTCACGGAATTTTCGCCCCGGGTTACGCGCGCCGCGCCGCAACCGACCCGGATCTTGTCTTTGAAGGAACGTGTCAGTCGTTCGACATATTCCTGGGCGCCACCCGATACGGTGTACCACTGCGGCTGCCCGCTAGCGCTGAGCAGATGATGGTTCGCCATGAAGCGGATCAGCGTGCGTGCCGGAAAGCGCATCATCTCGCAGGGCGGGCAGCTCCAGATCGCGCTGCTCATCGGCAGCAGATAGTAGCGACGGAACCACTCGCCGAGACCCAGACGCGCGATCAATCCGTCGAGCGTGAGTTCGGGGTGGCGCTCGGCCACGGCCTCGGCATGGGCGTTGAAGTGCAGCACGTCGCGGAGCAGTCCGCCGAAGCGCGGGCGCAAGAGGTTCCGTCTCTGGGCGAACATGGCGTTGGCGTCGCGCGCGCCCCATTCGAGCCAGCCGTCGCGGATCGACGCCGCGAAGGTCATGTCGCTCTTCTGCACCGGCACGTTCAGGTGCCGGAACATTGCGGTGAGTTGCGGATAGTTCTTCTCGTTGAAGACGATGAAGCCGGTGTCGACGGGCACCCTGGTGCCCTCATAGTCGAGCGTCAGCGTACGTGTATGGCCGCCGATCCGCGCGGCCTTCTCGTAGACCGTGATGTCATGGTGGCGGTTGAGGAGATAGGCGGCGCCGAGGCCGGAGATGCCGGTGCCGATGATCGCGATTCTGGCCATGTGCGGTTCCGATGTGACCTCCTTGCTACGTCCGCGCCTGCGGGGCGGATCAGGGAGGGCGCGGACCTTTTTGCGATGATCCGCCGGCGGCGCCCGGGCGTAGAAGCGACATGGAGAGCCCCGCGCGCTACCTGATCGCCTATCTCGGCGCCGCCGCCGCAATGGCGCTGCTCGACATCGTCTGGCTGCGCCTGGCGCTGAAAGCCGTTTATCAGCCGGCGATCGGAAGTCTGCTGTCGGACCACACCAACCTCGCGGCCGCCGTTCTGTTCTATGTGCTCTATGTCCTCGGCGTCGTCATTTTTGCGATCGGGCCCGCCCTGCGCGGCGGTGGATGGACGACGGCGCTGACGATGGGCGCGGCGTTCGGTTTCTTCGCCTACATGACCTACGATCTGACCAACATGGCGACGCTGCGGACATGGCCCGCGCGCCTTGCGGTCGTCGACATGGCCTGGGGGACGTTCCTCACGGCCGCGGCCGCGAGTGCCGGCTATACCGTGGCCTCGCGCTTCGGCTAGAGGGAATCGCGACTTCCCATAGACGCTTTTGTGTCTCGACGCGGCCTCTTGCCGGCCTTAGCGTGACCGGACGACGAGGGGACAATGCGCATCTGGAAATACGCTGCGGCGCTCGTCGCCCTTGTGCTGCTCGCGCTGGCGGGAATCATCGCGTCCGATTGGCTCGCACAGCCGCCCCCGCCAGATCCGGCGCTGCTGATCGCGAAAGCCGCGAAATATGACGTTCGCATCCGCCGCGACAGCTGGGGCGTGCCGCACATTCTCGGAAGGACCGACGCCGATGTCGCGTTCGGGCTCGGCTTTGCCCATTCGGAAGACGATTTCGCCACGATCCAGGAAGTGGCACTCGCCACGCGCGGCCAACTCGCCGCCAGCGAGGGCGTGAAGGGCGCGACGACGGACTATCTCGTCCGTTTGTTTCGCGTCTGGGAGACGGTGAATGCGCGCTACGAAAAGGACCTTCCCGCCGACGTCCGCAAGGTCGCCGAGAGCTATGCCGACGGGGTGAATTACTATGCGGCGCTCCATCCCGATAAAGTGACCGCGGGACTTTTGCCGCTCACCGGAAAAGACATCGTCGCCGGCTTCGTGTTCAAGACGCCTTTTTTCTACGGCCTCGACTCGATGCTGCGAAAGCTGAACACCGACACCGGCGGAAAGCCGCTGCCCGAGATCGGCTCGAACGGGCTGGCGGTCGGGCCGCAGCGCAGCGCGGACGGCGCCACGCGCCTGCTCGTCAATTCGCATCAGCCCTATGAGGGACCGGTCTCCTGGTACGAGGTGGTGCTGCAGTCCGGCGAAGGCTGGCACGTCGCTGGCGGCCTGTTTCCCGGTTCCCCGGTCATGCTCCACGGACACAATGAGCATCTGGGCTGGGCAAACACCGTGAATGCGCCCGACCTCGCGGACATCTACACACTCAGGATCAATCCGGCGAACGACAACCAATATCTGCTCGACGGAAAATGGCGCGATTTCGAACGGAGCGACGCCGCCATCCGCGTCAAGCTGTTCGGTCCGCTGATCTGGACCTTCCATCGTGACGTGCTTTATGCCGCGCAGGGTCCGGTGTTCAAGACCGACCATGGCGTCTTCGCGGTGCGCTATGCCGGCATGAACGAAGTGCGCCAATTGCTGCAATATTTCCGCCTCAACAAGGCGCGCACGCTGGACGAGTGGAAGACGGCAATGCGCCTCCAGGCATTGCCGAGCATCAACTACATCTATGCCGATGAAAAAGGAAATATCGGCTATGTCTATAACGGCCAGTTTCCGGTCCGCCGCGAGGGCATCGATTGGAAAGGGTTCATCCCCGGCGACCGTTCGGACCTGATCTGGCACGCCTATGTGCCGTTCGACAAAATTCCGCAGATCTGGAATCCGAGATCGGATTTCGTCTTCAACTCCAACAATACTCCGTTCCAGGCGACGGCGCCGGCGGACGACCTGAAACCTTCCGATTTCTCGCCGACGCTCGGCATTCAGACCGACATGACCAACCGCGCCTGGCGCGCGCTGGAAACCTTCGGCGCCGACACCGCGATCACGGCGGAGAAGTTTCGCGCCTACAAATTCGATCTTGCCTACAGCGTCCACTCCAACATTGCGCGCATGATCGCCGAGATTCTGGCGACAGATCCGCACGGCAACGAAGACCTGATTGCGGCGCAGCGCATTCTCAGGAACTGGGACCGCAAGACCGATATTCACGATCGCGGCGCGGCGCTCGCCGTGCTGATGGGCGTCCGGGCGGCTCCGGAAGAGCCGGGCGGACCGTGGAAGGAACCGCCGGTCCTCGCCTTGCGGCAGGCCATGACCATACTCAAGGAGCATTTCGGCCGGCTCGATCCCGAATGGGGTGACGTGAACCGGTTCCGGAGAGGCAAGCTCGACCTGCCCGTGGATGGAGGTCCCGACGTCTATCGCGCGGTCTACGGCAAGCAGCGGGACGACGGTACCTTGACCGCCGTGGACGGAGACACGTTCATCATGTTCGTCACCTGGGACAAGAACGGCAAACTTTCTTCGCAGAGCATCCACCAGTTCGGCTCCGCCACGCTCGACGCCTCTTCGCCGCACTATGCCGATCAGACGCCGCTTTTCGTCGCCATGAAGCTGAAGCCCGTCTGGTTCACAGAAGCGGAATTGAAGGGACACATCGAAGCGGATTACCGCCCCGGCCGGCGATAGCGCCGGACCGTCTCTTGACGCGGAAGGCGGCCAAGGCCACCAAGACTCCGCAAGGAGCATTCGTGTCCCCGTCCGCCGCTCTGCCGTTGTCCCAACGTTACCTGCTGGTCATAGCGGCGCTCACGATTTTGCGTTTCGCGGCGGCCGCGCTTTTGCCGCTCTCCGCGGACGAGGCTTATTACTGGCTTTGGTCCAAGCACCTGGCCGCAGGCTATTTCGATCATCCGCCCGCGATCGCTTTTGTCATCCGCTCCGGCACGCTGGCCCTGGGCGATACGCCGCTTGGCGTGCGCGCCGGCGGTCTCGTCCTGTCCTTGTTGGCGAGCTGGTTCGTCTGGAAGACCGGCGAAACGCTGCTGCACGATGGCGTCGCGGCCGCGCGCGCCTGTCTGTTCTTCAACCTGACATTGATGGTCTCGGTGGAAACGCTGGCGGCGACGCCGGACGCGCCCGCCGTCGTGGCGGCGGCGGCGTTCGTTTTCGCTCTGGCGAAAGTCCTGGACAGCGGCAAAGGCGTCTGGTGGCTCGGTGTCGGCGGTGCGGCGGGCCTCGCGCTGCTATCGAAGTACACGGCCTTTTTTCTCGGCGCCGGCCTGCTCGCCTGGATGCTATTTTCGCCCAGGGGACGGCGCTGGTTTGCAACGCCCTGGCCCTATCTCGGCGGCTGTGTCGCGCTACTCGTCTTCACGCCCAATCTGTTCTGGAACGGCGCGCATGGCTGGACGACGTTCGTCTTCCAGTTCAGCCGCATCGGCGTCGGCCATTTCACGCTGCGGTTTCTCGCCGAGTTCCTGGGCGCGCAGATTCTCCTCGCGACGCCTTTCATCTTCGCGCTCGCCGCGCTCGACCTGGCGTTTTCGAGCCGCGACCGAGATAGCGGCACGTTCCTGCTCGCAGCGCTGGTCTGGCCCGCCGCCGTCTATTTTCTGGTCCACTCGCTGCGCGATCGCATACAGGGCAATTGGCCGTGCTTTCTCTATCCGGCGCTCGCGCTAGCGGCGGCCGAGGCGTTCGCGCGCACGGACTGGAGCGGCTGGACCGTACCCGTCTGGCGCGTGTCGCGTCGTCTGGCGGTCCCGGTGGCGTCCGTTCTGCTCGCGGCGGTCTATGCGCAAGCGCTTTTCGGCGTCGTGCCGTTCGGCCGCAGCGATCCGCTGGCACGGCTCCTCGGCGTCGGGTTCGATCAGGTGGCGCAGAATGTCCAACGACTCGAGGCGAATGTCGGTGCCGCCGCAATCCTCACCACGGACTACGAGTCGACGAGCTGGTTTTCATTCTATCTTCCGGCGCAGTCCCGGATCGTGCAGCTCAACGAAGAATACCGCTATCCGGACGCACCCCGCCCCGATGCGGCGCTGCTGTCGCGGCCGCTCCTCTATATCGTGGAAACGCGCCTCGACCGGCACGATCTGGTCGCGCGGGACTTTGGCAGCGTCACGCCCGTGGCGCATTTCGATCGCCTGCGCCGCGGCATTGCGATCGCCCACTACGTCGCCTACCGCGTCGCCGGTTGGCGCGGCGCGCCGGCCGGCCGCATGCCTTGAACTACTTCTTGCGCGTCCGATGCGAGATGAAGATTTCCGCGGCAGCGACCAGCGCGGCGCCGACGATGGCGACCCAGGGCGTTTCCTTGGCGATGGCGGCGAACAGGGTCATCCACAAACCGGTCGGCGCTATCGCGGGCTTCGGCGGCGGCGGACGCAGAGACAACATGATGACCGCCCACACGAAGGGCGGCACGACGAAGATCGCGCCGGTGACCGCAGCGCCGCCAGCCACGCCCAGGGACGGCGCCAGCGCCGTCGCCAGCGCGTAGGCGAGAAGCCCGACGCCGAAGAACAGCAGCAAGATGCCGATCAAGGCCAGCACCGCCGCCGCGGCGGCCTTAACCCCCAACCGAGCCATGATCAGCGACGCAGAAGCAGCATCAAGAAGGCGCCGACGCCCACCGCGACGGCCAGGGACGTCAATGGCTGCTCGCGCACGGTCTGGCGCAGAGTCTCGGCGTTCTCGTTGGTCCAGGCCTCGAGATCCTCTGCCGCCTTGGTGCCGTAGCTCGTGGCCTGGTCGGCCGTTTCTTCGGCCAGCTCGTAAGCACGCTGCGCGAGCTTTTCGGCCGCTTTGAGCGCGTCGTTCGCGCGGTTCGACGCAACGCCGCCGACTTCGCCGGCCAGCCCCTTGATATCCTTTTGCAACGTTTCGAGGTCGCTTCTGAGTGTGGCGAGCCTGGCTTCGATATTCGAATTCGCGGCGGCTTGGGCAGTCGCGGCCATGGGAAATCCTCCGGATCGTCCTGCATTGGGGGACAGCTGGGAATGTCCCAGAATGCCCCAAATAATCGCTTAAGGAAACGCCGAAAGGCGGATATCGGTTCTCGCGCCAAAGGGGCCGATTGTGTCGCACCGCGCGGCGGCGCATAAGGCGGTTTCGCGAATTCCGGGAACTGATTCATGGCGGACGCATTTGACGCAGTCGTAATCGGCGGTGGTCCGGGCGGGTACAATGCCGCCATCCGGCTCGGGCAACTGGGCCTCAAGACGGCATGCGTCGACAAACGCGGGGCGTTCGGCGGCACCTGCCTGAACGTCGGCTGCATCCCCTCCAAGGCGCTCCTGCACAGCAGCGAACGCTATGAAGAGGCGGGAAAGGATTTCGCCATGCTCGGCATCAAGGTGCAGGTCGGTCTCGATCTGCCGGCGATGATGGCGCACAAGGACAAGGTCGTCGGCGAACTCACCCGCGGCGTCGAGTTCCTGCTCAAGAAGAACAAGTCGGAGGCCGTGGTCGGCGAGGCGCGCATCGCCGCGCCCGGAAAGGTCGAGGTGAAGGGCAATGACGGCACTCTCCGCACGCTGGAGACCCGACACATCGTCATCGCCACCGGATCCGATGTCGCGCTGGTGCCGGGCGTGACGATCGACGAAGAGCGGATCGTGTCTTCGACCGGCGCGCTCACATTGACGTCCGTGCCCAGTCGTCTGCTTGTCGTCGGCGGCGGATATATCGGACTCGAGCTCGGCTCGGTGTGGCGGCGCCTCGGCAGCGAGGTGACGGTCGTCGAATTTCTCGACCGCATAACGCCCGGTCTGGACGGCGAAGTCGGCAAGCAGTTTCAGCGCATCCTGACCAAGCAGGGCATGAAGTTCCAGCTCTCGACCAAAGTCGTCGGAGTCGAAAAGAAGGGCGGAGCGCTGTCCGTCACCGTCGAGCCGTCTGCGGGCGGCGAGAAGAAGACGATCGAGACGGACATCATGCTCGTTTCGATCGGCCGCCGCCCGTTCGTCGACAATCTGGGCCTCGACAAGACCGGCGTCGCGCTCGACACGCGGGGCCGCGTCGTCACGGACGCGCACTATGCGACGAACGTTCCCGGCATCTGGGCGATCGGCGACTGCCGTGAAGGTCCGATGCTTGCGCACAAGGCGGAAGACGAGGCGGTCGCCTGTGCCGAGCGCATTGCGGGCAAAGCCGGCCACGTCAACTACGACGCCATCCCGGCCGTCGTCTATACCGCGCCTGAAGTGGCCAGCGTCGGCAAGACCGAAGAAGAACTGAAAAGCGCCGGCATCGCCTACAAGGTGGGAAAATTCCCGTTCACCGCCAACGCCCGCGCCAAGACGATCGCCGCGACCGACGGCTTCGCGAAAGTCATTGCCGATGCGAAGTCCGACCGCGTGCTCGGCGTACACATCCTCGGCGCCGAAGCCGGCAACATGATCGCCGAAGCGGCGCTCGCCATCGAATTCGGCGCGTCGTCCGAAGACATTGCGCGCACCAGCCACGCGCATCCCACGCTGACCGAAGCCGTGCGCCAGGCGGCGATGGGCGTAGAGGGCTGGACGACGCAGATGTAGGCGAGCATGGCGCGGCCGGTTTGCAGCACGCTGACACTCACGATCCGCAAGGCGCGGAGCGCGGCCGATATCGCGGATGCCGCGGCGCTCTATGAAAGGTCCGGCAGCGAGGCTTTCACCTGGAGGCCGAAGGGCTACTTCAAGGCGGAAGACTTCGTGCAATTCGCCGGCGAAGAGGACGTCTGGCTGGCGCTCGCCAGCGGCGCACTGCTCGGCATCCTGTCCCTGTTCGAGCCGGAAAATTTCATCCACTGCCTCTATGTCGATCCCAACGCGCAACGGTTGGGTGTCGGACGCGCGCTCGTCGACTATGTGCGCCGGGAAACCGGCCGCCCGCTGACGCTCAAGCTCGACGTACCCAACCGGCGTGCCATCGCATTTTACGAAGCGACCGGCTGGAAACGCATGACCGGGCCGGACGATTACGGAACCGACGTCTACGGCATCGATTGGGCGCGCTACCGCCTCGACTGAACGTACGCCCTCATTGCGCCGTGTAACCGCCGTCGACGACGAGCTCGGACCCCGTCATGAAGCTCGACTCGTCGGACGCCAGAAACACCACCGCATCGGCGATTTCTCGCGGCACGCCGAGCCGTCCGAGCGCGTGACGCGTGATGATCATCTCGCGCATCTCGTTGCCGTTCTCCACCTGGTGCAGCGCGTTCGATACCATCGGCGTGTCGATGAAACCGGGATGGATCGAGTTGACGCGGATTCCGAGCGGCGCCCATTCGAGGGCGGCCGCCTTGGTCAGCATCAGGACGCCGCCTTTCGACGCGCAATAGGCCGCCGCGCCCGGCATGGCCACCTTGCCCATGATCGAGGACAGGTTGATCACCGAGCCGCCGCCGCTCCTGGCGATGGCCGGACCGGCATAGCGATGGCCGAGAAAGACGCCGTCGAGATTGATCGACAAGATGCGGCGCCACTCTTCGAGCGAGTGAGTCATCAGATCCATCGCGCCGCTCGCCACGCCGGCATTGTTGACGAGAATGTCGAGGCGGCCGAAGCGCTCGACAGCGGCGGCCACCGCGCCCTGCCAGTCGGCTTCCGACGTGACGTCGTGCTTGCGGAACGCCGCGCGTCCGCCCGCCGCTTCGATGGTGGCGGCGACGGTTTCGCCGGCGTCGACCGGCCGGTCGGTCAAAAGGACGGCCGCGCCTTCGCGCGCCAGGCGCCGCGCCGATTCCGCGCCGAGCCCGGAGGCGGCGCCCGTGACCAGTGCAACCTTGTTTGCGACGCGTTCGCCCATCTCATCCACTCCCGAATTTGTCCAACGGAACGCCGGCGGGGATCCGCGGCGGGCAAGCTTAACCGCCTAACGGCGGCGCTTCACGAAGTTCTTCCGCTCCGCGTGCTCGGGCCGCACGCCCATGCCGATGAAGCGCGCCGGCCATCGGCGCAGCCAGGCCCAGCGATCGAGCAGATGTAAAATGAGAGGCGCCTTCGGCGTCGTCTGGGAGCGGAGAGTCCGCGCCAGAACGCGCTTCTGGACCTGTACCTGAAACCACTGCGTGGCTCTGGTGGGAAACTCGCGGCGCTGCTGCACGCGGCCGAGTTCCGCGGCGGTGGCGCGACGCCTGCGCAGGATCGGGCCCAGTATGTTCGCCGCCGCCACTGCGTCCTGTATGGCGAGATTGATGCCGACGCCGCCGACCGGCGACATGGCATGGGCCGCATCGCCGATGCACAGAAGTCCGGGCCGCGACCAGCGCTTCAACCTGTCGATGGTGGCGGTCAGAAGGCTGACCTGGTCGAAGCTCTCGATCGCATCGACGCGGTCGCGCGCGAAACCCGCACAGCTCCGCAGGCGCGCGTGAAAGCCGGACAGTCCTTCCGCCTTCAGCGCCGCGAATCCGCCCTTGGGAATGATCATCGCGCACTGCCAGTAGTCGCGACGGTTGAGCATGATGAAGAAATTTCCGGCGACCGCCCGCGCGACGGGCTCGCGCGGATCGCCGGCCTGAAAAGGGAGGCGCATCCACAGGACGTCGAAGGGCGCGCCGATATTCTTGACCGGCAGGGCCGCTTTCGCGCGCACGGTCGAATGGCGGCCGTCCGCGCCGATGACCAGGTTGGCTGTGATGTCCCCTTCGCCCTCGGGTGCGCGGACGCGCACTCCCATGATGCGCCTGCCGCGGGCGAGGAGCTGCGTCACTTCCGCCTCCATGAAGAGATGGAAGTTGGAGAGTTTCTGGGCCTCGCGCGCGAGGAAATCGAGAAAATCCCATTGCGGCATCAGCATCATGTATTTGCAGCGCGTCGGCAGATGGGTGAAATCGCCGACGGTGAACCGGTCCGGGCCTATTTCGGCCGTGACCGTCTCCACCTCGTCGTGCTGTCGCGACAGCAGGCCGTGAAGCAGGCCCAGCTCGTCGAATAGCTGCAGCGTCGAGGGATGAATCGTGTCGCCGCGAAAGTCGCGCAGGAAGTCCTTGTGCTTCTCCAGCACGATCACGTCGACGCCGGCACGCGCCAGCAGATAGCCGCAAACGAGACCGGCCGGGCCTCCGCCTGCGATGATGCATTGAGTCGACAGCTTTTCCACGAATCGAGTTTAGCCGGGGCGGCGCGCGTCGCAAACGCGGCGGCGATGGTATAGAGTCGCGATACCGTCACAAAGGTCACGGTTAGAGGGCGAAGCATGCGGGCGAATCGACTGCACGAAATCTGGGCGAAGGGAAAGCCTGCGACGAATTGTTGGCTGGGGCTGCCGTGCATCCTTTCGGCCGAGATCGTCGCCCATCACGGATGGGACAGCGTGACCGTCGACATGCAGCACGGCCATATCGATTTCGCTTCGATGGTTGCGATGCTGACCGCGATCTCGACGACGCAGACCGTTCCGCTCGTCCGCGTGCCGTGGAACGAACCCGGCGACGTCATGCGCGCCTACGATGCCGGCGCCTACGGCGTCATCTGCCCCAACGTCGACACCCGGGAGCAGTGCGAAAAATTCGTCGGCGCGGCGCGCTATGCGCCGCTCGGCTATCGCAGCGTCGGCCCCAAGCGCGCCGTGCTCTATGGCGGTTCCGACTACATCGCGAAGGCGAACGAGACCTTGCTGGCGATCGTGCAGGTCGAATCCGCGCTCGGACTCAGGAACGTCGCCGAAATCGCCGCGGTGAAGAGCCTTGACATGATCTATGTCGGACCGACCGATCTTGCGCTCTCGCTGGGGCGCGACATCCGGGCGGGACTCGCCGATACCGTCCTGCTGCAGGCGATCGACACGATCGTCGCGGCGGCCAAAAAAGCCGGCGTGCGCACCGGCATCTATTGCCGCAACGCCGACGACGCCAAGGCGATGTTCGCACGCGGCTTCGACCTGGCGACGGTCACGTCCGACGACGCCATGCTTGCCGCCGGGGCCAATGTGGCGGCGAAATTCCGCTAGCGGCGCGCGTCCGCCCGTTAATCCGCGGAATGTTGCCTTCGTGCCACTTACGCGTCCGGGCGAATTCGGCTATAGCTCGCCTGCAACCCATTTTTGAAAGGAGGTGATCCAGTGTCTCATTGTCATTACCTGCGGACGTCGAAAGCCGCGACCTGGATCCTCAGCCTTTTTGAGGACAACGCCGCTTAATCGCGACGCCTGAGCGGC
Source organism: Rhizomicrobium sp. (assembly GCA_035499335.1). Lineage (GTDB taxonomy): Bacteria > Pseudomonadota > Alphaproteobacteria > Micropepsales > Micropepsaceae > Rhizomicrobium. The sequence continues at coordinate 70,451 of DATJZB010000079.1, read as the reverse complement.
CCTGAACGGACCGCAGTAAGACAATGGAAGGGCCGTCCTCGAGAAGGGCGGCCCTTCTTTGTTTTCAAAGGATCGCTGTTTTCAAAGGATCACTCCCTGGTCCGGTAATCCTTGAAGGATGCGTCCCGTGCATCGAGTCCCTTGGTGACGCCTTCGCGGAACTTGGCGAAAGTTTCGCGCGAGCTTTCGGTGGTCAGGGCCAGCGCCTGGATCTCGGTTCCGGCGCGGATCGCGGCGCGCAGGCCCATGATCTCCATGGCGCGGTGGACCGAGCGTTTGTTCATCTGCTGGACGTCGGTCGGGATCTTGGCGATGCGTTCCGCCACCGCCAGCGTTTCCGCTTCCAGCTTGTCGGCCGCAAAGGCGCGATTGGCGAAACCGACCCGCACCGCCTCGACACCGCTCATCGCATCGCCCGTCAGCATCATCTCCATGGCGGGACGCAAACCGCAGAGCCAGGCGTGAAACTGGTTGTCCGGCGGACTCATCATGCGCACGGGGGGATAGCCGATCTGCGCATCCTCGGCGACGTAGACGAGATCGCAGGCGGTCGCGAGTTCGGAGCCGCCGGCAAGGCACCAGCCATGGACCTGGGCGATCACCGGCTTCGCCAGGTCCCAGATCCGGAAGCAACCCTCCACGACATGACGCGCCCATTGTCCGGCACCCGCCGCGGTGTGGAACGGAATCGGCTGGCGTCCGCCGTCGCGCGACAGGTCGTATCCGGCGCTGAAGCAGGGCCCGGCGCCGCGCAGGATCGTCACGCGCACGTCCGGATCGCGATCGCCAGCCTCCAGCGCCGCGAACAGCTCGCCGCGCAGCGCGTTGGACAGCGCATTGCGCTTTTCCGGGCGGTTCAGGGTCAGCCGGCGCACGAACGGCGCGGGATTGTCGATCAGGATCAGGGCTTCGGCCATGGCGCGCACCTCAAATTGAGCAGGCGCATCGTAGGGCCGGGCCGCGTTCCCGCCAAACGCCCTTGCGCCCGGACTGCGGCCTGCGTCAGGCTGCTGCCGGATGCTTCCGGAAACCGCGCCCATGCCGCTGCAACATCTGCCCGCTTCCGCAACGCCCGAGGAAGTCGCCGCCATCGTCAAACGCGACGGCGCGGTGATCGTCGATTCCGTGCTGACGCGCGAGGAGATGGACGGGATCGCCGCCGAGCTCCGGCCCTTCATGGAGGCGACGCCTTTCGGTCCCGATGCGTTTTCCGGAAGACGCACCAAACGCACGGGCGGCCTCGTTGCACGCTCGCCCAAATGCCGTGCGCTGGTGATGCATCCGCTCATCCTCGGCGCGGCGGCCAAGCTGCTCGAGCACGCCACAAGTTTTCAGCTTCACCTGACCCAGGTGATCGCCATCGGTCCCGGCGAGCCGGCGCAGCAGATCCATCGCGACCAATGGGCGTTCGACTTCTTCACCTTCCCCAAGGACTACGAGGTCCAGTGCAACACGATCTGGGCCATGACGGACTTCACCGAAGAGAACGGCGCGACGCGCGTCATCCCCGGAAGCAACCATTTCGAGGACAAGCTGCGGTTCGAGGAGAAGGACACGATCCCGGCGGAAATGACGAAGGGCTCGGTGCTCGTCTACAATGGCAGCGTCTACCACGCCGGCGGCGCAAACCGCTCGTCCGGGACGCGCGTCGGCATCAACATCACCTACAATCTTTCCTGGCTCCGGCAGGAGGAGAATCAGTATCTCTCGGTGCCGCCCGACGTGGCGCGTACCTTGCCAGTCGACCTGCTCAAGTTGATCGGTTATCGCCGCGGCGCCTATTCATTGGGCTATGTCGACGATCTGCGCGATCCGCTGGACGTGATCAGGCCGCGCGAGAGTAAGGATCGCGCAAGCGGCTTGGGCGACCTGGAGGCGACGCAGGCGCGCCTGCGCAGCGAGACGGCGCAGTAGAGTCGCGGGCGGGCGTCTCCCCGTCCGATCGGGAGACGGGGCCGGTAGACGGCGGCGTCGAAAAAATTTTTCGCCGACGGTCCGGCCCTTCGTCGCTCATGGGTGGAAGGAACGTTCTTGCATGCGGCGACACTAGCCAGAAACGTCCCGGCTGGTTTTATTTGTGATGTAAAATCAGGCGCATCCGGCGCGCGACGGCAACACATCGCGGCTGGTGGCCCCGGACCGAGTCGAACGGTCACGTCCCTTTCGGAACTACGGATTTTAAGTCCGGTGCGTCTACCAGTTCCGCCACGGGGCCCCGACGGCGCAACCTGTGTGGTGAGTCGCTCCGCGTCAAGCTTGGGGCAGCCTGCTTACGCAGCGCTGTCCGGACCTCGTCCGGCCCGACGCGCCGATCGCCGCGTGCGATCGACTGCTCTGCCGGTCGCGCCGCCGGGAAGTTTTGTGTGTGTCCGGCTTTCGGAGTCGTCGGGCTCTTTGTCGGCGCTCGCCACCACCCACATGGCCATCGCGATGGCCGTGAAGGTGCCGATGCCGACGGCCAGAAATGCACCGAAGTGATGCGCCACGTGGTGGGTCATCGCGACCTCCGGATTCAGTCTAGACCGTCGCGCCCGCCTCGTCGCGGCCGATCTTATGCTTTCGCTTACTGCGGCGGTGCCGATCGCATCGGCAGGTCCTTTGGCTCCTGTTGGGCGTGGCGGTACTCTCGGACTACATTGCTGAAGGAGATAGTCGTCATGTCTGCAATATCGGGCGCGCAAAAGGAAGCTTCCTCGCCGAGGGCCTGCATGGCGGCTTTTGTCGATGCGTTGCTCCGGCGCGATATCGACGCCGCTCTGGCGCTGCTGACCGACGACGTCACATTCTTTTACAGCAACGGTACGGCGCTATGGGGCAAAGAAGCGTTTGCCGCCAACATGACCGCAAATTGGAAACTCATCAGCGGCTACACTTATTCGACCCTCGATTCGTTATGGGTCGAAGAAGCCGATACTGCTGCTGCGGTCATCTACAATTTCGCGTGGTCGGGCGTAGCAGGCGGAAACAAGGTCGGCGCGAGCGGACGCGGCACCCGAGTTTTCCGAAAGGAACGCGACGGCTGGCGTCTGGCGCACGAGCATCTGACCACTGGCGATTGGGGCAGGCCGGCCAACACATGAGAATGCCGCCCATTCGAACTCGGACCGCGCCGGAACGTCGCCGCAGCGGCCCGTAAGACATTCGATTCTTTGGGTATTTTTCCGCGTACTCAACCCTTGCGTGTGCATTTGACTTCGAAAAGTCGCTGACTATAGTGCGCCGCCTTTCCGGGGGCTCCCCGGCCACTCGCGGACTTTCCGCCAAGCCTGGACGACGCATGAGCAAGCGCACGACGACCAAGTACAAGATCGACCGCCGCATGGGCGAGAGCATCTGGGGCCGGCCCAAGAGCCCGGTCAACAAGCGCTCCTACGGCCCGGGTCAGCACGGTCAGCGCCGCGCCAAGAAACTCTCCGACTACGGCACGCAGCTCCAGGCCAAGCAGAAGCTCAAGGGCTATTACGGCAATATCACCGAGCGGCAGTTCCGCAAATATTACCAGGAAGCCTCGCGGCGGCCCGGCGACACGGGCGAAAACATGATCGGCCTGCTCGAACGCCGTCTGGACGCGGTCGTCTATCGCGCCAAATTCGTGCCGACGCCGTTTGCCGCGCGCCAGCTCGTCAGCCACGGACATGTCAAGGTCAACGGCCGCCGTGTGACCGTCGCGTCGTACCAGGTCAAGGAATCCGACGCGATCGAACTTTCGCCGAAGGCCAAGGAAATGGCGCTCGTGCTCGAAGCCGCCAAGAGCGCCGAACGCGACACGCCGGATTATGTCTCCGTCGACCATGACAAGATGACCGCGAAGCTGCTGCGCACGCCGAAGCTGGCCGATGTGCCCTACGCCTCCCAGATGCAGCCGCATCTCATCGTCGAGTTCTATTCGCGTTAAGCGGCGGCTTCCTGCTCCGGCGGGCGCGTGCTTCGTCCCTCGACAGGCTCGAGATGAGGGGATCTGAATAAAAGACCTCATCCTGAGCTTGCCGAAGGATGAGCTTGTCGAAGGATGAGCTTGTCGAAGGATGAGCTTGTCGTGCTTCGGCAGGCTCAGCATGAGGAATTTTCCAATAGCCCTCATCCTGAGCTTGTCGAAGGATGAGGCGCGCGGTGGGCAGGCATGCAAAAGTCGCGAGCGTGCCCGCGGCTTTTTCGCTTAAGCTGGAGCCATGAGCTACACCATCTTCGGCGACAAGGGTTCGGGAGCCTTCTCGGCGGAAGCGGTGCTGGCGGAGGCCGGCGCGCCGTACGAGTTCCGTCCTGTCTCGCTCGAAAAGAACGAGCAGCGGCGGCCCGAATTCCTCGCCATCAATCCGAGTGGCAAGATGCCGGCATTGCGCCTGCCCGAAGGCGAAGTGATCACCGAGTCGGCCGCGATCCTGCTCACCGTCGCCGACCATTTTCCGAATGCCCGCCTGTTGCCGCCGTCGGCGGGGCCGGCCCGCGCCCGGGCCTATCGCTGGCTTGCCTTCATGGCCGCGGAAATCTACCCGATGGTCGAGGTCAGCGATTATCCGGAGCGCTTCGCGCCACAGGGCGATGCCGCCGAAGCGTTGCGCGAAAAGGCGAAAGAGCGGATCCGCGAAAGACTGTTGATCGTCGAACGGTTTGTCGACGGTCCGTGGTTTCTGCCGAGCGGCTTTTCGATCCTCGACATCTACGCCTCCATGTTCACCCGTTGGCGCGGCAGCGTGGGCAAGGACTGGCTCGCGGCCGGCCACATTCCCAAACTCGATGCCATCCGCGAGAATGTCTCGCGCCGCGCGGCGATCGCGCCCGTCTGGGCACGGCACTTCGGCGGCTGAGCGTTCCACGAATCCCGTATAATCGCCGAACAATTATGTTGTCGAAGAAGGGCTTCGAACGCCATTTCGGCGCACTATATTCAGTAAAGACGCACGGAGAGTCGCATGGTTTCGCGGCGGACGATGATTGTTGGCGCTGCCGGCGCCGCCCTGGCCGGCGGGCTCGGCTACCGCATCTGGGATCGCGGGGTTTTCTCCGGGCCGCAAGGAACAGCGTACGCGCCCTGGGGCGCGTGGCGCGGCAGCATCGTCGACGGCGTGAAGCGGCCGCTCCATGCCGCAATTCTCGCCGCCAACCCTCACGACACGCAACCCTGGTTGTTCGAGCCGCGCGACGCCGCGATCACGGTCTATGCGGATCGCGCCCGCAATCTCGGCGCGTTCGATCCGTTTCGGCGCGAAATGCAGTTGGGACTGGGCGCGGCGATCGAGAATCTCGTGCGCGCCGCCGGCGTCTACGGCTACACGCCCTATGTCCGGGCGGCCGAAGGCCGTCTCAAAGACTCGCCCGGGCCCGAACCGGTCGCCGTCGCGCATATCACGCTGGATCCCGCCGCGCCCGCCCGCGACCTGCTGTTCGAGGCGATACCCGAGCGCCACACCAATCGCGGTCTCTATCTGGAGAAGTCGCTGGCACCAGAAGCACTGCGCGGGTTTGCCGACCTCGTCGAAGGTCCCGACGTGCGCGTCGCCTTCGTGGTCGATCCCGCGGCGCGGTCCGAGCTGGCGGCGCTGATCGTGGAAGCGACGCAACGCATCATCGACGATCCCCGGATGTCGCTCGACAGTGCGCGCTGGATACGCACGGGCCGGCGCGAAGTCGCGATGCATGCGGATGGAATCACGATCGACGCCGCGGGTCTTTCGCCGCTCGTCGCGGCCTTCGGCAAGCTGATGCCGGATCAATCGCCGCACTCGATGGATCAGTACTGGATCGCCAACACCCGGGACACGCAGGTCCATGCGCCGGTTCTAGGCGTGCTGCTCGTCAAGGATCGCTTGGACATGACGCAATCGATCCAGGCCGGCCGCGCCTGGCAGAGATTGCATCTGGCCGCGACCGCCATGGGGATCGCGGGCCAGCCGCTCAACCAGCCCGTCGAATGTGTCGATCGCAACGCCATGCTCGGCCGCAGCGACACCTATCAGGATGCTCTCGTGAAATTTGCGCAGGCGCCCGGCTGGCAACCGACTTTTGTCTTCCGCCTGGGCTATGCGGACAAACCGGCATCGCCGTCGCCGCGCCGGCCCTTGGACGACGTTCTGAAAGGTTCGGGGATCGCTTAGCGCCGTGCCGGTGAAAGGCGCGCGGAAACTTCAGGCGTTCTCGAGCGCGATGCCGTGATCGGCAAAGAAAGTGCCGAGCTCTTCGTTCTCGAACATTTCGCGCACGATGTCGGCGCCGCCGACGAACTCGCCCTTCACATAGAGCTGGGGAATCGTCGGCCAGTTGGAGAATTCCTTGATGCCCTGACGGATCTCCGGGTCCTTGAGGACGTCGATCGCTTTGAACTTCACGCCCAGATGCGAAAGAATCTGCACGACGGCGGCCGAGAATCCGCATTGCGGGAACACTGGCGTACCCTTCATGAAGAGGACGACGGGGTTATTGTTCACTTCCTCGCCGATGCGGGTCTGGACGTCTGTCATTTTCTTTCGCGCCTTTGGGCGCCCTCGTAATGTTCGGTCGGCCTTGATCTATGCTCGATGCTGCAATGCGTCAAGGTTCGGCCTTGCATGGGGCGGCCGTGCCGCCGACAAAGGCCCATGAATCCGGCACTTCCGCCTGAACTGAAAGCGCGCATCGACCGCCTGCTCGAGGGCGTGGCGCGCAAAAATCTGGCGGAGAGGGCGGCCGCGATCTCGCAAGCCTATCGCTCCGGCCGGGGCTCGTCCGCGACCATCACGGATGAGGCATCCGCTCTCGCCTACAGCCTCTCGCGGCTGCCCGCGACCTATGCGGTGGCCGCCGCGGTGTTCGACGCCGTGCGGGAAGCCGACCCGGCTTTCTCGCCGAAGACGCTTTGCGATGCGGGTACGGGTCCCGGCACGGCGAGTTGGGCTGCGCTCGAAGCATTCGGCGCGATCTCGAACGTGACGATGCTCGATTCCAATCCCGCTTTTCTTGCGCTGGCAAAGACGCTCGCAACCGGCGCGCCGCGGCTCGAAAAAACGGTCTACGGACTGCAAGATCTCGGCGCATCCGCACCACCGCCGGCGGATCTGGTCGTCGCCAGCTTCGTCCTCGCCGAAATGGCGGAAGAGGCGCTGGCATCGTCGGTCCTGAAACTCTGGTCGTCCACCGGCGAGGTGCTGGTCCTGATCGAACCGGGGACGCCTTCCGGCTTCGCGCGCATCCGCGCGGCGCGGGCGGCGCTATTGAAGCAGGACGCGCATCTTCTCGCGCCCTGCACGCACGATCGCGACTGTCCGATGAGCGGCGGGGACTGGTGCCATTTCTCGCAGCGCCTGCCGCGCAGCCGCGATCACCTGAAAGTCAAAAGCGCCTCCGTCCCCTTCGAGGACGAGCGCTACTCCTACGTCGCCGCGACGCGTCGGCCTGTCGAGCGCGGCAACGTCGCGCGCATTGTCGCGCCGGTCGAGGACGGCAAAGCGGGCATCACCATGACCCTGTGCGCCGAACGCGGACTGCACCGTGTCGAAGTGCCCAAACGCCGGCGCGAGCTCTATGCGCTGCTGCGCAGGGCCCGTTGGGGCGACACTATCTTGTCGGAGGAGTAGGCCGCTACTTCGCTTGCGTCTGCAGCTGCAGCGCATGCAGCACGCCGCCCATATTGCCTTTGAGCGCGGCATAAACCATCTGGTGCTGCTGGACGCGAGTCTTGCCTTTGAAGGCAGACGAAACCACCACGGCCGACCAGTGATTGTCGTCGCCGGCAAGGTCGGTCATCGTCACGTCCGCGTCGGGAAATGCGTCCTTGATGAACTTTTCGATTTCATCGGCTTTCATGCCCATGACGGAACCTCAGTTGGTCGGCGGAATCTCTTCGCCCGCCATGTAGCCCGGAAACCAGCTCTCGTGCGCGGTCCTGAGCGCGGCGAGGGAAATCTCGCCCTCGCGTTCTACGCGCAGGACCTTCTCCGCGATCGTCTTGCCGATGATGGCGTGCACGATGCCCGCGTGGCGCAATTCGCCTTCGATCCTGTCGGCTTCCTCGGGCGATGCGGTGAGGACGTAGCGGCCCTGATCTTCGCCGAAGAAGAAGGGAATCGCGTCGGGCAGGCCCGCGACACCGATGTCCGCGCCCATGTCGCCGGCAAGCGCCATTTCCGCGACGGCCACGAGCAGTCCGCCGTCCGAGACGTCGTGGACCGTGTCGACCCGTCCTTTCTCGATCAGCTTGCGCACGAAGTCGCCGTCGCGTTTTTCCGCCGCCAGATCGACGGGCGGGCAACGGCCTTCCTCGCGACCCTCGATTTCGCGCAGGTAGATCGATTGTCCGAGATGGCCCTTGGTATCGCCGATGAGGATGATCGCGTCGCCGGCGCGTTTGAAGCCGATCGTCGCCATGCGATGGACGTCCGTCATCAGCCCGACGCCGCCGATCGCCGGCGTCGGCAGGATGCCTTCGCCGTTGGTCTCGTTGTAGAGCGAGCAGTTGCCGCCGATGACGGGAAAATCCAGAGCCCGGCAGGCATCGCCGATTCCATCGATGCCGGAAACGATTTCGCCCATGATTTCGGGCTTTTGCGGATTTCCGAAATTGAGATTGTCGGTGACGGCCAGCGGCCTTGCACCCACTGCGGTGATGTTGCGCCAGGCTTCGGCGACGGCCTGCTTCGCGCCTTCGTAGGGATCCGCCTTGCAATAGCGCGGCGTCACGTCGGTGGTGATGGCAAGGCCTTTGTTCGTGTTGTGCACGCGCACGACCGCCGCGTCGCCGCCGGGGATCTGCACCGTGTCGGCCATCACCGTGTAGTCATACTGTTCCCAGACCCAGCGGCGCGAGCACATGTCCGGCGCCGCGAGGATCCTTTTCAGCGACGCCGTGATCGGTCGCGCGGCGTCGAAGGCGGGCGTTCCCGTCGCCGGCGCGCGCCGCGCATGCGGCCGATCGTAGAGCGGAGCCTCGTCCGACAAAGCAGTCACCGGCATGTCGGCGACGATTTCTCCCTTGTGCTTGACGACGAGACGATGCGTATCGGTGGTGATTCCGATCACGGCAAAGTCCAGTTCCCACTTGCGGAAGATCTTCTCCGCCTCGGCTTCGCGGCCCGGCTTGAGCACGGCGAGCATGCGCTCCTGGCTTTCCGACAGCATCATCTCATACGCTGTCATCTGGGCTTCGCGCTGGGGAACCTTGTCGAGATCGAGCTCGATGCCGCTTCCGCCCTTGTCCGCCATTTCGGCGGAGGACGAGGTCAGTCCGGCCGCGCCCATATCCTGGATGGCGATGATGGCGTCGGTCGCCATCAGCTCGAGGCACGCCTCGAGCAGCAGCTTTTCGGTGAACGGATCTCCGACCTGGACCGTGGGTCGCTTCTCTTCGGAGTCTTCGCTGAATTCCGCCGATGCCATGGTCGCGCCGTGGATTCCGTCGCGCCCGGTTTTCGAGCCGATATAGACGACCGGATTCCCCGCGCCTTTGGCGGCGGACAGGAATATCTTGTCCTGGCGCGCCAGCCCGACGCACATCGCATTGACCAGGATGTTGCCGTTGTAGCTCTTGTGGAAGTTCACCTCGCCGCCGACCGTGGGCACGCCCATGCAATTGCCGTAGCCGCCGATGCCGCTGACGACGCCGCTCACCAGGTGCCGGGTCTTGGGATGGGACGGCTCGCCGAAACGCAGGGCGTTCATCATCGCGACCGGGCGCGCGCCCATCGTGAAAACATCGCGCATGATGCCGCCGACACCCGTCGCCGCGCCCTGATAGGGTTCGATGAAACTGGGATGGTTGTGCGATTCCATCTTGAAGATGCAGGCATCGCCGTCGCCGATGTCGATCACGCCCGCGTTCTCGCCGGGCCCCTGCAGCACCCAGGGCGCCTTGGTCGGAAGCTTGCGCAGATGGATGCGCGTGGATTTGTACGAGCAGTGCTCGCTCCACATGACGCTGAAGATGCCCAGCTCGACGAAACTCGGTTCGCGGTTGAGCAGGCGCTTGATGCGGCCGTACTCCTCCTCGGTCAGTCCGTGCTCGGCGACCAGCTCCGGCGTGATCTGCGTCATGACAGCGTTTCGATCAGGCTCTCGAACATGCCGCGCCCGTCGGTGCCGCCGAGCAGCGGATCGACGACGCGCTCGGGATGCGGCATGAGGCCGAGGACATTGCGCTTCTCGGAAAGGATGCCGGCGATGTTGCGCGACGATCCGTTGGGATTCTGCCCTTCGGCATAGCGGAAAACGACGCGGCCCTCGCCCTCGAGCCGGTTGAGGGTTTCCTCGTCGGCATAGTAATTGCCGTCGCCATGCGCCACGGGAAAGCTGACCTCCTGTCCGCTCGCATATTTGCGCGTGAAGGCGTTTTGCGTCTCCTCGACGGTCATGCTCACGGGCCGGCAGACGAATTTGAGATTGGCGTTCCGCATCAGCGCGCCGGGAAGAAGATGCGACTCCGTGAGCACCTGAAAGCCGTTGCAGATTCCGAGCACGGCGCCGCCCCGGTCGGCATGCGCCTTGACCGCGCGCATCACGGCCGACTGGCTCGCCATCGCGCCGCAGCGCAGATAGTCGCCGTAGGAAAAACCGCCCGGCAGTACGACGAGATCGACGTCGGGAAGCTCGCTGTCCTGATGCCACACCATGTTCGGCTTCTTGCCGGTCATCTGCTCGAGCGCCACCGCGGCGTCGCGGTCGCAGTTCGAAGCGGGAAAGACGATGACGGCCGACTTCATGCCTTGAGCTCGATCTCGTATTTTTCGATTACGGTGTTGGCGAGCAGTTTCTCGCACATGTCCTTGAGCGCGGCGCGGGCCTTGGTCTCGCTGGTTTCGCCGAGCTCGATGTCGATCACCTTGCCCTGGCGTACTTCGCCGACCGACGGGAAACCCAACCCGTTCAGCGCGTGACCGATCGCCTTGCCTTGCGGATCCAGAACCCCGTTCTTCAACGTAACGAATACGCGCGCTTTCATCTTACGAGTTGCGGTCCCTTGCTCTCGCCCTGGATCGATTCCGGCATGATGCCGAGCCGGCGGGCGACCTCGGAATAGGCCTCGACCACGCCGCCGAGGTCGCGGCGGAAGCGGTCCTTGTCCATCTTGTCGTTGGTCGTGACGTCCCACAGCCGGCACGAATCCGGGCTGATCTCGTCGGCGAGGACGATGCGCATATATTCGTTTTCCCACAGCCGGCCGAATTCGATCTTGAAATCGACCAGCTTGATGCCGACGCCGAGAAACAGGCCGGAGAGGAAGTCGTTGATCCGGATCGTCAGGTTGACGATGTCGTCGAGGTCCTGCGGGCTCGCCCAGCCGAAAGCGGTGATGTGCTCCTCGCTGACGAGCGGGTCGTGCAGCGCGTCGTTCTTGTAGCAATATTCGATGATCGAGCGCGGCAGGATCGTGCCTTCCTCGATGCCGAGCCGCTTGGACATCGAGCCCGCGGCGACGTTGCGCACGATGACCTCGAGCGGAATGATCTCGACTTCCTTCACCAGCTGCTCGCGCATGTTGATGCGCTTCATGAAGTGGGTCGGAACGCCGATGGCGCCGAGCTGGGTCATCAGATATTCGCTGATCCGGTTGTTGAGCACGCCCTTGCCGTCCAGCACCGCCTTCTTGGTCGCATCGAACGCGGTGGTGTCGTCCTTGAAGTACTGGATCAGCGTGCCGGGCTCCGGCCCCTCGTACAGGATCTTGGCCTTGCCCTCATAGATCATGCGCCGGCGCTTCATTTTGCTGTCCTTGCTGATCGCCCAAAACGCGAAACGGGGACTCGACTTGCGGCCCCCGTCGAAGCGGCAAAATAGCCATGAGGGGCGCCTGCGGCAACGTTGCGAAAGCGCACAGCGCCGCCTATCTGTGTGCTGTCCACAAGCTTGCGCTACAATGCCTTCGGGCAACGCCGTTCCGGCGATTTAACATAGTTCATTCAAGAGGTTAGAGATGAGTGGGTCGTTCGAAGATCGCCGCAAGGGGTTCGAGTCCAAATGGGCCCACGACGCCGAAATGCAGTTCAAATTCATGGCTCGGCGCAACAAGCTGCTGGGCCATTGGGCGGCCGGCGAGCTCGGCCTGTCGGGCGACAAGGCCGACGCCTATGCCAAGGCGATCATAACGGCCGAGTTCGAAGCCGCGGGCGATGAGGGCGTCTTCCGCAAGCTCCGCGCCGATCTCGACCGGAGCAAGTACTCCGACCATGCAATTCGCCATCACATGATGGATTTCCTGGAGCTTGCCGCCGAGCAGGTCCAGGCCGAGTCGGCCAAGTAGCATGCGCTGGGCGGCCGGCATTCTTGCTGGCGCCCTTGCGGCAACGCCCGCGTTCGCCGGCGAACCCGGCTGGAGCGATTATGGCGGCGACCCCGGCGGCCAACGCTATTCGGCCGCGAACCAGATCACGCCCGGCAACGTTTCGCGGCTGGCGCCGGCGTGGCGTTTCTCCACCGGCGACCTGGCGAGCCATGCCGACGTGATGAAGCGGGCGTCCTTCGAGAACACGCCCATCCTCGCCGAAGGCCGTCTTTACGTCTGTTCGCCGTTCAACGAAGTGAGCGCGCTCGATCCGGGCACGGGACGGCAGCTTTGGCGCTACGATCCGAAACTCGACACGCGCATCCACTATCCCAACGATTATGTGTGCCGGGGCGTCGCCTTCGCCCGGCATGCGGTGGGCGGCGCTTGCGCGGCGCGCATCTACTTGAACACCGCAGACCGCCGTCTCATCGCGCTGGACGCGGCGAGCGGCAAGCCTTGCGCCGGTTTCGGCAAAAGCGGAACGGTCACGCTCGTCCCGGACGGCGTCCTGAAGCGTCGCGGAGAAATCCACACCACATCGGCGCCGGTCGTCACCCACGGCGTCGTCATCGTCGGTTCGTCGATCGACGACAATCAGCGGGTCGACGAGCTGCGGGGCACGGTGCACGCCTTCGATGCCGTGACGGGCGCGCCGCGCTGGAGCTTCGATCCGCTCTCCCGCCAGCATGCGCCGTTCCGCGGCGGTGCGGCGAATGTCTGGGCGCCGATGAGCGTCGACGAAGCGCGCGGCCTGGTCTTCCTTCCGGTGTCGAGCACCAGTCCGGATTTCTGGGGCGGCTACCGCGTCGGCAGCGGCGACTATGCCAATTCGATCGTCGCGCTCCATGTCGCCGACGGATCGGTGGCCTGGTCGTTTCAGACCACGCACCACGACGTCTGGGACTATGATCTGCCCGCGCAGCCGACGCTCGGCACCGTGACGTATGACGGCAAGACGGTCGAAGCGGTGCTGCAGCCGACGAAGCAGGGACTGCTCTTCACGGTCGACCGCGATACGGGCCGGCCGGTCATCCCGGTCGTGGAACGCAAGGTGCCGCAAGGCGGCGCGCCGGGCGAAACGCTCTCGCCGACGCAGCCCATCCCGATCGCGCCGCCGCCGCTGGCGCCGAACCGCATCAGGCCCGAAGACGCCTATGGAATCACGTTCTGGGATCGCGGGAAGTGCCGCGATGCTATCGCCGCGGCGCGCCATGACGGCCTTTATACGCCTCCGAGCATTCAGGGCACGATCATCTATCCGTTCACCGGCGGCGGGACGAACTGGGGCGGTCTCGCCTTCGACGCCGCGCACGACATCGTCTACGTCAACACCTCGAACGCCATTCATCTCGTCACGCTGATTCCGGCCAGGGAATACGCGGCGGTCGAAGAGCGATTCTTCGACAAGGAAGTCTCGCCGAACGCGGGCGCGCCGTTCGGCATGAAACGCGAAGTGCTGCTCTCGCCGCTCGGACTGCCCTGCAATCCGCCGCCCTGGGGAAAATTGCACGCCATCGACATGCATACCGGCAGGATATTGTGGTCGGTCCCGCTCGGAACGACCGAAGACATACTGCCGATGAGCCAATATTTTCTCGGCAATATCGGCGTGCCCAATCTCGGCGGGCCGATGGTCACCGCCGGAGGTCTCGTTTTCATCGGCGCGGCGATGGACGACTATCTGCGCGCCTTCGATGCCAGAACCGGCGCCGAATTGTGGAAAGGCCGCTTGCCGGCCGGCGGTCAGGCGACGCCGATGACCTATGTCTGGAAAGGCAAGCAATATGTCGTGATCGCCGCCGGCGGACACTCGAAACTCGGCACCAAACGCGGCGACGCGGTGATGGCTTTCGCTCTGCCGAATTGACTTCCCTCGCGTCAGGCGGGGGATATGATCGCGTCTGCATTCAGGGGCACGCTGATGGCACTCGACGACGCACTCGTATCCAACGTCACCTATGGCGATGAGAACGAGATTCACCGCCTGCTCACCGACCTGCGCAAGAACGATCCGGTGCATTGGACGGCGCCGGAGAGCTACCGGCCGTTCTGGTCGATCACCAAATACACCGACATTCTCGAGATCGAAAAGCTCAACGACCAGTTCCTCAACGAGCCGCGTTCCGTGCTGATGAGCAAGGAGGCCGAGCACAACCTCGCCGCGATGTGGGGCGGCCCGGATCCCAAGACGGGACGCGTGTCGCCGCTGCGCACGCTGATCGACATGGACGGCGCCGACCACCGCGCCTATCGCGGGCTGACGCAGCCCTGGTTCATGCCCGCGAATCTCAAGAAGCTCGAGCCGCGCATGGCCGAGCTCGCCAGACGCTATGTCGACAAGATGATGGCGATGGGGCCGGAATGCGATTTCACCAAGGACATCGCGGTCTACTATCCGCTGCACGTGATCATGTCGATCATGGGCGTGCCCGAAAGCGACGAGCCGCGGATGCTGCAGCTCACGCAGGAACTGTTCGGCGGCGGCGACCCCGACATGCAACGCAAGGAGCGCGATCCCAACACCAACGTCATCGCCGACTTCTTCATGTACTTCAACAAGGTCACGGAAGAACGCCGCGCCCATCCCGGTGAGGATCTAGCGACCGTCATCGCCAACGGCAAGGTGAACGGCTGTCCGCTGGGGCCGGTGGAGACCGCGTCCTACTACATCATCGTCGCGACGGCGGGACACGATACGACGAGTTCCTCGATCGCCGGCGGCTTGCGCGCCCTGATCGAAAATCAGGACCAGCTCAGGAAGCTCAAGGAGAATCCCGATCTCCTCAACAATGCCGTCGACGAGATCATCCGCTGGGTGACGCCGGTGCAGCATTTCATGCGCACCGCCACCGAGGACTATACGCTGCGCGGCCGCAGGATCGAGAAAGGCCAGTCGGTCCAGCTTCTCTACATCTCCGGGAATCGCGACGAAGACATCTGGCCGGACCCTTTCAAGTTCGACATCGCGCGCGAGAACAATCGGCACGTCGCGTTCGGTTACGGCGCGCATGTCTGCCTCGGCCAGCATCTGGCGAAGATGGAGATCCGCGCGTTTTTCAAGGAACTGCTGGGAAGGCTGGATTCCATCGAGATGACGGGCCCGGCGAAGCGCGTGCAGGCGACGTTCGTGAGCGGACTGAAGACGCTGCCGGTGCGCTACAGGCTGCGCGCGGCCTGAGCGCGCGCAACCCCGGCGTTCGACAAGCGTGCGCCGGGACGCTAGGAAGCCGTCCTCATCGATATCCCCGCTGCCGGCGGGGAACGACCAGCACGGAAAGCCGCATGCCCGTCACGCTCATCGGACTCGCCGCCGCGTTCTGCACGACGATCGCCTTCCTGCCGCAGGTCATCCGCACCTGGCGCACGCGGTCGACGAAGGACATTTCGCTGACGATGTTCCTGGTCTTCACGACCGGCATCTTTCTCTGGCTGGTCTATGGCGTGATCATTCACGATGCGCCGCTGATCGCCGCGAACGGCGTCACGTTCGTGCTGTCGGGCACGATCCTCTACTTCAAGCTCCGCTACGGCTAGCGCGGGCGCTTCATCTCGAACATGGCGTCGGCGCGCAGCTCGGCGTAATCGCCCATGCGGCCGAGTCGCGTGATGGGATGCGCGGCCGCGGACTGATAGACGCCGTCCACGAGGAGGTCCTTCTCGATATGCACGGCGACGACTTCGCCGAACACGACCCAGCTGTCGATCTTGCTGCCGTCGGCCGCCTGGAGCTGGAGGATCTGCGACACCTTGCACTCGAAATTCACCGGGCTTTCCAGGACGCGCGGCGGTCTCACCGTGCGGCTCGGGACCGGCGTCAGCCCGGCAAGCTCGAACTCGTCGACCTCGTGCGGGACAGTCGCCGACGTCGCATTCATCCGTTCGGCAAGTCCGCGCGTGGCGAGATTCCACACGAAGGCGCCGGTCGCTTCGGCGTTCGCCAGGCTGTCTTTTCGCCCGATACTCGAAAATCCGATGATCGGCGGCACGTAGTTGAAGCCGTTGAAGAAGCTGTAGGGCGCCAGATTGCGCCGCCCCTGCGCATCGACGGTCGACACCCAACCGATCGGACGCGGCGCGATGATGGCGTTGAACGGGTCGTGACGCAGGCCGTGGCCGCGCGCCGGCTCGTAGAAATGCGCGCCTTCGCCGGCCATGTCAGCCGAAGACGCGCTTGAAGATCGTGTCGACCTGCCTGGTGTGATAGTCGACGTCGAACATTTCTTCGAGCGACCTGGCCGGCACGGCGCGCGACACGTCCGGGTCGGCCTTGAGCAGCTCCAGAAGCGTGCCTTCGCCGGCCCAGGCGCGCATCGCGTTCTTCTGCACCAATCTGTATGCGGCCTCGCGCTCGATCCCGGCCTGGGTGAGCGCCAGAAGCGCCCGCTGGCTGTGGATGATGCCGCGGGTGCTTTCGAGATTCGCCTTCATCCGATCGGCGCGGATCAGGAGCTTGTCGATCACCCCCGCGGCCCGCACCAGTGCGAAGTCGAGCGTGATCGTCGCGTCCGGTCCGATGAAGCGCTCGACCGAAGAATGCGAGATGTCGCGTTCGTGCCAGAGCGCCACGTCCTCCATCGCCGGAACGGCGAAGGCACGGACCATGCGCGCCAGGCCGGTCAGGTTTTCGGTCAGCACGGGATTGCGCTTGTGCGGCATCGCCGACGAACCCTTCTGTCCTTCGGCGAAGAATTCCTGCGCTTCGAGAACTTCGGTGCGCTGGAGATGGCGTACTTCCGTCGCCAGCCTTTCGATCGAACTGGCGACGACGCCGAGCGCCGCGAAGTACGCCGCATGGCGGTCGCGCGGGATCACCTGCGTCGAAACCGGCTCGACCTTCAGTCCCAGCTTGGCGGCGACGTGCGCTTCGACGCGCGGGTCGATATTGGCGAAGGTTCCCATGGCGCCCGAGATCGCACAGGTCGCGATCTCTTCGCGCGCGGCCAGGAGACGCCGGCGCGCGCGCTGGAACTCGGCATAGAAACCCGCGAGCTTCAGCCCGAACGTCGTCGGTTCGCCATGAATGCCGTGGCTGCGTCCGATGGTGATCGTGTATTTGTGCTCGAAGGCGCGCCGCTTGAGCGCTTCGAGCAGCAGGTCGACGTCGGCGACGAGGATGTCCGTTGCGCGCGCGAGTTGCACCGACAAGGTCGTGTCCAGCACGTCGGACGACGTCATCCCCTGGTGCACGAAGCGGGCTTCGGGTCCGACGATCTCGGCGAGATGGGTGAGGAACGCGAGCGTCTCGTGGTGAATTTCTTTATCAATTTCTTCGATCCGCGCGACGCTGAACGTGGCGTTGCGGCCCTTTTCCCACACGGTGCGCGCCGCTTCCTTGGGGATGACGCCGATCTCGGCCAGCGCGTCCGCGGCATGCGCTTCGATTTCGAAATGGATTCGGTACTTGGTTTCGTCCGACCAGATTGAAACCATCTGTTCACGGGAGTAGCGCGGGATCATCAAGAACAACCGGATTGTTACCCCGCCTTATAAGTCGGCAGGGCGGCAAAAGCCATTATCCGGCGCCTTGTGTCACAGCATTTTCCCGGCCTGGAATGGCAGGAATGTCGTTTCCGCGGGCGCGCCCGGCACGGCGGCGGCGTCAGGCTGCGGAGCGCGGAACGACGGCAGATAGAGCCAGCCGGGTCCCGCAGCCGAAAGAAGGCGTCTGGTTTCGGCGTCCTTGGGCGCGCGCAGAATTTGCGCCGCCGAGCCGCGTTCGACCAGCTTTCGGTCTTTCAAGACCATCACATCGTCGGCAAGCGCGCGCGCCACTCTGAAATCGGCGGTGACGATGAGGAATGCCGGACCTTCCTGCTTTCGAAGGTCGACAAGGAGTTCGAGCATGATGGTCTGCGCCACGGCGTCGAGCCCGCGCAGCGGTTCGTCGATGATCACGAGGATCGGAGCGGAAACGATCGCGCGCGCCACCTGCAAGCGGCGTTTGTCGAATGCGCAGAGCGCCCCGACCCGCGTGCGTCCTTCGTGCGAGAACAGGCCGACGCGCTTGAGGGCATTCTCGCGGTGGCCGGCCACCACGGCGCGCGGCAGGCGCAGATGGGCGCGCAAAGGTTCGTCGACGACGTCCCATAAGGTCATCCGCGGATCGAGCGCTTCCTCGGCGCCGGCGATGAAGGCGATCCGGCGGCGCAGCCGCGACGCCATCCCCGGGGAGAGCAGGCTGATGTCGACCTGGTCGAGCGCCACGCGGCCGCTGCGCAGCGGCGAAAGACCGATCATCGCCTGCACGAGGGCGTGCCGGCCCGATCCTTCCTCCCCGACGAGCGCGAGCGATGCGCTCCGTCGCAGCTCGAACGTGATGCCGTCGCGCGCGTCGCGGCGGTTGCGCGACCGCACGACAAGCCCTTGCACCTGAAGCACCGGTTCCGCCCGGGCGGCGCCGCGCGCCAATGGCGGCGAGAGACAGGGAAGCGCCTGGAACAGCGTGCGGGTATAGGCGTGGCATTGTCCGGCTGCCAGTTTTTCGAAGTCGCCTTCCTCGACGATCTTTCCCCGGCGCATGACGATGGTCCGGCCGCGCAGGCGCGCCGCCGTCAGCAAACCTTGCGCCGCGTAGATCAGCGCGAAGCCTTCATGCTTTTGTTCCTCGGCCAGCGCTTCGGCGAGGGCCTGGGATGCTGTCGGATCGAGGCCGGCGAAGCTTTGGTCGGCGATCAGAAGGTCGGGCCGCTGCGCCAGGGCGCAGGCCAGGAGGGCCCAGGCGAGCTGCGCGGCACGCAACTCCCGCGGCTTGCGCGCCAACGATGAAAGAGACGGCGCCGCCGCGAACCGGTCCAGCGCGGCGCGCAATTCTTCGCGTCCCGTGCTCGAAGGTGCGACCTGTTTCTGCGCGACGATGCGGGCGAGCTGCGACACCGTGCTGGCATAGGGATTGAGCGGCGCGAGGAAGGGATTGCCGAGATAGGCGATGCGGAGGGGCGGCACGGTGCGCCGGCCCGCCGGCATGGCAGTGCCGTCGCCGAAAGCGATGGCACCGCCGGCGGCGTAGCCGCTCTCGCCGGCGCGGCACAGGACCTCCAGCAGTTCGTCCTTTCCGCTGTCGGCCTCGCCGAGCAGCAGAACCGTTTCTCCTGCATCGAGCGCGAGCGAAAATGAGTCCAGTGCGGCTTTGCCGCCGCGTGCGACGCTGAGATCGCGGATCTCCAGGATGCGCCGCGGCGCGTTCACGGCGGCTCGCTTTCTTCGAGGCCCGCGGCCAGCCGGGCGAAGAGGATGAACGTCATGAGCGCGAGCGCGGGATAGGCCGCCGTCCACCAGGCATGCAGGAAGTACGGCCTCGAAGCGGCGATCATGAGTCCGAGATCGCGTTGCGGCGGCTCCGCGCCGAAACCGAAGAAGCTCAGCGTCGAGAGAATGATCGTGACCGATGCCAGCGCCCGCGCGGCGCTCGCCGAAAGAACGGCGCGGAATTCGTACACGAGATCGCGCCGCAGCAGGGCGGTGCGCGACAGACCGGTGGCACGGGCATACTCCGCATGCGCCGCGTACGCGTCGCGTCGCGCGCGGTCGAAAGCGTGAACGAAGCCGTACGGCGTGGCCGCGAGACCGGCCGCGACACCCAGCCACGAACGCGCCGTCAGGCCGACGATCAACACGGCCAGCAGGAGCGTGGGCAGGGCGGCGAAGATGCCCGCCAGCCAGCGCAGGCCGAAGGCGAGCGGAGCGGGCATCCGGGCGGCGGAAAATCCTGCGAGCGCGCCGAACGACAAGGCGATGATGCTGGCGGGCAGCGCCGTGCGCACCGTCGCGTTCAAGCCGTGCAGCGTCTCGCTCAGCATGTCGCGACCGAGAATATCGGTTCCCAGTTGGAACGCCGTCGAAGGCGGGGAGAGCAACGGTCCGATGCCGGTCGCGTCGGCGGGCGCGGCGGCCAGGAGATCCGACAGGCTGACAGTCACCGCCACGAGACCCAATCCGATCCACCCGATGGCGCGGCAGATATCCTGGACCCGCGAATCCGCAACGCCGCCCGTGCCGATCGCGCTCATGACAGGGAGAACGGACTCGTCAAAGGTTGCGCCGTGCAGCGGCCGGCGAACGCGGCGGCCAGCGTCAGGCCGGCGAAGACGAACAGAACTGCACCGGCGGCGGTCCAGTCCTGCAGCGCGATCGACTTGACGAAGAGATCCGCGGCGCCCGGCAGCGAGAACACCCATTCCGCGACGGCGGTTGCCGAGAGCAATGCGACGGCAAGTTCGCCCAGGTGCGCGAGCAATGCGCCCAGGAACAGTGGCAGACACAGATTCCATTCGATCTCCCAGCGCGAAAGGCCCATGCGGCGCATCTGATTGCGCCACGGCGCTTCGGCGATGTTCTCCGCGACGCGACGCAGGGCGGCTTGAATGGCGGCCGCGCCGGCAAGCCCGATGGTCAGCACGGGCAGAAGAGCGCCGCCGGGCTGAAGCAAGAAGCGCGGCGCATAAAGCCAACCCTCCGCATCGTGCTGCGGGTGCCAATGCAGCTGGTTCGTCGCGAGGTAGGACAGCGCCAGCGCAAGACAGAAGGTCGGAACAGCCGAGAACAGGCGGACCAAAAGCGCCGCCACGCGCCGCGCGCCATCGAAGGCGAACGCGAAACCGACGGGCACCCCGATCAGCAGGGCCGCAACGGCTCCCTGCACCAGGAGTTCGCCCGTCACCGGCAGGCGGTTGGAGAGCTCCGTCAGAATCGGCGATCCGCTTATCGCGCAATCGCCGAAACGCAGTGCGGCGAAGGCGCCGATCCGTTCGCCCCACGCGACGAAAAATGGAAATACGCCGTCTCTTAGATGTCCCGCACTAGCGACCGCAGCCGCCAGGAAAGCCGCACCGACAAGGCCCAGCACCAGCCGGCCGCCCTCGTAGGCGATGAAGCGCAACATGATTGGTCTCGATCTTGGCTGAGTATATCAGCCGCGATCGGAGCGCGGTGAAATTGACTTTGTAAGACTATAACAGTCCTAACGACTTGAAGCTGGCGTGACCGCTGCGCCCGATCACCAGGTGATCGTGGACGGCGATGCTCAGCGCCCGCGCCGCGGCCGAGACGTCGCGCGTCATTTCGATGTCCGCGCGGCTCGGCGTCGGATCGCCGCTCGGATGATTGTGTACGAGGATGATGGCCGAAGCGCCGAGCTCGAGGGCGCGTTTGACGATTTCCCGCGGATAGACGGGCGTGTGATCGATCGTGCCGCGCGTCTGCACTTCGTCCGCGATGAGAACGTTCTTGCGGTCGAGGAAGAGGATGCGAAATTCCTCATGCTGGTTGCGCGCCATGGCGGCGGTGCAATAGTCGATCAGAGCCGACCAGGAACTGAGCGCCGGCTTGTTGATGAGTTGCGTTTTGGCCAGGCGCAGGGCGGCGGCTTCGATCACCTTCAGCTGGGTCGCCACGGCATCGCCGATGCCCGCGACTTCACGCAGGCGCGTATGCGGCGCGGCGATAACCTCGGCGAAACTGCCGAACTGGGCGATCAGTTGCTTGGCGAGCGGCTTGACGTCGCGCCGCGGAATGGCACCGAAAAGCGCCAGCTCCAGCAGCTCATAATCGGGCAGGGCAGCCGCGCCGCCGTCGAGAAAGCGCTCGCGCAGGCGATCGCGGTGGCCGCTATGGGCAGTATCGGGATTGAAGGCGCGACCGGCGTCGGTCAGCGAGGAGGCGTCAGGCGTAGGGAGGCTTGTGCCAGCCCTTGGGCGAGAGGGTGAAGATTTCGACGCCATTCTCGGTGACACCGACTGAGTGTTCGAATTGCGCGGAAAGCGAACGGTCGCGTGTTACCGCGGTCCAGCCGTCGTTCAAAACCTTTACGCCGTATCCGCCGAGATTAATCATCGGTTCGACGGTAAAGAACATGCCGGGCTTCAGCCCGATGCCGTGACCCGGCTTTCCATAGTGCACGACATTGGGCAGCGCATGGAAGATGCGGCCCAATCCGTGACCGCAGAAATCGCGCACCACGGCGCAACGCTCTTCGCCCTCGGCGAAGCTCTGGATGGCGTGTCCGATGTCGCCGGTCGTCGCGCCGGGTTTCACGGCCGCGATGCCCCGCATCATGGATTCATACGTGATGTCGACCAGACGCTTTGCCTTCAGCTTGACGTCGCCGACCAGATACATGCGGCTGGTGTCGCCGTGCCAGCCGTCGACGATGACCGTGACGTCGATATTGACGATGTCGCCGTCGCGCAGCGGCTTGTCGCCCGGAATGCCGTGGCAGACGACATGGTTGATCGACGTGCAGAGCGTGTGACGATAACCGCGATAGCCGAGGCAGGCCGGAATTCCGCCATGGGCGACCGTGTAGTCGAAAGCGAGCTTGTCGAGATATTCGGTGGTCACGCCCGGCTTCACTTCGGGAACCAGGAGGTCGAGCACTTCGGCGGCAAGGCGTCCGGCGCGGCGCATGCCCTCGAAATCCTCGGGCTTGTGGAGCGTCACGGCAAAGTGGGACCTGCGCGTCGCGTCGAAAATGTCGGCATCGGGCACGATTGTCATGCGGTTCGGCTCGTCCTGGCGGGGCGTCTTGATGTAGGTGTAAACGCCGTGTTTTCTAGGCCCTTGGACCTTGCCAGTTCCTTACACCCTGTCCGCCGCCAGGTGAAGGGCGGCGGCGTCCAAGGCCCGATTACGGCCTTTGGAGCCCTTGAAAGAGAAGATTTCGATGAGTGAAACCGACCGCGTGACCGCCGCCATTCTCGTGATCGGGGACGAAATCCTGTCCGGGCGGACCCAGGACACCAACACTGCCTACATCGCCAGGTTTCTCGGCGCGCTCGGGATCGATCTGTGCGAGGCCCGCGTCGTCGCCGACGTCCAGGAAGAAATCGTCGCGGCGCTGAACGCCTTGCGGGCGCGCTACACCTATGTGTTCACCACCGGCGGCATCGGCCCGACGCATGACGACATCACGTTCGAGGCGGTCGCGGCGGCGTTCGGCGTCGGCATCGACTACCACCCCGAGGCGATGGCCATGATGGCCGCGCGCTACAAGCCCGGCGAGTTCAACGAGGCGCGCAAGCGCATGGCGCGCATCCCGCTTACGGCCGAACTCGTGCGCAACTCCGTATCCACCGCGCCGGGCGTGCACATCGGAAACGTCTTCGTGATGGCAGGCGTGCCGATGATCATGCGCGCGATGATGGACGCCATCGAACCGCGCCTGAAACGCGGCGCTATCGTCCACTCGGCGACGGTGCAGGCCAAAGTGCAGGAAGGACGGATCGCCGAAGGTCTCGAGAAGATCCAGCGCCTGCACAAGGACGTCGCGATCGGGAGCTATCCGTTCTACCGCGAAGACGGCTCGGGCGTTCAGCTCGTCGCGCGCGGGCGCGACCGTTCCGAAGTCGAGACGGCGGCGCGCGAGATCGAAACCCTGCTGCGCGACATGGGCGTCGAGCCGGCGCGGATCGTGGCCTGAAATCGCGCCGTTTGTCCCTGCTTTGTTCCGGGGCTGACAATGCCCGCGGCCTTGTGTAGGTTTTGGGTTAACTGAGATGGGTGCCGCGATGTACGGCGCACTGCCGGTGGGGATGAAATTCAGGTGAATCCGGGCCGTTAGGCCCATCGAAAGGAACCGGGCCCGCGCGAGGGTCCTCACGGGCCCGAACGGCCGTCAGCTTGGAGTAATAGAGACGTGACCATCAAACGAGTTTTCGCGGCGGCGGTCGGTGGCGTAGCAGTAGCGGTGGCGGGCGTCGCCCTGGCCGCGAACATCACGTCTTCCAAACAAGCGGATTTCTTCGCTCCCGGGCGGCACCAGTTCTATGTCTGGTGCGCGGGCGGCTCCGACTACATGGCCGCGCAGAGCGGCGCCTCGGCGGAAGACGCGCAAATGCGCCTCTACAACGAAGCCAAGCGCACCGGAAAGGTGAATTGCTGGCCGGTCTGGCAGGGGCGCATTTCGGGCTGAACTTGCCCTTTAGGGCGTTTCGTACGGCGGCCGTTCGGCCGCCGTTTCCTTTTGCGGCGCGTGCCGCTTGACTTGGCCCCAACCGCGGTAAGTATGCGCTTATGATGGAAATGGAGACCGCGCCGTGAAGTTCAAATATGGGATCGACTATCGCTTCCTGCCCAAGGGCGCGACCACGCCAGTGGACAACACCAATCCGGTGGACGTCGAAGTCGACCACGAGCAGTTCGCTCTCATCCCCAATGTCGGCGACTTCGTCGACATTCCAGGCGACGATCCGGGCATGCGCAACGTGCCGCTCAAGGGGCGCGTCCGCTCGCGCTTGTTCAAGTATGTGATGAACTATTGCTACATCACGATCGTCGTCGAAGACACCGACGAGGACTGGAACAAGCTTCGGACCAAGACGGCGGACCGCTAGAGTCCCAACGCTTTCTGTTCCGCGTCGAGCGCGGCGATCTGATCGGATCGCGCGGCCATGGCTTTGCGTGCGTCGACAAGGGCGGCGCGCGCCCTGGTCTTGTCGCCGAGCACGGCATAGGCGCGGATCAGCCTTTGCCAGCCCGCCCCGTCGTCCGGGTTGGACTGCAGGCGCGCCGCGAGCCCTGCGACCATCGCCGATATATCGGGCGCGCCGCCGCTGCGCGCGGTGAGCGCGGCGATGCGGTCGACCAGATCCTGATGCAGGGCGGAGTCCGGCGGAACGTCGGCCAAGAGGCTCTTCCAGAACGTCAGCGCCCGGGTTGCGTCGCCGCGTGCGGCCGCCGCCAGCCCGAGATAGTAGCGCGCGGCATTGTCTTTCGGGTCGCCCGCCAGCGCCTGACCGAATGCCGCCTCGGCCTCGGGCGTGACGGCGCCCGAAGCGTCCTGCGTCAAGGCTTCGCCATAGGCCGAATAGAGAAAGGGCGGAACCGGGCCGAGTGCCTTGGCCGCATCGAGGGCGCGCGAAAACGCCTTCGCCGCATCGCCCGGATCGCCGGCGGTCAGATAGGCGCGGCCGAGGATCGCCCAGCCGCGCGGGTCCCTGGGATGCGTTCGCACGACGGAAACGACCCGTGCGATGAGGGCGTTCAGATCCTTCGCCTTGCCGCCGTCGAGCGTGCGCGTGGCGAGAAAGGGATGACCGAATTGCAGATAGAGCGCGCCGCCCAGGCCGAGCACGAACAGCGCGGCGGCGGCGGCGAGAACGAAGCGGCCACGATCGCCTGTGCGAAACAGGATCGGCCAGGCGACGAAAGCGCTCGCCGCCAATGCGATCACGCCGAAGACGACATAGGTGAGAACGGTCATGCACCCTCAGGCGGTTTGCGCCGAAACTTTCCCCTGGCCAGCGCCACGATCATGCCGCGAATCGTGCGGACCTCCTGGTCCGTCAGGTTTGCGCGGTTGAGCAGGGCCCGCATGTGACGGATCATGGGCGTCTCCTTGCTGGGCGGATAGAGGAATCCCGATGCCAGCAGTTCGCTCTCCAGATGTTCGAAGAGATTGAACATCTCTTCGCGCGTCGCCTTCTTGGCGACGGGCCCGTGGTCGATGCGCACCGCTTGCGTCGTGTCCGCGGAACAGAACCACTCGTAGCAAAGCAGCATCACCGACTGGGCGAGATTGAGGGACGAGAATTCCGCGGTGGGAATAGTGACGATCGACGTGGCGAGCGAGACTTCGTCATTGTCGAGTCCGGAACGCTCGCTGCCGAAAAGCAGCCCGCAGCGCACGCCGCGTGCGGCGGCGGCGCGCAACTGGCGGGCGGCTTCGGGCGGCGTGACGACCGGCTTGGCGACGCCGCGCTCGCGGGCCGTCGCCGCAAAGACGAGCTGGAGGTCGCCGAGCGCCGCCGGAACGTCGTCATAAAGCCGGACCGTCGCCAGCAGGTCGGCCGCGCCCGCCGCCATATGGACCGCCTTCTCGTTGGGCCAGCCGTCGCGCGGCGCGACCAGGCGCAGGTCCGAAAGTCCGAAATTCTTCATCGCCCGCGCCGCCGCGCCGATATTTTCGCCCAATTGGGGCTTTGAGAGGATTATGGCGGGGGCGGTCATTTGTGGCTTTGACGGGTTTGCGCCACCTCGCTATAGCCTGCGGCGCCGCAATTCCAGAGGTTTTCAATGGACAAGATCAAGGTTGCCAATCCGGTCGTCGAACTCGATGGCGACGAGATGACCCGCATCATCTGGGAACTCATCCGCAACAAGCTGATCCTGCCCTATCTGGACATCAAGCTGGAATATTACGACCTCGGAATCGAGCATCGCGACGCCACCGCGGACCAGGTCACCGTCGACGCGGCCGAGGCGATCAAGCGCGTGGGCGTGGGCGTCAAATGCGCCACGATCACGCCCGACGAAGCCCGCGTCGAGGAGTTCAAGCTCAAGAAGATGTGGAAGTCGCCGAACGGCACGATCCGCAACATCCTGGGTGGCGTGATTTTCCGCGAACCGATCATCTGCAAGAACGTGCCGCGCCTGGTGCCGGGCTGGACGCAGCCGATCGTCGTCGGCCGTCACGCCTTCGGCGACCAGTATCGCGCCACCGATTTCCGTTTTCCCGGCAAGGGCAAGCTCACGATCAAGTTCGTCGGCGACGACGGCAAAGTGATCGAGCATGAAGTGTTCCAGTCGCCCGGCGCCGGCGTCGCCATGGCGATGTACAATCTCGACGAGTCCATCCGCGACTTCGCGCGCGCCTCGATGAACTACGGCGTCATGCGCAAATGGCCGGTCTATCTGTCGACGAAGAACACGATCCTGAAGGCCTATGACGGCCGCTTCAAGGACATCTTCCAGGAAGTCTACGAGAAGGAATTCGCCGCCACGTTCAAAGGACTCGGCATCACCTACGAGCACCGGCTGATCGACGACATGGTGGCGAGCGCGCTCAAATGGAGCGGCGGATATGTCTGGGCGTGCAAGAACTACGACGGCGACGTGCAGTCCGACACCGTGGCCCAGGGCTTCGGCTCGCTCGGCCTGATGACCTCCGTGCTTCTCTCGCCGGATGGGAAGACGGTCGAGGCCGAAGCGGCGCATGGCACCGTCACGCGCCACTACCGCGAACATCAGAAGGGGAAGGCGACCTCGACCAACTCGATCGCCTCGATCTTCGCCTGGACCCGCGGCCTCGCGCATCGCGCCAAGCTCGACGGCAACGCCCGGCTCGACAAGTTCGCCACCACGCTCGAGAAGGTCTGCGTCGACACCGTCGAAGCGGGCTTCATGACCAAGGACCTCGCCCTTCTCGTCGGACCCGAGCAGAAGTGGCTGACCACCGAAGGCTTCCTCGACAAGGTCGACGAAAACCTGAAGAAGGCGATGGCCTGACGCGGGGAGCCAGTAGTAGTGCGTATTGAATTGAACGCGCCGCTGGCCGACCCTTTTCGGTGAGCCCCGAGGATTCGCGCATGGCTGAAGAGCCGTTGGCGCCCGTCGACTACCGCCTCCTGTTCGAGAAATCGACGGGGCTTTATTGCGTCCTCGATCCGCAATTGCGCATCGTCGCGGCCACCGATTCCTATTGCGCCTTGTCCGGCCTGCGCCAGGAAGACCTGGTGGGCCACGTCATCTACGAGCTGTTCGGCGACGACAAGGAAAGGCCTGAGGCCGACGGTCCGCAGAATCTCCGCGCCTCGCTCGAGCGCGTCGTCAAGCTGCGCCGGCCCGACGCGATGGCGGTGCAACGCTACGACGTCGAGCGTCCGGCGTCCGAAGGCGGCGGGTTCGAGGAGAAGTACTGGAGTCCTCTGAACGTTCCGATCCTGGACGACGGCGGCACGCTGCGCTGGATCATCCATCGCGTTCACGACGTCACCCAGGCGGTCAAGGAACCGACGGCGGGATCGTCTCTCGCCCAGCTCGCCCGCGAACAGGAACTCGTCATCCAGCGCCTGCGCGCGGCCAATGAGGAACTCGCGCATCTCGACCGCTTGCGCTCGGCGATGCTCCAGATGTCGCGGCTCAACACGATCGCGATGATGGCCGCGGCGCTCGCGCACGACATCTCGCAGCCGCTGAGCGCGGCGCGCAACTATCTGGGAGCGCTCAAGCTCGCAAAGCCGGTCGCGGCCGATCCCGCATCCGCGACGCTGATCGGGAAGATCGAGTCGCAGGTCAGCCGCGCCTCCGACATCGTCCGCGGCTTGCGAAGCTACGTCATGTCGGGAACGACGGAGCATCGCGCCGAGCCCGTCGAACCGATATTGCGCGAGGCGATGCGTCTCGCCGATACCGTCATTCGCTCGGCCGGCGCGACGCTCATCGACCAGATCGACGCCCATCTTCCCGAGGTCTTCGTCGATCGGGTCCAGATCCAGCAGGTGATGGTCAACCTCATCGCCAACGCGGCGGAGGCGACGCGGGGGTGCGCGCTCCGGCAGATCCGCGTCGGCGCGCGCCTCGAGGGCACCCTCGTCCGCGTCGAAGTGGCGGACACCGGCAGCGGGATTTCCGAAGACATGCGCAAGCGCCTGTTCGAGCCCTTCACGACGACCAAGATGAGCGGCATGGGACTGGGACTGCCGATCTGCCTTCAGATCATCAAGGAGCATGAGGGAACGATCTGGTCCACGCCCAACCGCCCATCCGGGTCGATTTTCGTCTTCACGCTGCCCACGATGGCGGGCGTGCGGCTGAGTACGGCGGAAGACGGCACGGCCTGAGCGGCCGGCCCCCTTTCACGAAGAATTGTTCTTGCTTTGTTCTCATGCCGGTTCTAGGTTCGCGGGTCGAACCGGGGAGGATGGAATGATCGGTTATGTGACGATCGGCGCCAGGGACAGCGAGGCGTCGGGGAAATTTTACGATGCCGTTCTCGGCGCTTTCGGCGGCGAACGGAAATTCGCCGATGGCGGCTGGATCGGCTACGGGCCCAAGGGCGCCGACGAGCACAACGTCTATGTCTGCCCGCCGTTCAACAAGGAGCCGGCGACGTTCGGCAACGGCATGATGATCGCTTTCAAGGCGGGCAACGCCGACCAGGTGAAAGCCGCGCACGCGGCGGGTCTCCGGCACGGCGGCAGCGACGAAGGCGCGCCTGGCTTCCGGCCGCCGGAAAAGCAGAGTTGGTACGGTGCCTATCTGCGCGACCCGACCGGCAACAAGATCTGCATCTACTTCACGCCCTGACGCGAACGCCCGGCAGGTTGATCCATCGCAACCCGATCCCGGGTCCTGCTGCTGCATACTGATGCTGTTTGAGTTTAGACGGCACCGCCCCATGCGCGCCGCGTCCGGTTTCAGCGTGTCAACGCGGACCGGCAGGGACATGGCTGAGGTCGGCAAGCGCGCGCGGAAGGGTGAATGGAAAGCGTTGGCTCCGGTGAGGCGAGACGCGCGGACGCGGTCCACCCGGATCATGCCGCACGCGCGCGCCGTTCGCTGCTCGCGTTGGCGATCGGCTCGCTGGGCGTGGTGTACGG
Organism: Rhizomicrobium sp.; assembly: GCA_035499335.1. Taxonomy (GTDB): domain Bacteria; phylum Pseudomonadota; class Alphaproteobacteria; order Micropepsales; family Micropepsaceae; genus Rhizomicrobium. The sequence goes on along the minus strand of DATJZB010000079.1, from coordinate 40,913 downwards.
CGACATCGGGACGTCGCCGCTCTACGCCATCAATCTTCTCTTTTCCGGTCAGGCGCGCGTCGCGCTGCAGAACGAGAACATCGTTGGCGGCATTTCGCTCGTCGTGTGGGCGCTGACGATCGTCGTTTCGATCAAGTACGCCACCTTCGTGCTGCGCGCCGACAATGACGGCGAGGGCGGCGTGTTCGCGTTGTACGGACTCCTCGACCGGTTCACCCGGCGCGGCATGCCGCTGCTGATGTGGATGCTGCTGCTGGGCGCCGGCCTCCTGCTGGGCGACGGCATGATCACCCCGGCGATCAGCGTGCTCTCCGCCGTCGAAGGCGTCGCCGTGGCGACGCCGGTCTTCGCGCACGCCGTGATCCCGATCACGCTCATCGTCCTTTCGGCGCTGTTTGCGGTCCAGTCGAGAGGTACGGGCGGGGTCGGGCGCGTGTTTGGGCCCATCATGATCGTCTGGTTCGTCGTCATCGCCGCAATGGGGGCGGCGCAGATCGTCCGCGCGCCCGCCGTGCTTGCCGCCATCGATCCGCGTCATGGCATCGCCTTCCTGCTGCATGCAGGCTGGCGCCGCGCCTTTCTGATTCTCGGCGCCGTCGTGCTGGTGCTGACGGGCGGCGAAGCCATGTATGCCGACATGGGATATTTCGGCGCCCGGCCGATCCGCATCAGCTGGTTCTTCGCCGCCTATCCCTGCCTGTTGCTGAACTATCTCGGACAAGGCGCCTTTCTGCTGAGCGGCACGGCGCTGCGCGGCGGCAACCTCTTCTACAGCATGGTGCCTGCCGCGTTTCTCTATCCGATGGTGATACTGGCGACGGTCGCCACCATCATCGCGTCGCAGGCCCTGATTTCGGGAGCGTTTTCGCTGATTTCGCAGGCCATCGCGCTCGGCCTGTTCCCCAGGCTCCAGGTCAAACACACCCACCACGCGCAGGCGGGCGAAGTCTATGTTCCGTTCATAAACTGGATCCTGTTCGTCGGATGTCTCCTGCTGGTGATCGGCTTCGGCTCGAGCGCCGCGCTCGGCGCCGCCTACGGACTGGCCGAGTCGGGCGTCATGATTATTACGTCGACGGCGATGTTTTCCGTGGCGCGCCGCTACTGGAACTGGAGCCTGGCGCGCAGTGCGACCCTGTTCGGTGCAGCGGCGCTGATCGACGGCGGTTTTCTGGCGGCGAATTCGCTCAAGGTGATGCAGGGCGGCTGGGTGCCGCTCTGCGCGGGCATCATTGTTTTTCTCGTCATGTCGACCTGGCGCTGGGGCCGCAAGATCACCTATGCCGGCTATTCGGCCAAGCACACCATGACGCTCGGCGAGCTGATCGCGCTGCACCAGGCGGCGGCGAGCTACATCGAGCGGACGGCGATACTGATGGTGCCGGCGCCCGTTCACAGCGGCAGCGACCGGACGCCGGCGTTGTTGCAATTGCTCTGGGACCGGCTGGGGATTCTTCCCCGCAACATGATCTTCGTCCAGGTCGTTCACCCGAAACTGCCGTACATCCACGGCCAGCGCTACACCGTCGCCATGCTCGAGCGCAGCGCCAAGGGCAGCATCGTGCGTGTGGAACTGCGGTTCGGCTTCATGGAGGAGCCCAACGTCGAAGCCGTGCTGGAGGAGATCGTTTCGCACAAGGAAATCGATCTGTCGCCCGACCGCCGGAACTGGATCGTGCACGTGACCAACGAAAACCTGGTTCCCGAACAGGCGATGCGTCCGATGCGCCGATTCCGGCTGCGGCTGTTCAAGATCCTGCGCTTCGTCTCACGGCCGGCCTATTACCATTACGGTCTGGGCGACGAGGTCCAGCTTTCGGCGGAGATACTTCCGGTCCACGTGCGCTGAAGGTCGGCCGCGACCCAAACACGGCGCAATCAGACGGGCGCGAGACTCGACAAACGTTTTTCGATGGCCGCGATGGCGTCGCCCGCCTTGGCGCCGTCGGGACCGCCGGCTTGCGCCATGTCGGCGCGGCCGCCGCCACCCTTGCCGCCCAGCGCTTCGGAACCCAGCCGCACCAGATCGACCGCGTTGACGCGCGACGTCAGATCGTCTGTCACGCCGACCACGATCGAACCCTTGCCGTCGGCCACGGCGACGAAGGCGACGACGCCCGAACCGATCTTCGACTTGGCGTCGTCGGCGAGGCCCTTCAGATCCTTCGGGCTGACGCCTTCGACCACCCGCAGGATGGCCTTCATGCCCGCGATCTCCCTGGCGCCGTCGCCGTCGCCGGATTTGGCGGGACCGGCGAGCGCCAGCGCCTTCTTGGCATCGGCGAGTTCGCGTTCGAGCCGGCGGCGATCGTCGGCAAGCTGCGCCACGCGCGCGGGGAGTTCGGACGGATTGGTCTTGAGCGCCGCCGCGGCTTCGCGCGCCAGTTCCGCCTGGCCCGCGAGATATCTGCGCGCCCCTTCGCTGGTCAGCGCCTCGATGCGGCGGACGCCGGCCGCCACCGCGCTTTCGGACAGGATCGTGAAGAGACCGATGTCGCCCAGACGACGCACATGGGTGCCGCCGCACAGCTCGACCGAATAGGGCTTGTCCGCCTCCTCGCCCATGCTGAGGACGCGGACTTCGTCGCCGTACTTCTCGCCGAACAGCGCTTCGGCGCCGGCGGCGACCGCCTCATCCGTCGGCATGATGCGCGTCGCGGTGTCCGAGTTCTGGCGGATGACGGCATTGACCAGCTGCTCGATGCGCTCGAGCTCTTCGGGCGTCACCGGCTTGGGATGGCTGAAGTCGAAACGCAGGCGATCCGGCGACACGAGCGAACCTTTCTGCGACACGTGGCTGCCGAGCACGCGCTTCAAGGCCGCATGCAGCAGATGCGTCGCGGAATGGTTGGCACGGGTGGCGCGCCGCTTCTCGGAATCGACCGCGAGATCGACGGCGTCGCCGACCTTGAACTCGCCACGGGTCACCTTGACGACATGGACGTGGAGCGCGCCGAGCTTTTTCTCGGTGTCTTCGACGATGCCTTCGCCGCGCGCGGAGACGATCGTCCCCTGGTCGCCGACCTGGCCGCCGGACTCGGCGTAGAACGGCGTCTGGTTTGCGAGCAGCAGGACGGTCTCGCCCGCCACGGCGCGCTCGACGCGTTCGCCGTCATGGAACAGGGCAAGGATGTTGCCCTCGGCTCTTTCGGTGTCGTAGCCGAGGAACTCGGTCGAGCCGAACTCGTCCTTCACCGCGAACCATTGCGCATCGGTCGCCGCTTCGCCCGAACCGGCCCAGGCCTTGCGCGCATCGGCGCGCTGCTTGGCCATCGCGGCGTCGAAGCCGTCGGTGTCGACGGCGATGCCCTTGGCCTTGAGCGCATCCTGCGTCAGGTCCAGCGGAAAACCGTAGGTGTCGTAAAGCTTGAACGCGACGTCTCCGGCGAGCTTGTCGCCCTTCTTCAGCGCGCCGCTGGCATCGTCCAGCAGCTTGAGGCCGCGCGCCAGCGTGTCGCGAAAACGCACTTCCTCAAGCTTCAGCGTTTCGCCGATCAGGCTTTCGGCGCGCTTCAGCTCCGGATAGGCATGGCCCATCTCGGCGACGAGGGCGGGCACGAGACGGTGCATCAGCGGGTCTTTGGAACCGATCAGATGCGCATGGCGCATGGCGCGCCGCATGATGCGGCGAAGCACATAGCCCCGGCCCTCGTTCGACGGCAGCACGCCGTCAGCGATGAGGAACGACGTCGCCCGCAGATGGTCCGCGATGATGCGATGGCTGAACACCGCTTCGCCCTCGGCCTTCGCGCCGGACATGTCGACCGACGCGGCGATGAGATGGCGGAACAGGTCGATGTCGTAATTGTTGGTAACGCCCTGCAGGATCGCTGTGATGCGTTCGAGGCCCATGCCGGTATCGATCGAGGGGCGCGGCAGGTCGATGCGCGTCTGTTCGTCGACCTGCTCGAACTGCATGAAGACGAGGTTCCAGAATTCGAGGAAGCGGTCGCCGTCCTCGTCGGGCGAACCGGGCGGCCCGCCCGCGACGCCGTCGCCCTGGTCGAAGAAAATCTCGGAGCAATAGCCGCAGGGACCGAGCGGACCCATCGCCCAGAGATTGCTTTCATGGCCGACGATGCGCTCGTCCGGGAGACCGGCGATGCGCTTCCACAGATCGCGCGCCACCTGGTCCGACGGATACACCGTGACCCAGAGCTTATCCCTGGAGAGCCCGACGGTGCGCGAGACATATTCCCAGGCGTACTCGATCGCGGCTTCCTTGAAATAGTCGCCGAACGAAAAGTTGCCGAGCATCTCGAAGAAAGTGTGGTGGCGCGCCGTGTAGCCGACATTGTCCAGGTCGTTGTGCTTGCCGCCGGCGCGGACGCATTTCTGCACGCTGGTGGCGCGGTTGTAGGGACGCTTCTCGGCGCCGGTGAACGCGTTCTTGAACTGGACCATGCCGGCATTGGTGAACAGCAGGGTCGGGTCGTTGCGCGGGACGAGCGGCGAGGACGGGACGACCGCGTGCTGGCGGTCCCGGAAGAATTCGACGAAAGACGTGCGTACGTCGGAAAGGCTTGTCATGGCCCGGTTTTAGCCCTCGACGGCCGCGATTGTCATCCCGCAAGGGCGCATGCCGGTCCGCCGCGGCCGGAAAAACGAAGGGGCGCTCCGTGGCGGAAGCGCCCCTTCGCCGGAGTCGTTCCCTCATGCCAATAAAGGAACGAACGCTGTGCCGGATCGCCTACTCCTCGGCGTCCGAATCCTTGTCTTCCCCGCCGATGACGAGGTTCTGGCCGATCAGGCCGGCATTGGCCCGGATGGCGGCTTCGATCTTGGCGGCGACGTCGGGATTGGCGGCGAGAAAGGCCTTGGCGGCCTCGCGGCCCTGGCCAATGCGCTCTCCGTCGCAGGAGAACCAGGAGCCCGACTTCTCGACCACATTGGCCTTGACGCCGAGATCGAGCAGCTCGCCCGTCTTGGAAATGCCGGCGCCGTACATGATGTCGAACTCGACCTGCTTGAAGGGCGGCGCCACCTTGTTCTTGACCACCTTGACGCGGGTCTGGTTGCCGACGACCTCGTCGCGGTCCTTGATCGCGCCGATGCGGCGGATGTCGAGCCGGACCGAGGCGTAGAATTTGAGCGCGTTGCCGCCGGTGGTCGTTTCGGGGTTGCCGAACATGATGCCGATCTTCATGCGGATCTGGTTGATGAAGAGCACGATGGTGTTGGACTTGGAGATCGAGCCGGTCAGCTTGCGCAACGCCTGGCTCATCAGGCGCGCCTGGAGACCGGGGAGAGAATCGCCCATCTCGCCCTCGAGTTCGGCCTTGGGCGTCAGCGCCGCGACCGAATCGACGACGACGATGTCGACGCCGCCCGACCGCACCAGCGTGTCGCAGATTTCCAGCGCCTGCTCGCCCGTGTCCGGCTGCGAGATCAGCATCTCGTCGATGTCGACACCCAGCTTCTTGGCGTAGGACGGGTCCATCGCATGTTCGGCGTCGATATAGGCCGCGATGCCGCCCTTCTTCTGGATTTCGGCCACCACATGCAGGGCGAGCGTGGTCTTGCCCGAGGATTCCGGGCCGTACACCTCGATCACGCGGCCGCGCGGCAACCCGCCGATGCCCAGCGCGATGTCGAGGCCGAGCGAGCCGGTCGAGACCGCGTCGGTCGCGACCCCGAGGTCGCGCGCGCCCATCTTCATGACCGAGCCCTTGCCGAAGGCCCGGTCGATCTGGGTGAGCGCCGCCTCAAGCGCCCGCTTCTTTTCGGTATTTTCTTCCTTGGCCACTACCCGCAATGCCGCCTGTGACATGAGAACCGTCTCCTTATTTCAGAGCCGCCCGGAAAACCCAAGCGGCCGCCACGTGACTCGCAAGGTACACGCTTTGTTCTCATTGGCAAGCCGCTGGTTAATGCGTTGAAAAACTTGGCATATACCAAATCTTGTTCTTATGGTGTTCCGGAGATGTCCATGACGGACATGTGACGGCGAATCTGGCCGCGAAGCGCCGCTGATTCCCCGTCCCGGCGGGCGCTAGCCGGCGCGCTTGGGCGCCGGTGCGCCGGCCAGCACGTCCTTCACCTTGGCGGCGAGCTGCTTGAGGCCGAACGGCTTAGGCAGGAAGTGCAGGTCCTCCGCCCGCTCGTCGTTGCGGCGGAAGGCTTCCTCGGCATAGCCGGACATGAAGATGACCGCCATTTCCGGGCGGATGCGCTTGACCGCGCGCACCAGCGTCGGTCCGTCCATGTTCGGCATGACGACGTCGGTGATCAGCAGGTGGATCGGCGCCTTCGCGTTCTGCACGATTTCCAGCGCTTCTTCGCCGCCCGCTGCCTCCAGCACGCTGTAGCCGCGCAGCTTGAGCGCGCGCGCCGCGAAACTGCGCACCGCCTCTTCGTCTTCGACGAGGAGAATGGTGTCCTGTCCCGTAACGTCGCGCGGACCGGCCCGTTCGGGTTCCACGGCGACCGGCGCGTTCTCGTCGACGCGGTGGCGCGGCAGGAAGATGCGGAACGTCGTACCCTTGCCGATTTCGCTGTCGACCGTGATGAAGCCGCCCGACTGCTTGACGATGCCGTAGACGGTGGCAAGGCCGAGACCGGTGCCCTGGCCGACCGGCTTGGTGGTGAAGAACGGATCGAAGATCTTGCCGAGATGCTCCTTGGGGATGCCGACGCCGGTGTCGGCCACGTCGATGCGGACATATTCGCCCGCCGGCATGATCGCGGTTCCGAGCGCCGACGGCGTCGTCACCACTTCGTTCGCGGTGCGGATCGTCACCGTGCCGCCCTTGGGCATGGCATCGCGCGCATTGACGACGAGATTGATGATGGCGTTGGAAAGCTGCGCCTCGTCGGCATGGACCGGCCAGACGTCGGCGCCGTGCTCGAGCTTGAGATCGACGCCTTCGCGCAGCAGGCGGCGCAGCATCAGCGCCAGCTCGCCGACGACGTCGCGCACCGCCAGCACGCGCGGCTGCATCGTCTGCTTGCGCGAGAAGGCGAGGAGCTGGCCGACGAGCGTGGCGGCACGCAGCGCGTTCTGATGAATCTCGTTGATCTCCTTGAACGAGGGATCGCCCGCCTGGTGCCGCATCAGGAGAAATTCTGAATTGCCGATGATGACGGTCAGGAGATTGTTGAAATCGTGCGCCACACCGCCGGCCAGTTGGCCCACGGCCTGCATTTTCTGGGACTGCGCGAACTTCGTCTCCAGCGCCTTCTGTTCGGAGACGTCGACGAGATAGACGATCACGCGCCCGCCGCTGATCGGACTGGCGAACAGTTCCGCGGTACGATCCTCATGGCCGGCGGCGTGGAGTTCGGCCGACGCGACGCTGTTCTTGCCTTGCGCGGCTTGCGCGATCAGGTCGGCGATGCGTTCGCGATCCGGGCCGTCGACCATGCCGGCAACGCTCCGCTCGCGCAGCGCGCCCGCCGCGCCGAAGAACTTCGCGAAAGCCGGATTGGCGTCGAGCACCTTGCCCTCGCCGTCGGTGATCGCGACGCCGACCGGCGCGTCGCGGAAGACGTCGCCGAGACTGGCCGGCGCACCGACCGCGCCGGCTGCTTTCGCGTCCGTCGCCGGTTGCGACGCCGCCAGGCGCGGCGTGAACCACCAGGCAGTCAGGTTGTCCGACATCGGCCGCACCGCGGCCACGATCTCGATGCCGGGCGCGACGGCGAAAGATTCCTCGCGCGGCGTGCCTTCGGCGGCGCCGCGGGTCAGGCGGTACAGCACCGCGGACGAAGGCTCGCCGGCCAGCGCCAGCTCGGGCGGCGGCGCGGCCTCGCCGTCCTGCGCGCCGGTCATCTTGCGATAGACCGCATTGCAATCGATCACCGCGCCGTCCCGGGTGGTGACCGCCCAGGCCACGTTGGCGCGCGCCGCGGCCTCGGCGACGCGCTTGGCGTCGAGGGTGTTCAGGTTTTCCTTCGGCCAGACCGCGAACAGGAAAAGGCACGCCACTGCGCCGATCGCGGCCAGCAGCATGACGCCGGCCCAGCCGGCCTTGTCCGGCGACAGCACGGCGAGGCCCGCCGAGGCCAGCGCCAGGCACAGGAATCCGATGGCCGCCCAGCGCCAGGCGCCGGCCGGTATCCCCAGATTTGTCCCGGAAAGTCCGCGAACCAGAGTCATGATTCGAGTCTAGCGGAACGGCCGGCAAAAAACTGCGGTTAGTTGGATTTGATCTTGCCCGTCAGCCGCATGACGTAGCCGATGACCTGGGCGACGGCCTTGAAATGCTCCTGCGGAATCATCTCGTCGACCTCCACCGTCGCATGCAGGGCGCGGGCGAGGGGCGGATTCTCGACGATCGGGACGTCGTGTTCCTGGGCGACCTCCCTGATTCTGAGGGCGAGGGCGTCGACGCCCTTGGCGACGCAGACCGGGGCCGCCATCTGGCCCGCCTCGTATTTCAGCGCCACGGCATAGTGGGTCGGGTTGGTGATGATGACGGTCGCCTCGGGGACCGCCGCCATCATGCGCTTCTTGGCGCGTTCCAGGCGGATCTGGCGGATCTTGGCCTTGATCTGCGGATCGCCCTCGTTCTGGCGGTACTCCTCTTTGACCTCCTGCTTGGACATGCGGTTGCGCTGCAGGAAGCGATAGCGCTGGAGGAAATAGTCCAGCGCCGCGATGGCCGCGAGGGCGGCGAGCGCGGCCGTGAGGACCTTGAACAGGAGGTGGTCCATGTCGGCCACGACGCCCAGCGGCGTCTGGTCGAGCACGGACGCGAGCATGTTGCGCTCCGGCCAGATCTGGGTCCACACCGCGAACCCGACGACGAGCATCTTCGCCAGGCCCTTGCCCAGATTGGCCAGCCCGTCCATGCCGAACAGACGGCGGAAGCCGCCGATCAGCGAAATCTTGGAAAGATCGGGCCGGATCTTGTCGAACGAGAAGACCGGCCGGCTCTGGATGAGATGGCCGCCGAGCGCGGCCGCCACCATGACGGCGAAGACCGGCGCCAGTATCGAGCCGAGCGTCGTCATGACGTGGCGCGCGAGCGTCATGATGTCTCCCGGATCCAGGCTCATCCGGTCGGGCTGTTCCAGGAAGATGCGCATCGCCGATGCGACGCCCTTCATTGCCGGCCCGCCGAACATGGCGATCGCGACGGCGCCGCCCAGAAGCAGCACGAAGGCGTTGAGCTCCGCGCTCTTGACGACGTCGCCATGTTCGCGGGCGTCCTGCAGCCGTTTTTGTGTCGGCTCTTCGGTCTGCTGTGACGGGTCGCGATCGTCAGCCATGGCGCATCACAGGAAGTTGGCCATCTGCGAGGCGTAGAAGTTCAGGAACAGGGTCATCATCGAGCCGAGGACGAGCGCCATCAGCACGAATCCGAAAAGGATGTTGATCGGCATGGCGATGAAGAACACCTGCAGCTGCGGCATCAGGCGCGCGAGAATGCCGAGCGCGGCATAGAGAGCGAAACCGAACACCAGGAACGGCGCCGCGAGCTGGAAGCCGAGGACGAAGGAGCTGCTGACCAGCCGGACGGTCAGCTCGGCCATGTCGCCGGTGGGCAGCGCCGCGCCGGGCGGCAGCATCTTGTAGCTGCCGGCGATCGCGCCGATCGCGATATGGTGCAGGTCGGTCGAGAAGATCAGGACGGCGCCGAGCAGCGAGAAGAAGTTTCCGATCACCGCGCCCTGCTCGTGCTGCGTCGGATCGATGGTCTGCGCGTAGGCGAGCCCGGTCTGCGTGGCGATCAGATAGCCGCCCGTCTGCAGCGCGCTCATGATGATGCGCGACATCGTGCCGACGAGGACGCCGGCGGTGACCTCCTGCGCGATGAGGAGGCCGAGCTGGAGCGCCGTCGCCGGCGCGGCCTGCGGATAGGCGCTCTGCACGACCGGCGCGAGCGAGACCGAGATCGCCAGCGCCAGCGTCAGCCGGATCGACGGCGGGATGCCGCCTTCGCCCAGCGCGGGCATCAGCATCACCATCGCGCCGGTGCGCGAGAACACGAGCAGGTAGGTGAGGATGATCCCCGAAAGCTCTGGAAGGTGGATGTGCACGGGGCGCCGCCGGATTCGCTAGTAGGCGGCTATTCTCTGCGCGATGTCGATCATCAGTCCGTTCATCGCCGAGCCGGCGAAGGGCAGGGTGATGAGCAGGACGACGAAGATCGCCACGATCTTGGGAACGAAGACGAGCGTCATTTCCTGGATCTGCGTCAGCGCCTGGAGCAGGCCGATGCCGAGTCCGACGACGAGCGCCGTCAGCATCGCCGGCGTGATGACTTCGAGCAGCACCAGGATCGAGGAGCGGGCGAAGTCGATGGAATCGGCGGGCGTCATGTCAGTTCCCCGTTGCTTGCTTGCGGCCGCGTCAGATCGGCATGTTCATGATGGTCTGGTAGGCCTGGACGACCTTGTCGCGCACGGCGACGACCGTATCGAGCGTGATTTCCGCCTGGTTCACGGCGCCGACGACGTCGACGATGTTGGCCTGACCGGCGACCTGGCGCGCGGCCATCGTTTCGCCCTGCTTCATCGTGGTGATGCCGTCCTGCACCGCCTTGGTGAGGAAGTCGGAGAAGCCGCCGGTCGCGCCGCCCGTCGCGGCGCTCGCCGCGCCGCTCGCCGGCGTGCCGATTTGCGCGATCGCCTGATAGGCGGCGGCTGCTGCTGCGGGAAGAACGGCCATGGTCTACTCCTTCGGGTTTTTCGCGGCGCGAGGGACGCCCGGCGTCACTTGTTCAACAGGTCCACGGTTCGCGAGAGCATCGACTTGGTCGCGTCCATCACGGTCAGATCGGCCTCGTAGGAGCGCTGCGCCTCGCGCATGTCCATCATTTCGATCAGCGAATTGACGTTCGGCATCTTGATGTAGCCCTTGGCGTCGGCGTTCGGATTGCCGGGATCGTATTTGGTCGTGAAGTCGGTGCCGTCGACGACGGGCCGGCCCGAGGTGACGAGCGTCGCATTGAGTTCGCGGTCGAATTCGCTGTGCATGGTCGCGATCTTGCGCCGGTAGGGATCGCCGCCCGGCGTGGTGGCGCCGGAATTCGCGTTGGCGATGTTCTCGGCGATGATGCGCATGCGGTCGGACTGCGCGCGCATGCCCGACGCGGCAACGATGAGCGAGGTGGAGAAATCCATACGTGCCTCCCTTAGTGACCGATCGCCAGCTTCATCATGTTGATGGCCTTGGCGTAGAGGTTGCTGGCGGCCTGGTATTCGGCCTGCGTGTCGGCGACGCGGATCATCTCCTGCTCGAGCGACACGGTATTTCCGCCCGGCGGCGCCGGCTCGTCGGGCGCATCGACGTCGGTGAAGTCGCTGTCACTCGTCTGCTTCAGCGCGATGTGGCGAGGATCGGTGGTGGCGAGCGCGCTGGCGGAGCTGGTCCGCGTCGCGTTGCGCAGCAGGTCTTCGAAATTGATCGGCTTGAGATCGCGCGCGTTGAAGCCTGGCGTGTCCGCGTTCGCCACGTTCTGCGCCAGCACGTTCTGGCGGGCGCTGAGCCACGACATGCGCTGGCGGATCATCGAGAACAGCGGCATATCGTCGATCGACATGGCCATGGGTGGTTCTCCGTACACGGAAAATTAGCCTTAAGAACCGCCAGATTGCTCCGCAACGATTAAGCGCGGCTTAACGCTGTGGAAATTGCTGCCGGGCAATTTCTTCCGCCGCTTAACTCCCGATTAAGGTTGACGGGTTTGTATGGGCGCATGGATGTGATGGAATTCGCGCGCTACATCGGCGCCCTGCTGCTGGTTCTCGGCCTGGTCGGCGCGGCCGGTCTCGCCGCGCGCCGCTTCGGTCTCGGCAGCCTGGTGAAGCCGGTCGCCTCGCGGCGCCTCGCCGTGGTCGAGACGCTGATGGTCGGTCCGCGCCAGCGTCTTCTCATCATCCGCCGCGACGGCGTCGAGCATCTCGTCATGAACGGGCCGGAGGGCACGAGCGTCATCGAGACGGGCATTCCCGCGTCGCCCGTCGCCGCCGCGCTCGCTTCGCAGGGGACGCAGCCATGAAGAGATTCTGGCCGGTCCTTCTCGGCATCGCGCTCGCGCTGCTCATTCCCGGCGCCGCCTACGCCGCATCTCCCGCCGCCAACGCCATCGTCACGGCGACGACGGGCGCGACGGCGTCGACCGGCGGACTGTCGGTCGATCTGACCGGCGGCGGCCTCTTCACCGACCGTCTGATGCAGATCGTGGCGCTGATCACGATCCTGTCGATCGCGCCGTCCATCCTGATCATGATGACGAGCTTCGTGCGCATGGTCGTCGTGCTGTCGCTGCTGCGCACCGCCATGGGACTGCAGCAGAGCCCGCCCAACAGCGTGATCGTCTCGCTGGCGCTGTTCCTGACGCTGTTCGTCATGACGCCGACGTTCAAGGACGCTTACAACCAGGGCATCGAGCCGCTGGTCAACAACCAGATCACGACCGAACAGGCGTTCGATCGTACCGCCGCGCCGATGAAGAAGTTCATGATGGCGCATGTCCGCGACGCCGACCTGAAACTGTTCATGGACATGTCGGGTGCCAAGGCGCCGAAGTCGCCGGATCAGGTCGCGCTCACCACGCTCGCACCCGCCTTCATGCTGAGCGAACTCAAACGCGCGTTCGAAATCGGCTTCCTGATATTCGTTCCCTTCCTCATCATCGACATGGCGGTCGCCTCGATCCTGATGTCCATGGGCATGATGATGCTGCCGCCGGTGATCATCTCGCTGCCGTTCAAGCTGATCTTCTTCGTCCTGGTGGACGGCTGGCGGCTCGTCGCGGGATCGCTGGTCGAAAGCTATCTCCACACCCCGCCGCCAACGTAACGTAAGTCTCGCCAGTCCCCGTTTTCGGGCCTAGACTTCGCACAGCGAATTCTGGGGAGTGCGGCATGAACAAGCCCGAACGCATCGTCACGAGCGAAGTTCTCTACGAGGTCAAGGATCACATCGCGACGATCACGCTCAATGCGCCCGAGCGGATGAACACGATTTCCGGTCCCATGCTCGGCGCCCTGGCGCAGGCGCTGGTCGATGCGGAAGCCGACCGCGACGTGCGCTGCGTGATCTTGACGGGTGCCGGCCGGGCCTTCTGCGCCGGTCTCGACCTGCGCGCCCAGACGCAAGGCAAGGGGCTGGAGATCGGCGGCGGCGCCGGCGCGGTGTCGACCGACATCGACCTGCGCAACACGCCGCCGACGGTGCTGCACGCCATGAACAAGCCGGTGATCTGCGGCATCAATGGCGGCGTCGCCGGATACGGCGCCGATACCGCTCTCGGCTGCGACATCCGCATCATGGCGAAGTCGGCGAAGTTCGCACTCTCCTTCGTCAAGCGCGGCATTCTTCCGGAGTCCGGCGGGACGTGGCTTCTGCCCCGCATGCTCGGCTGGTCGAAGGCGGCGGAGATCTTCTTCACCGGCCGCACGCTGACGGCCGAGCAGTGCCTGGAGCAGGGCCTCGTGTCGGAGGTGGTGCCCGATGCCGAGCTGATGCCGCGGGTGCAGGCGCTCGCCGGCGAGATCGCCGCCAACGCGCCGCTCGCGGTCCAGGCCGCCAAGCGCATGATGCGCATGGGCCTCAGCGAGCCGTTCAACGAACATGTTCATCACGTGTATCTGCAGCTTCTGCCGATGATGCGCACCGAGGACGCCAAGGAAGGCATGCTGGCCTTCGTCGAAAAGCGCACGCCCGTCTTCAAGGGCCGCTAGCGCCGATGCGGCGCCGGCTCCTGCCGCTCCTGGCGCTGTTGCTGACGCCCGCGGCGGCGCAGAACCTGACTGCGCCCGCGACCTACCACAATGCGCGCTTCGGCTATTCGATCTCCTATCCGGCGGACCTGTTCGCTGCCGAGCCCGAATCCGCGAACGGCGACGGACGTCGCTTCCACGCGCTCGACGGCGGCGCGCATTTCGCGGTCTGGGCGTCCTACAATTCGCTGCAGCAGACGCCGACCGACATCGCCGCCGAAGCTGCGAGCGGGTGTTTGGCAAGTTCCTCGCCCTACCGCGTGATGAAGGTGACGCTCGTCGCGGTGTCGTGCGAGACCAAGGACGGAATCTACTATCGCAAGACGCTGATCCGCGGCGACGTGCTGACCTCGTTCGACATGACCTATCCGGCGGTCGAGCGAAGCCGCTGGGATCCGATCGTCGCCCAGATCTCGGCCTCCCTCGTCGCCGCGAAGTAACGCGCGTTCCATTCTCGCAATCGTGACCGCCTTGACAGTCTCGATATTTCGAGTATTTTGGAAATATGGAATCAAAACAGGCATTGCTCGGTTTGGCGGCGCTGGCGCAGGAAACGCGCCTCGCGATCTTCCGCCGGCTCGTCCGCGCCGGTCCGCAAGGCGAGAGCGCCGGTGCCATCGCCGAAGCGCTTGGCACGCCGGCGCCGACTTTGTCCTTCCACCTCAAGGAGCTCGAGCGCGCCGGCCTGATCACGCAACGGCGCGAAAGCCGCAGCCTGATCTATGCGGCTCGCTATGACGGGATGCGCGACCTCCTCGCCTATCTGGTCGAGGATTGCTGCGCCGGGCGCCCCGAATTCTGCAATTTCACGATCCTGGAGAAATTCGATGAACCGGCTGCATGTCCATCTGCATGTAAATGACCTCACCAAGTCCGTGCGCTTCTACAGCGCGCTGTTCGGCACCGGGCCGAGCAAGCGCGAAAGCGACTATGCCAAGTGGATGCTCGACGATCCGCGCGTGAACTTTGCCATTTCGACCGGCGGCGAAGCCGGCCTCAGCCATCTCGGCATTCAGGTCGAAGACGAAGGCGCGCTGGCGCAAGCCACGCAGCGCGCCTTGTCGGCGGCCGGAACCGTTCTGGAGGAGAAGGGCGCCAATTGCTGCTACGCCGTCAGCGACAAGGCCTGGGCGACCGATCCCCAGGGCGTCCGCTGGGAAACGTTCCGGACGACGGGAGATCTCACGGTCTACGGCGTCGGCGCTGCTGAAACTGTCACAAAGTCCGCGTCGACTACGACATGCTGTTCGGCATCGCCGGTCGAGCGTAAAACCGTCAGCGCCTGTTGTGGGGAAAACGATTAGTGGCCGACAAAGTCTACAACGTCCTGTTCCTGTGCACGGGAAACTCGGCGCGCTCGATCATGGCCGAGGGCGTGCTGAATTTCGAAGGCAAGGGGGAATTCCGCGCCTATTCGGCCGGCAGTTTTCCGAAAGGCACGGTGAATCCGCTGGCGCTGAAGACGTTGGAACGTGCGGGCATTCCCACCGAGGGCTTTCGTTCCAAGAGTTGGGACGAATTCGCCAAGCCCGGCGCGCCGGTGATGGACTTCGTCTTCACCGTTTGCGACGACGCGGCGGGCGAAGTGTGCCCGGTCTGGCCGGGTCATCCGGTCACCGCGCATTGGGGCGTTCCCGATCCGGCCGCGGTGGGCGGAAGCGACGTCAATCGCGCCCGCGCCTTTCGCGAAACGCTCAGCCAGCTCACCAACCGGCTCCGCGTCTTCATCGCGCTGCCGATCGAAAAGCTCGACCATCTCACGCTCAAGCAGCATGTCGACGACATCGGCCGCGCCTGAGCTCGGGGCGCAGCTGGCGGCGGAAGCGATCGGAACGATGTTCCTGGTTGCCGGCGTCGTCGGATCCGGCATCATGGCGCAGACGCTCACGCACGATGCGGCGCTCGCGCTTCTCTGCAATGCGCTGGCGACCGGTGCGCTGCTGATCGTACTCATCCTCATGTTCGCGCCCGTTTCCGGCGCGCAGTTCAATCCGGCCGTGACGCTTGCGCTTTATTCGCGACGCGAGATCGATGCGCCGCGCGCGCTGGGCTTCGTCGTCGCGCAGATCGCCGGCGCGGCCTGCGGAACCTTTCTCGCCCACGCCATGTTCGCGCTGCCTGTCCTCGCGCTCGGCGAAAAGGTGCGGACAGGACCCGGCCAATGGATGGGCGAAGGCGTTGCGACGTTCGGATTGCTGCTGACGATTTTCGGCTGTCGGGCGGGCGGCGCGCGCGTCGTCGCCGTCGCGGTCGGGCTCTACATCATGGCGGCGTACTGGTTCACCTCCTCGACATCTTTCGCCAATCCGGCCGTCACGCTGGCGCGCGCGCTCACGCCGACCTTCGCCGGCATCCGACCGCTCGACGTGCCGCCGTTCGTCGCGGTGCAGTGCGTGGCCGCTGTCGCCGCGGCGCTGGCGGCACGATGGCTGTTTGCCCAATCGCCAGCTAACCCTGGGTAAGCTATTGGCTTTCCGCGCCGGGACGCGCTGCACAGCTTCCCATCCCGTGATGCTGCGGTGCACCTTGCACGCCGTGCAAGTGGCACCTGCGCGTAGCACATAAGGCATAAAGCTGGCGTTATCTCCCTGGAATCACGCGATATATCGGATCGCGATAACTTTCCCCGTGCGATTTGTTGCAACTGCGAAGAATTTGTCCTTGAAATGTTGCGACCTGACACTATTCTTCTGAATGTTGAACCTTGAAGGAATTATTCACATGAACAAGACCCGCTTCCTGACCCTTTCCTTCGTTCTCGCCCTCTCCGGCTTCAGCAGCGCCTACGCCCAGGCGCCCGCTCTCGCATCCGGCACCTACAAGCTCGCCATCAGCTCCCGCACGCCCTGCGACGTAACCGTGTCGGCCGACGGCAGCTTCACGCCCGCCGCCGATTGCGCGACCGGGGCCAACATCACCAAATGGGCGGCCTCGGGCACGTCCGGCTATCAGCTGCTCACCGCTTCGGGCGAAGTCTATGCCGTTCTGAAACAGCATGGCGAAGCGCTGGAAGGCACCACCTTCGCCGACCAGCACAAGATCGTCCTCAGTCACTAAGTTTTGAATTCGGAAAAGGGCCGCGCACCTCCAGCGCGGCCCTTTTTCTTTTGACCGCGCGACGCGATAGTCTCGGCCATGGCGATCGACGAACATTCCGCGCACGCGCACGGCGTCTGGACTCACGACCACATTTTCCTGAGCGCGGGCCACGAGCAAGCCGAGCGGCGCGCCCGTCTGGCCACGACGATCACGGCCGTCTTCATGATCGTGGAAATCGCCGCCGGATGGCTGTTCGGCTCCATGGCGCTGCTCGCCGACGGCTTCCACATGGCGACCCATGTCGCCGCGCTCGGCCTCGCCGCCGGAGCCTATTGGCTGGCGCGGCGGCACTCGGCCAATACG
This sequence comes from Rhizomicrobium sp., assembly GCA_035499335.1. Lineage (GTDB taxonomy): Bacteria > Pseudomonadota > Alphaproteobacteria > Micropepsales > Micropepsaceae > Rhizomicrobium. The sequence continues at coordinate 23,837 of DATJZB010000079.1, read as the reverse complement.
CGATTCACGTTCGGCTCGGGAAAATTCGGCGACCTCGCGGCCTTCGCCAGCGCGATCATCCTCGGCATCGTGGCGCTCGGCGTCGCCTACGAATCGGCGCAGCGCCTGATCTGGCCCGTGTCGGTCGACTATCGCAGCGCGCTGTTCGTCGCCGCGCTGGGACTTTGCGTGAACGTGGCGAGCGCCGTCGTGCTCAGCGATTCCCACCATCACGACCATGCGGACGATCACGATCACGGCCATTCCGATCACAATATGCGGGCCGCCTACACGCATGTCCTGGCGGACGCCGCGACGTCGGTGCTGGCGCTTTTGGCGCTGGCGGCGGGTCTTCTGTTCGGACTTCGCTTTCTCGATCCGCTCGTGGGCGTGATCGGCGCCGGGGTGATCGCGTCCTGGGCCTACGGCCTGGTGCGCGACAGCGGGCTGGTTCTGCTCGACGCCGAAGACAATCCGGCGCTGGCCGACAATATCCGCACGCATCTCGAAAGCGGCACCGGCGTGCGGGTCAGCGACCTGCATCTGTGGCGGCTCGGCCCGGGTCATCGCGGTCTGATCGTCTCGCTGATCAGCCCGTCCGACACGAGCGCGGAGTCGATCAAGGCGAATCTGCGCCAGCACTATCCCGATCTCAGCCACGTGACCGTCGAAGTCGCCGTGTGCGCCGATTGCGGGACGCCCTAGACGGCGAGGATTTCGATTCCGGCGGCAACGAAGCCCGCGGCGAAGGCGAGGCCCGCGGCGATAGCCAGCGCTGACGAACCGAACGTCGACGCGATCCCGAGCGCCAGCGCCAGCAGCCACAATACTGCCGACACCGTTTCGCTTTGCCGGCGGAGCAAGGTCTCGCCCGAAAGGATCGCGAGACCCAGGAGCGCGATGGCGGCGCCGAGCTGGTAGCCGTTCGGTCCCAGAACGGCCGACACGCGCACGACAAGGATGCCGGCGGCGAAGATCGCCGATCCGATCGTCCCGGCGATGCCGATCTGCGTCCGTCGACTCGCATAGACGCCGGCGATGCCGAGCAGCAGAAGCACGTCCGTCGCGAAATAGAGTTGGCCGAGCGGCGCGGCGGCAAGCAGCGTCGCGGCGAAGCTGTCGAAGCCGCGCAGGACGCCGCCGGCGATGGCGGCAAAGGCGAGCGCGCGAAGGAGCACAGCCACTCGTCCCTCTCTGGCGATTGCGGTGAACATGGTCTTCTCCCTCAAACGGATCGCCGGCCGTTCTCAGGACAGCGCGCGGATCGCGTGCGCCGCCGCGGCCAGATAGATCGGACGCGGCCGGATCGCATATTCTCGCAGCGCCGCTTCGGTGAATTTGATCGCGTGTTCGTCATGGGTTGCGACCGCGTTTTCGATCAGCGTCTCGCGGCTTTCGCCCGGCGCCTCGCCGGCAAAGGGAGGCGCGACGGCGAGCGCCACATAGAGTCCGGCGTCGGCCTGCCAGACGCGCCGCAGCGCCTCGCGCACATCGGCTTCGCCGAGCAGCGGCAGCAGCGAACGCAGCGCGACGACTCCCGTCACGCCGTGGATGAAAGCGATCAGCCCCATCGTGTCGACTGCGTTGGCGAGAAAGACGCGCGCGAAGGTCTCCGTCAGATCGCTCAGGACCTGCGAAGGATCGCCGGACACGTCGAGCAGGCCGATCGCAGGCGCGAAGGCCGGTTCGTCCGCGACCGTCTCCAGCGCCGTGGTGATCGCCCCGCCGCGCTTCTGCCGCTCCACCGGAATGCGCGAAAGACGGTCGACCGCTTGGCGCGCGGTCAGTCCGCCCGCGCCGCCCGTTTGCGTCGGCAGCGGCTGGTAGTGCGCCGCCCAATAGGCGATCGCGTCGCGCAGTTCGGCGATGCGCTGCGGCGTCACGGCGTCGTCCAGACTGCGCACGGCGTGGCCAACGCGGATCACGCCATGGAAGGCGGCGGCGGCGATTCCGGGCAGCAGCCGCGGGATCCACCGCGCCGCGGCCTCCTTCCAATGCGCGGCGTCGAAATCGGCGGCGATGAGCGCGCTCCAGTCCTCGCTATGGCCGTTGCCCAGCGCCGCGCGCCAGTCGGCGATGGGGTGGCTCGGCCGGCGCCGCGGAAGCAGCAGGCTGCGATAGCCCCAATTCTCTTCCAGCCACGGCAGGACGGCGTCGCCGCGGCCGAGCGCGCACAGCGCCTCGATCGCCATCGGCGCATGATTGGTGAAGCCGTTGCGCAGGTCGGGGGCGAATGCCTGGAGGCGGTCGAGCGCCTGGTCCAGCGTGTCGTAGGCGCGCATGGTCTCGTTTTCCAAAGGTTCAGCTTTAGAATATACCGGCCCTTGATTAACGCAAGGTCTGACTTTAGAAAATAACGCATGACAGCCCCGCGCGAAACCCACACTGCGACCGGCCGCGCCGCCGTGCGCGATATCCTGAAGCGGGAAGGACCGATTTCCGCCGATTCCGCGGCGCGCGCGCTCGGCATCACGGCGATGGCGGTCCGCCAGCATCTCTACGCGCTCGAGGCCGACGGCGAGGCCGGCCATGTCGAGCAGGTGCAGGGGCGTGGACGGCCGGTGAAGCTGTGGCACGCCACCGCGGCGGCCGATTCCCATTTCGCCGACTCGCATTCCGCGCTCGCGGGCGACCTGATCGTGCAGGTGCGCAAGGCGTTCGGCGAGGAAGGACTCGACAGGCTGCTCCGCCTGCGCAACGCCGAACTGGAAAAGACCTACCGGGCGAAGACCGACAAGGCCGCTTCGCTGAAGTCAAAGCTCGAGGCGCTCGCCAGGATCCGCAGCGCCGAAGGTTACATGGCGGAAGTGAAGCGCGATCCCGAATCGGGACAGTTCCTGTTCGTCGAGAACCACTGTCCGATCTGCGCGGCGGCGCGGCTGTGCACCGGACTGTGCCGCGAGGAACTCGCGCTGTTCCATCGCGTGCTCGGCAAGGACGTCCGCGTCGAACGCGTCTCGCATATTCTGGCCGGCGCCGGACGTTGCGCCTATCGCGTGAGCGCGACCTGATCTAGAATCGCTTCGCCAACATGCCGGATTCTTCGTGACCGATACCGTTCTGGAATTGTCGAACGTCACGAAGCGCTTTGGCGAATTCACCGCGGTGGATCATCTCAGCTTCTCGCTGGCGCGCGGGCGCATTCTCGGCTTTCTCGGACCCAACGGCGCCGGCAAGACGACGACGCTGCGCATGATGCTCGGCATCCTGCCGCCGGACGAAGGTTCGATCTCCATTCTCGGCCGGGGCATCGCGGACGTCCGCGCCCGCATCGGCTACCTTCCGGAAGAACGCGGCCTCTACAAGCGCATGCGCGCCGACGCGGCCATCGCCTATATCGCGACGCTCAAGGGCATGAAGCGCCCGGCCGCGCTGGCGCGGGCGCGGCGCCTGCTGGAAGGCTTCGGCCTGGGGCGGTTCGCGCGCGTGCGGATCGAGGGGCTGTCCAAGGGAATGGCGCAGAAGGTGCAGCTACTCGCCGCCGTCGCGCACGATCCGGAGTTCGTCATTCTCGACGAGCCGTTCTCGGGCCTCGATCCGGTGAACCAGGCGGACCTCGAACTGTTCATCCGCGGTCTCGCCGCGGAAGGAAAGACGATCCTGTTCTCGACGCACACCATGCAGCACGCCGAACGGTTGTGCGACGGCATCGTCGTGCTGGCCAAGGGGCGCAAGCTGTTCGACGGCACGCTCGACGCGGCGCGCGCCCTCTTTCCGCGCCGTGCCCGGGTCGGCGCCGAGGCGGATCTCGGATTCCTGCGCGCCGTGCCCGGCGTGGTCAGCGCCTCGCCGCCGGAATCGGGACAGGGCAATTGGACGCTCGACATGGCGGAAGGTGTCGACGGCCGCGCCGTCCTCTCCGCCTGCTTCGAGAAGGGTGTTCCGCTGACCTATTTCGACATCGCGCCGCCGTCGCTGCACGACATCTTCGTCTCGCTGGTGGAGAAGGCGGCATGAGAGCCACGTTCCTCATCGCGCGCCAGGAGTTCATCAAATACGTGACGCGGCGCGGCTTCTTCATCTCGATCCTGATGTTCCCGATCTGGATCATGATCGTCGTGCTGGTGCCGCAATGGCTGGGCGGCGCGCCGCAGCGTTACTTCACGCTCGTCGACCGCGCCGGCGGCTATCGCGAAGCCGTGCTCGATGCCCTGGCGCGGGAGAATGCGGCGCGCGATCTCAAGGCGCTTTCGCAGTACGCCGCAGCCAATGCCGACATAAACGCAGTGCGACGGGGCGCGCCGCGCCTTGCCGCGATGCTGGCGGCGGAACCGACCGACCGGTCGGTCTCGGCCTTCCGTTTGTCCGGCGGCTGGCGGCCGGCGGTCGCGACGCTGACGCCGTTCCTGCGGCCAACCGCCAAGCCGTTCCGCGTGCCGGATCCACGCTTCGTCTTCGTCGAGCCACCGACCAGGCTGTCGCACGCTTCCGGCGGGAATTTCGGCGCCGCGGCGCGCGGCGATCTCCAGGCCGACCGGTTCTTCGCGGCCGTCTACATACCGGAAGGATTCGGCCAGGGCGGCCGCGCGACGGCGCAATATTTCGCGCGCGATCTTTCCGACGGCGACTTGCGCGACTTCGTCTCGGAGGCGCTCAGCGACGCGCTCCACCGCAACGTCATCAAGCGGCTGGCGCCTCAGCTACTCGACAGCGACGCGCTCGACGCCACGGCCGCGCTGGAACTGCACAACCCGACGAAGGGCGCGGCGCAGTCCGGCCGCGACGATTCCTTCGACAAGCTCGTTCCCATCGCCCTCGCCGTTATTCTCTTCATCGTCTCCGTGATGAATGCCAGCGTCCTGCTGCAGGGCGTGGTCGAGGAGAAGTCCACGCGGATGATCGAGGTCCTCTTGTCCTGCGCCACGGCACGCGAGATCACCAGCGGCAAGCTGATCGGGGTCATCGCGGTCGCGCTTGTCACCATCGCCATCTGGGCGCTGGTGCTGTTCGCGATGATGGCGCTGGCCGACGCCTCCACGGTCAAGCTCGTCTTCGGCGCGATCGGCGCCGTCGCGACCACCGAGACGCTGCCGCTGCTGCTGCTCTATTTCTTCTGCGGCTTGTTGATCTACGGCTCGATCTTCCTCGCCATCGGCAGCATGGCCAGTTCGCTCGCCGACGCGCAGGCGTTGCTCGGGCCGGCGATGCTGATCCTGATGCTGCCCAACCTCATGATCTCGGGCGTCATGCGCGATCCCAACGGCGAATTCGCGACGCTCGTTTCCTGGGTGCCGTGCTACACCCCGTTCTTCATGATGCTGCGCATCGCATCGCATCCGCCGACGCTGCAGATCTGGGGCACGACGCTGCTGGCGCTCGGCACGACGCTGTTCCTCATCTGGTGGATGGGCCGCGTCTTCGCCCGTCACGTGCTGACGACAGAGCGGCCGCCTTCGCTCGGCGGCCTGTTGCGCGGCGGCGTTCAGGCGCTGACGGGCCTGCGACGCTAGGCGCCGCCGCACATATGCTCGGAATCCATCGCTTCCCAGCTCTTGCCCGTGCGCAGGTTGGTGGCGCGATAGTTCTTGCCGCGGTCGTCGCCCTTGGGGCAGCCGCTCGGAACCGAGAGCAGGCAGAGCTTGATCTTGTCGCCGGCGCGTGACTCGGCCATTTCCGGCACGGTGTCGTAGGACACCTGGTAGATGCCGTCCGTGTATTCGATGGCAGAGCCGCTGTCGGGAACGCCGTCAAGCCGGAAACTGACTTCCTTCACCGCTGTCGACACGCACGCGCCCACTTTAGCCGGCACCGGTTCCTGGGCGATTGCGGGCGCGCCGGTCAGGGCCAGCGCTACGAGCAGGGCGAGCGGTTTTTTCGGCATGGGCGTCTCCTTCGCCGCGTCAGCGGCCGAACAGATGAATCTGCGCATATTGCAACAGAATGGCGGTCTTGGCATCGCAGATGCGACCATCGGCCAGCATGGCGAGCGCGTCGTCGATGCCGATCTCCAGGACTTCGATGTCCTCGCCTTCGTGCTTGAGCCCGCCGCCCGCGCCGGTCTTTGCGCCTGCGTCGTATTCTGCGACGAAAAAGTGCAGCTTCTCGGTCATGGCACCGGGGCTGGTGAACATCTCGAAGACCTTGCGTACGTGCAGGATGCGATAGCCGGTCTCCTCTTCGGTTTCGGCGCGGATGCGATCTTCCGGCGCGGCGCCGTCGAGCATGCCGGCCGCCGCTTCGATCAGCGTCTCGCGATAGCCGTTGAGGAAGGCGGGCATGCGGAACTGTCGCGTCAGCACGACGCGGCGCGCCGCGAGATTGTAGGGCAGGATCACCGCGCCGTTGCCGCGGTCGTAGACCTCGCGGACGTTGCGCTGCCAGGCGCCGTCGTTGCGCCGCCAGGAAAACGTCAGCTGCCGCAGGACGTATTTTCTGTCGGAGAGGACGACATCGTTCTCGATGCGCACGCGGTCGTCGATATCGCTCATCTTCCGCACCTCATCGTCGAAACAAAAAAGCCGCCCCGACGGGACGGCCTTTTCGAATTCGGTTCTTCACCGGACCTAGCGCGGCAGCAGGCCTTCGCGCTGCAGGCGCTTGCGCTGCAGTTTGCGATAGCGGCGGATCGCCTCGGCGCGCTCGCGGGCGCGCTTCTCGCTGGGTTTCTCGTAATGGCCTCTGAGCTTCATCTCGCGGAAGATGCCTTCGCGCTGCATCTTCTTCTTCAGCGCCTTCAGCGCCTGGTCGATATTGTTGTCGCGAACGATGATCTGCAAAATGCGCTCCTTCAGGCCCAAATTTGGGAGGCGCGGGTGATAACAGAAGGGTTTTGGCCTGTCCACCGCACTTGAAGTTGGCAGAAACAATTCCTATCTGTGCCGGGACGGCGATTTGCTATGAGGGTCCGCGAGGCCCGCGGAAAAATCCGAAAGTCGCGGTTCAATTCCGCAATTTTATTTCGCGTACCAAACTAACAGATTGAATAGACATGGCAATTCTGAAAATCGCCCGTATGGGCCACCCGGTTCTGGCGCAGGTCGCGCAGCCTGTGGCCAATCCGGGCGCACCGGAAATACGCAGTCTCGTCTCGGACATGATCGAGACGATGATCGATGCCAACGGCGCCGGCCTGGCCGCGCCGCAAGTACATGTGCCGTTGCGCGTCGTCGTCTTCCAGGCGCCCGAGGGGCGGACCGATCCCGGACTTTCGGACGAGGAACGCTTCGATCACATGGCGCCGCTCACGGTGCTGATCAATCCGCAGATCGAAACGGTCGGACGCGAGATCGAAGGCGGCTGGGAAGGCTGTCTATCTGTGCCCGGCCTGCGCGGCTTCGTCGAACGCGCCTACCACATCCGCTATCGCGGCTTCGATCTGGAGGGACGCGAAGTCGCACGCACCGCCAAGGGATTTCATGCGCGCGTCGTGCAGCACGAGTGCGATCATCTCGACGGCGTGCTCTATCCGAGCCGGATGACGGATATGAACCGGCTGATCTTCGAATCCGAAGCGCGCCACTGGGCGAAGGAAGAATGACGCCGCGCAAGAAGAAGACGAACGACGCCGCGCTCAAGGCCGCGATGCTCGAGGCCGCGCTCAGGCACGTCGTCTTCGACGGCTTCAGCGACAAGGTGCTCGTGGGCGCGGCGAAAGAGGCGGGCGCGGACAAGGACGCGATCGCGCGGCTCTTCCCGCAGGGACCGCTCAGCCTGGTCGAGGCGTTCTCCGAGAGCGCCGACGCCGGGATGGAGAAAACGCTCGCGTCGATGGACCTGGCGTCGATGAAAATCCGCTCGCGCATCGCCGCCGCGGTGATGGCGCGCATCGAAGCGCTGCGGCCCAACAAGGAGGCCGCGCGCCGCGCCGCAGCGTTCCTGACGCTGCCGCCCCACGCGGCGCTCGGCGCCAGGCTCGTCTATCGCACCGTCGATGCGATGTGGCGTGCCGCGGGCGACACCTCGACGGATTTCAATTTCTACACCAAGCGCGGCATCCTGGCGGGCGTCTATTCCGCCACCATGATGCGCTGGTTCACCGACACGAGCGCCGACGAACGCGCGACGACCGAGTTCCTGGCCGAACGCATCGAAAACGTCATGCAGTTCGAGAGGTTCAAGGCGCAGGTGAAGCAGGGGCTCGACCGCCTGCCGCCGCTCTCCGAAATCCTCGGCGCATTCGCGCGACGCAACTAGATCAGGTATTCCGCGATCTGCACCGCGTTGAGCGCGGCGCCTTTCAGCAATTGGTCGGCCGCCACGAACATCGAGATCGAATGGCCCGTCGGGTCGCTGAGATCCTTGCGGATCCGGCCGACCAGCACGTCGCCCTGGCCCGAAGCGTCGATCGGCATCGGGAAATAGTTCTTTTCCCGGTCGTCGACGATCCTCACGCCCGGGGCTTCGCGCAGGATGGCGCGCACCTCCGCTTCGCCGATCGGCTTTTCGCACTCGAAGGTGATCGCCTCGCTATGGGCGCGCAGCACCGGCACGCGGATGCAGGTCGCGCCGATCGCGAGCCTGTCGTCCTCGAAGATCTTGCGGGTTTCGCGGATCACCTTGGTTTCTTCGTCGTTGTAGCCGGTCTCGGGGTCGATCGCCGAATTGTGGCTGAAAACGTTGAACGCATAGGGATGCGGGATCACCTTGGGCTCGAAGGGACGGCCGTCGAGAAAGGCGCGCGTCGACTGTTCCAGCTCCTCCATTGCCGCCGCGCCGGCGCCTGACGCCGCCTGGTAGGTCGACAGGATCACGCGCTTGATGCGGTTCTTCCGGTGGATCGGCCAAAGCGGCACCAGCGCGGTGATCGTCGAGCAATTCGGGTTGGCGATGATGCCCTTATGGTCCTTGATGCGTCCCGCATTGACCTCCGGAATCACCAGCGGCACTTCGGGATCCACCCGGAAGGCGGACGAGTTGTCGACGACGACGGCGCCTGCCTTCACCGCGATCGGCGCGAACTTGCGCGAAATCGAGCCGCCCGCCGAGAACAGGGCGATGTCGACGCCGTCGAAGGATTTCTCCGTCAGCTCTTCGACGACGATCTTCTGCCCGCGGAAATCGAGCGTCTTGCCGGCGGAGCGGGCGCTTGCCAGCGCCTTCAGCTTGCCGACGGGAAAGTTGCGCTCCGTCAGGCAGCCGATGAATTCGGCGCCGACGGCACCGGTTGCGCCGACGATGGCGACCACGGGATTCTTCATTCTCGTCTCCTCCAGGCAACAAAAAAGCCCCGGACCTTTCGGCGGGGCTTCGGATCAGGCGATGCGTTGGATGTTACGCGCGCGCAAGCTCCGAAGCCCGGAAAGGCTTCGTCGTCTTGGTCGTGCGCTTCATCATCTCGATCATGGGCGCGGACCCTATGGGCGCACGGGGGGCTTCGTCAACGGGGAAAGCGTGGTGAAATGACCCATCTTGCGGCCCGCGCGTATCTCGGCTTTTCCGTAAAGATGCAGCGCACCGGGCCTTTCGGCATAGGCGCGCCAATCCGCCGCTTCCTCGCCGAGGATGTTCTCCATCACCGCGTCGGCATGGCGCGAAGGATCGCCGAGCGGCCAGCCGGCGACCGCGCGGATGTGCTGCTCGAACTGGCTGACGGCGCAGGCCTCCAGCGTCCAGTGGCCGGAATTGTGCACGCGCGGCGCGATCTCGTTCACCAGCAGCGGGCCGGAATCCTGCACGAAGAGCTCGACGGCGAAGACGCCGACATAGTCCAGCGCTTCGGCGATGCGCCGCGCGATCGCTTTCGCTTCGTCGCTCTGCGCCAGCGTCAGGCGCCCGGGAACGATCGAGCGGCGCAGGATATGGTGCTCGTGCAGATTCTCCGGCGGATCGTAGGCGGCGAAGCTGCCGTCCCGGCCGCGCGCGGCGACGACGGACGCTTCGAACGCAAAATCGACGAAAGCCTCGAGGATCGACGGGGCAAAGCGGAACGACTCGATCGCCGCCGCCGCTTCGTCCGCGCTCGCGACCTTCGCCTGGCCTTTTCCGTCATAGCCGAGACGGCGCGTTTTGAGCACGCCGCTGGAGCCCAGCGCCGCGAAGGCGTCGCGCGCGCTACGCACCGAGTCGACGGCCTGGAACGCCGCGGTCCGAAGGCCGAGCGACTGGACGAAACTCTTCTCTTCCCAACGGTCCTGGGTGATGCGAAGCGCTTTTGCGCCCGGGTTGACCGGCTTGAGACGCGCGATCCGCTCGACGGCGCCGGCCGGGACATTCTCGAATTCGAAGGTCACGGCGTCGCATGTTGCTGCGAACGCGGCGAGCGCCGCAGCATCGTCGAACGCGCCGACCGTATGGCGCTCGCAGACCTGGAACGCCGGCGCGTCGCGATCGCGACAGAAGACATGGGCCTTGAGACCGAGCCGCGCGGCGGCGAGCGCCAGCATGCGCCCGAGCTGCCCGCCGCCGAGAATGCCGATCGTGCCGCCCGGACCGACGGGCGCGCTGAGGTACTTCGGTTCGCTCATTTGTCTGTCGGAACGTCGGCGACGGTCTCGGTCTGCTTGGCGCGCCAGGCGGCCAGACGCTTCGCCAGCGCCTTGTCGGACAGCGCGAGAATGGCGGCAGCCTGCAGCGCCGCGTTCTTCGCGCCGCTTTCGCCGATCGCGAAGGTCGCCACCGGAACGCCGCCCGGCATCTGGACGATCGACAACAGACTGTCCAGGCCCTTCAGGGCCTTGGATTCGACGGGGACGCCGAGCACCGGCAGCGTCGTCATCGATGCGGTCATGCCGGGAAGATGCGCCGCGCCGCCTGCACCCGCGATGATCACTTTGAGCCCTCGTCCGGCCGCGCCCTTGGCGTAAGTGGCCATGCGGTCGGGCGTGCGGTGCGCCGAAACGATCCTGCTTTCATGGGGCACGCCGAGCGCCTTCAGGATTTCGGCGGCGGCCTTGAGGGTCGGCCAGTCGGACTGGCTTCCCATGATGAGGCCGACGAGCGGCTTTTGGCTGGACATGCTTCCCTGACGGTTTGGCGGGCAAATCACCCGCGAGGAAGCGGCGCATTATAGGGCCAGAATGGGAGGGGAAAAGCCCCCGTTCGCCGCCCGTTAACCTTTTATGCATATTCGTAAACGAATTGTTAAAAGCGTCTTGCTATTGTTTTAGCAGCCGGAATGGCTCAGGAAACCGAAGATGAAGATCGAACGGACGAGTTCGACACGCGGCGCGCGCGCCGTCGGGACTGCCGCCTACGACCGTCAGGCGAAGGCCGCCGCCGATGCGCCCGCAGAAGCCGCCGGCGCTACGGCCAGCGTCCTCGGCATCCCGGAAGACGAATTCACCCCGCGGGTGCGCGACGCCATCGTCACGCTGATGGCCGAGGTCGACAGCCTGCGCCGCGAACTGCAGACGACGCGCGAGCGCCTCGACGAAGCGGAGAAGAACGCCGACCAGGACCATCTTCTGCCGCTGCTGAACCGAAGGGCGTTCGTTCGCGAACTGATGCGCTACATCTCGTTCGCCGACCGCTATCACACGCCGTCGAGTCTCATCTATTTCGATCTCAACAATTTCAAGTCCGTGAACGATGCGCACGGCCACGCCGGGGGCGACGCGGTGCTGCGCCAGTTCGCCAGCGTGCTGGTCGCCAATGTGCGCGAGACAGACGCCATAGGCCGCATCGGCGGCGACGAATTCGGCATTCTTCTCAGCCATGCCGACCAGGCGCAGGCGCACAAGAAGGCCGATCTCCTGGCAGAGCAAGTGCGCAATTCGCCGACGATCTGGAACGGCAAGCCGATCCCGCTGAGTTTCGCCTACGGCGCCTTCGAACTGAAGGCCGGCGACAATCCGGAACAGGCGATGGCGCGCGCCGACGAGGCGATGTATGCGCACAAGCGCGGCTCCCGCTAGCTAGGCGATGATGTCGGGCAGCAGCTGGTCGTTGATCTTGGTGATCTCGTCCTTGAGCTGCAGCTTGCGCTTCTTCAGCCGCGTGACCTGGAGCTGATCGCGCGACCCGGTCTCCAGCAGCGCGGCGATGGCGTTGTCGAGATCGCGATGCTCCTGCTGCAGTTGCGCGAGCTTGGCCCTGAGCGCGACTTCGTCCGGCTTGGTGACTTCGCTCGACATCAGTTCCGCCGCTTGCGCATGCCGTTGGACGGGGTCTCGCCCCAGCGCTTCTGCGACGGCCAATCATAGCCGATGAGATCGAGCGCGCGCCCCACGATCTGGTCGACGAAATCCGATATTTTGTGCGGCTCGCTGTAAAACGCCGGCAGGGGCGGCAGGATGATCGCGCCCATCTCGGCAAGCTGGGCGAGCGTGCGCAGATGGCCGGCGTGAAGCGGCGTTTCGCGCACGACCAGGACGAGGGGGCGGCGCTCCTTGAGAGTGACGTCGGCCGCGCGGGTCAGAAGCGTCGTCGTCACGCCGGTTGCGATCTCCGACCAGCTGCGCACCGAACAGGGTGCGACGATCATGCCGCGCGTGCGGAACGTGCCCGACGCGATGGCCGCGGAGATGTCGTTCGCCGCGTATGAAAAATCCGCCCGCGCCGCGACGGCTCTGGGCTTGAGCGCGGTTTCGAGCCCGATGGTCATCTCGGCCGCCTTGCTCATGACCAGATGCGACTCGATCCCAAGTTCTTTCAGTGCGTCCAACAGCCTGATTCCATACGTCACACCGGAGGCGCCGCTGATTCCAACGACAAGCCGTTCTTTTGGCGGGGTTTTGGGGAGGCGAGGGGACATGGCTTCGTTTACAGGCTGTAAGGCAGTCGCGAAAGAGGGGCGTGACAGCACCCACGTACAGTGATCTAATTTCAAGGCCTAAGAGCAAGAGGTGCAAGCATGGCACTGCAAGGGCATATCCAGGAACTGTCCGAAAAACACAAGAAACTGGAAGAGCGCATACACGACGAGATGTCTCGCCCAGATTGGGACGAAGTCCGCGTCGCGGCCCTGAAAAAAGAAAAGCTCCGGATAAAAGACGAACTCGAACGACTGCGAAGCAGCGTCCACTGACAAGCCTCACGTCTGAACTTATTGCGCCGGTATCAGGGCCGCCTGCGGTCGCGTGCGCGCAAAGATGCCGAGTGCCGCCAGCTCGAACAGCGCGGCGGCGAGGAACGATGCGCCGGCGAAATAGAACGGCGCGCTGCCGCTGGTGAAATAGGCGAAAAGGTTCGTCATCACCACGGGCGCGGCGATCGAGGTCAGACTGCCCAGGCTCGCGACCGCCCCTTGCAGTTCGCCCTGTTCGTTGGCGGGCACCTGTTTGGACATGATCGCGTTCAGCGCGGGATTGCCGACGCCCGCGAGCGCCCACACCAGCATCCAGGCGTAGATCTGCCAGGGCGACGTCGAGAAGGCGTACCCGGCATAGCCGAGCGCCGCGCACAGAAAGCCCAGATAGACGGCTCTCGGCTCGCCGATGCGCGGGATGACGACGCGCGGCAGCACGCCGAAGGAAAAAGCGGTCAGCACGCCGACCGCCATGAGCGAATAGCCGACCTGGGCGCTCGTCCAATGGAATTTCAGCATCGTGTAATACGTCCAGGTCGCCGGGTTTGCGTCATGCGCAAGCCGCGCCAGGACCATCACGCCGATCAGCCCGAACACCATGGGATAGCGGCGCAGCGCCAGCAGGCTGCCCGCGGGATTGGCGCGCCAGAATTCGAAAGGGCGGCGACGCTGGACCGGCAGCGATTCCTTCAGGACCAGGAGACCGAACAAGGCATTGCCCAGCGTCACCGCGGCGGAGACGAAGAACGGCATGCGCGGTCCGAACAACTCGCCGACCACGCCGCCGATCGCCGGTCCGATGACGAAACCGACGCCGAACGCTGCGCCCGTCAGCCCGAAATTCGCCGCGCGCTTTTCGGGCGGCGAGACGTCCGCGATGTAGGCGTTCGCGGTGGGATAGGTCGCGCCGGCGATGCCCGAAAGCGTCCGTCCGATGAACAGCCAGGCGATGGTCGGCGCCAGCCCCGTGATCATGTAGTCGACGCTGAGCGCGAGCAGCGAGCAGATCAGGACCGGCCGCCGCCCGAAACGGTCGGAAAGATTTCCCAGCAGCGGCGCGAACACGAACTGCATCAGGGCGAACACGAACATCAGCCAGCCGCCCCAGCGCGCCGCGTCCGACAGCCCCTCGCCGGTGAGTTGCGCGATGATCTTGGGCGTCACCGGGATGATGATGCCGAGGCCGATCGTGTCGACCAGCATGGTGACGAAGATGAACGCCAGCGCATAGTTGCTGGCAGGTCTGGTGACAGGCTCGCTCATGTCCGCCCCTGTTGCTATCGGCCGCCCATGGTATGTGTTTTACGCGCATGACACCAAAGTCTTTCTCCGCCCGGCGCCGGGGCAGCCGAGCATGACGCGGCGGACACGGGAAAGCGAACGACCACGATGATCCGCAAACTTCCTTCCGGCGCCTACAGGCTCTATTCCCGCAAGAAAAATCCGAAGACGGGCAAGCGCCGCAACCTCGGTACCTTCAAGACGCGCGAAGCGGCGCTGAAGCACGAGCGCGCCGTACAGTTCTTCAAACGGCACTGACCGTCGCGCAGCGATCGAAATTCCGTCGAAAGCCGACGTCGTTTACGGAAAACGCATGCCGCGCCGCAGGATGCCTGCGGGCCTAAGCCACGTCCCGCGTCATCTCGCGCAGCTTGAATTTCTGGATCTTGCCGGTCGACGTCTTGGGCAGTTCGACGAAGACGACGTTGCGCGGGCACTTGTAGTGCGCCAGGTGCTCGCGGCAATAGGCGATAAGGTCCTGCGCCGTGACGTCGTCGAAACCGCGCTTCTTCTCGACGAACGCGCAGGGCGTTTCGCCCCATTTCTCATCCTCTTTGGCGACGACGGCGACGAACATCACCGCTGGATGCTTGTTGAGCGTATCCTCGACCTCGATGGACGAGATGTTCTCGCCGCCCGAGATGATGATGTCCTTGGACCGGTCCTTGAGCTGGATATAGCCGTCCGGATACATCACGCCGAGATCGCCGGAGTGGAACCAGCCGCCTTCGAATGCTTCCTTCGTCGCCTTGGGATTCTTCAGATAACCCTTCATCACGACATTGCCGCGGAACATGACCTCACCCATCGTCGCCCCATCGGCCGGGACCGGTTCCATCGTCTCCGGATCCATCACCGAAAGCGCTTCCAGCGCGTGATAGCGCACGCCCTGGCGCGCCTTTTTCGCGGCGCGCGGACCCTTGTCGAGATCGTCCCAGTCGCTGGCCCATTCGTTGACCACGGCCGGCCCGTAGGTTTCGGTGAGGCCGTAGACATGGGTGACGTTGAAGCCTGCATCGCCCATTGCGGCGAGAACCGATTCCGGCGGCGGCGCGGCGGCGGTAATGAATTCCACCTTGTGCGGCAGGGCGCGCCGCTCGTCCGGCGCCGCATTGATGAAAGTCGACATGACGATCGGGGCGCCGCACAGATGCGTGACCTTGTGCTCGGCGATGGCGTCGAACATGGCCTTGGCGCGCACCCAGCGCAAGCAGACATGCGTGCCGGCCACGACCGACAGCGACCAGGGAAAGCACCAGCCGTTGCAGTGAAACATCGGCAGCGTCCACAGATAGATCGGATGCCCCGGCATCTGCGCGGAGAGCACGTTGCCGTAACCCATGAGCGCCGCGCCGCGATGATGGAAGACGACGCCCTTGGGATTTCCGGTCGTGCCCGAAGTGTAGTTGAGCGAGATCGCATCCCATTCGTCGGACGGCGGCAGCCAGGCGAACTCGGGATCGCCGCCCGCCACAAACGTTTCGTAATCGATCGCGCCGAGACGTTCGCCCGATTGGGGAAACTCCAGATCGTCGTAATCGATGACGACGGGTTTGGCGGCGGCGAGCTTCAGCGTCTCCTTCATCACGCCAGCGAATTCGCGGTCGGTGATGAGGAATTTCGCCTCGCCGTGATCGAGTATGAAGGCCAGCGCCGCCGCGTCGAGCCGTGTGTTGAGCGCGTTCAGCACGCCGCCGGCCATGGGCACGCCATAATGCGCTTCGAGCATCGGCGGTGTGTTGGCGAGCATGACGGCGACCGTGTCGCCCTTTTTCAGGCCCTTCTTCGCCAGCGCCGACGCCAGGCGGCGCGAGCGCGCGTAATAGTCGGCATAGGAGAAGCGCTGCTTGCCGTGGATGATCGCCGTTCGCGTCGGGAACACGCTCGCTGCGCGCTCGAGGAAACTGAGCGGCGTGAGGGGCTGGTAGTTCGCCGGGTTGCGCTCCAGGTCCTGGTCGTACTTGTCGGCGCCGAGTCGCGCCACGAGGCGCGGCATCGGCCTGCCCTCGCCGGCGCGCCGCACCAGCGACTTGGCGGGACGCCGGCGCATGTCCGGCTTGGCCGGCGCGGCGATGCGCGACGGCGCGGCCTTCTTCTTGGCGGTCTTTGCGGCCGGCTTCTTGGCGGTCCTCTTGACTCTCTTCTTGACCCTGCTGGCACGGGCCGGACGGGAGGGTTTCCTGTTCTTTTTCGATCTTGCCATGGTGATTTTCGACCAGCGGATTCGCGAGGGGCGGAACGCTAATGAATGCCCGATTAACCAGCAAGCGGGCTCCATGGACGTTCGCCCCCGCGATTGCTAGGAAGACCCGCGCCGAGGAACCGCCCGATGTCCGACACTGCGCCGCCCGCACCGCGGGGGCTCCGCCGCCTGTACGCCTGGATGATGGAGAATGCGCGCGGACGCCACGCCTGGGCCGGTCTCGCCACCTTCGCGTTCGCCGAATCGTCGTTCTTTCCGATCCCCGCCGACGTGATGCTGGTGCCGATGGTGCTCGCGCACCGCGAGCGCGCCTTCTATCTCGCGGCCTGGTGCACCCTGTTTTCGGTGCTCGGCGGTGCGCTCGGGTACATGATCGGCTCGGTGTTTTTCGACACGGTCGGGGTCTGGCTGATCCACACTTACGGCCTGCAGTCCGCGTTCGACGGCTTTCGCGCGGCCTATGCGCGGTACGGCTACTGGATCATGGTCCAGGGCCTGACACCCATTCCGTACAAGCTCGTCACCATCGCCAGCGGCTTCGCCGGGTTCAACTTCCCGCTGTTCATGGCGCTGTCCACGGTCACGCGCGGCCTGCGTTACGCGCTGGTCAGCTCGCTGCTTTATTTTTTCGGCGCGCCGGTGCAAGCGGTGATCGAGAAGTATATGGAAGTCGCGCTGATCGCGTTCCTCGCTCTGGTCGTGCTCGGGTTCATCGCGGTTCGCTACATATTTTGAACAAGAAGGCGTCGTAGGCAGGCATACGATGCGCAAGCAGATTTTCGCCGTTGCGGCGATCCTCTTTTCCACCGCGCTCTACATCGCGGGCAACGGACTCGTCGGCGTGCTGATCCCGGTGCGCGCGCATCTGGCCGGCTTTTCGAATCTGTCGCTCGGCATCATCGGCTCGTTCTACTTCGCCGGCTTCGTCTTCGGCTGTTTCGCCGGACCGAGGCTGCTGGCGCGCGTCGGCCACAGCCGGACCTTCGCCGTCGGCGCCGGCATCTCGGCCGCGACGGTGTTGTTGCAGTCGATGTTCGTCTCGGTGTTTCTCTGGATCCTGCTGCGCGGCGCGTTCGGCGTGGCGGCGGCCTGCATCTACATGGTGATCGAGAGCTGGCTCAACGACCGCGCCACCAACGAGAACCGCGGCCGCATCTTCTCGGCCTACCTGCTCGTCAATTTCACCAGCATCATCGCGGGACAGATGCTCTTCGCCACCAGCAATCCGTCGAGCTTCGCGCTCTTCAGCCTGTCGGCGATCTTCTATGCGCTGTGCCTGATCCCCATGGGCCTGACCCAATTGCCGCAGCCGCACGCCGCGCATGTCCCGACGCTGCGTCCGCTGCGCCTGTACCGCACGTCGCCGGTGGGCGTCATCGGATGCATCGCCGTCGGCTTCGCGAACAGCGCGGTGTGGACGCTGGCGCCCGTCTATGCCCAGGCGCACGGCCTCAACAAGGGCTGGCTCGCGGTCTTCATGAGCGTCTTCACCCTCGGCGGCGCGCTGATCCAGTTGCCGCTGGGCCGCTGGTCGGACCGTGTCGACAGGCGCGAGATCATCGCGGCGGTATGCGTCCTGGCGTGCCTTCTGGGCCTCGCGCTTGCCACCTTCGGCGGCGCGCATCGCTGGACGATCCTGCCGCTGATTTTCTGCTTCGGCATGGTGGCGCTGCCGCTTTACGGTCTCTCCGTCGCGCACACCAACGACCGCATCGCGCGGCAAAGCTTCGTCGAGACGTCCGCGACGCTGTTGCTGATAAATTCGCTCGCTTCGGTATTCGGCCCGACGCTCGCCGCCTTTATCATGGGCCGCGCGGGGACGCAGGCGCTGTTCTACTATTCGGCGGCGATCCACGCGGCGATGGCGGTGTTCACGATCGTGCGAATCTCGCTGCGCGACGAGGAGGCGGACGCGCAGCGCGCGCCCTACGAGCCGCAGCCGCAGCAGGCGACGCTGGCCACCGCCGAATTCGATCCGCGCAGCGCGGAGGAACAGTCGGCGTCCTAGCCCGGGCTGTCGTCCTCGGCCGGAAACTCGAGCGGATCGGGATCGGGCACGGGCTTGGAATCGACCGCCACGGTCTCCGAGATCGGCTTCAGTTTCGCGCCGGCCTTTTCGGCGCGCTTGAGCGCCCGCTCGCGCTTTTGCGCCGCGCGCGTCACCGCGAGGTCGAGCTCGAGCTGCGAGCACAGGCCGAGCGTCACCGGATCGACGGCCTTGATGTTCGTCGCGTTCCAATGTGAGCGCTCGCGGATCTTTTGGATCGTCGCCTTGGTCGTGCCGATCAGCTTGATGATGTCGGCGTCGGCGAATTCGGGGTGATTGCGCAGGATCCAGTAGACCGCGTCCGGCTTGTCCTGACGTTTGGAGACCGGCGTGTAGCGCGGCGCCTTCTTCTGCCTGACGGCCGGCATCTTGTGCTTGGGCGGCGCCATCTTGAGGCGCAGCCGGGGATTCTTCTCGGCTTCCTCGATCTGCTCGCGCGTCAGCTGGCCGCTCGACACCGGATCCTGGCCCTTGATGCCCTTGGCCACGTCCTCGTCGGCGATACCCTTCACTTCGAGCGGATGCAGGCCGCAGAAATCGGCGATCTGCTCGAAGGTGAGCGAGGTGTTGTCGACCAGCCAGACGGCGGTCGCCTTGGGCATCAGCGGCTTGTTCTCAACGGCCATAAATCTTCTCCCTTGCCGGGGACCCGTTCACCGGACCCACCGACCTCTTAAAGCCTGAGCTTTTCGAGGAATGGCAGGGGTTTTAGCGGGTGAGGCCGCGAAGGGGAAGCAAATTGCTCACAGCGTCAGCAAAATCTTCCCGATATGCTCGGATTTGGCCATGCGGCCGTGCGCGGCCTGGGCCTCGGCCAGGGGGTAGGTGCGGTCCACCACCGGCCTGATCCGCCCGGATTCGATGAGCGGCCACACCTCCCGCAGCAAAGCGTCGCGGATCGCGCCCTTTTCGTCGTTGGAGCGCGCGCGCAGCGTGGTGGCCAGCAGCGACAGGCGTTTCATCAGCAAAGGCGCGAAATTGACGGTCGCGCTCATGCCCGACTGATAGGCGATGTTAACGATGCGGCCCCACAGGGCGGCAGCGCTCATGTTGCGCTGGATATACTCGCCGCCGACCATGTCGAGGATGACGTCGACGCCCTTGCCGCCCGTCTCGTCCTTCACAACCTGGACGAAATCCTCCTCGCGGTAGTTGATCGCCCGCGTCGCGCCCAGCTTCGCGATGGCGCCGCATTTCGCCGCGCTTCCGGCCGTTGCGAAGACCTTGTGCCCGCGCGCGGCGCAAAGTTGGATCGCGGCCGTGCCGATGCCGCTCGACCCGCCATGGATGAGGACGGTCTCGCCTTGCTTCAGCCGCGCCGTGTCGATCAGGTTGGTCCAGACCGTGAAATGCACTTCGGGCAGGGCCGCCGCCTCGACCAGGCCGACGCCCTTGGGCACGGGCAGGACGCACTTTTCCGACATGACCGCGTACTCCGCGTAGCCGCCGCCGCCGAGCAAGGCGCACACCCTGTCTCCCGGCTTGAGACTCGTGACGCCTTGTCCGATCTCGGCGATCTCGCCCGAGACTTCGAGACCCAGCGTCGCCGGCGCCCCGGGCGGCGGCGGATAGCCGCCCATGGCCTGGGCGATGTCCGCCCGGTTAAGGCCTGCCGCGGCGACCTTGACCAGCACCTCGCCGGGTCCCGGCGCGGGTTTGGCGATCTCGGCCAGCGCGAGCGTGTAGCCTTGTCCGGGGTTTCTCACTTCGACGGCTTTCATGGCGATTTCTCTTCGGCTTGCGCGCGCGGGCGTTTCGCGCCGACACTAGCAAAGCGCGTGGCCGTCACGGAGATCAAAATGGCGATCGACCCCGAAGAGCTGATGCCCAAGAAAAAGCGTTCGGCGATTGTTCTGGGCGAGGACCTGTCGGAAATGTCCGCACCGGAACTGGAAACGCGCATCGCCGAGCTCGAGACCGAGATTGCGCGCTGCCGCGAAGCCATCGCCGCGCGCAATGCGACCAAAGTCGCGGCCGCCGCGTTCTTCAAGCGCTGAGCCGATCTTCAGCATGCCAACGTCGCGGCGCTTCGTTTAACAAGATTAATACGCACAGCTTCGCATCGCATCGCAGCAACCAATGATTTGGTTACCGCAAACGATGATGGCGAATCCGTATTGCACATTGCATGCGAGTTGATAGCGTTCGCCTGCACAAGGGGACGAGCGCTTCATCCATGAACACGCAAACCGCAGAGGACGACGCGCTGCGCAACGTCACGCTCCGCAACTTTACCGCGTCCGCGCTGTTCGAGCGCACGTTCGACGAGGGCATGTCCCTGGTCGAGGAAACCGCGAAATATCTCGACGGCAAGGGCCGCTCGGAAGCGCGCGACCTGCCGCGCAAGATCGCCATGCTCTATGCCGGTGAAAGCATGCGCGTGACCACGCGCCTGATGCAGGCGGCGAGCTGGCTCCTGGTGCAGCGCGCGGTGCATGACGGCGACATGGAGCCGCAAGATGCGACAAGCGATCGCTACCGTCTCGGCTCGAAGGAACTCTGCCTGGGCAGCGGGGCAGAGGGCGTCGAACTTCTGCCGGCCAAGCTGCGGGACCTGCTCGAGCGCAGCGACAACCTCTATCGCCGCATCGCGCGCCTCGACGACGTCCTGTTCTCGCGCGCCGGCAACCAGGGCCTCGCGATCAAGGAACATATGAGCCGGCTGGAACGCGCCTTCGGCGCCGACGGCGCGCTCTGAGAAACCTCGATTCCTGCTAAGGTTCCCGCGCAACGGCGGAGGCGCGGCGATGACGGCGACGGGAACGATCGTGATCCTGAACGGCGCGCCGCGCTCGGGAAAATCGAGCATCGCGGCCGCGATCCAGGAGCAGTTCGACGGCATCTGGATGAATCTCGGCGTCGATGCGTTCGCCGGGACCGTGACGCCGGCGCGCTATCGTCCGGGTATCGGGTTGCGCCCGGGCGGCGAGCGACCGGACCTCGAGGCGGCTCTGCCGACGATGTTCGCCGCGCTCTATGAGTCCATCGCCGCGCACAGCCGGCTCGGACTAAACGTCGTTGCCGATGTCGGGCATCACGAGTCCTACTCTCGCCCGCTCGGCATCCTCGCCGATTGTGCGCGCCGGCTTTCGGGCCTGCCGGTCCTGTTCGTGGGCGTGCGCTGCCCGATCGACGTGATCATGCAGCGGCGCGAGCAGGACGTCGCCGGGCGGCACTATCTCAAGGGTTCACGAGAGGATCCGGTGCCCGAGCCGGTGCGCCGCTGGCAGGAGGCGGTGCACGCGCACGGTCAGTACGACCTGGAAGTCGACACGTCGGTGCTGAGCCCCACTCAATGCGCCGAGACCATTCGCGCACGGCTCACCTCGCGCGCAAGCGCGTTCCAGCGCCTCGCGGCGACGCAAACCGATTGAGCTGCGTGTCGAGCTTTACGCCTTCAGGATGCCGGCGAACTTCTTGTTGAAGCGCGTCAGGCGCCCGCCGCGGTCCATCAGCTGCTGCTGACCGCCGGTCCAGGCCGGGTGGGTGGTCGGGTCGATGTCGAGCGTGAGCTGCTGGCCGGCCTCGCCCCAGGTCGTGCGGGTCTTGTACGTCGTTCCGTCGTTCAGGCGGACTTCGACGAAGTGATAGTTGGGATGGATGCCCTTTTTCATGGCCGCGGCCCTTTTGTGACCCGAAATTGAAGGGCGGCTTATAGGCGAAGGGGATCGGCCTTGGCAAGGCAGCGGCGATGGGTCTCTTACCCCCGTCTTAACCCCTCCTATATAGGTAGGGCAGAAGCCGACTCTTGACGGGCAGACGTGGCGCAGACCGGCGAGGAATACGCGGAACAGCTGGAATATGTGGCCGCGGGCCGGGCGAAGGCCCGTTCCTTAAGGCCCCTTCGGCAGTTGGGACCCTTCCTCAGGCCGTTCCGGCTCCATATCGCGGCCGCCGCCTCGGCCCTCATCGTCTCCTCCGCCGCGACTTTGGTTTTGCCGGCCGCGTTGCGCCAGCTGATCGACAAGGGGTTCAGCACCGCCCAGATCCAGCTCATCTCGCACTATTTCGTTCTCTTCCTGGTGGCGGCGGGCGTGCTCGGCGTGGCGACCGCCATACGCTTCTACTTCGTCACCTGGCTCGGCGAGCGGGTGATCGCCGATCTGCGCAAGGCCGTGTTCGACAATGTCCTGGGTCTGACGCCCGCCTTCTTCGAAGCGACGCGCACCGGAGAAGTGCTCTCGCGCCTGACGGCGGATACGACTCTCATCCAGACCGTCGTCGGCTCGTCCGCGTCGGTCTCCGCGCGCAATTTCGTCATGTTCGTCGGCGGACTCGTCCTGATGTTCGTCACCAGCGTGAAGCTCACGCTCCTCGTCGGCACGGCTGTCGTCCTGGTGATGATACCGCTCATCCTTTTCGGACGCTGGGTCAGAACGTTGAGCCGCCGCAGTCAGGATCGCATCGCCGATACCAGCGCGCATGCCGGCGAAACGCTCAACGCCGTGCAGACGGTGCAGGCTTTCACGCGCGAGGACACCGAGCGGCGGCGCTACGGCGAGGCGGTCGAATCCTCGTTCGCCGTCGCCATCCTGCGTACGCGTGCGCGCGCGGTGATGACGGCGGTGGTGATCTTCGGCGCGTTTGGGAGCATCGCGGCCGTCGGCTGGGTCGGCGCGCAGGACGTCGTCTCGCACGCCATGACCGCCGGACAACTCGTGCAGTTCATCTTCTATGCCGGCATCGTCGCCGGCGGCGTCGGCGCGATGAGCGAAACCTGGGGCGATCTGCAGCGTGCCGCCGGCGCGTCGGAGCGCCTGATGGAATTGCTGCACGTGAAGCCGGAAATCTCCGCGCCCGAGAATCCGGTCGCCATACCGACGCCGGCCAAGGGCGCCGTGTCGTTCCGGAACGTGACGTTCCGCTATCCCTCGCGGCCCGACTTCGCCGCGCTTCACGATTTTTCCCTTGAAGTCGCACCGGGCGAGGCGGTGGCCCTGGTCGGCCCCTCGGGCGCGGGAAAGTCGACGGTCTTCCAGCTTCTCCTGCGCTTCTTTGCCCCGCAGCACGGCGCCATAACCTTTGACGGCATGGATCTGTCGACGCTCGATCCGTCCGATCTCCGCCGCAAGATAGCCGTCGTCTCCCAGGACAACGTCATCTTCTCCGGCACGCTCGCCGACAACATCCGCTACGGCCGCCCGGACGCGAGCGACGCCGACGTGCGCCGTGCCGCCGAAGCGGCCGCCGCCGCGGAGTTCATCGAGGCGCTGCCGCAGGGCTATAGGACGATGGTCGGCGAGCGCGGCACGACGCTCTCGGGCGGCCAGCGCCAGCGCGTCGCCATCGCCCGCGCCATCCTGCGCGACGCGCCGCTGCTGCTGCTCGACGAGGCGACCAGCGCGCTCGATGCCGAGAACGAACGGCTGGTGCAGATCGGTCTCGAGAATCTGATGGCCGGAAGGACCACCATCGTCATCGCG
>DATJZB010000078.1:0-13447 GCA_035499335.1 Rhizomicrobium sp. | reverse complement strand
AGACCGTGCAGGACGGTCGCGCGCCGGCGCCTCCACCGCCGCCGCCGAATGCCGGCGGTGAGTAAAAATGGGTGTTGCCCATGCGGCCCTCGATCGGCTGATGGCCCTTGCCGGCCACGGGTATCCGGAATTTGTGACCATCCAGACGGACGCTCCGGCGTTGAAGACCCGTTTCTACGCGGACGAAGCGGCCGCCGCCGCGATCGCCGCGGGTGCCGCCCTCGCCGCCGACATCTGGACTTTGAGAACCGGTGAACGCCAAAGCGTAAGCGTCAATTCGCGTGAAGCCGGCGCCGGCCTCGTTGGCTTTATGCATCAGAAGTTCGACGACGCCTCGCGGGCGCCGGAGATGCGCGGTCAAATTGACGCTGCGAGGACTGCCGCCAGCGGATTCCACAAGACTCGGGATGGCCGGTACCTCTTCCTGCATCCGAGCTTCCCCGAGAGCACAAAACGCCTGCTCCGCGTGCTCGATTGTCCCGATGAGCCAGAGGCTGTCAAAGCTGCGGTCGCCAAATGGGACGGAATCGACTTTGAAAATGCTGTCGCATCGGCCGGTGCCTGCGCCGGTCTGGCTCGGACGCCCGAGGAGTGGAACCGATCCGAGCAAGGGCGAGTGCTTGCCACGCGCCCCGTGGTCGAAATCACGAAGATTGCTGACAGTCCGCCCGAGGCCTTCCGCAAGCAGGGAGACGCGCCACTGTCCGGCGTCCGGGTGCTCGATCTGACGCGCGTTCTCGCCGGTCCGACCTGCGCCCGCACATTGGCGCAATTCGGGGCGGAAGCCATGGTGATTTCCTCGCCCAGCCTGCCGTCGGTCCCCTTTTTCGTGACCGATACGGGACACGGCAAGCTGGCGGCCTTCATCGACCTGACAACTCAAGCCGGACGCGACAGACTTGGCGAACTCGTGCGCGAAGGGGATGTGTTCAGCCAGGGGTATCGCCAAGGCTCGCTCGAGCGTCTTGGATTCGGTCCGATCGACCTTGCGCGGATGCGTCCCGGGATCATTTGTACGGCGATCAACTGCTACGGTCACGAGGGCCCATGGCGCGCACGACCGGGTTGGGAGCAGCTCGGCCAGACCGTGACCGGGATGGCCGTCGTTCATGGCGGCGACGAGGGGCCGAAGCTGCAGTCCGGGGCGGTGACCGACTACACGACGGGATTTCTCGCCGCATTCGGGACGATGGTAGCGCTCGAGCGCCGGGCGCTCTATGGCGGCTCCTATCTCGTCCGGGTGTCACTTGCACAAACTGCGACGTGGTTGATGGGACTTGGCGTTGCAGATGAAGAACGGCTGCTAAATGCCCGACAACCAAGCGAAAGTGAGATCAAAGCCTATTCCATGCGGAGTGAGACCGGCTTTGGCGCCGTCACCCATCTTCGCCCGCCGGTCCAAATGTCCAGGACGCCCGCGCGTTGGAGCCGGGGCGTGGTGCCACTGGGAACGCACCCGCCGGTCTGGACAGACCGCGCCTGACCTCGTGATCGGGCGCGGTCCGGCGCCTAACGCGAAGCGAGCGTCAGATTGTGATTCTTGACCGGCAGATCGCGGATGCGGACTCCCGTCGCGGCAAAAATCGCATTCGCGATGGCAGGCGCGGTCGGCGGCACGCCCGGCTCGCCGGCGCCTCCGACCGGCGCATCGCTTTCATGCAGGTGAACCTCGATCTGCGGACAGGTTTGCAGCCTTACCATCTCATAGTCCGGGAAATTCGCCTGAACCACCGCGCCCTTGTCGATCGTGATCTCTCCGTTCAGCGCCGCGGTCAGGCCATAGACGATCGCACCTTCGATCTGGGCCTTCAGTCCGTCCGGATTGACTGTCATTCCGGCATCGACAGCCGAAACGATGCGGTCGACCTTCAGCGTGCCGTCGCTGCCTACGGTAACATCGGCAACGTGTGCCACGACCGTACCGAAGCTTTCGAACATGGCGATGCCCCTGCCCTTGCCGGCCGGCACCGGAGAGCCCCATCCCGCCTTCTCCGCGGCAAGATTGAGCGTCGCGAGATGGCGCGGCGCGTGGGCAAGCAGAGCGCGGCGATATTCGAGCGGGTCTTTCTTGACCGAATGTGCGAGTTCGTCGATGAAGGACTCCACGAAGAATCCGTGCCACGACGCTTCGACGCTGCGCCAGGGTCCCGTGGGGATGTGGGTCTCGACCTTGGCAGTGCGATAGGACTGATTGGCAACGCCATAAACGATATGGGCCTCGCTGTTGGCGCCCGAGTCTGTGGTGTAGTCGTTGACCCATGTGGTCGGCAGGCCCGAACCGTCGACAACAGCGCGAAGCCGGCTCGTCACGTTGGGCCGGTAGTAGTCGTGCTGCATGTCCTGTTCGCGCGTGTAGATCAGCTTTACCGGCGTACCGGGCATCGCCATGGCGGTTCGAACCGCGTGCTCAAGGAAGTTGAAATAGCCGGGCAGCCGACGGCCGAATCCCCCGCCAAGCGAGAGCAGATGGAACGTCACTTTCTCCATCGGTAGCTTTGCCGTTTTGGCGATGAAGGCACGAGCTCCAAGCCCGTCCTGCGTTCCCGACCACACCTCGAGCGTCCCGTCCTTGAAGAGAGCGGTCGCGTTCATGGGTTCCATCGTTGCGTGGGCCAAGTACGGCACCGTGTACGTCGCATCGATCACACGTGCGCCATCCAACCCGTCGGCGCCGTTGCCGACCGTCTTGTCTGTCTTGAGATCGCTGCCTTTGAGGGCCGAAAGCCGCCTGTCTGCGAGCCGGGCGGACGTCACCGAATTGTTCGCACCGGTCTCAAAAACGGGAGCCAGCGCATCGGCCGCATCGCGCGCCCGCCAGAATCGGTCGGCGACAACCACCACCGCATCGTCGAGCTTGACTACCTTCTTGACGCCGCGTCTGGACAAGACGTCGCGTTCGTCGACGGACGAAAGCTTCTCGCCGAATACGGGCGAAATCCGCACGGCCGCGTAGAGCATGTCGGGTAGCGTTACGTCGATTCCGTAGTTCGTCGCGCCGTTCACTTTTTTCGGTATGTCGACGCGCTGAATCGGCTTCCCGACCAACGTGTATTGGCTGCGCGGCTTCAGCGGCGGATTCGCAGACGGCGAATAGGTCGCCGCGTCGGCCACCAACTCGCCATATCCGAAGCTTCGTCCCGATGCCGTGTGCAGGACGCGATTGGATTTGGTGGCGCAACTTGCCTGGTCGACACCCCAGCGAGCGGCGGCGGCCTTTACGAGCATCTCGCGAGCAGCCGCGCCCGCGATGCGCATTCCGAAAACACCCGTGCCGCGCACGGCCGACGAGCCGCCTGTGACCTGGAGGTCCATGAACCCCGCGACGGTGCGGAACGTGTTGTCGACGGTCCCGCGCAGGAAGGCCGGGAACGACTCCCGGTCCATCCCGTTCATGACGAGGATGAACCCCTCTCCCAACGGGCCATTGGCGAAAATTTTGTCGGGTGGCGCGGTCTCGACCTTGACCTTGCTCCAGTCGGCGTCCAGCTCTTCGGCCGCCATTTGCGGCAAGGCCGTGAAGATGCCGGTCCCCATATCGCAGTGCGGGACCACGACCGTCACCGTGTCGTCGGACGCGATCTTGATCCAGTTGTTGATGAAGCGTTCGCCCGGACCGGCAGCGAGCGCATTCGCTCGCTCCAGACGATGGCTTGGCCAGAGGGCGTAACCGACGACGAGCGCACCGGCGGTGCCAAGACCGCCCAGAAGCACCATTCTGCGTGTCGAGGCCATGGCGATTACACCTTCTCAGCCAGAGCGCGCACTGCGGCGCGAATACGTGGATAGGTGCCGCACCGGCAGATGTTGGTTATTGCCTCGTCGAGGTCGCTTTCTGTCGGATGGGGATTGGTTTTCAGAAGGGCGCTGACCGCCATGATCATGCCGGACTGACAATAGCCGCATTGCGGCACCTGGTGATCGATCCATGCCTGCTGCACGGGAGTGAGCCCGCCCTCTCCGATCCCCTCGATTGTTGTTATCTCGGCACCGACGACGGAGCTTACCGGCGTGACGCAACTGCGCTGGGCGACGCCGTTTACCTGCACGGTGCAAGCGCCACACTGCGCGACGCCGCAGCCGAACTTTGTGCCCTTCAGGCCAATCTCGTCACGGATTACCCAAAGCAGCGGAGCGTCCGGCTCGACGTCGAGTTCGTGGGTCTTGCCGTTTATCTGAAGCTGGATCGTCATTCGTCACTCCCGCGTTCGGATCTTTGTCCGTTTGATGCGACTCATAGCACAGCGGCCACCGTCCCGGCGAAGCCGCGCCGCCTGCGCCGCTACTTTTTATGGCGATACGGGACCGCGTCGAAAAGTCCTCTAAATGTCGGCATAACAGCGAACTTCATCGGCTGCTCCCGGAGTTGTCACCGCGCCGTCACGTGCCGGTCCGACATTCTTCGCGTAGCGCGCCAGCGCGCCCGTGCGGAACGAGGAAGCCTTCGGTTTCCATGACTTCCTGCGGTCGGCCAGTTCCGATGGGGAAAGGTCTACATCCATCGTCCCCTTGTCGGCATCGATCGTGATGACGTCGCCATTCTTCAACAGTCCGATCGGACCGCCCTCCATGGCTTCCGGCCCGACATGGCCGACGCACAGGCCGCGCGTCGCACCTGAGAAACGTCCATCGGTGATAAGCGCGATGTTCTCGACGCCCTGGCCGTACAGAGCCGCGGTCGTCGACAGCATTTCGCGCATACCCGGGCCGCCTTTCGGTCCCTCGTACCGGATAACGATGACGTCGCCCTCCTTGTATTCCCGGTGCTGCACGGCGGCGAAGGCGTCTTCCTCGCAGTCGAAGACACGGGCCGGACCTGTGTGACGCGTGTGCTTGAGACCAGCGACCTTCACGATGGCCCCTTCTGGCGCGAGATTGCCCTTCAATCCGACCACACCGCCGGTCGGTGCGAGAGGATTTTTCGTGTCGCGCATCACCTTCTGATTGGGATCGAATTTCACGTTTTTAAGATTCTCCGCAATCGTCTTGCCAGTGACGGTCATGCAATCGCCGTGGAGGTAACCGCCATCGAGCAATGCGCGCATCAGCATCGGCACGCCTCCCGCTTCCCACATGTCCTTGGCGACATACTGACCGCCGGGCTTGAGAGACGCGAGGTAGGGAGTCTTGCGGAATATGGCCGCGACGTCGAACAAGTCGAACTTGATGCCTGCTTCGTTCGCCATCGCGGGAAGATGGAGCGCCGCATTTGTGGAGCCGCCGGTCGCAGCGACAACCATCGCGGCATTTTCGAATGCCTTGCGGGTCGCGATATCGCGCGGCCGAATATTCCTGGCCAGCAACCCCATCACGGTCTGTCCCGCCTTCAAGGCGAAGTCGTCGCGCGACAGGATCACGGCCGGCGGACCGGAAGAATAAGGCAGGGCGAGGCCGATAGCTTCGGCAACGCAAGCCATAGTATTCGCCGTAAACTGACCTCCGCAGGCGCCTGCACCGGGACAAGCGTGGCATTCGAGGTCGTGAAGATCCTCGCTGCTCATGTTGCCCGCCTGGAACTGGCCGACACCTTCGAAGATGTCGACGACCGTGACATCTTTGCCCTTAAATTTGCCGGGCATGATCGAGCCGCCGTAGAGAAACACGCTTGGCACGTTCAGGCGCAACATCGACATCATCATTCCCGGCAACGACTTGTCGCAGCCCGCAATGCCGACGAGCCCGTCGTAACAGTGTCCGCGCATCGTCAGTTCGACCGAGTCCGCGATCACTTCGCGCGAGACGAGCGACGACTTCATGCCTTCGTGCCCCATCGCGATTCCGTCCGTGACGGTGATCGTGCAGAACTCGCGCGGCGTACCGCCTGCTTCCTTTACGCCCTTTTTCGCGGCCTGCGCCTGACGCATCAGCGCGATATTGCAGGGCGCGGCCTCATTCCAGCACGAGGCAACGCCGACGAACGGCTGATGGATCTCTGTCTCGGTGAGACCCATGGCGTAGTAATAGGAGCGGTGCGGAGCGCGTTCGGGACCTTCGGTGACGTGCCGCGATGGAAGTTTCGATTTATCGAATTTGGTCATTTGATTTTCCGACACTCCATTCTTCGGCAACATAATTGTTCGGCGATTTTTCGCATTTCTGCATCTCATTCAAAACCCGACGCAATGACACGCGGCCGGCACCGATATCTAGGACCACATTCCTTCAGTTCAAGGGTGAGACGAAGATTTACGATAGCCTCGCTACCGCGTCCTTCAAGCGCTCGGCGAGCATCACCGCTTCGGCCCGCTTCTCGCGCTGCTCCGACAGCACGTCTTCCGGCGCGCGCGATACGAATTGTTCATTCGACAGCTTGGAGTCGAAACGCGCGATTTCCTCGTTCGCCTTCTTGAGGTCTCTCTCGAGGCGCACCCGTTCCTTCGCAAGATCGATAACGTCGCCCAGCGGAAGGCCGACCGTCGCCTCGCCGAGCACAAACTGCGCCGTTCCTTTCGGGAAAGCGTCCGTCGGCTCCGCCAGCACCAGGCGCGCCAATTGCTGAACGACCTCGAGATTGCGTGCCAGTCTTTCGCGAGACTCGGCATTGGCGTCTTTGAGCAGCAGCGCAATGCGCGCGGACGGGGGGACGTTCATCTCGGCGCGGATCGAGCGCACGCCCTTCACGAGTTCTATGACCCAGTCCAATTCCGACTGCGACCGCTCAAACGCTTCGGGTGCCTGGAACGTTGGCCACGCCGCTTCGATAAGGAGACCGTCTCGACCGCCGGGACCTGCGGTCAGGTTCCAAAGCTCTTCCGTGATAAACGGCATGAACGGATGCAACACCTTCAAGAGCGTGTCGCGTGCCCAGGCGGCCGTCGCGCGCGTTTCCGCTTTGGCGCTTTCGTCCGAGCCGGCAAAGATCGGTTTCGCAATCTCGAGATACCAGTCGCAGAAGACGTCGTAGACGAAGTGATAGGCGGTGCCGGCTGCCTCGTTGAATCGAAGGTCGGCCAGATAGGCGCTCACGCCCTCGCAGGTGACTTCGATTTCCGCCGCGATCCAGCGATTGGGCGTCAGCCGCACTTGCGCCGGATCGAATCCGGGCTGTGTCACGCACTCGTTCATCTCGCAAAAGCGGGCTGCATTCCACAGCTTGGTTGCGAAGTTGCGGTTGGCCTCGACACGCGATGGGCCGATGCGCATGTCGCGACTTTGTCCCGCCGCCAAGGCGAGCGTGAAACGCAAGGCATCGGCGCCGAATGCGTCTATCAGCTCGAGGGGATCGACGACATTTCCCTTGGTCTTGGACATCTTCGCACCCTTCTCATCGAGAACGCGCGTGTGGATGAAAACCCTCCTGAACGGGATGTCTTTCCGGAACCATAGGCCCATCATCATCATGCGGGCGACCCAGAAGAAGATGATGTCGAAACTGGTGACGAGGACCGACGTCGGATAGAACCGCTTCAGGTCGGCCGTCTCGTCCGGCCAACCTAGCGTCGAGAACGGCCATAGGGCCGACGAGAACCAGGTGTCCAGCACGTCGGTATCCCTGCGAAGCTTTCTGCCCCCGGCCAGCTTCTGCGCGTCCGCTTCGGTCTCCGCGACGAAGACCTCGCCTTCCTCGTCGTACCAGGCGGGAATCTGATGACCCCACCAGAGTTGGCGCGAGATGCACCAGGGATGGATGTTGCGCATCCAGTTGAAATAGACGCCGGCCCAGTTTTCGGGCACGAATTTCGTGCGCCCGCTCTCGACCGCCTCGATCGCCTTTTCGGCGAGCGGAGAGACGTTCAGGTACCACTGCTCGGTCATGAACGGCTCGAGCACGACCGTCTTGGTCTTTTCGTCGTGCGGCACGGCGTGCGTGATGGGCTCGACCCGATCGATGAGCTCGAGCGCCTCGAGGTCGGCGACGACCGTCTCGCGCGCCGTCTCGCGATCCATACCCTGATAGGCACGCGGCACGTTCTCGTTGAGCGTCCCGTCCTTGTTCAGGATGTTGATGAGCGGAAGGTTGTGGCGTTTGCCGACGTCGAAGTCGTTGAAGTCGTGACCGGGCGTGATTTTCACCGCGCCGGTACCTTTTTCGGGATCGGAGTGTTCGTCTGCGATGATCGGGATGGCGCGATGGGCCAGCGGCAGCATCACGTTCTTGCCGATAAGATCCTTGTAGCGTTCGTCGTCGGGATGGACCGCGACGGCCGTATCGCCCAGCATCGTCTCAGGCCGCGTCGTCGCGACGGTGATGAATCGCCCCGGCTCGTTTTCGATCGGATAGCGGATGTACCAGAGGTGGCCCTTCACCTCGATGCTTTCGACCTCCAGATCGCTGACGGCGGTCTGCAGACGCGGATCCCAGTTGACCAGCCGCTTGTCCTTGTAGATCAGCCCCTGACGATGCAATTTGACAAAAGTCTTGAGCACCGCGCGCGACAGCCCTTCGTCCATCGTGAATCGCTCGCGCGACCAGTCGGCCGACGCCCCGAGCCTCCGAAGCTGCTGCACGATCGCGCCGCCCGATTCATCCTTCCACTTCCAAACGGCTTCGAGGAATTTCTCGCGGCCCATCGCGACGCGGCTCTGCTGACGCTCGGCGAGCTGGCGCTCGACGATCAGCTGGGTCGCGATGCCGGCATGGTCGGTGCCGACCTGCCAGAGCACGTCCTTGCCGCGCATCCGCTCGAAGCGGGCCAGGACGTCCTGCAAGGTATTGTTGAGCGCATGACCGATATGAAGCCGGCCGGTGATGTTCGGCGGCGGGATCATGATGCAGAACGGCTCGGCATCGGGCCTGCGGCCGGCCCGGAACGCGCCGGACGTTTGCCACCGGGCGTAAATACGCCCCTCAACGTCCTTGGGATTGAAAGTCTTGTCGAGCATGAGAACCTCTTGAACGCCGGTTTTGATGAGCCGGGACGGTCCGGTCAAGCCCGGACCATTTCGTCAGGAGGCTGGTCCGGTCTGATCCGGACCTGTTGGACTGGATCAGCGCTTGGTGCCGCGCGCCTTTACGACGCGCTCTACTTCGTTGCGTACCGCACCTTCGAGCAGGGCCGGGAAGTGCTCGTCCATCCACTCGCGGATGAGCGGTTTCACGGCGGTGAGCAGGTCGGCCTTGTTCTCGTCCATCCACTCGTGCAGCAGCGGGTCGACGGCGTTCGTGACGGCGCGTTCGAAAACGGCCTCGACGGTGCTGCCGGGGACCGTCGCTCTCGTCGGCGCTGCCGCGGGCTTCGGCGCCGGCTCAGGTTCCGCTTCGACTTCGGGGATGTTGGAGAAGGCATCGTCCATGGCCTTGCGCGTCTTGGGCGAAAAGATGTCGTCGTCCACGGCAGCGGGGGCTGGCGCCGGAACGGGTTCTTCGACGGTCTGGAAGACAACGTCGTTATCGGTCTTCGGCGGAGGCGGCGCCGACGCAGCGGGACGTGCAGGCGGCGGCGGTACCGGCTCCTCGGGCAGTTCCTGAGTCAGTTCGAGGACGTCGATTTCCGGCTCCGCCGGCGCAGGCTCCACGGCCGCGGGCGGCACGCTGGCCGCTGCCGGCGCGACGTGGGCGGCAGGCGCTTCGGTGGAATCCTCGGAGATGATCTTCCGGATGGAGGCGAGAATCTCCTCCATCGTGGGTTCGTGCTGGGGGCTTGACGCCATGACAAAGGCTCCAGGATTCGCGCGGCTCAACGTGCCGCATGACCCTAGGACACTGGCGGGCAGAACGCAAAAAAGAAGTTAATGAAAAGCGAAAATCCTAGTCGCCGAACCCGATCCAGCGCGCGGCGTCGTCATCGTAATGCTCGAGCGGATCGTAAATTTTGACCTTCAGGCCGAGGTTTTTCGCGGTGAGAGCGCCGTTCGCCGCGAGAACCTGGAACGCAGCCACCTCAGCGTTACGCTTGGCGCTCACCAGGGCAACCGACGCGTTCAACAATTCTTGTTCGGCATTCAAGACGTCGAGAATGGTGCGGCCGCCGACCTGCTGCTCCTTCGTCACGCCTTCGAACGCGATTTCATTGGCCCGCTCTGCGGCTTCGTTGGAGGCGATCGACGCTTCCGTCGATTCGAACTGGGCCCACGCCGCCGCGACGGCCTGGCGGACCTGCAGGTCGGTGACCTGCACGTTGAGCTGCGCCTGGGAGTGGAGTTCCTTCGCCTGGCGCACTGCGGCTTCGTCTGCCCCGCCCTGGTAAATCGGGATATTGAGCTGGCCAGTGACAGTCACAGCGTGGCTGACCGTGCCCGTGACGTTGACGCCGCCGGTCGGCGTGGTGAGCGACCCCTGCGAATAGCCATATTGTCCCTGCACGGACAGAGTCGGCAGCAGCGCGCCGATCGCGTCGTCGACGGAGTAGTCCGCGGCGATCTCGTTCTCGCGCGCCGACACCAACGCCGGGTTCTGCTTGATCGCCATCGTGATCGAGTCGTCCATGCCCGACGGCAGAGCCGGAGGCAGCGCAGGCTCAGTTTCGAGGGTCTCAGGCGCGCGCCCTATCGCCTGCAGGAAGTTCGCGCGGCTGACCTCGAGCTGGCTTTGCGCCGCCGTCAGATCGGACTGCGCGGCGGCAAGACGCGCCTGGGACTGCGCGACGTCGGTGCGCGTCAGGGAGCCGGCGTTGAATTGCGCCAGCGTCGCCTGCTCCTGCTTCTTCAGCAGTTCGACATTGTGCTCGCGAAGGCCGAGGATGGCGGTGTCGCGCACCATGTCCATGTAGGAAGTCGCGGCGCTCAGCAGCACGGTTTGCTCTGCGGCCAGCAACTGCGCGCGCCCCGCTCTGACGAGCGCCTTCGCCCGTCCGACCTCTGCGATGGTGCGGCCGCCTCGAAAGATCGGCTGCGTCACCGTAATGGCGCCCTGCAGCGGATGGGCCGAAATGGTCGAGATGGTTCCAAACCCGGGGATGGCGAGAGGCGTGAAGTAGAACTGCTGATAGCCGTAGGTGCCGCCGGCGGAGATGTTGGGACGCCAGGCGCCGTTCGCGATCGCCACCCCCTCATCGGTGGCGCGCAAGGCCGCCTGCTGCGCCGCAAGCTGCGGATTCGTCTCATAGGCCACGGCCAGCGCTTCATCGAGCGTGAGGCTGGGCTTGGGCGGCGGCGCGGGCGGCTGCTGCGGCATCGCGGCCGGCGCCGAAGGCGCGGCGGCCTGCGCGAGCTTGGCCGGCTTGTGCCGTGCGGCCATGGACGGATCGGCCACCAGCAGCGCGACAGCCGCCAGGGCGGCCAGACGGAACGTCAATTTCATGCATTATCCCCTGCGTCGCCCATCACATGGGGATTTCAAAAGACAAATCCAACCACCTTGCGGAATCCGGCGAGCAGCGGCGTCCCCGAGTCGAAATCCTCGCGACTGCCCACGCGCCCCTTTTCGCGGACGAAGAGCTGTGCCCTGCCCTGCGCGCCCTGGCGCACGATCGCCACCAGACGGCCGCCTTCGGCCAGCTG
Source organism: Rhizomicrobium sp. (assembly GCA_035499335.1). Taxonomy (GTDB): domain Bacteria; phylum Pseudomonadota; class Alphaproteobacteria; order Micropepsales; family Micropepsaceae; genus Rhizomicrobium. The sequence goes on along the minus strand of DATJZB010000078.1, from coordinate 2,071 downwards.
TCCGAGCAGCGAATCCGGCACTGCCTCAACGGCACCGTTGATGAAGATGATGTCATAGGGCGCCTTTGCCTTGTAGCCTTCCGTCAGGCCGCCTTGCACGACCGTTGCGTTAGATGCGGCGACCGCGGGAACGGTTTCAGCGGCAATGCGAACGAGATCGGCATCCTGTTCGAGCGCGACGACGGATTTTGCAAGCCTAGCGAGAACGGCGGTCGAGTATCCGGTGGCGCAACCGACATCGAGCGCCTTGTCCGACGGCTGGATGGCGGCCAGCTGCAGCAGCTTGGAAAAGGTCCGCGGGTCCGGCAGATAACGGCCGGGCGATACTTCGACGGCGGTGTCGGCGTAAGCGATGGCCCGTCTTGCCGTTGGCACGAACCGCTCGCGCTCGACGTCGAGCAGCGCGGCATGGATCCGGGGATCCGTGACGTCGTTCGGCCGAACCTGCGTCTCGACCATGTTGAAGCGCTGGAGGGCATAGTTGGACATGGCGATTCGGACCGTTTGGGACGCTGGCTTATAGGGGCCGGGACCGACCCGTGACAACGCGCAGCCTGTCACGGCTTGTTGTCGGCGGGTGCATGCATCTGATATAGGCCGCGCCTGCCGCCGGAACCGGGCCTCGAGCCTGGTCGAGGATGTGTGAGGCCACGTGGCGGAGTGGTGACGCAGCGGACTGCAAATCCGCGAACCCCGGTTCAATTCCGGGCGTGGCCTCCAACCTCCCGCGCGGGCGGGTTGCATCAAATCCGTGCACGTTAAGGCTTTATTAACCTTGCGGGAGCAACCTGCCCTTGTCTTCCCTTGAAGACACCCCACCATTACCCAACGCCTTGGGGCCGGGCTAACACCCGGCCTCTTTTTCTTTGGGGCCCGGGAATGCTGGCTTTTTTGGCGCAGACTTTTGTGTAGCCATTGCGAGACAGACAGGTTAGACACCCCGTCCACGTCATGGTCCTCGGTAGCTCAGCGGTAGAGCAACCGGCTGTTAACCGGTTGGTCGCTGGTTCGAATCCGGCCCGGGGAGCCATTCTCTCGGAAAAACAGGCCAATTTTCCTGCGCCGTGCCGCCTGGGCCTTGCCGCGGCCGCCCCATTTTTCTGCCATTGATTTGGATCAGTTCGGGTTTCTGACGGCTACGTCATTCTTTTCCTCGGACAGGCAGATTCCGCGGGAGATGACGATGGGACAGGAACCGAAAATCGTTAAGAAGGGCGCTTGGGAAGTCACGATGACGCCCGACGACCTCTATCGCAATCCGATGGAGATCGCGTGGACGTTCGACTACGCGCTCGGCAAGGGCAAGGTCGAAGACCTCTACAAACGCGCCAAGCAGAACCAGTGGGACTCCGACGAGCTGCTGCCCTGGGATACCAAGGTCGACCCGTCGAGCCCGCTGATCGCCGATCGCTCATCCGCCTACTACAAGATGCCATTCTTCCAGAAGCTGTCGAAAAGCCAGCGCGAGACCTTTACGGCGCATTCCACCGCCCAGCTCCTGTCGCAATTCCTGCACGGCGAACAGGGCGCGCTGATGACCGCGGCGTGCGTCACGCACTCGGTTCCGGACTCGAACGCCAAACTGTACGCGGCAACCCAGACGATGGACGAAGCCCGCCACGTCGAGGTGTACGCGAAATATTGCGAGAAGATCGCGATGGTCTATCCGATGTCGCCTTGGCTCAAGGCGCTCATCGACGCGACGCTTAAGTCCGATCGCTTCGAAAAGGTCATGATCGGCATGAACATGATCGTCGAGGGTCTGGCGCTGGGTGCGTTCAACAACATGTACCACACCACGAACTGTCCGCTGCTCAAGCAGATCACTTTCAACGTGATGCGCGACGAATCCCGGCACGTTTCGTTCGGTCATGCCTATCTTGGACCGGTGATCGCGAAGCTCGACGAAGCCTCGCGCGAAGAGCTGGCGGAGTTCACGTTCAACGCCATCAATCTGATCGTGCAAGCCACCATGATGGGCGGCAACCAGGGTCTTGCGAGCAGGCTCGATCCGGGATTTGCGCAGGTGTTGAACAATTCGGGCATCGACGTGAGCGACTTCTTCGCGGGT
>DATJZB010000077.1:0-33636 GCA_035499335.1 Rhizomicrobium sp. | reverse complement strand
CGAAGGTATGAAGGCGCTTGCCAAGAACGGCTTCCGCTACCCGTTTCCGCAATATGGCGTGCAGCAGGACGTTCGTGCCGGTATGGCAGTAAGCTATGCGGACAGAGCGTGAGAGCCCGCCCGAACAGAAATGCTCGCGCGTTTTCCGCGAATGTGCCAGCCATTGCCGCGCGGCCGGCTGCGCAACATAGCCAATCAGATCGGGCGCTCGTCAAATTGGACTAGGCCGCGTTTCACGATTGGTGTCCGACCGCTGGATTCGCCGGTCGCGCATCGCTCGCAGCAATCGGAACATCGAGGTCCAAATCGACCGCTGCCGAAGCTCAAGCTCATCGCCTCGCTTCGACGCCGCTTCGAAATCTCGATTTAGGTCACGAGCACCGAAGGTTTGAGGCCGAGTTCCTTCAAAAGCGGTTCGGCGTAGTCGATGCGACCCGTCATCTTCTTGGGATCACCCGACGCAAGGCGGTAGACTGCCTCGGCGATATATTCGATCGGCTGCACGCGATCCCTGGTTCGCTCGTTGATGAGACCATGGACGGCGACGCCTGGCGTATCCACCAGGCCGGGAGACACCACATTCACCGCAATGCCGTCCTCGCATACTTCGGACGCGAGCCCTGTCGTGAAGCGCTCCAGGGCAGCCTTGCACATTCCGTAGACCGTACCGCCGCGCGCGCCCGCCATATAGGGCTGCTTGGGATGCATGCCCGCCGGCGAGGAGATGTTCACGATCCAGCCAGACCTGCGGGCCCTCATCGACGGAAGTACGAGTTGCGAAAGATGGAAAGGCGCGTAGACCTGAACTTCCATCATGAGTTTGAAACGTTTCTCGGTGAAGTCCGCGACCGGCATGAAGTAGGTGATCGCGGCGTTGTTGATCAAAATGTCAATCGGACCAAACGCAGCCTGGGCCTTTTCGATCAATGCTCGACGCTCGGACGCCTGAGCCAAGTCGGCTTTGATGAAGATCACCTCGGCGCCAGTTCTGCGCACACGGTCGACCGTGTCATGCAACGTGCCGGGAAGGCGGCTTTCGCCGCTCTCCGCGGTCCGCGCCGAGACGACGACCCGGGCACCCTCCATGCCCAGGCGTACGGCGATCGCTTCCCCGATGCCGCGGCTGGCGCCTGTCACGAGTGCAACTTTTCCCTTGAGCGTTCCGGACACGTCCACCTCCCTGTTTTCGGAAAGCCTAGGCGCGCCGCCGCATCGCGTAAACTAGATGCGACTTTTGTGCGTGGCGGCGTACCAGGCAAAGAATATGGCCGGCAGCACCATCAATCCCGCGGAAAAGAAGGGGGCGTCGACGCCGATATTGGAGAACGTCAGTGCGGCGATCTGAGGTCCGACGAGTCTGGCCATCGAGCCGACCGCATTGTTCAGACCAAGGTATTGTCCCTGGTGCTCCCATTCTACGTTGCGCGAAAGCAGTGCAGACACGTTCGGCCAGGCGACGGACTGTCCGAACGCCGAAATCGACAACAACACGACGACCGACAAGGCGTCGTAGGAGAAAGGCTGGAGCGTCGCGCAGAGTGTGGTCAACGCCATGCCGAAGGTCAGGACTCGGGCCTCACCGAACCGGCGCGACGCGGGGCCGGTGATAAATATCTGGCAAGCGGCCGCGACGATTCCGGTCACCGCAAACGCGAATCCGATCTCGTGCGGGCCCCAAGCGAAGCGCGCCTGAGTCCACCAGCCGAAAACGGACTCGATTCCGTTGAACGCGCAGCCGGCGAGAAATGTGACAAGCATCAAACGGCTTACCACCGGATGAAATAGTGCCGTTTGAACGACGGCGAAGCGATTGGGCCTGCCCGAGATCCGCGTGTGGCTGCGGCTTTCCCTGAGAAACGCGATGAGCCCGATGACGCAGATCGCCGAGAGGCTCGACGCGACGAGAAGAGGAATGCGGAAGCCGGCATGGCCGGCAGAGGGATGCGCGAGAAGGCCGCCTAGTGCGGGACCCACGATGAAACCGATGTTGTAGGCCGCTCCAAGCCAGGACATTTTTCCGGTCCGCTCTTCATTGGGCGTGACGTCCGCGATGTATCCCTGAATAACGGCGCCGTTTCCGCTCGCCATCCCGCCGAGAAGGCGCACGACGAAAGCAACGAATATGTTCGGCGCAAACGCCAGCGCCAGATAGCAGAGACAGTTGCCCGTCACGGTGCTTATCAGGATCGGCTTGCGCCCGACTGCGTCCGAGAGGCGTCCCCAGAACGGCTCTCCGAAGAAACCTCCGATCGCGTAGGCGGAAAAGACGAGCGCCATCTGCCACGCCGGCGCCTGGAACGACTTGGCGTAGAACGGCAGTAACGGGACGATGATGCCAAATCCAAGCAGATTGATGAACATCACCGACAGCAGCGTGGGTAGGGCGGCGGCCGAGACGGCGCTGGTATTTTTGCTGTCGGCGGTCATGACGGTAGGCTTCATATGGTGCGGTTCGGCCGTAGGAGCAAGGCGCGTGGGGTCGCACGGCGGCGACCGGCGAGAGGTTGTGCTTTCTGTACAGTCGGGTGCGCCGGCCGCCAGAGCGCCCAGCACGCTTACGGGACGGGCCTAGTCGATCAACGCGCCCGCGCTTCGACCGAAACTACGACAAGGCAGCGTAGAATGGCCCTCAGGGAGTGCCACCGCTATTTCTTCCGGTTGCATGCGCTTCTGCGCGCCGGTTCCGGCCGTCGCGTGACACAGGGTAGGGCGAGTCCCCGTTTGTGCCGGCCCAGAGAATGCGGTCGTAGGCGGCGGGATCGAGTCTGTCTTCGGAAGAGAAATCGAATGTCGCAGTTTTGGCAGCCCAATAAGCGGAGTCGTGTTTGGGCTTCACAACCGTCGCGCCCTGCTGCGCCGGGAGCGGCAGGCTGGTCGAGCGCAACATGTCCGGGACGCGTGCACGATAGATCCAGGCGTGTCGGTCGAGGTCGAAGACGTTTGCCATCGGTTTGGCGTTTGCGTCGTGGAAGTTGAGCGGTTTCAGGCCCAAAATGACTTCGATTGTTTTGAGAAAATTCACGGTCGTATAGCGGTCCGAAATCGCAACACCCTGCTTCACATATGGACCGGCGATGAAGGCTACGGACCTGTGTGCGTCGACATGGTCGGGACCGTCTTGGGCATCGTCCTCAATGACAAAGATAAGTGTGTCCGTCGCAAAACGACTATGGGCGACACGATCGATGAGGAGGCCAACCGCATAATCATTGTCTGCGACTTGCGTCTCCGGCGTGTTCACGCCGTCGGCAGCGGTGGCGAAGTCGCCCGTGTGATCGTGCATGAATCTGACGGTCTCGAAGCGCGGCAGCGCGTTCTTGTTCTCGTAGTCGGTGAATTCGCGATTCCATTCCTGATAACGCCAATAGTCAGCGAACTGATTGTCGAAGCCGCGAAAGTACGGATCGGTGACTGAGGCGAGTTCCTTCTTTGTCGTGTAAGCCACGCGCAGCTTGAGCGCGGCCGGGTCATGATCGAGCCCGATGAGCAGTTTCGCCGGGACGCTAGGCGCGTAGCGAGTCAGATCAACGAAAAAGCCGTAATTACGGATGCTTTCGTGCGCGCGCATGACGGCGTTCCACAAATACCCTTCTTCCCGTTCGCCGTCAGGGCCATCGGGCGCGGCCTGGTTCGCGCTGCCTGGGAGCAGATCGGAATCGGGATCGGTCAGCGGATTGGCAGCGACTCGCGCCTTGTGATCTAGGGCGACATTTATGTCGCGCGTCGAACCCTCGAAGTCATACGTGAGACCGCGGCCCGCATAGTTCACAGGCATCTCTTTTTCCGTGACATCTGTCGTCCTCGCGGCGGTCGACCAGTTCCAGCCGTCTCCGCTCGCTTCGCCGCTGTCGAAAAAGGCATCAAGCGCGACGAATTCCTGCGCGAGCGCGTGTTGATTGGGAGTCATGCTGGGGCCAAACTGGACCAGGCTCGGATCTCCGTCCGTACCCGGCAGGTCGCCCAGAATTTGGTCGTACGTGCGGTTTTCACGAACGATGTAGATGACGTGTCTGACGCGCTTATGGATTTCCGCCATCAGTGCGGTCTCATCGCCCGTCGAAACTTCCTTGAATCCGTTATTATCGGCTGCGACGGCCGTGAGACGCTTCAGCGTGTCGCGGTCCGGAATGGGAATCGCAGCAATTCCGCCCGTGGTCACCTGCCACACATATTGGTCGCCGGCATGCAGTTGGCGCGTCGCGTCGCAGCCCGGTGAGTCGTGCTTGACGTGCATGCAATTGAGTGGGTTCGGCCCCGCCGGGCTTTTTCCGTTCACCACGTAGAGCGCGCGGCCGTCTCGGCGCACGCTCACGTCACTCGGCTGCCACGCGGTGGGGATCAGACCAATGAGTACAGGCTTGTTCGTCAAATCGACGACGCCAACGGCATTGATACCACCTTCGCTGACGTACAGAGTTTTTTGGTCGGGCGAGAGGGCAAGGCTATTCGGGCTTGCGCCGGGAAGCCGCGCATTGGCTCCCCAGCCTAGCGGGGCGCCGACGGCGATGACGTCGAGAATTTTGTTCGACTTTGTGTCTATCTCAAAAACACGGTCGGAATTGTCGGCCGAAACGTAAAGGCGCGAGCCGTCGGCATTCAGGATCATCCGATTTGGATTGCCTTGGATTTTGACTCGCGCCGCAAGGCGGACCTCACCGTCCAGCGACAAGACGACGACTTCCCGATCCCGGACGCTCGAGACGTATGCCCGTCCATTCGGTGCCGTCACGATCCAATACGGAAATTCTCCTCCGGGCAGGCTTGATCGTTTGGGATCAATTTTACCCGGGCGAAGGTCGAGATCCTGTACGCGTCGGCCTTGCGCGATGTCGATGACGGAAACGGAGTCGTTCTCGTAGTTTGCAACGAGCAGCCTTTTTCCATCCGGCGTAAGCGCGATACCCGCAGCCATCGGCTTCAGCAAATCCGGGTTGCCGCGAATCAGACCATTTCCCGATGCATGTCCTAGAGCAATCGGCGGTCCGCTCTCGGCCCATTGCCCGGAACCGTCGGCGTGAAAGGTGTGAACATTGTCGTCGACACCGCCGGCGATGAAGATGGTTTTGCCATCCGGAGCGATGGCCATCCCGCCATAGCTGTTGGGTACATGAATGTCCTGACGCAAAGTCAGTTGGTCCGTTATGTTGTAAACAAACAAATGCTCCGTCGATGCATCAGGCACGCGTTTGCCGTCGGGACCACGCCACACGTTAAATCCCGCAGTCAGGACAAAGAGCGATGCGCCGTCCGGTGATATGGCCGTCGTAACGCCTCCGCCTACCAACTGCTTTCCGACAACGGGAAGATCTGCGCTAAGAGGTTGAATTACCGAGCCCGGAGCCGCCTGCGGTGTCACCGATTGGCCTGTAGGCAGCCAGATCGGACCATCGGGCGCAGCGGCAGCCGTGCACAGCGTCGCGTCCCCAAATACCAATGCGGGGATAACTTTCATGAGGGCCACACCCAAGATTTCGACGTTTGAATAAGCGTCACATTCGTCAATTGTGCGACAGTTGGCTAGCGGCCTTTGAATACTGGCTCCCGCTTTTCGAGAAAGCTCTTCACGCCTTCGCGATGGTCCTCCGTTTGGAACAGCCGATAAATTGTGTCGATCGCCCAGCTCCCGATTTGCCGCGGATCGCCGGGCGCAACGCGTGTCAGGCCCTCTTTTATGGCTCGTACCGCCAACGGCGGATTGGCGGCGATCGTGGCCGCGAGCGCATACGCTCTCGGCATCAGATCAGCATGCGGAAGGACTTCCGAAACCAATCCGATGCGCAGTGCCTCGCGCGCGTCGATCACATTCCCTGTGAGCAGCAGTTCAGCAGCTTTTGATGGTCCGACGAGCGCCGGAAGACGATAAAAGCCGCCCACATCAGCGACGAGGCCCCGCTTCACAAAGAGCTCGGCGAACTTTGCGTTCTCGGAAGCGAGACGTATGTCGGCGTAAAGGGCAAGCTCCATGCCCCAGCCGACCGCCGAACCGTTCACGGCTGCAATCACCGGCTTCTCGCACTCGAGTGCGGCCATGGCGGCGGGTGTCGGCGGCCGTCCCGTCGTATTGGCAGCGGGCGACGCGGGCCGGACTTCGCCCGTCATCATTTCCTTCACATCTTCTCCTGAGCAGAAGGCGGGATCCGCGCCGGTCACGATCACGACGCGCGCTTCGCTTTCGTCGTTCGCCGCGCGGAATGCGGCTTCGATCTCCGCATAGGCACGGGGGTTGAGCGCGTTCCGCCGGTCGGGACGATTGAGCGTAATCGTCAGCACATGGTCCCGAAGCGAATAGAGAACGCACTGAAAGTCCTTTGTCGCGATCGCCATCAGTCTGACATAGCCTCCTCCTCTATCGGGCGAACTGCACTTGTGAATTTTTCACCCGTACCCGATCGCTTCATGAGCGCGACAACCTGACTCACCGCCTGCTGCAAGCTGGTTGCGAGGAAATCGCATTCAGTCGACTCAAAGCCGTCGAGAAAATGCGTGTCGTCCTGCACGATGCTCCAGAATCCGGCGATCAGCGGTACGCCAGGCATGCGCTTGCGCAGCCTGCGCGACATGTAGCGCGTATTCTTGGGACTCCCTGGTTCCAGATAGGCGATGCATATGGCTTGCACGCCCTCACAGTCGAAGTCCTGAATGTTGGACGGCGATGCGTCCTCCGACGATGCGAGACGCGTGCCTATACCCTGACGCTCCAACAAGTGAGCCAGTAACGATGCGGCCGCATGATCGAGCACGCCCCGTCCCGCGATGCAAAGCACCGGCCGATTCTGCCAGGTCTGGGGAAGGGCATCGGTTGGTTCATCTTCGGCCGGCGCAGCCGGGTCCTCGTGGAGCGTGATGTTGGCGATGAAGCCCTCAACCGTTGTCGCAACGCGCACACGGCCGGCTTCATTTAGGGCTCCCCGATTGACGTCAAGCTGCGCCAGCGCAAGCCCCTTGATCGCGACCTGATCGAAGTAGGCCGGCAGCGTGTGGTCCTGAAGATAGACCTCGGCCTGTTCCGCCGCTTCGTCCGGGTTTCCTGCCATCATGCGCAGGTAGAAACTCTCTTCGGGCGCCATGGGCGGACGGTCGCCGAGCATCACATCCAGGAAGCGCAGCTGGTCGACATGCCTGCCGATGACGACAAGGCACATCGTCAAGGGAGTCGAAAGGAGAAGTCCGACCGGCCCCCAGACGAACGTCCAGAAACCAGCGGCGACGACCACTGCGATCGCGGACAACCCCATGTTGCGCCCGTAGAGCCATGGCTCGATGGCCTGGCCCGTGATCGCCTCCAACACAGAGAAGAGGCCAAGCGTCCAAAGCAGCTTCGACCAGCCGGGGTCGACCGCAAAGGCGAGGGCGATCGGCAGGAACGCCGCGATCGGAACGCCGACATATGGCACGAACCGAAACATCGCCGCGATGAGCCCCCAAAGCGCCGGATTGGGAACGCCGATGGCCCAGAGCCCCAGCCCGACAGCCGTGCCGAATGTTGCGTTGACGGCCGTCTGCAGCAGCAGATAGCGGCTCAATCGCTCGGCCCCGTCGTCGAGCGCGGTCGTCGTGCGTTGCAGATCGCGTCCGCCCGCCAGCATGATGAAGCGGTCCCGAAGATCTTCCTTCTGCAGGAGAATGAAGATCACGAAGATGATGATGATTGTCAGATTGGCGAGCGGTTCGACAAGCGGCCCACCCACATTCTGAATTACGTCGATCGGACTTGGAACAGGCTCGCGAATGACCACAGGAACCGCCGGATCGGTGCTCTGCGCCGTCGTCTTCGACTCGAGTTGCCGACTGCCCTCGGCGTGCGGAACGTTCGCGATCTGATCGCTCAGATTGTTGAACAAATTGATCGCACTCTCGACGATACCGTTGTTGGCGGCGGAGCCTTCGACCGACTGGATCTTGGCGACCATGTTTTGCTGATACTGCGGCAGGCTCTGCGCCAGCCAGGCCAGCTGCGTGCCGATGAAGGTGGCGATTCCGCTGATAAGAAGAACCGCGAGCGTCACGGTGAGGATGACGGCGACGATGCGTCCGAGTTTCAAGCGGCGCAGAAATTCGGCGACCGGTGCAAGCGCGAATGCCAGGAGAATCGACAGCGCCAGCGGCACCAGCAACGGCCGACCAAAATAAACCGCCGCGACCAGTACCGCGCCGACGATGGCGGCACTCGCAGCCTCCTGCAGTCCGCTCGTGGCCGCAGAGGGTTTCGTGGTTTCAGCTGTGCCGTGAACCGTAGAGGGCATTCGTGGGTCCTTGGGCCTTCGGTCAAAGTGTCGCCAAAACAGCAAATTATGCAAATCCGGGGGTTATCTTGTCCTTCCGGCGCTCAACGGATATGTCTGCCGGGCCTTATTGGACGCCGCCATGCCCTTCCTGCGCTTTATTCCCGAGACCACGAACGTCAACTTCGTCGGCTGGCGGTACTATGCCTTCGCGATGGACGGCCTGCTTATGCTGGTCGCTCTGGTCTCAATTGCCTGGCAGGGCTTCAACCTGGGTATCGATTTCACCGGCGGCGTCCTGATGGAGGTCAAGTCGGCGCAAGTCATCGACATCGGCCGGATGCGCAACGATGTCGACTCGCTCGGCTTCAAGGAAGTCCACATCCAATATTTTGGCGGCGGTGAGTGCGACACTCCCGCCAATTCGTGTGTGCTGATCCGGGTCCAGCCGAATGCCACCCAGGTCGGCGAGACCGTCGCCAGCAAGATCAAGGAAAAGCTGGGCAATGGCTACACGTTCCGGCGCAATGAAGTCGTGGGGCCCCAGGTCAGTCACGAGCTCTTCAATGACGGCGTGCTCGCGACCGTGCTGGCGATCATATTCATTTCGCTCTACGTCGCCTTCCGATTCGAGTGGCAGTATGGGGTCGGCGCGCTCATCGCCACGGGTCACGACGTCTTCGTCACAGCCGGCATGTTCAGCGTGCTCCACATGGACTTCACGCTCAACTCGGTAGCCGCCTTGTTGCTGCTCGCCGGCTATTCGATCAACGACACAGTCGTCGTTTTCGACCGCATCCGCGAGAACAGGCGTAAGTTCAAGCGCATGTCCCTGCCAGATCTCATCAACCTGTCCACGAATCAGATTGCGACACGAACAACGCTCGTGTCGGCCGCGACTGCGTTGACGATGATTCCACTCCTGCTCTACGGCGGCCCCGAATTGTTCGGTTTCAGCGCAGCCATTCTCTTCGGCATCCTGGTCGGAACATTCTCATCGACTTACGTCGCCGCGGCGCTGCTGCTGTATCTGCCGGCTCCTGCCGGCAGCATCGAGTCCGGCGCGGCCGAATCGAGCGCTTGAGTCTCTACAGCGGGAACCAGTCGCGCCTGTCCGAATAGACCTGGTAATGCGCGTTTACGCCCGCGCGCCAGCCTAGGCCGGTGCGCATGGGAGCCAGCGTGACGCCGCCCGAGCGCATATAGTTCACGCCAACTCCGGCAATGAAGTAGAAGCTACCTTCGACTCCGGGGAAGCGCTGGAAGAGTCGCCGTTTCTCTTTGAGGTTGTAGACGAGCGTGAAGACCTTCGAGCCGTTTCCGCCGACGTCGAATCCGATCGAGGGACCGCGCCAATAAACTTTTTCAGGGTCGAAGCCTTTGCGGATGAGCCAGCCAGATCCGTAACGCAGACCCACGATGACCGCGCCGGAGCCTTCGTCGCCCTTGATGTACGCGTCGGGTTGTCCGAGGTCCTCAAACACCCGCTGCACGGCCTTCGCCATTACCTCGGTCGAAATGCCGAAGAAATCGGAGCCTGCCTGGACGATCTCATTGGGCGTAAAGGTATCGTCCGTTGCGCTGTCATCGGCCGCCGTCGGCGCGACGCTCAGTACCAGCGCGGCGATGCCGGCGAAGACAGCGCTCACAATTCGCAAGGGTGTCATCGGTAAGTCTCCTGTCGAATCAGTCCATCCCCGCAAGGGGATACATGCCCAAAATTTCGCTATACGACAAACGCCATGGCATGATTCGCGCCACATCGAGGCCGTTTCATGGCTCGTGGCGTCCCTACATATTTGCGCGCTAATGTCGATTCCGAGCTCTATCCGGAGAGGAACCTTCCATGGACGGCGCCACGATATTCGTGCTGGCGGTATTGGTTTTGGCCCTGCTTACAATTTTTTCAGGCGTGAAGAGCGTTCCACAGGGGCGCGAGTGGACGATCGAGCGCTTCGGCCGCTTTACCCGTGTTCTGAAACCAGGTCTCAATTTGATCGTTCCTTATGTCGACAGGGTCGGCCGGAAGCTTTCCATGATGGAAGAGGTCCTGGCTATCCCGAGCCAGGTCGTGATCACGCGCGACAATGCGACCGTCACGGCTGACGCCATCGCGTTCTACCAGGTGGTCGATGCGGCGAAGGCGGCCTACGAGGTCGCAAACCTCCAGGCCGGCATCACCAATCTCTGTCTCACCAATGCGCGCACCGTGATCGGCGCCATGGATCTGGACGAAGTGCTGTCGAAGCGCGACGAGATCAACCAGCGTTTGCTCGCCGTTGTCGATCAGGCGACCAGCCCCTGGGGCGTCAAGGTCACGCGGATCGAGATTAAGGACCTCTCGCCGCCGAACGACATCACCGAAGCGATGGCGCGCCAGATGAAGGCAGAGCGTTTCCGCCGGGCCGAAGTCACGCAAGCCGACGGCGAAAAGCAGGGCGCGATCTTGCGAGCGGAAGGCGCAAAGCAATCGGCCATTCTGCAGGCCGAGGGCCGGAAGGAAGCCGCTTTCCGCGACGCCGAGGCGCGCGAGCGTCTGGCCCAGGCCGAAGCGAAGGCGACGCAAATGGTTTCCGACTCGATCGAGGCGGGCAACGTCAACGCGCTGAACTACTTCCTCGGCCAGAAATATGTCGATGCGTTCGCTCAGCTGGCCAATGCGCCCAATCAGAAATTTGTTGTCGTGCCGATGGAGTCGGCGGGTCTGCTGGGCTCGATCGCCGGAATCGCCGAGATGACGCGCGATGCCATCGCAACGCAGATTGCGACAGTGCCGCGCGTGCCACGGCCTGCAGCGGGAACGGTTCCAAACGCCCCCGCGCCCAACCGTCCGGCCGGAACGTAGGGGGCGGGAATGCACGCAATCACTCTCTTTCTGAATGAGCAGCCGGCGTGGCACTGGTGGGCGCTTGGCGCCATCCTGCTCGCCGTCGAAATCGCGAGCACGACACAGTACCTTCTGTGGCCCGGCCTCGCGGCGCTCGCCGTCGGCATTCTGAAATTCATCTACCCGGCGCTGGACGGCCGGCTGGCAGTGTTCCTGTTCGCCGTCATTGCCGTCGGCGCGACCGCTGCGTGGAAGCGCTCCGCATGGGGCCGGGCCGAACGCGACACCCACGCGACGCTGAACGACCGCAGCGCGCAGTATGTCGGCCGCGTCGTGAAGGCGGAGGACAATTTCGTAAACGGGCGCGGGGCGGTCAGAATCGACGACACGCGCTGGAACGCCACCGCGATCGACGGTTCGAGCCCCATGAAAGGCGACAGGCTTCGGATTGCAGCGGCCGACGGCGCCGATCTCAAGGTGCAGCCGGCGGCTTGAGGGAGACGAACTCACATGGCCGATGACCGGCGAGAAGCGCGTTTGTCGGGCGCAGGATGGCTCGCTGTCGTCGTGCTCGTCGCTTTTCTCGGCGTCGCGATCTGGTACGGCATCGCCGGGTGGAACGCATTAGGCGACGTGCAGATGAGCACGTTCGGATGGATCGCGCTCATCGCCGGGTCCTTCATCACTATTGCCGTCGGTGCCGGCCTGATGGCTTTGGTGTTTTATTCCAGCCGGAACAATATGGACCGCTAGCTGCCGCGAGCGACGAAGAAGGGATTGGCAAACTCCTCCGTCGCCTTCCCGTATACGAAAGGGCTCCCGTCGAGTTGGGTTACGGTTCCACCCGCCGCGACCAGAACGGCGTGTCCGGCAGCCGTGTCCCACTCCATCGTTCGGCCGTGGCGCGGATAGATGTCGGCTTCTCCCGCAGCGACGAGACAGAATTTCAACGACGATCCGGCGGTGATGAAGTCCTTCACCGGATAATGCGCGAGGTATTCGTCCGTCTTCTTGTCGCGATGCGAGCGACTCGCCACCGCGATCAGACCGTCGTCCGGCGCGTTGCGTACAGAGATGGTTCGCAGGCGATCCAAATCCGGAGGACCGTCGACTTCGGTGGCGATCTCGTAAGCCTGGCCGGGCGTTTCTCCGGCAAACAGACGGTTCTTGGCGGGCGCGTAGACGACGCCGCGCACCGCAATGCCGTTCTGGATCTCGGCAATGTTGACGGTGAATTCGCCATTGCGACCGATGAACTCCTTCGTGCCGTCCAGGGGATCGACCAGAAAAAATCGCGAGCCGACCGTCGGAATTCGTCCGGCAGCGACTTCTTCTTCCGCCACAACCGCGACGCCCGGATATTCTCTGTTGAGCGCGCGCAGGATGAATCGCTCGGCCTCCTCGTCGGCGTCGGTAACCGGCGAATGGTCCGTTTTCTTGCGCGCTTCCGTCCCCGCCTCGTAATGGCTCATGACGATGGCTCCGGCCTCATGCGCGGTGCGCGCCAGGAAGCGTAGCTGGGGCGAGGCCGTTGCAAGCATCTTAAGCATTCCTTAATAGGCGATGGAGACAGTTAGCCTTTGAAAACCATAACTTCGGTCCGGAGATCGCCCAGTCCATGGATGACATCGAATTCGCCGCGTACTTGGTAAGTCGCGTATGTCACGACCTTGTGGGGCCTCTGGGGGCCGTGGTCAACGGTCTGGAAGTGATGGAAGATGAGCGCGATGCGGCGATGCGTGCCGACGCACTCAAAATCGTCTCGTCCAGCGCACTCCAGGCGCTCGCACGCCTGCAATTCATGCGGATCGCCTTCGGAGCTGCCGGTTCGGCCGGGGCCGAACTCGACATCGGCGAAGTCGGGCGGCTCGTGGGCGGCCTTCTCGAAGGCGGCAAAATCCAGCTCGATTGGCAGTCGCCCCACGTCAACTGGCCGAAGAATTGGGCCAAACTCCTGATGAATGCGGCACTTCTCGGCGCCGACTGCTTGCCGCGCGGCGGTCAACTGACTGTCATAACGAGCGCCGATCCATCCGCGCCGTCCTTTAAGATCGTCGCAACCAGCCCCCATGCGCGGGTCCTCGACGAGGTACAGAAGGCGGTGCGCGGCGAAGCTACGGACGGCCACCTCGATGCACGCGGCATCCAACCCTACCTGACGCATAGGCTGGCGCGCAGCCTGAATGCCGGTCTGACGCTGACCGCGGCCGACGGGTCGGTCGAACTTGCCGCCGGTTAACGGTTAAACGCCGCGTTTACCCTCCCGGACCTAATCTCGGCCCGTCATTCCACGTTGGGCGCCTGCTCTCGCGGCGCCGCATTGGGGTCAGCGCGCCATGAAACATTGTCTTGTCGTCGACGACAGCCGCGTCATCCGCAAGGTGGCCTGCCGCATTCTCCAGGATCTCCACTTCAAGACCGGCGAAGCCGAAGATGGAGTGTCGGCGCTCGCCGCTTGCCGCTCCAAGATGCCCGAACTCATACTCCTCGACTGGAACATGCCGAACATGAACGGCATCGAGTTTCTCAAAACGCTGCGCAAGGAACGCGGCGGCGAACGGCCGGTCGTCGTGTTCTGCACGACCGAAAACGATGTCGCACACATTTCGGAAGCGCTCGACGCCGGCGCCAACGAATACATCATGAAGCCGTTCGATCGCAGCATCATCGAGGCCAAGTTGGCCGAAGTCGGTCTTACCTAAGCCTCGCCGATGAAGCCGGACGATTTCTCATTTCTGGCGCAAATGGTGCGCCGGCGCTCCGGGTTGGTACTGCCGATCCACAAGGCGCCCCTCATCGAAGGGCGTCTGACGACCGTCATGCGGCGCTTCGGCTTTCGTTCGCTGGCCGCGCTGATCCACGAGCTGCGCCACGGACAGGATGCTCTCGCCCGTGCCGTCACCGAGGCGATGACGACGAACGAGTCGTCCTTTTTTCGGGATAGGTCATCCTTCGACGCGTTCCGCGAAGTGCTCTTGCCCCAGCTTCTCGTTTCACGTGCCGACAGCAAGCGGCTGCGCATCTGGAGCGCAGCCTGCGCCGCCGGCCAGGAACCGTATTCGATCGCGATGATCCTCGACGATCTGAAGCTGCAGGCCAAAGGCTGGTCCATCGACCTGATCGCCACCGACCTCAGTGCGGAAATGATCGCGCGCGCCGAAGACGGGGTCTACACGCATTACGAAGTCCAGCGCGGCCTCGCGATCCGGCGGCTCGTCGCCAGCTTCACGCAGGAAGACGGCAACTGGCGCATCCATGAAAACCTGCGGCGGATGGTGTCGTTCCGTCAGTTCAATCTTCTCGACTCTTACGGCTGGCTCGACGATCTCGACGCCGTCTTCTGCCGCAACGTTCTGCTCTATTTCGACCACAAAACGAAGGCGCAGATACTGGAAAAGATCGCGGAGACGCTCCAGCCCGACGGCGTCCTGATGCTCGGACACGCCGAGAGTCCGGATGCCGCCGCGAGTACCTTCGCGCCGATCGCGGGCGCTCCGAACCTTTATGCGCACAGCAAGGCGCCGCAACAGAAGCTCGCCGCGGTCGGCTGATCACCAGGTATCGACGAACGTGCGCCGCCTCGCATCGGAATCGCGCGGCGGGATAGAGCGGTATCCGCGCATGATCCATCGCCGCGTATCCGCAGGATCGATGACATCGTCGATCTCGAGATGGGCGGCCATGTTGATCGCTTTTCCGCGGGCATAGGATTGCGCGACCATCTGCTTGAACATTTCCTCCTTGGCTTCCGGCGTGGGTTGGGCCTCGAGTTCCTTGCGGTAACCGAGCCGGACCGCTCCCTCCAATCCCATGCCGCCGAATTCGCCGGTCGGCCAGGAAACGATGAAGAACGGCGCGTGAAAACTGCCGCCCGCCATGGCCTGCGCGCCGAGACCGTAGCCCTTGCGCAGCACGACGGCGAAGATCGGCACGCTGAGCGCCCCACCAATGACGAACATGCGGCTGACGCGGCGCACGAGCGAGCTCTTCTCGGCCTCGGGGCCGACCATGAATCCCGGCGTATCGCAGAGCGAGATGATCGGGAGCCCGAACGCGTCGCAGAGCTGCATGAAACGCGCAGCCTTGTCTGCGCAGGGACCGTCGATGGCGCCTGCGAGGTGCATCGGATTGTTGCCGATGAGGCCGAAAGGCTCGCCTTCGATGCGGACCAGGGCGGTCAGCATGCCGGGTGCGAATTCGGGGCGCAGTTCCAGCACCGAACCGGTGTCGGCGAGCGTCTCGATGACCTTGCGGCTCTCGTAGACGCGCAACCTGTTCTCCGGAATGAGGTGCCGCAGTTCCTTCTGGTTGGCCGCGTCCCACGTTCCGAGCGCGCCCTGGAAGTAACCGAGATATTTCTTGGCCACTTCTATTGCCTCGATCTCGTCCGCCACCGCGACGTCGACGACGCCGTTCGGGACCTGCACCGACATCGGTCCGACTTCGTCGGGCGTGTAGACGCCCAGTCCGCCGCCTTCGATCATCGCCGGGCCGCCCATGCCGATGTTGGAATTCTGCGCGGCGATGATCACGTCGCTGCACCCCAACAGAGCCGCGTTGCCGGCAAAGCAGCGGCCCGAATTGATCCCGACGCGCGGGATCAGACCGGACAGCTTCGCGTATTGCCGGAACGTGGGCACGTCGAGTCCGGCAACGCCGGGAATATCCGTGTCGCCCGGGCGTCCGCCACCGCCTTCGGCGAAGCAGACGATGGGCAGCTTCCATTCCTCCGCGACCTTGAGCAGACGATCCTTCTTCTGATGGTTCATCGCGCCCTGCGTGCCCGCAAGGACCGTATAGTCGTAGGCCATGACGGCGCAGCGCGACTTCTGCTCGCCGAACGCGGCGGCGTTCACCGTGCCGATACCCGTTATGATGCCGTCGCCGGGCGTGTTCTTGATGAGGTCTTCCAGTGTCCGCCGGCGGCGTTGCGCGGCAAAGGCGAGGGCGCCGTATTCGATGAAGCTCCCCGGATCGCAGAGTTGCTCGAGATTCTCGCGGGCGGTGCGCTGGTTGGTCTTGCGGCGCCGCGCGACGGCGTCGGGCCGGTTCTGGTCCAGGCTCAGGGCGTGCCGCGCGTTGGATTCGGCGAGGTCGGAGCGAATGAAATCCGGATCGCGCGTCTGCGTGTCCGCTTCGCCGGCGCCGGAAACGTCTTCCGGCACGAGAAAGAGGAACGGCTCGCCCTCCGCGAGCACCGTTCCCGGCGCGCCCGAAATGGAATGGACTCGGCCCGAAACGGATGCGCCGACGAGATGCTCCATCTTCATCGCTTCGAGCACCGCGACGTTCGTCCCGGCGGGCACGAGATCGCCGACCTTCACGTCGATGCTGACGATTTTGCCCTGCATCGGCGCAAGAATGCCCGTCGTGCCGGCAGGCGCCGGCGCGAAGCTGGTGGCGACGCGCGCCGCAGCGGGCGCTGTCGCGATGCCCGCGGCGGGCTTCCAGTGCTGAGCCGCCTCGACAAGACGCGCGATGTTCTCCTCGACGAAACGCGTACTGGTATCGTTTTCGAGAACCTTGTCGTCGCTTATCAAAGCGTGCAGGAACGGAATGTTCGTCTGGACCCCGTCGATCGCGAATTCGGACAAGGCGCGTCGCGCCCGCGCCAGGGTCGCGGAAAAGCTCGGGCCGTGCACGACGACCTTCGCAAGAAGCGGATCGTAGCCCGGATTCGTCGTGTAACCCTCATAACCGAACGTGTCGACGCGCACGCCCGGGCCCGATGGCGGCACGAAGCGGCGTAACGTGCCGCCTGCCGGCTTGATCGTTCCGTCCTGTTCCATCTTCTCCATGCTGACTCGGAGCTGCACGGCGAAACCGCGCGGCTCCGGAATGTCCTCCTGCCTGAGGCCGATATCCTTCAACATCTTCCCGCGCACCAGTTCGATCTGCAGCGCGACGAGATCGATGCCCGTTATCTCTTCGGTGACCGTGTGCTCGACCTGGAGGCGGGGATTGGCCTCGATGAACGCGAAAGCCGGCGCATGCCGCGGCGGATCGGAATCCACCAGGAACTCGAACGTCGCGAGCCCGCGCAATGCGACGTCGTCTGCCAGCCACACCGCCGCGTCGCAGAGCTGCTTGCGCAGTCCCGGATCCAGACCCGGCGCCGGCGCGTATTCGACAATCTTCTGGTGGCGGCGCTGCAACGTGCAGTCGCGTTCCCAGATGTGGACCGCAGATTTTCCGTCGCCCGCGACCTGGACCTCCACATGCCGCGCCTTGGGCATGAACGCCTCGGCGTAGACCGCGTCGTTGCCGAAGGACGCGAGCGCCTCGGACTTGCAACGATTGTAGGCGCTCTCCAGTTCGCCCGCGTTGTTCACGATACGCATGCCGCGGCCGCCGCCGCCCGCGACCGCCTTGATGATGATCGGCCGCTTCTGCGCGGCGAAGAAATTCCGGATCTCGTCCAACGTCGCAGGACCCGCCGTGCCTGCGAGTATCGGCACGCCGAAACGTTCGGCCAGCGCCCGGGCGCGTGCCTTGTCGCCGAAGATCGAAAGCACATGCGGGCTCGGGCCGATGAAGGTCAGCCCCGCTTTTTCGCAGGCTCCGGCGAACTCGGCGTTCTCGCTGAGAAAGCCGTAGCCGGGATGGACCGCATCGCACCCCGCCGCCTTGGCGCACGCAATTACCCGCGCGACGTCGAGATAGGCCGCGACGCCATCCGCGCCGAGGGCCTGGGCGGAGTCGGCGGCCGCCACATGCAGCGAGTGGGCGTCGTCGCCGGAATAGACGGCGACGGTGTGGATGCCGAGATCGGACGCCGCTCGGGCAATGCGGATGGCGATCTCGCCGCGGTTGGCGATCAGGATGTTCTTGAATGTCATGACAGGGTCCGGGAATGGCGATGCGCCGGACTCTGCCATGTCCCGGCCGAACCTAGAAGGCGGCCCGGACCCCGGCGTAGGCCGCGATTCCGGGAACGCCGAAGCCCGTGATCTGCTCCGTCCGGTCGTTGAACAGGTTGTCGATTCGGCCGAACAGCTGCCAGTTCCGCGTCAGATCATAGGATGCGAAGAGGTTGACGGTCGTGTTGCTGGTCAGCGGCGTCAGGTTGGCTGCGTCGTTGAACCGCTTGCCCTGATAGGTGACGCTGCCGCCGAGCGTCGTCGCCGGCAGGGGTCGCCAGGTGATCGCGGCGCTGGCCAAATTCTGCGGCCGGCGCGGCAGGTCGAGGCCCGTCAGAACGTTCAACGCCGACATGTCGGTCCAGTTGAACGCGGCGTCGAGCGTATCGCCCAGCCGCACGTCCGCCGTCGCTTCGACGCCCGTCGCGCGCGTCTTGTCGATATTCACGTAGTAGCCGAACACATCGAGCCGCTGGGGACAGCCCGGGGCATCCGTCGGCGCGTTGCAGTTCTGGAAATCGATCTGGTTCTCCGTATGCCGCTCGAAATAGGTCAGGGAGACAACCAGCCCGTCATTCCACAGGCGCTGGTCCGCGCCGACTTCCCAGCCATGCGCCGTTTCCGGCTTGAGTTTGGCGATCGGATTGGAGTTGGGGCCGAACTCCTGGAATAGCGACGGCGCCCTGAATCCGTCGCCATAGTTGGCGCGCAGCGTCAGGTCGGTGTCCGGGACCTGCCATGCGCCATTGAACTTCAACGAGGTGTGCGTGCCGAATTGCTCGTCGTCATCGAGGCGGATCCCGGCCGTCACCGTCAACTGCCCGAAGAGCGTCTTTTGGCCTTGCAGATAGTAGCCGGTCAGCCTGTCGTGGCCCGTATTCGTCTGCGTCGGACTGAAGGAACTGAAGGCGTCGCCCTTGAACGTGCTCTCCTGCGTTTCCGCGCCGAAGGTGGCTTGCGTGTCCGGGTCGAAGTCGACGATGCCCTGATACTCGAGGCGGACGACGCTCGAAAAGTCGTCAGAATTGAGATGGATGGTGTCGAACGCCGAGTCGAAGAATTGCCGCGCGCTCTGCGAAACGATCAGGGCGAGCCGGTTGTGGAACATTCCGCCGAGCAGATCGGCATTGACGCCGAGATAACCCGTCTTGAGGTCGTTGGTGTTGCTGGCATTGGAGTCGGCGACCAGGAAGTCCGGCGGGCCGCCGAAATTGTCGTCGAAGCGGTCGTGCCCGTTGGTGAAGTAGCCGCGCGCGTCCGCGCTGATCGAGTCGGAGAGGTGAACGCGCACGTTGAATGTCGCTCCGTAGTTGCGATAGCCGTCGGGTTCGCTGTTGCCGTTGCGCGAATCCGCCGCCGAGATGCCGGTCGTCGTGAAGTAGTTCAGCGCCGCACCGTATTCGACGCTGCCTGCCATTCCGTTCGCCGCCATATTGGCGTGGAAGGTGCCGAACGAGCCGCCTTCCAGCGATGCCTCCAGGTCGAGCGGCGTGTCGCCGCCGCGCCTGCTGATGATGTCGATCACGCCGCCGATGGCGTCGCTGCCGTAGAGCGTCGATTGCGGCCCGCGCAGCACTTCGACGCGCGCAATGTTGTTCGTCAGCAGGTCGCCGAGCGCCGCGGCGGCGCTGTCGTCCGTCGTGCTCGGGTCGTTCACCCGGACGCCGTCGATCAGGACGACGGTCTGTCCGGCCTCCGCGCCGCGCAGACTGATGCTGGCCGGCTGACCGATGCCGCCATTGCGGTTGACCGTCAGCGATGGCACCTGCCGCAAAATGTCGACCAGCGCGACGGTCTGCTGGTTCTTGAGGTCGTCCGCCGAAATCACGCTGATCGAGGCGCCGGTTTTTTCGGCCGGCTGCTCGGTGCGCGTCGCGGTAACGACGACCGTCTCGACCGTTTCGGCCGAGGCGGCAGTGGACAGCAGCAGCGCCGACAGTGCGGCCGCTGGTAGAATTGCTTGATGCATGACCTTCTCCTGGTTGGTTCCAGAAGCCGGCACGCGGCACCGCCGATACAGATTGAAAAAACGCTTCCTGTGCATCCGGGCCCCGCGGCAACGACTTCGACATGTCGTCGCGACGGTTTCCCCCGCAGCTCCCGTCACACCCCGGACGAAAGCAGGACGACGGCGCGAGGCAGGTCTCCTGGCTTGCGGATCGTCGCTTCCCATCCGCCTTCCCAAGGCGTGCGCCTCAGTGGCATGTGGATGGTTCGCTCTCCGCTCACAGTTGCGGGGGCAGCCGCGGTGTCGCACCGCGTTCCCTAAACCAAGCGCGTGGAAACGAACCTAGGTCGGATTGCTGCGTCGCGTCAAATGCGCGGCGGCGGCACCTCGTAAATCCAAACTTTGTGAGTATGCTGCGCGCCGCATGAGAACCAATTCACGCCTTTCCTCCGCCATTCTGCTCTTACTCGCTGCATTCGTGAGCCCCGCGGTCGCCGATCCGCCCCACTTCGCGTCCGTTCGGCGCGATCAGGCGTTTCTGCGTGAAGGGCCTTCCTACGACCACCGCGTCCTGTGGGTCTACCAGCGCAAGGACTATCCGTTGCGCGTGATCGAGAGCTACGACGCCTGGCGCCGGGTGAAGGATGTCGACGGCACCGTCGGCTGGATGCATCACACGCAATTGTCGGACACGCGCACCGTGCTTTTCGTCGGAGCCGCCAAATCCATCATGCGCGCGGGTGCCGCACCGTCTTCGAAAATCGTCGCCTTCGCCATGCCCGGCGTTGTGGCCAGGCTGAAGGCATGCAAGCCTGACGTCTGCGAGGTCGAAACCTCGGGCGTCGACGGCTGGGTCGACCGAAAAACAATCTGGGGAGTCGACGCGGGTGAAGTCTTCCAATGATCGGGATTCCGGTCTCGCGCGCAGCGTAACGATCGAGGCGGATGCCGCGACGGCAGCGGAGTCGGCCGATCCGTCCGCCTCGGCCGGCGTCGCCGCCAGCGGTCTTGCCGTGTGGCTCCATCGTCCGGACGGCATGTCCGCGACCGGCGGTCCGATCGCCAGCAGGCTCGGCCAGGTTTCGTGGGCGATGTTCGAGTGCGCGCGCATTCCCTATGTGCTCCTTGTCACGATCTATCTGTTCGCGCCCTACTTCACGAAGGTCGTCGTCGGCGATCCGGTGCGCGGGCAGATCATCTGGTCCGCCATTTCGTCCTGGGGCGGCATCGCCACAGCATTCGCGGCGCCGTTTCTCGGCGCCATCGCCGATATCGGCGGCAAGCGGAAGCCCTGGATATTCGCCTACACGGTGATCATGGTGGTTTCGATGATCGCGATGTGGAACGCCGTGCCGCATTCATCGACGGCCCAGATCGCGTTTCTCGCCATCTGCATCATCGCGGCGAATTTCTCCTATGAATTCTCGTCGGTCTTCCACAACGCCATGCTGCCGACGATCGCGCCGCACGAAAGGGTCGGTCCGCTTTCCGGTCTGGGCCTTTCGCTCGGCAATCTCGCAGGCATCGTCCTTTTGGGCTTCATGATGGTGGCGTTCTCCGCGCCGGGCCATCTCAATCTGCCCTTCATTCCAGCCCATCCGCTGTTCGGCGTCAGCCAGCAGGCGCACGATCCGGAACGTCTGACGGGCCCCATCTCGGGATGCTGGCTCCTGGTGTTCAGCCTGCCGCTCTTTCTGTTCACGCCCGACAAGCCGAGCTCGGGCATCCCCGTGCTCGAACAGATGCGCCGCGGCGTCGGTGCCGTATGGCGCACGGTCAAGAGCCTGCGCCATTACCGGAACGTCGGCATGTACCTGGTGGCGCGCATTTTTTTCAACGACGGCATGGGCGCAGTTCTCCTGTTCGGCGGAATCTACGCTGCCGGCACCTTCGACTGGGGGCCGCTGACCATGATGGTCTACGGTATCGAGCTCAGCATTTTTGCCGTGTTGGGCGGCTTCGTCGGCGGCTGGCTCGACAACAATCTCGGATCCAAGCGCGCCATTTTCGTGAGCGTCGGCGGCACGCTGCTGTTCTTCGCGTTCAGTCTCACCATGGCGCCCGACCGCATCTTGTGGTTCATCCGCTACGACACCTCGCTTCCTCCTATCAACAGCCTGCCGTTCTTCAACACCTGGCCGCAGGTGATCTATCTGCTCATCGTCAATGGCGTCGCCGTGCTGATCACGGCCGGTTATGCCAATGCGCGCACGATGATGGCGCGGCTCGCACCGCCGGAGAAAATGACCGAGTTCTTCGGCCTGATGTCTCTGTCGGGCACCGCGGCAACGCCGTTCGCCAACCTCTCGGTCACGATCATGACGAGCTGGACGCTCAGTCAGCGCGGCGGACTGCTCGCCATCATGGGCTTTCTCGCGGTCGGCCTCGTTCTCATGTCCTTCGTCAAAGAGGAACGCACCGCGGCGCTGTAAGCTCGACGCGGCGTCTCGGACGCAATTGTTGGGATATAGCCGAATTGGTGATTTGACCGACTCGGTTCAAGAGCACGCTGGAGTCTTACAAAAGAAATTTCAGAAAAATTTCGGCCACGCGACTTATCCAACATGCGAACGATCGCACAGACGGGGCAAAGCCGCGACGCGCCTCGATTTTTTTCGCGAGTGGGTCGCAATCTGGTGGATAAGACGTCGTAGATTACCGCACCTTTTTTTGATCTACGTCACCAATTGCCGTCGCGTCGTGTGTCTTACTGTAAACATGAACGACGCACAGAAATGTCTTCAGGTCGCGCAGGTCTTGCGTGACGGTGCAAAGCGTCCCGGGCCGCTGTCCAAGCGGGCGCGCATGATCATTCTTGCGGAGCGGCTGGAAGGCGTGTCGGGCGACGACCGGCAGAGTGGGGAAAACCTCGCCGAACTGGCGTTGAGCGCATATGGCCGCCGGCTCAGTGCCGGAAGTGGCGCATCCCCGTAAAGACCATGGCCAGGCCGGCTTCGTCCGCCGCCGCGATCACGTCCTTATCGCCGATGGAACCACCCGGCTGAATGACGGCCGTGGCGCCGGCTTCGGCGACCGCGAGCAACCCATCCGGGAAAGGAAAGAAGGCTTCGGATGCCGCGGACGAACCCACGGTCCTGGGTTGGGCCCAGCCTGCCGCCTTGGCGGCGTCGCGTGCCTTGATGGCGGCGATGCGGGCGGAATCGACCCGGCTCATCTGGCCGGCGCCGACGGCGGCCGTGGCGCCGTCCTTCACATAGACGATGGCGTTGGACGTCACGTGCTTGCCGATGGTGAAGGCGAGCAGCATGTCGGTGATTTCCTGCTCGGTCGGCTGGCGCCTTGTGACGATCTTGAGCATGTCGCGCGTCACCTTGCCGTTGTCACGCGTCTGCACGAGGAAGCCGCCGGAGACGGAGCGGAACGTGAGGCCCGACGAATCCGGGTCGGGAAGGCCGCCTGCCACCAGCAGCCGGAGATTGCGTCTGGCCGCCAGGATCCGGCGCGCATCGGCGTCGGCGTCGGGCGCGATGATCACTTCCGTGAAGATCTTGGCGATTTCTTCGGCCGTCTCGCCGTCGAGCGTGCGGTTGAAGGCGAGCACGCCGCCGAAGGCGCTGACCGGATCACAGGCGAGGGCCTTCTTGTATGCCTCGGCCAGGCTCGCGCCCATCGCCACGCCGCAGGGGTTGGCGTGTTTGATGATGGCGCAGGCGGCCGACGCTGCAGGCGCGAACTCCGCGACCAGCTCGTAGGCGGCGTCCGTGTCGTTGATGTTGTTGTAGGAAAGCTCGCGGCCCTGGAGCTGCTGCGCCGAGGCGACGCCGGGACGCTTGTCGCCCGTGACGTAGAACGCGGCTTCCTGGTGCGGGTTTTCGCCATAGCGTAGCGGCTGGCGCAGCGCGCCGGCGAAAGCACGGCGCCGCGGCGGTGCCTTGTCGCCGCCCTTGGCGAGTTCGTCCGCGAACCAGTTCGAGACGGCGCTGTCATACGCCGCCGTCCGCGCGAAGGCCGTCTGGGCAAGCTTGCGCCGCAGCGCCGCCGAGGTCGCGCCGTTGTTGGCGTCCAGCTCGGCCAGCACGGCGGCGTAGTCCTGGGTGTCGACGACGACCGTGACCCATTCATGGTTCTTGGCCGCCGAGCGCGTCATCGCCGGTCCACCGATGTCGATCTGCTCGATCGTCTCCTCGAAGCTCGCGCCTTTCTCGACGGTCGCCTCGAACGGATAGAGATTGGAGACGAGGAGATCGATCCCCTCGATGCCGTGCGCCTTCATCGCCTCGGCGTGCTCGCGCTTGTCGCGCAAGGCGAGGAATCCGCCGTGTACGACGGGGTGCAGGGTCTTGACCCGTCCGTCCATCATTTCGGGGAAATGGGTGATCTCCGAGATGTCGGCGACGGGGAGGCCGGCGTCGCGCAGCGCCTGCGCGGTGCCCCCGGTCGAGATCAGAATCGCGCCGTGGCGGACGAGGCCCCTGGCGAAATCGACCAGGCCGGACTTGTCGGAAACGGAAAGCAACGCGCGGCGGATGGGGCGGAGCGTCATGCGGCGACTCGGGGCGTTTTGGGGTTACGCTGGGTCTTACTTCCGCCACCACCAAAAGAGAAGAGCCAGACTGACGCTGGCCCCCAGCGAATAGAGCATGGATATGTGGATATTCAGGCCCGGCCGGTTGATCACGATGTCGCCGGGCATCACGTCCAGATCCATGAAGGACAGGGCGACGTTGAGCACCAGGGCGCCGAATACGATTATCCCCAGATAGATCACGAAAGCCGGAATACGCATCCTCAGACCCCTTTGCCGAGGACGCGCCGAATGGCGCCCGTCAGCGCGTCCAGATCGGCCTCATCGATGGTCAGCGCAGGGGTCAGATAGACGATATTGCGGAACGGCCGGACCCAGACGCCTTGCTCGACGAACCGGCCCTTAAGATCGTTCATATCGTCGATTGCGTCCAGTTCCACGACGCCGATCGCGCCGCGCACCCGGACGTCGCGCACCCGCTTCATTTCGAGACAGGGTCCCAGCGCCTGGCCGAGCCTGGCCGCCATGTCGCAGGCGGCCTTCAGCCGGTCCTCGCGCTCGAACAGGTCGAGCGAGGCGTTCGCCGCGGCGCAGCCGAGCGCGTTGCCCATATAGGTCGGGCCGTGCATCAGCGCGTGCGCGGGGTCGTCTGACCAGAACGCCTCGAACACCCGGCGGGTCGCGAGTGTGGCGGCGAGCGGCAGCGTCCCGCCGGTCAGCCCCTTGCCCACGGTCATGATGTCGGGCGCGACGCCGGCCGCCTCGCAGGCGAACATTGCGCCGGTGCGGCCGAAGCCGGTGAAGATCTCGTCGAAGATCAGCAGCAGCTCGTACTTGTCGGCGGCGGCGCGCAACCGCCGCAGCACGTTTTCGTCATGGAACAGCATGCCGCCCGCGCCCTGGACGAGAGGCTCGACCACGATGCCGGCCAGCTCCCCGGCCCGCGCTTCGAGGAACGTTTCGAAAGCCGCGACGCTGCGTTCGTCGCGCGGCAGCTCGAGAATATGGTGTTCGGGCAGGAGGCCGGAGAACAGGCTGTGCATGCCCTCGTCGGGATCGCACACCGCCATGGTCGCGATCGTGTCGCCGTGATAGCCGCCGCGGAAGGCGAGGAACTTCGTCCGTCCACGGATGTTGCGGTTCAGCCAGTATTGCGTCGCCATCTTCATCGCGACTTCGACCGCGACGGATCCGGAGTCGGAGAAGAACACGCGCTCCATCCGCCCCGGCGCGATGGCGCAGAGCCGTTGCGCCAGCGTCAGCGCCTGTTCGTGGACGAGGCCGCCGAGCATGACGTGAGGCATCTTCGCGGCCTGGGCCCGGATCGCGCCGACGATATGCGGATGATTGTAGCCGTGGCAGGCGGTCCACCAGCTCGCGATCCCGTCGACCAGCTCGCGGCCGTCGGCGAGCACGATCCGCGTGCCGCGCGTCAGTTCGACCGCCAGCGGCGGCCGTGCGGTCTTCATCTGGGTGTAGGGCAGCCAGATATGCGGCAGGCCCGCGGCGTGCCAGCCGGGCGTGTCGCTCATGGTCCCATCCGCTTCGCCGCGGCGAAGTTCGCTGGCGCGCGCAACGTCTCAGACCGCCATCGCGGCGACGCCGAGCCGTTCGAACAGGCGCGTGTCGTGATCGGCCTGCGGATTGGGCGTCGTCAGGAGCTTGGTGCCGACGAAGATCGAGTTGGCGCCGGCGAGGAAGCAGAGCGCCTGCGTCTCGTCGCTCATGTTGCTGCGTCCGGCGGACAGGCGAACGAAGGATTTCGGCATGACGATGCGCGCGACCGCGATGGTGCGCACGAAATCGATCGGATCGAGCGGCGCGCTGTCGCCGAGCCTGGTGCCCTTGACCTTCATCAGCGCGTTGATCGGAACACTCTGCGGATGCTCGGGCAGCGTCGCGAGCGCGTGGATCATGCCGACCCGGTCGTCGCCGGACTCGCCCATGCCGACGATGCCGCCGCAGCAGACGTTGATCCCGGCGTCGCGCACATGCGCCAGCGTCTCGAGACGGTCTTCGAAGGTGCGCGTGGTGATGATGTCCTTGTAGTATTCCGGCGAGGTGTCGATGTTGTGGTTGTAATAGTCGAGACCGGCCAGCTTCAGGCGTTCCGCCTGCGGTCCCGTCAGCATGCCGAGCGTCACGCAGGTTTCCATGCCGAGCGCCTTGACGCCCGTCACCATGGCGCAGACCGCGTCGAGATCCTTGTCCTTCGGCGAACGCCAGGCCGCGCCCATGCAGAAGCGCGTCGCGCCCGAGGCCTTCGCCGCCTTCGCGTCTTCGAGCACCGCATCGAGGTCCATGAGCTTGGAGGCCTTCAGCCCGGTTTCGTGCGCGGCGCTTTGCGAGCAATAGCCGCAATCCTCCGGGCATCCGCCCGTCTTGATCGACAGCAGCGTCGACATCTGCACTTCGTTCGCCGGAAAATTCTGGCGATGGACGGTCTGCGCGCGAAAGATCAGGTCGGCAAAGGGCAGGGCGAAGAGCTGGCTGATCTCCTCGCGCGTCCAGTCGTGGCGCGCGACGCCGTCGCGGAGTTCGGGAGCCGGAGCGTTCATGGTGACCTGCCGATTTGTCGAAGCGAGGTCCAGCCATTATAGGGGCCGTCCGGAACGCGCAAGCATTCCCGGCGTTGCTTTACGTCAATTCCGCGCGACACAGGAAATTGGGAACCGACATTCGCATGAGCGCTTATTTTGTCACCGCGACCGGAACGGATATCGGCAAGACCTTCGTGACTGCGGGGCTGATCCGGCACCTGCGCGCCGCGGGCCGCCCGGTCGGTGCGCTGAAGCCGGTCGTCAGCGGCTTCGACATCGCGACGGCGGCGATCAGCGATCCGGGTGTCCTGCTCGAGGCGCTGGACGAGCCGCTGACCGAGGAGTCGCTCGCGCGCCTGTCGCCCTGGCAATTCGCGGCGCCGCTCTCGCCCGACATGGCCGCCGCGCGAGAAGGACGCTCCATCGGCTTCGACGATCTCGTGGCGCTCTGCCGCAATGCGCTGGCGGGCGCGCCGGAGAATTTCTTCATCGAAGGCGTCGGCGGGATCATGGTGCCGCTCGACGGCGCGCATACGGTGCTCGACTGGGCGCGCGCGCTCGGCCTGCCGCTGATCGTCGTCACGGGATCCTATCTCGGCAGCATCAGCCACACGCTGACGACGCTGAAGGTCGCCGCCGATGCCGGCCTCGCCGTCGCGGCGCTCGTCGTCAACGAGACCGGCGACGGCGCCGTTCCGCTCGACGAGACGGTCGCGACGATGAAGCGGTTCGCGCCGGGCATTCCCGTCGCCACCATCGCGCGGGTCAAGGCGCCTGTGGGCGCCCGCGCCGATTTTGCGGCCCTCGCAAGGCTGCTCGCGCTCGACCGGGCTTAAGTCGCCCGCGCGCTCGGCCGCGCCGAGACCCGGGCGTGCCAGGCGCGCAGATGCGGCGCGTCCTCCGGCATCTCCTGGTGGATGAACTTCGCGAAGTCGATGCCGCAGAGCAGGACTATGTCGGCCATGCTGTAATGCGCGCCCGCGAGGAACGGCCGGCCGTCGGCGAGCTCGCGGTCGATCCAGCGCATGGCGCCCGCGAGCACCTTCTTGCTGTGCTCGCCATAATCCTTGAACTGGTTGGGGTTCACAGCGGCCGTGCGCGGATCGGCGTTGATCCACACCTGGCCCATC
Organism: Rhizomicrobium sp.; assembly: GCA_035499335.1. Classification (GTDB taxonomy): domain Bacteria; phylum Pseudomonadota; class Alphaproteobacteria; order Micropepsales; family Micropepsaceae; genus Rhizomicrobium. The sequence continues at coordinate 5,623 of DATJZB010000077.1, read as the reverse complement.
GGATTCCACAGGCGGAACTCCGCGCGCCGGATCCACATCTCCACCATCGCCGCCTCGAACGGGTCGCGGCCGAACATCGGCGGCGCGGGATGGAGCGCCTCGAGATAGCGGCAGATGGCGACGGATTCCGAAATGAACCGGCCGTCGTCGGTCTCCAGCACCGGCACCTGGCCGAGCGAGTTCTTCTTGAGGAAGTCGGGCGCCTTGTGCTGGCGTTCCTGCATCTTGGTATGGACGCGCTCCAGCGTCAGGCCCTTTTCGGCGAGGTAGATGTGGACCTTGCGCGGATTGGGCGCGGGATAATTCTCGGTGTAGAGCTTCACGGCGTTGCCCCTGTTTTTCGGCTCCGGCAATGCTAGACGCGGCCGGGCCAAAAGGCTAACAGACGGGCGTGCGCGGGCGTGGTGGAACTGGTAGACGCGCCAGACTCAAAATCTGGTTCCGCAAGGAGTGTCGGTTCGATTCCGACCGCCCGCACCAATTTCTTTTTGCTTTATTAGCGTCGCCCCGCCGTCTTGTTTACCGCGCGCGCTCGGTGACGTGCGTGACGCGATGGTCCGGCGCCTTGTGCAGCACGAGGTCGGCCGCGTCGCGGTCCTTGACGATGTGGTCGCGCAGGTTCGGCAGGTTGATGCCCTGCCACACGCGCGCGGCGAAGGCGCGGCGCTCGTCCGGGCCCATGCCGCGGAAGGCGTAGTAGAAGGACTTCGAATCGTCGACGCCGGCTTGCATCAGCGGCACGAGCCGGTCGGTGAACCAGCGCTCGATGACCGCTTCGTCCGCGTCGAGATAGATCAGCATGTCGATGAGCCGCGGCGCGCCGCGCTCGATGCGCGCCAGATGCAGTCCGTCGAGGATGAGGATGTCCGGCTTGTGGACGACGAGGCCGTTCTCGTCGTCGACGTCGTAGGTGACGTGCGAGTAGAGCGGCATCGTCACGCGCCGGCCGCGCTTGATGCCGGCGACCGCCTCGCGCATGGCGTCGAAGTCGTAGGACTCCGGAAAGCCCTTTCGCATGGTGATCTCGCGTTCGGCGAGGATGCGGTTGGGAAACAGGAACCCGTCCGTCGCCACGCTCTGGACGCGCGGATGCTCGTGCCAGCCCTCGAGCGCGGCGTGGAGCGATCCGGCGAAGGTGCTCTTGCCCGAGGCGACGCTGCCCGCCACGCCGATGACGTAGGGAATGCCGTCGGTCCGGCTCGCCGCCGACCGGGCGCGCAGCCAGTCGCTGAGCGGAAAGTCCATCTCGAACGGCATGGGAGAAAGGTCTTTCTCGCGGGCTCGGCAGGGGCGAATATTGCACAGGAAACGGCGTTGAGGCGATTCTGCCTCGCAGCGGGGGCGGGATGACCAAGGACGGCGCGTCGATCGCCGCGCGGCTGGAACGGCTGCCCGCCGGCCGCGCCCTGTGGACCCGCGTTCTCCTGCTGTCGCTCGGCGGGTTCTTCGAGTTCTACGATATGTTCATGTCGGCCTATGTCGGGCCGGGCCTCGTCAGGAGCGGCATCCTCACGGCGACGACGCCCGGACTGTTCGGGACGACGGGTCTCGCCGGTTTCGTCGCCGCCTTCTTCGCCGGGCTGTTCCTCGGCACCGGCCTGTTCGGCTTCGTCGCGGACCGCTTCGGGCGCCGCGCGATCTTCACCTTCTCCCTGCTCTGGTACACGGCGGCCGCGACGACCATGGCGTTCCAGACGACCGCGTTCGGCGTCGATCTCTGGCGCTTCATCGCCGGCATCGGCATCGGCGTCGAGCTCGTCACCATCGACGCTTACATCGCGGAACTCGTGCCGCGCCAGGTCCGCGGCCGGGCCTTCGCGCTCAACCAGGTCGTGCAGTTCAGCGCCATTCCGGCGGTCGCGTTCCTCGCCTGGCTGCTCGTTCCGCTCGCGCCACTCGGCCTCGACGGCTGGCGCTGGGTCGTGCTCGCGGGGTCGGCGGGCGCGCTGGCCGTCTGGTTCATCCGCCTCGCCGTGCCAGAAAGCCCGCGCTGGTTGGCGCAGCACGGACGCGTCGCGGAGGCATCGCGCATCGTCGACCGGTTCGAACAGGAAGTCGTGGCGTCCGGCGGAACGCTGGCGCCCGTCGATGCGGGCGCGGCCGACGAGACCGCGCGCGGCGGCTTTCGCGAGATCTGGACCGCGACCTATCGCGGCCGCACCATCATGCTGATCGTCTTCAACCTGTTCCAGACCGTCGGCTTCTACGGCTTCGCCAACTGGGTGCCGAGCTTTCTGATCAGGCAGGGCATCGCCGTCACGGCGAGCCTCGGCTACACCTTCGTAATCGCCATCGCCGCGCCGTTCGGTCCCTTGCTCGCCGCGCTGTTCGGCGACCGCATCGAACGCAAATGGATGATCGCCGGCGCCGCTTCATGCGTCGCCCTGTTCGGCCTCGCCTTCGCGCAGATGCGCGACGCCGCGCCGCTCATCTTCTTCGGCGTCCTTCTCACTCTCGCCAACAACATCATGTCGTTCTCGTTCCACGCCTATCAGGCGGAGCTCTATCCGACGCGCGTGCGCGCGCTGGCGGTCGGCTTCGTCTATTCCTTCAGCCGGCTCTCGACGGTGTTCAGCGCCTTCGTCATCGCCTTCTTCCTCGGCCGCTTCGGCGTCGCCGGCGTGTTCGCGCTGATTGCGGCGAGCATGGGCGTGGTCGTCGTGGCGATCGGCATCTTCGGCCCGCGCACGCGCAACCTCTCGCTCGAGGCGATTTCGAAGTGAGGGCTGTGTCCCTGACCTAGGCGCGGCGGCGCGACAGCCGGTGGACGTGCGCTTCGATCTCGCCCGCGACGAGGCACCAGTCGGCATAGGCGATCGCGTCGCCGCTTCTTGAATAGGCCTCGGCCTGCCGGGTCGCGACGGCAAGCGCGTCGCCGCCGAATTTCTGGATGAGGCGCAAGGCCAGCTGGCCAACGTCGATTTTGGTCATACGCAACGCAACCGTTTGGTTTGGAAACCTTCTCAGGCCGGGTGTGTGAGACCTGAGAAGGTCCCAAGGGAACGCCGATCGGTGGAAATCGGGTGGACTATGTAAACATCAAACTGGTTAGCAGGTGCCTAATGACCTGCCCGTTATTGGGGGATCGCTGGGCGCGGAGTAGAAAATTGATTGTTTTCAGTACGTTGTCGACAAAATCAAGAAATTCAATTTTCTTCACTTGAAAAATCAATTTTCTTTATTCATATGGAAGGGGCAACAGGACGGCTCCTCCGATGCCCGAGACCAAGGACTGGCACGAACTCACCCAGCTCACACAGGGCGCCCCGCTGATCGTCGAGCGGGTCCGGCTCGCCGACCGCGACATCGTCGTGGAGGGCGCGTTCGAACTGCCGCAGCTGGCCCGGCTCTCGCTGGAGGATCAGGTCTTCATCGCCGCCTTCGTGAAGGGCCATGGCTCGATCAAGGAAATGGAGCAGGTCTTCGGGGTCAGCTACCCGACCATCAAGGCCCGGCTCAACCGCATCGCCGGCGCGCTCGAATTCGTCGACACCAATCCGACACCGCCGCGCAGCGAAGTCCTCGAGCGTCTCGGCCGCGGCGAGATCACGGCCGCCGAGGCGATCGCCGAACTGGAGGGAAAATCATGAGGCCGCCCCTTCTCGCCGTCGTGCACATCCTGCCCAACGCCATGCATCGCCGCATAAGGCTGTGGGTGCCGCTGTTTCTGGTCTGGCTGCTGCTGCTGCCGTTCCTGCTGGTGCTGCTCCCGGTGTTCTTCGTGGTGTGCGCCGCCGTCGACATTCATCCGTTCAAGACGCTCGGCGCGTTCTTGGCCGTGCTCGGAAGCCTCAACGGGACCCATGTCGAAGTCGACTCGCCGTCGGCTTCCGTCTTCATTCACGTCTACTGAAAGGAATTCGCGATGAGCGAGAACCGCCGCCAAATCCTGGACATGCTGGCCCAGGGCAAGATCAATGCGGACGAGGCCGAACGGCTTTTGGCCGCCGTCGAGCGCGAGCCGGGCGCGGCCGCGTCCGAGCCGCGGCGCACCGACAAGGTGAAATACCTGCGCGTCGTCGTGGATGCCGTCGACGAAAAGGATGGACCGACAAAGGTCAACATCCGCGTGCCGATGCAATTGCTGCGCGCCGGCGTGAAGCTGACCAGCATCATGCCGCCGCGCGCCCGCACCGAGGTGAACGAAGCGCTGCGCAAGGAAGGCATCGACGTCGATATCGGCAAGTTGACGCCGGAGAGCCTGGAGGACATCGTCGAGCAGCTTCGCGAGCTCCAGGTCGACGTCGACCACGAGCACGCGAAAGTGCGGATCTTCTGCGAGTAGATGAATTACCGTCACGCCTTCCATGCCGGCAATTTCGCCGACGTCGTCAAGCACCTGGCGCTGGTCGCCATTCTTCTGCATCTGCGCCGCAAGGACGCCGGATTCGCCGTCGTCGACACGCATGCGGGCCGCGGCCTGTACGATCTGCGCGGCGAGGCCGCGAAGCGTACCGGCGAAGCGGCGAAGGGGATCGAGCCGATTCTGGGACTGCTCGAGCGCGCCGAGCAGCTTCCCGCCGCACTGCGCCATTATCTCGAGATCGTCGGGTCGGCGGGCGAGGGCGTCTATCCCGGCTCGCCACTCATTGCCGCGGCGCTGCTGCGCGCGCAGGACAGGCTCGTCGCCGTCGAAAAGCATCCCGGGGAGGCCGCTGCGCTGAAGGCGGTGCTGGACGGCTTCGGAAACCCGGCGCTGCGCAGCCTGTGCGCGGATGGCTATGCGCAGCTCAACGCGCTGTTGCCGCCGCGCGAGCGCCGGGGCGTCGTGCTCATCGATCCGCCGTTCGAATCGGACGACGAGTTCCAGCGTCTGGCGCACGCCGCCCGCGATGCGATCCGGCGGTTTGCGAACGGCATCTACGTACTGTGGTTTCCGGTCAAATCGGCGGGCGATGCGCAGGCGTTCACGGGCGAGGTGATGGCGGCCGGCGTGAAACATGCCGTGCGCATCGACGTCGATATCGGCGGCAATCGCGCGGCGGCTGGCGCAAAGGAGCGCCTGACCGGAGCGGGCCTCATCGTGATCAATCCGCCTTACGGATTTGCCGGGGAAATGAGCCGGAGCCTTGCCTGGATTGCGCCGCTTCTGGCGGCCGGCGCGCGCGCGGAACTGCGCTGGCTTGCCGGGGAAGAGAGCTGAGCGGACTGCGACCGGGCGGCCGGCTTCTTGCCATACGGTCCGAGGTTAAGTATCTGATCCGCACCGCGGACAGGTGGTCGAGTGGTTGATGGCACCGCACTCGAAATGCGGAGTACCTTTACGGGTATCGTGGGTTCGAATCCCACCCTGTCCGCCAGTAGCCCTTGATAATATTGGCACTTTCGGCGTTCTCCATGCCGCATCCATCATAGCATCCATCATCGCGCCGGCGGTTGCGCTCCAAATTACTCCCGCGACAGACAGCATCCTGACGTATCACCATGTGATGCGCCCTGAGACGGTTTGATATGAAGAAGCTTTGGGAACTCAAGGATTGGTTCAGCGTGCAACAAGCCAGAGAGTACCTCTCGGCCGTCGTGAAGGAATCTGGCTCCATGCCAGTTCACGAATCCGACATTTATCGTCTCGCCCTCGATGGTCACTTAAAACTTTCAGTACGCCTGCTCAATGGCGCATGGG
>DATJZB010000076.1:0-20493 GCA_035499335.1 Rhizomicrobium sp. | reverse complement strand
GGCCCGAAATGAACGATTTTTTCGTTTTGCGGGGCTTGTGGCGCAGCCGCGCTTTTGCTATCTGACATGGTGCTTGGTGCTTCCTTGTTCAGAGGATCGCGTCTTGGCCGCCGGCTTCCCTCCTAAAGGACCGGCGGCCTTTTTCTTGTGGGGGTGAAGCTAGCCCCGAACGACCGCGCCGTCTATCGGATTCTGAGCGCGTCCATCGCCGCTTTCACAAATTCCGCCGCAAGCGGCGCGACGATGGCGTTGCCGTAGCCACGGAGCATTTTCGCGCGGCTTTTTCCCGCGTAGGGGCCGCCTGCTCCCAGCTTGAAGGCAGACCCATCAACCAGCGGGAATGAGCCGGGCTCAACTGGCCGCCACTTGCCGTCTGTGCAGAAGAGCCAGTCAGGATCGCTCCAGAAGCTGTTCGTCGGGCCGGACCGCACAGAACCGCCTGCCGGCCGAGCAACGCATTCGTTGGAACGTCCGCCTTCTGGCAGGCGCCGTCCTCCCAATCTCTCGAAGTAGGCGTCGCACAGCCCGCCAGCTTCATCCCAGTCCCATTGCTCGGCGGTTCGAGCCTCGGATCGGGCGCGGTCGCAGCACTCATCTGGGCTTCGGCATTCGTCGGGATAGGCGCAGACGCTAAAACGCTTGCAGGGCGTGACCAACTGGTCAGCCTCACATCCCGGTCCAGATGCGCGTTGCCGCCGCCCGTTGTCTCCGTCGTCCGACCGCCTGAGCAATCCGAAGCTTTCGGCGTTGGCCACGAGGCCATCTGCGCGCATGTTTGAAGGCTCGGACCTCCAGAGTTGGGCCTGTCCGTTATCGAGTAATCCGGCCCCGCTTCCGCGCTCCGCGGCGTTGGCCACGAGGCCATCTGCGCTGCCCCCGGAAGCTTCAAAACCGGCTTGTCGTGTTTCCCCTGCGAGTAGGCGTATTGGCTCCCCGTCGCATCGTTTACGATTGGAGTCGGCCACGAAGAACAATCGTTGTCGGATGTGCGGCGCGCCGATGCTCGCAGCGCACAAATCCGAAACCCCGAAGGCGTAGCCCTCTCCTTCCAAATCAGATCGAACAAGGTCGAGCCACTCAAGGCCAGCCTTGCTCGCAACCTGCTCTCCAAATATCGTTGCAGGGCGGCAGACTCGGATGTGGTGGAGCCAATAGGGCCATAAGTGCCGCTCGTCAGCAAATCCTTCTCCTTTGCCCGCAGCGGAGAAAGGCTGGCAAGGACAGGATCCGGTCCAGACTTCGCGTTCGCGTGGCCAATCGGCGAGGCGCAAGGCGTAGTCCCAGACGCCGATCCCCGCGAACCAATGCACACGGTCGTAACCGAAGAGATCGACGGACGGGATGTCTTGCAAGGGGCGTTCATCGATAAATCCTTTGGCGATCTGCCCGGAGCCGGCGAGGTTGCGCAGCCACTGCGCGGCGTGCGAGTCGATTTCATTGTAAAGCGTGAGCATCTTGACACCCTACAAGATGTCGCTTAAAACGACAACATGTCCACAGCTCCTTCCTTCGATTTTCGCGCCTTTCTCGACGCCAACTGGAAATCCAGCGGCGATGTGTCCCGCTTTCTGGCCAGCTACGCCGTCGACCAGCGCGTCCCCTGCGTGGCCAAGTGGCGGGAAAGACAGTCGGTTCCCGCGCAGTCCTTCGCGCTGCTCGTCGTGCTGCTCGAGATCGAGAAGGGCCAACCGATCAGTCTTAGCCCCTATCTAAAATAAAAAAGAGGAGCCTACGCAATGGAAAAGCACTACGTCACGTTTTTGAGCCCCGGGACGTTTGTCGCGGAAGACAACGTGGAAGAAATCGATTCGTGGGATGTGAACAAAGCCGTTGAGAGAGCAAAGAGCATAACGCAGCGGTACAATGCTCGCCCTTACGCTTTCTACTTCACGACGCGTTCACGCGGGGAAGACGAATTCGAGCCTAAACAAGCAGCTCGGAGCGCGACTTACTATCTTCCGCATTGCAAGGTGGAGACGGTAGAAGACGTGCGAATCAGAAATGACCCTAAAGAAGAAATTCTTTTGCGTAACATGGAAAACAACGGGTTTAATAAAATAGTGACGACAACGGAGGGCTGGAAGTGGACACAGCCGTTTAGAGAAGGTGACGTTCTATTGTCTAAAAATGTTGAGGAAAGCACATGAACGCTCTGCTGATCAAGCCGCAGAACTGCCGCAACTGCAAATTCGTCAAGAACGTCGGCGGCGAAGGGCCGAACGGCGGGGCCGACGCACCGCAATATCTTTGCTGCTTCAATCCGCCGCAAGTGCTGCTCCTGCCCGGGCCGAACGGGCCCGTGATCGGCTCGCAGTTTCCGCCGGTGAACGAGCTGATGGACTGCAGCCACTACGTCTCGAAGATTTTGCAATGAGCCGGATCATTCTCGGCGTAGATCCCGGACTCGGCGGAGCGTTGGCTTTCCTGCCCGAGCAGGATCAGACGAAACTCGCGGTCTTCGATATGCCGCTTGCCGACGGCGCGGTCTGCGCGCCCCTGCTGCGCGACATGATCGCGCCTTACGCGCCGGAGATCGCCATCATCGAACGCGTCGCCTCGAGGCCCGGGCAGGGCGTCAGCTCGTCCTTCAACTTCGGCGTGAGCTTCGGGCTGCTGCGCGGCGTGCTCGGCGCTATGGGCGTCCGCGTCGAGCTCGTGCCGCCGACTCGCTGGAAACGACACTACAGACTGTCCAGCGACAAGGAGGAGGCGCGCGCCGCGGCGATCCGTATTTTCCCTCAGCGCGCCGAGCTGTTCGCGCGCAAGAAGGATGACGGCCGAGCCGAAGCGGCGCTCATCGCTCTGTGGGGTTTGGACAACTTGTCGGGATTAGGCTCTTGACATCTTGTCTAAGCTGGGCTAAACGAGTTGCTGCTGAGCATCTGTGAACTGAGACCTGGAGACCTGATATGGCTCGCATACCTGCAATGAATGACGTCGTGCAGAGATGGTGCGTCGGCGACCAGCAGTTTCCCAGCTACGCAGAGGCGTTGGCGCGAGCAATGGAACTGCGGCAAGGACATTTTTCCAAAGATTTATCCGCATGGATTCGTGTACGGCTCCCAAAAACTCAACCGGATGGCGAACTCGACGCATTATCTTCGAAAATAGCGTCGGCTCTTATCCGCGACTTTGACATCCGACACCGTAAGTCGGAGCCAACAAAGTGATTCCGATGCCGACTCAACTATCCGGCGCGGAGTTTTTGGCCGCGCGCAAGCGGGCCTTCCTTTGGGACGAGCCGCGCGTCGGGAAAACAGGAGCGGCGATTCTCGCCGCCAAGAAGATCGGCGCGCAGAAAATCCTCGTCGTCACGACGCCGTCCGGCTGCGGCGTGTGGGCCCGAGCTTTTCCGGAGTGGTGGTCAACACTTGGCGGGTTCCGGGGAGCGTCTGTCTTCGGACCGGCGATGGGCCAGCCGGACACGGTGATCCTGTCGTGGGGAAAGATGGACGCGGCGACGATCGCCGATCCGATCCTACAGAAGACGCCGTGGGACCTGATCATTCTCGACGAGGACCAAAGAGCGGTTAACCCTGCGGCGGCCCGCTCGGTGGCGCTCTACGGCCAAGCCTACGAAGAAGGTCGGCGCCTGATCGTCAAAAACGCTCTGGTTAAGCCGGAACATCGCGTCTGGCACCTGTCGGGCGATCCGGCCCCGCATGATCTCGGGAATCTTTGGTTGCGCATGCGCGCATCTTGTCCGGAGCAGCTGCTAGACAATCCGACGCACGGGTGGCCGAACGTGCTGAAGTTCACCGATTTCCGCAGCCGGTATTGCGTCGTGCGGAAGAAGCTGATCGCCGGAGTCTATAAGGATGTGGTCTTCGGAGGTCAGCATGCGGACGAGCTCAACATGCGGCTGCGGGGGTTCTATCTGCGCCGCACGCAGCAGGACGTCGGGATCCAGCCGCCGCGCTACGAGTTTTTTCCGTTGACTCCGACCACCGAGCTGCGGGCGAAGCTCGCCGCGGTCGGTCAAGAGCCGAAGCTACAAGCGCTTCTCGACAGGATTGAAGACGGCGAGACGGAAGATATTGACATGCACTTGGGCGTGCATCGCCGTTTGCTCGGAACGATCAAGGCCGAGCTCGTCGTCGAGGCGGCGAAGGACGCTTTCGAAGACGGTGTGAAGAAGCTCGTGATCGCCTATTGGCACAAAGACGTGGGCGACATTCTGCATCGAGGACTTGCGAAATACGGCGTCGTGCGCGTCGACGGATCGTCTTCGCCAAACTCCCGAGCGAATTGCGAGACCGAGTTCCGCAAGCCGAGGAATCGCGTTTTTCTTGGCCAGATCGAAGCGGCCGGAGAGGCGATCGACCTTTCGCCGGCGAACGAATTGTGGTTCTGCGAGACGACCTTCCGTCCGAAGGACATGCACCAGATGGCGCTGCGGATCACGAATGTCGGACAGCGGCGCAACACTTTCGTCAAGGTCTGCACGATCGAAGGATCGCTGGATGAGGCGATGCAGCGCTGCGTGGTTCGTTTGTGGAACTCTATTAGGCAGGTCGTGTCGTGACGCGCCCTTCGCGTGAATATCTTCTGAGCCTTTTGCGCTACGACCCGGTGACGGGTGTATTCACTTGGTTGCCGCGAACGCCTGACATGTTTGTGGGTAGAGCGGGGCGGTACTCGGCGGAGAGACAGTGCGCGATCTTCAACAGCACGTTTGCCGGTAAGACCGCGGGCGGCGCTAACGAACGCGGTTACGTCAAGATAGGTGTCGAGGGGGTTAGCTACTACGCGCATGTCTTGGCGTGGGTCCTGGTGAAAGGGACGTGGCCGGACAGAAATATAGACCACGCGAACGGCTTAACGGGCGATAATAGGTTTGGGAACCTACGGCTGGCGAAGAAGACCGACAACCTGCGGAACAGCAAGAAGCCCGTCACGAATAAGAGCGGCTTCAAGGGTGTGTGCAGACCTAAAGACCGGACTAAGTGGATCGCCCAGATAAGAATCGACGGTCGCAACACTTACCTGGGGTCGTTCAACACGCCGGAAGAGGCGCATGAAGTCTACAGGCAGGCCGCGCTACAGCACTTCGGCGCGTTCGCTAGATTCGTATAAATGAGGAGAAACACATGCTGAAGATCGAAATCACCGCCGCCGACAAGGCCGAATACGATTGCGCGCTGGCGGCCTTGGGCCTCGTGCGCCAGGAGGCGATCTCCTACCGTACGGCGCGTTTGGTGACGAGCGAGGACGCCGAGCGCTTCGGGCTGCGAGCGGCGGAATGCGACGATGCCGCGGTGAGCGAAGTCGAGATCCCGAGCACGGCTGCCGAGATTACCGGAACCGGCCTGAAAGCGACTGTCAACCTTCCAGGGCTGTTTCCGTCGCCGACGGGACCGCGCAAGGCGGGCTTCCCGGCGCCGGGTCGTAAGCGCCGCTCCAGCGAGGAAGTCGCGCAGGACGACGCTTATTTCGCGTCGATCAACTCTTCGACGATCGAAGCCGTCGCTGCAGAGCAGAATCAAGAACCGGAAGACGGAGCGGGTGTCGCCGGTGAGAGCCTGTTCGGTGACGCGGAGACGGAAGCGCCGCTGATTTCGTCCGGCGAGGAGCGGCTCGATCCCGAGCAATCGGCTGAGGAGGCGGCGCAGGACGCCGCCGATGAAGCGGCGGAATTCGACAATCCGCTCGGCGAGGCGAATCTCACACATGACGATCTGCGCGCCGTGATCGGCGACTATGCGAAAATCGTCGGCGTCGCCGCCGCGAGCAAGAACGTCAAGGCGATCCTAGGCTGCGGGATCGTCGAAGTCCCGAAGACGAATGAAGCGCTGGGCGCCGCGATCGAGAAAGTGAAAGCGGCGATCGCATCGCAGGAGAAAACCGAGGACAAGCCGAAGGTCGTATCGCGCGCCGACGTCATGGCGGCGCTGCGCGGTTACGCCGAGAAATACGACGGAACGGCGGACTTCAAGGCGGCGATCAACGCCAAGATCGACGGAACGGCGATTGTGACCGAGATCGCGGGCGTCGGTCTTAGCAAGGCGCCGGACACGCCGGAGATGAACGCCAAGCTCTATCACGCTATCGTCGCCGCCACCGCTGCGAACCGCTTTGGACGAAAGGCCGTCAAATGAGCATGGTCGACGCGGGCCTCCCTCCCCGACGGGGGAGGCCGATCGGATCGTCGAAGTGCGTCGCCTCCTCGCCGCTCATTCGGGCGCTGCGCGCCGCGCGGATCGACAAGCGGATCTCACAGACAACGCTGGGCGAGCGAATGGGCGTCTCGAAGGAGCGCCTCTGCGCATGGGAGATCGGCCGACAGGGACCCCTCTTGAAGGATCTCGAGCGCTGGGTGGACGCGCTCGGGCTCGAGATCGAGCTGATGGACAAAATCGAGGTTGGGCGATGAACGGCTACTGCTACGGAGAACACGCGCCCACCGAAAACTGTCCGTACTGCGGAACGCCGTGCGACGCCGATTTCGTCGATATTGGCGTCGGTTACCAGCAATGCGGACCGTTTCATTGCGATCAATGCGGAGCGTCTGAGATCGGGCCAAATGATGAAGAGCGCGAGCTCACCGACGCAGAGCGCCAGAGCGGTTGGTATGCGCCGAATTCCGAGCCGGGAAGTTCCGCCAATGTGATTGGCGGGAAATTTGTTAGCCATCAGGTAATGAGAAAAGCTTACCGAGACGAATTTAAAGGGAATCCTTTACACGATGTTCCGGGTTGCGTCGAAGACTGGTTCTCGAAAGTCAGGAAACAGGGCCTATGACCACAAATCACGCGTCGCGCGATCATGCAGAATGGTCAGCCAGCGCGACGTCCCGCAACTGGACTTGTCCTGGAGCGATAGCTCTATCGGCTCTCGCTCCTCCGGAGAAAGAGTCCATTCACTCGGCGCGGGGCACGGCGGCGCATGAGATCGCCGAGCGCTGCTTGCGCGACGACACGATGAAGCTTTGGCCAGGCGCATTCGTCGGCGAGATCGTCAAGACCAAGGAGCACGAGATCGAGATCGACGACGAGCTCGCCGAAAGCGCGCATGTCTTTGTCGACTACGTTCGTGGCCTCTTTCCCTTCGATACGCTGCTCGTGGAGCAGAACTTCACACTTTGGCAAATCGGACCGCCGTTCGAGGCCGGCGGCACCTGCGATGCGATCACGCTGAAGCGCGCCGACCGGCTGCTCGAAGTGATCGACTTCAAGAACGGACGTGGCGTCGTCGACGCGACCGAGAACAAGCAGCTGCGCACCTATGCGCTCTGCGCTCTGCTCACCCTGCCGCAGGACGTTTTAGACGACGTCGACGTGATCGTCTCCACAATCGTCCAGCCGCGCGCCTCGCACAAAGAAGGGCCGATCCGCAGCGAAGTTTTCGCGCTGGCCGATCTGATCGAATGGACGGGCGAGCTGCTCGAGCGCATGGCGCTGTCCGCGCAGGCGAAGCGCGAGTTCGAGGAGAACGACGGCAACCGCGTCAAATTCGACGCATGGGCCGAGAAGTGGCTCGTTCCTGGAAACTGCACGTTCTGCCCGAACGAAGGCTTCTGTCCCGCGCTGCGCAAGGTAGCGCTGTCCGTTCTGCCGATCGATGCGCAGAAATGGTTCGAGGACCCCGACGCCGGAGCTTTACCCGACATGAGTAATTCGCTGAAAGTCACCGATCCGGTCGAGCTTGGCCACATGCTCGACGGGCTCGAGCGGCTTGAGGATTGGATCCGCGCTGTGCGCGCCCTGGGCCACAATCAGGCCGAGGCGGGCAATCCGCCGAAGGGCTGGCAGCTGGCCGAAAAGATCGGCAACCGAGCGTGGATCGAGCAGAACGCCGACAAGCATGTCGTGAACCTGCAGGGCCTCGGCCTCAAGCTACCCGACATTTACGTGCGGAAATTGGCCTCTCCGGCGCAGATCGAGGCCAAGCTCGGCAAGAAAAAGAAGGACTTGCTGAAGCCCTTCTTCCACAACCCCGTGAAAGGGGTGAATCTGGTCTCTTGCGAGAAGACCACCCGTCCCGCCGCCGGGTCCCTGAGCGAGCGATTCTATGAAAAACCGGAGTGATGCGACATGGCGAAAGCTCGATCTGACGACTTTAAAACCCCAGAGTGCCGGCTGTCCTACGCCAGCGGCCTCTTCAAGGCGCGAGCCGTCCCCAATCCGGACGGCTCGCCTGGCGGTCGTGAGCAATACGGCTGCACGCTGATCTTCCCATTGGCGGCGCGCAAGGAACTTGAGAAGGTCGTCGCCAAGGTGATCGTCGCCGAGTGGGGCGAGAAGGGGATCGAGCGGGCCAAGCAGGGCCTGATCAAATCGCCTTTCCTCGCTGGAGACGGCAAGGAGGCGCGCAATAAGGCCTCTGGCGAGTTGCACCCCGGCATGGGGCCCGACGTCTTCATGATCCGACCGAACAGCGGCAAGGACAATCCGCCGCAAGTGGTTTGGAAAAACCCGAACATGCAGGAGACCGAAGCGACGGTCTATTCGGGCTGCTACGGCAAGGCGGTGTTGACCGCCTATTGCTGGCACAACAATCAGTCCGGCGACGGCGTGAGTTTCGGGATTCGGCTGTTCCAAAAGCTGCGCGAAGGCGAACGGCTGGGCGGCGGCGGTCCGGTCGACGCCGAGAAGTGGATGGAGCAGGTTCCCGACGACGGCGGCGAAATGCCGGACACATCGGGCGCGGGAGCCGGAGCTTTGTTTGGCTGACGAGATCGGCGCGCAATCCTGCGCGTCGTGGGGGTGGTGTTTCTCGCCATAGGACGCCACCCCGTTTTCTAGCGGGAGATGCACATGACTTACGGAGAAAAGGCTGTCGGGTTGAGCTTCAATCCGAGCGGCGACGATCATGTCGCGCAGATGAAGAAGCTATACGCGGAGATTATCGACTACTGCTTCAACATGCGTGAGAACCCCGAAACGAGCAGCGAGCAGAAGCGGCTCTTCTCAATCGCGATCACGGAAGCGCAGACTGCGCAAATGTGGGCGGTCAAAGCGATCACTTGGCGCGACTAAGAAAATAGGCTCGGACCATGGCGGCGCACGAAGTCGAGCTTTATTGGGGCGCCGAGACACCAAACGCGATCAAGGTTCGCGTCGATTCAGAATCGCCATGGTTCTTTCTTCCGAAATCGCAAGTGGAATTCGAGCGATTCTGGAAGCCGAGCGAAAAACACGAACGGGTCCGTGTGGAAATCCCGGAGTGGTTGCTGATCAAAGAAGGATTGGAGCATCTCGTATGAGCACGTTGACCGATCTTGCGCGCAGCGAGAAGCTCTTCTACCTCGCGAGTCCTTATTCGCGCTTCCCCACGGGAATCGACGCGGCATTCGAAGAAATTTCGCGCATCGGCGGCGAGCTGATCTTCCGCGGTGTGCGCTTCTTCTGCCCGATCGCGCATAGCCATCCGATCTCGAAGCACGGCGGCGTCGATCCTTACGATCACAGCATTTGGCTGCCGGCGATGAAGCCGCTGATGGACGCTTGCGACGTCATGCTGATTGCGCAAATGGACGGCTGGCGGGAGTCCTACGGGATCGGAGAGGAGATCAAGGCGTTCCGCGCCATGCAGAAGCCTATTCTCGAATTGTGCCCGCGCACGTTGCATGTTTGCGCGCATCGCATTTCGGACGTCGGCGGCTGTCTGAACGTGGCGCAGATAGACCAAGGAGAACTGAATGTCTAGCGGATCAAACGGCGTCGACGGCAAGCAGCTAGAAGCGTTCATAAAACGTGTCGAAAACCTCGCCGAGGAGAAGCGCGCCATCGCGGACGACATCAAGGACATCTACGGAGAAGCGAAGGGCGCCGGCTTCGATCCGAAGATCATGCGCAAAATCGTCGCGCTGCGCCGGCAGGACAAAGCGAAGCGAAAAGAAGAGCAGGAATTGCTCGATTTGTACCTCGCGAGTTTGGGGTGGTTCGATTGAGCGTCGCGCGACCAACGATAGTAGTTTGGTTCTCCTGCGGAGCCGCATCTGCTGTCGCAGCTAAAGTGACAGTAGAGCGGTACGGCGCGACGCATACGATTCGCGTTGTGAACAATCCGGTTGCGGAGGAAGACGAAGACAATCGGCGTTTTCTGATTGATGTCGAACGATGGGTGGGCTTACCAGTTGAAAGTGCTATTAATCCGCAGTGGTTGAACCACTCCGCGCGTGAAGTTTGGGCCAAGCGAAAATTTATGTGCGGACCGAAGCAAGCGCCGTGCACAACAGTTTTGAAGAAAGAGGCTCGCCAGGAATGGGAGCGCCACAACACGCACGATTTTATTGTTTTGGGGTTCACCGCTGACGAGAGACGGCGACACGACCGTTTTGTGCTCACTGAGAGAAGCAACGTCTTACCGGTTCTCATAGAGGCGGGGATCACCAAAGCGGATTGCTTCGAGATCATTCTCTGCTCCGGGCTGAAGCTTCCTCGAATGTACGCTCTCGGCTATCCGAACGCGAATTGCATTGGCTGCGTGAAGGCGACGAGCGCGACTTACTGGAACCATGTTCGGAGAAGGCATCCGGCCGTGTTCCAAGATCGCGCCGCACAGTCCCGATCTCTAGGCGCGCGTCTCGTCCGCGTACGCGGCGAGCGTATATTCTTGGACGAGCTTCCCGAAGACGCGATCGGCGCTCCGATGAAAACGATGCAAGTGGAGTGCGGAATCTTCTGCGAGGAGAAGGAGTGAACCATGGAGTTCCTGGCTATAGTCGGTGTGGTGGCGGGGCTACTCGCTCTGTTCGTATCTGTGGGGAACTCAATGATAACGAGAAAGTGGACCGACGACGATTGGCCCGTTCCGTAACGTAAGGAGAGGCGCATATGGTGACGCTCGACCCATTCGCGCAGATCGTCTCCGACGGGAACGCGTTCGGGCTGCGCCTGAATTCCGTGTGCCAGCACCCAAACGGCGGCTGGACTGCGTCTTGGCGGACCGACGTGAACGGCTCGCGCATGACGGAGGAGTATTGGTTCGAATCGCGCTGCGGCGCGACCTATGAAGAGGCGATGGCGGAGTCGCTGCAGCATGCGGTCAAGCGATTGATGGGGCTTCACGATGGCCAAGACCTACAAGCAAATCACGAATGATCATCGCATCTGGTTCGAGCGCGACGACGACAGCTGCACGGCTCCGCTGCGATTTATCTTCCACAGCGAGCACGGCCCTGTGCGCTCGGCCGACCTGACCGACTTCGAGCTGACCGATCTCGCCGTCTTCCTGCAGTGGCTGCTGCTCGATCGCCGCGGCAAATTGGTGTTGTGCAATCGGCCTGATCTGCTCGAGCGTTACGAGAAAGAGTTAGTCGCGGCGCGGGGGGAGCACGAAATGTGGAAGGCGAGTTGCGGCCCGGCGCCGAGTGAAGCGCGGGAAGACGAAGAAGCGTTGTTCGGCTGATGGCGCTTGAGATTCATCTCGACTTCGAGACCCGCTCCGATCACAATATCAAGACGGAGGGCGCAGAGAGGCATTTCTGCACGCCGCACTTTCGTCCGCTGATCCTTTGCTGGAGGTTGCACGGGACGAGCGACATTCAGACGTGGGTGTGGCCGCAGCCCTGTCCCGATTGGCTGAGCCAGCTAATCGAAAGCGGCGCGACGATCTTAGCTTACAACGCCAATTTCGAACGGAGATGCCTGAACTGGCTGGCCGACAATGCGGGTTGGCCGCGCGTCGCCGACGACCGCTACCGCTGCTCGGCCGCGGAAGCCGCCGCCATGGGTCTCCCGCGCAAGCTCGAGCGCGTCGCCGCCGCGCTCGGCCTCCCGGAGCAAAAAGACAAAGCCGGCGACGCGCTGATTCGCTTCTTCTCCAATCCGCGCAAGCCACGCAAGGATGAGACGGGGCCCGGCCCGTTCTGGCATGAGCCGGAGGACTACCCAGAGCGTTTCGCCGAATTTTCGGTCTACTGCGCGCAGGACGTTCGCACCGAGGAAGCGCTATCGAACCGTCTATTCCGACTTTCCGACTATGAGCAGCGCGTCTGGAACCTCGACTACGAGATCAATTCGCGCGGGATTCGTGTCGATGTCGCGTCCTGCCGAGCAGCGCTCCGCCTTGTCGAGAAGGCCAAGGCGCGGCTCGACGCCGAAATGGCGACGCTGACCGGCGGCGTGGTTCCCGCCTGCACGAACGTCGCCAAGCTCGTCGCTTGGTGCGAGGCACAGGGCGCGCCGATGCCGTCAATCTCCAAGGGCAAGATCGAAGAGGCGCTCGGCGCGCGCGATCTGCCGCCACAGGTGCGAACGGCGCTCGAGCTGCGTGGCGAAGCCGCCAAGACGTCGACCGCCAAGCTCAACGCCTTCCTGAAGCGCATGAGCGACGACGGACGGCTTCGAGGCACCTACCTTTACCATGCGGCCAGCACGGGCCGCTGGTCGAACGTTGGCGCAAATTTGGCCAATCTTCCACGGCCGCGCAAGGAATACGAGGACGCCGTCGAAAGCGGCTTCTTGCGTCCGGACACGCTGTTTCAAGCCTTCCGCGACGAAGACCCTGACAAGCTCACGCTGCTTTATGGCGAGAAGCTCGGCCGACCGATGCACTTGGTCTCTGACGCAATCCGCGGTTTTTTATGGGCGGCGCCCGGCTGTGAATTCATCACGGCCGATTACTCGGGGATCGAAGGCGTCGTCATCGCATGGCTGATGCGCGAGGAGTGGAAGCTGCAAGCCTTCCGCGAGATTCTTGCCGATCCGACACTTCCGGATATGTATCGGCGCACAGCCGCCAGCATCATGAACACGACGACGGACGTGATCACGAAAAAGCACCCCTATCGACAATCCGTCGGAAAAGTTTCCGAATTGCAGCTCGGATTCGGCGGAGGAGTTTCCGCTTTCTTTTCAATGGCTTCTGCGTATGGCGTGAACCTCCACGAGCTGCATGCTCCCGTGTGGGAAGTAGCCGACGACGAGACGCGCAATCGAGCGGTGCGGCGATATGAAAATTGCGTCAAGGCGCGCGACAAGGTGCGGACAGACGTCATGTCCCGCGAGGCGTGGCTGGCATGCGAGATCATCAAGATCGGTTGGCGCCGGAAGCACGGAAAATTCGTTGAAGGGTGGGCGGCGCTTGAAGACGCGATGCGCGACGCCATTCGCTATCCAGGCCAAAAATTCGACGCCTGCCGGATCACCTATATGGTCGCCAAGAACTTCCTCTTGGCGCGGCTCCCCAGCGGGCGGTGCCTCGCCTACGGCGCGCCGCGGCTCAAGGATCAGGTTTGGGCGAAGATCCAGAACGAGGATGGGTCTTGGCCGGATCAAGCGTCGACGCTGGGCCGCGCGGAGGCCGAGCGTTTGGAGCTTGCTGGCCGCGCCAAAATCGAATCCGTGACGAAGCCTGCAGTGACGGCGCTCGGCGTTAACTCCGTGACCGGAAAGTATGAGCGGTTTGCGATCATCAAAACGATCGCCTCGGAAAACGTGACGCAGGCTGTCGCGCGCGACATCCTCGTCCACGGCATGTTCAATGTTGACTCCGCTGGCTATCCTGTGGTATTACATACGTATGACGAAGCAGTGGCCGAGGTTAAGCGCGGCTTCGGGTCGATAGACGATTTCGTAGCGCGGCTGCTCGATCTGCCGGAGTGGGGCAAGGACATTCCGCTCGGCGCGCACGGCTTTCGCTCGAAAAGGTATCGCAAGTGACAAAGCCCTGCACCTTCCGCCTCCCCGAAGACGTCATGCAGGCGATCGACGACGCGGCTTGGGAGCTGAAGATCACGCGGTCCAAGGTGATCGTGCGGCTGCTCCGCGACGCGCTGGAGCGCAGCGGCCGTCTGCCGGACAGACTGTTGAACAAGCATCATGAGAACGATGCTCAAGAGCCGAGCGCGGGCGGCCTCCCGCGCAATTAAGCGAGGCGACTATGAACTGGTGGAACGTCTTTGGTCGCCTATCCGCCCTCGAAGCAAAGGTGAACACGATCATGTCGACCGAAGCCGATCTTCAAGCCGATCTCGACGCCATCAAAGCGGACTTCACAACCTTCACGAGCTCCGTGGCGACGAGCTTGCAGAATTTGAAGGACCAGATCGCAACTCTTCAAGCTGGTCAGCCGGTCAGTCAAGCGCAGCTTGACGCGCTGGTTACAGAGGCTGCCGCGATCGACGCGGCGATCAAAGCGGCGCCGACTTCCTGATTTTGGTGCAGTGAGTGAGACGGCGCGCGTTCTGGAGAGATCAGGACGCGCGCTTCTCGGCCGAAGGCTGAAAATAATGTCGCTCCCATACGAAAATGCGACTAGCGGAAAATCGGCTGTCGACGAAATGCAAAAAATTCTGCGAGGATTCGGCGCGTCTTCGTTCGGATGCTTGGAGGACTTTGAGAAGGGTGAAGTTCTTGTCCAGTTCACGCATCGGGGGCGTTCCGTTGTAATTCGTGCCAGCTCTCACGGCTATGCCGCTGCTTGGCTAAAACACCACCCTTATAGTGCGCGTATGAGAGGCACGCCTCTAGGCCATGAAGTCAAGGCCAAAAAGATCGGTCAGATAGCCGTCTATTCTATCCTGCGAGATTGGATTAAAGGCCAAATAACCGCCGTCGAAGTCGGTATGATGAGTTTCGAGGGCGCCTTTTTGGGTCAGATCCTGCTTCCCGATGGCTTGACTGTTCTCGAGCGCGTTCAGAAATCCGGCACTCTTTCCTTGTCCGCACCGTCCCCAGCTACGTGAGCTTCTAAACAGCTAGGAACGCTTCTTTTTCTTGCTCGGCGCGTATTTTCCGGTGCTTTCCGCGTGCAGCTTCTTAGCCGCCGCTTTCGTCATGCCGGCGGCGGAGCCCTTCGGCTCCCACCCATGCGCGACGGCGGATGCGAGCTTCTTCTGTTTGGTCGTCAGCTTGCCTTTGGGCATGTTCACCGCTCCTCGTCGGAAAAACGCGTGCGATCGTGTCCACGTCCTTGCTGCTGCGCGGCGAGAATCTCGCGCATAACCTGAGACCGAGCGCGCTCGGCGTCCAGCGCGCGCGTGCCGTGCTCGTCGATCACCTGAATACGGGCTTCGAGCGCGTCTAGCCGCGCCGTTATGCCGGCCTGTTTCGTCCGAACTTCCGCGATCGCGATCTCGAGCCGGTTCAGCGTCCCGAAAGCGCTAACGAGCCAGCCGAAGAGAACGCCCAAGCCCCCAACGAGCGGCGTCACCCAGTCTTTGAAGTGAATGCCGTCGTTGTCCATGGACACAGCCGCGCGGTCCTATTTGGGGGAGATCGTCAGCGCCACGATCTCGGCGAAGTGCTTGTAGAGCTCCCATCCGGCGACAACCAAACTCGCGAACAGCGCCCATACGCCGGCGCCGATTTTGGCGACGGTCTTCAACTGCTTGTCCTCGGCGAAGTGGTTTCTCTCTATGACGTCCACGCGGCCCCGGACGCTCTCGATCATCGCCAGCTGCTCTTTCGCCGTTTTCTCCAAGACCGTGATCCTGTGGCCTCCGACTTGGCAAACGCCGATCCATTCCGTCGAGACGGCCATGAACTCCTTGCGGAACGCGTCTATCTTATCGTCTTGGCTCTCTCGAAGGCGATCGATCCGGTCCAGAACGCATTGAAGATCGGGCATGGGCGTTTTCGTCTCAGACAGAGCGCCCTCCTAAGCTATCATGTCCTGTTTTCCGTAACATACGAGATTCCGCGGCGGGGTGCTGCAAAAATGCAGCGCCTTGTCGACTAATGCTTGTCCGAGGACAGCGCCCCCGGCGCGCTGGACGAGACGGCGTGCAGATAGCCGTTGAGCACGCCCATGGCCGCGGCGAGGATCGCGCCCCACCACTGCGCCTGATCCTGCGCGATGTGCGACCATTCGGCCGACCAAGGCGCGGGGAGGCCCGTCTTGGAGATAACGGCCAACACGGCCAGGAGCACGGTCAGTGCGAGATTGACGAGGGCGGAAGTGTTCGGGTCGATTGATCTCATGGACTTTTCCTTTGAATTACGACGCGGAGGACAGAGCGTGGACGACAGCGCGGAAAAGATAATCCTTTGCCTTCTGCTCGACGGGCAACTCGTCGTAAGGCACAAAGCAAGGATGTTCTTTCTTTTCAGGGTCTTTGACGGGGCCAAATTTCCAGCCGGTCTCGCGCTTCTCTTTCAGCCATTCGTTGTGGCTATGATCTGGTCCCGCGTTCGGATTATTCAGATGAAACGAGACGCCATTGATCGCGGAAGAGCGTTGCCATTCCGGCGCGTCTTTCCATGAAGGTTGAGAATTGTCGCCAAGCGCGGTGCAGTAAGCGCGATTGATCTCATGCGCGACGCGCGCGATTTCCTCAGTATTCACCGTAGGTTTTCCTTCTACGTAGCTGAACGTTTAGCCATTCTGAGCCTTGAACATGACAATTTCTAGCACGGTAAGGCCGAGAACGAGCCAGAAGGCCAGCGTTGACGCCGTGAGCGACGGCCACTCCCACGCGGGGAGTTCGGCGTAGAAAACGACGGAGAGCGCTTGCGAGATCCAGCACCAGATCGCGTAGAGCGCAACTGCGATCATCATGCCGAGCAGAATGTGACCGACCGCCTCGTAGAAGCCCGGCCAGCCGGTAAGCCCATGCCCGGGGATCGTGAAGCGCCCAATCCCGAGAAACAGCGCGGCGCCGACGAGGAAAACGAGATAGGCTAATCGCATCACGCAGCCTCCGGCGGGGTGGCGGCCTGCGCCGCGGCGGTCATTGCGGCGAGCGCTTGGTGGCCCAAGGTGCGATAGGCGGTCCCGGTCGGCGGGTGCGTGCCATCCGGGCCCGGCACGACTTCGACGCAGCAATCGCCGTTCTGCTTGGCGAAGTCGAGCACGAACTGACGCTCATGCGCGTATTTCGGCGCTGGCGCGATCCAGCAGACATGCGTCGTCGCGGGAACGCGTTTGCGCAACTGCGCGAAGGCTTTCGGAAAGGCGAGCCAGTCGGCGGATGTCTTCTGCGCGGGATTCGTCCCCATGGAGATCACGAGCCCGTCGCTTGTCGGGATGTCCGTCGTGGCGCCGATCGCCGCGTAGCTGCGGCCATCCTGATAATTTCCCGGCCAGCCCATCGCCGCGGCGGTCCCGTGCGCGATGCTATCGCCTAGCACGTAAACGCTCTTGATCCCGGCCGCGTTCGCCGGCGCGACGACAGGCGCGTTTTTCTGCGCCACGAGCGCCGAATAGAATTGCATTCCCCAAGCGGCGATCTCGCCCGCATGGTCATGACCGTTGATGATCGTGCGCGCGTCGAACCAGTCGGAAACCGATCCGTGGAAGAAGTCGCCGAGCTTGCGCCCCGTGAACCAGCCTTCGATCATGCCGTGGATCATGACCGCGGCGGCGACGTCGGGTCGCAGCGCGAGATCGGGGGTCTGGACGAGGCTTTCATCGGCCTTCAGCACGCCGAGCTCGTGGAGCCGCTTGTCGGCCTTCTCGTAGTTGGCGAGCCACGTCAATTGGACGAGGCCGCGGCCGTAGTAAAGCTGATGGTAAGGACCCGCCGGCGCGCCATAGGGGTGGCCGGCTCCGCGCCCGATCTCGCGGATCGGCTGCATCGTTCCAGTCTCCCGGACGGGTGTGGCCAGCGCATAGGCCACCCAGCGCAGATCGGCGTCGGGGGCCGTGGCTCCCCAAGCGTCCAAGATCGAGTTGATCCCGTCGACCTGAGCTTTTGTCAGCGATCCGTGGAAGACGCTTTTTCGGACAAGCGGGAAGAAAACGCTGCGATCAGCCGTCATGGCGCTACCTCTCTGCGCGTCGGGAGCCTACGTATTTTCCGATTTATGGTCAACCACAAGAGCTGCATTCCGCATAGCGATGCGTAGATCGCAAGAGCGAGACTAAGGAAAAAAGCAAAGAGGATCCAGCGCTTCGGCATGGGTCACGAAAACGCATGAACGGATAGTAGAAACAATGACAAAGCCTCAATAGCTCCGAACAGACCGAAGAGCCAAAAGCACCTTCGGATCTGTCCGTCGTTCATGGCCTTGGCCTACGCATGCACGTAACCGAGCGCATGCGCGTCGGCGACGAGCTCAGCCGCGGCGAAGCCGTTCGGCGCCTTCTGCGTCGCCGCGATCAGCGCGTCTTGCGAGACGACCGCATAAAGCGCGCCGTTGGCGTCCGACGTCATGTACTTGGTCACGCCGTCCCACGCGGTTGTTCCATAAAGGCCCCACGTCGCCGTGCCCAGGCCTTTGTCATCATAGGAAAAGTGACTCATACAATGTCCGTTTTCGGGAACCGGCTCGCCGGCGACGTCGAAGGTGAAGCCGCTTCCCTGGGGCGGCGGATTGATCCATGCGTTGGGGAGCTCGACGCCGCTCATGAGCGCCTCGAAGAGCCACAGCGCCGTCTTGACTTCCTTGACGTTGTCCGCCTCGACTGCGACCCAGCAGACGATCTTGTGCGGATGCTCGTCGGTCGGCATGAAGCCGTTGTGGCAAAGATAATTCAGAGCGAATTCTTCGTCGCATCCAGCATCTTCGCCCGGGTATCGACCCTCCGAGAGGTTGTGGTAGGCCGTCTCGATCCGGTGATCGCTGAAGGTGATCGGCGTTCCGGAGGCGTTGCCTGTCCAGCAGCCGACCATGTGCGCGGCGCCCGCGACGACACAATCGCCGAGACGATCGTTCAGATAGACCAGCTTCGTCGATGCGCGGGCCTTGGAGGCGTAGTCGCAAGTCGCCGGCGGATCGGGAAGCGAGGCGCGCAGATAATTCGCAAGCCGTAGCTTCGGGCTGAACGGCTTCGGCCGAATGCGCCCGCCGACGTGAAATTTCATACCTGTTTGCGGATGGGTGACGATCGGCACGGCGGGACTCCTTTCAGGGAATTTTCGCGAGAGCGGAGCAGAAGTTGTTCACGCCCATTCCGTAGACGGCGAGCATGGTCGCCGCGCGTCCGCAGACAGTGGCGCAAGCAGTATTGGCTTTGAGCGATGTAAGCGCCGCGTGCAGCAGCCACGCCTTCTCGTAATCGTTAACCAGAGTCGGTGGCCAATGGAACAACCCGCCATTGGACTGCACGAGCATCACCGCCTGCAGGAGCGCGCCGTAGCAAGTCGCGCCCTCATTGTCGGGCGGCGTCGCGGCGTTGGCCGTGGCGATCGCCGCGTTCAGATCGTCGGTTGTCCACTGGAGGATCGCCGAGAACGGCGAGGCGATCGACGCGGGAGCGGAAGGGCGGACCGGTGGGAGCGCCGGGCTGGCGGAGGCCGAAGTGGCGAGCGCGAGAAACGCGGCGAGAATGAACCGCATGCGGACTCCTCTAAGGGAGGCGACGATTTGTCGCTCGCGCTTTTAGCACAAGAAAACTCAAAATAAAAGCGGCGGCCGAAGCCGCCGCTGTGACGCTTTTGCTTGAGATCAGTAAGCGGTGACGACGCTCGAAGGCGCCCAAAAGTCGAGTGAGCGCGTCAAACGCAATTCGACGATGTGCGCCGAGGGATTGCCGCTCGCAATGAAGCTCGTTCCCGCGGCGATCTGCGCCGCCTGGAAAGCGGAGCCGTAGGACAGCCCCGCCGCCTGCGCCGTGACGCTCGGAAGGCCAACGTATTTGTAGGACACGCCGACGCGCCAGCCGGGGGAGAACTGCCAATCGACGCCTGCGCCGGCGAACCAGCCGACTCGCATGCCGTTGCTGCCCCCCGTTCCGTTGGCGAGCACCGCCGCGGAGCCGAAGCGGATGCTCTCCGGAGCCTGCACGAAAGCAACGCCGCCGTTGCCATAAAGCAGCATGTTGGGCAGGATCAGATAGCCGAGGCGCGGCCCGAGCGTGTCTCCCCACTCCCACGTGCGGCCGATCTGCGCGACTTGCGGCGTGACGCCAAGGCCGAACAACGGCCCTGGCACGGCGTAGGTGACGGTGCTATGCGCGCCGACCGGGATAGCGAACTCATTCTCGACGCCGAAGATGATGTTGGAGTTCGGCGTCCAGCGGAAATTCCAGCCCGCGATGATCGCGCCGAGGAAGCCGGCTTCGCTCGTGTTGAAGGTGGCCGACGCGCCCCAAGCATAAGGCGTGAAGGTCTTCAATCCGGTTTGCGTGATCCCGGTCTGATAGGCCTCGGCGGTCCAAGCCGTTTGCGTCGGCAGAACGGCGCCGGCGCCAATGCCGACGTAAGGACCGCTCCAAGCGTCCAAGACAGGCGGAATGAGCGGGGCGGTTTTGTGCGAAGGGAGGTCGGCGGCGCGCGCCTGACCGAGCATGGCCGCCGCAGCGAGCAGGCCGAGCACCGACTCGGCGCAGAGCAGAGGAACCTTGTGTTTCATCGTGGAGTCTCCTTGTTCGCTCGTTTGTCGAGCTAGGAGAGGCTAGCACGCGATTCGACGTTTGGCTGTCACCCAAAAGACACAGCTGACGTAGAATCGCATGCCGTTGCGGCGGTGATCGGGGTGCATAGGCTCAGCAATGCGTGACGACGCTCGTCACTTCAAAACGGCGTCGGAGGGAACTTGTGTCCATGTGCTCCCGTAAATCGGGAACGGATGAGCAATGGTCGGCGTGCCGATCATTCGAGAATTGTAGGTCAATCCGCTTTGGTTCCATTGTGTTCCGCTCATATAAGGACCATGGAAAGCG
>DATJZB010000075.1:0-35761 GCA_035499335.1 Rhizomicrobium sp. | reverse complement strand
TGCCCTGGATCTGGCGCGCTCCCCCGCGCAAGGCCGCCAGCGAGACGGCGACCGCTTGTTCTGTGTCGTTATGGGCATGGATGCCGAGCGCGGCCTTGGGCAGTTTCGCCTTCACTTCGCAGACGATGCGATAGACATCCTCCGGCATCGTGCCGCCATTGGTATCGCACAGCACCAGCCAGCGCGCGCCGGCGTCATGCGCCGCGCGAATGCAATCGAGCGCATATTCCGGATTGGCCTTGTAGCCGTCGAAGAAATGCTCGGCGTCGAACAAGGCCTCGCGCTTCCGCGCGACCACCGCGGCGATCGACTCGGCGATCCCGTCGATGTTCTCGCTGCGCGGAATCTCGAGCGCGACGTCGACGTGGAAATCCCAGGTCTTGCCGACGAGACAGGCGGCGTCGGCCTTGGCGTCGAGAATCTGTGCGAGGCCGGGATCGTTCGCGGCGCTGCGTCCGGCGCGCTTGGTCATGCCGAAGGCGGTGAAGCGCGCGCGTTTTAGCGGCGGACGCTCGGAAAAAAACGCCGTATCGGTCGGATTGGCGCCGGGCCAGCCACCCTCGATGTAGTCGATGCCGAGGCCGTCGAGCGCGAGCGCGATCTGGCGCTTGTCCTCGACCGAGAAATCGACGCCCTGGGTCTGCGCGCCGTCGCGCAACGTGGTGTCGAAAATATATAGTTTTTCCAATGTCATAGCCTATTTTCGGCAATATAATTGTTTGACGTTTTTTTTCGTCTCGCGCCGACTCGGCTGCGAAGACACGACGTCCGGTGCACAGGATAAGGCCGTTTCGGCCGTGTTGGATAAGTTTGTGGGCACGAGCTTCATCGCTTCACTTCCCACGTCGTGCCCGCGGGCCCGTCCTTCAGAACGATGCCCTTGGCGAGGAGCTCGTCGCGGATGCGGTCGCTCGCCTTGAAGTCCTTGCGGGCGCGCGCGGCCTTGCGCGCCGCGATGGCGTCGGCAATCGCCACGGCATCGACCGCTTTCTTCGCCTCGATCTTTACCTGAGTGTTGGAGAAACCGAGCAGGCCGAGGCCGCCCGCCAGTTTGCGGTCGCCGGCCCTGTGCAGTTCGGCGATCGCCTGCGGCGTGTTGAGATCGTCGGACAGCGCTTCGAGGAACGCGGCGCCCAGCTTCGGATTGGCAAGCGGTTCGGTCACGCCGTAGAAGCGCTCGAGCGTCTTCCAGCTTTCGTTCATGCCGGCGACCGTCCAGTCCATCGGCTGTCGGTAGTGCGAACGCAGCATGTTGAAGCGCAGGACCTCGCCCGGCCAATCGGCCAGCAGCTCGTGAATGGTCACGAAGTTGCCGAGCGACTTCGACATCTTCTCGCCTTCGACGTTGAGAAAGCCGTTGTGCATCCAGACGTTGGCCAGCGGATGGTCGTGATGCGCGCCTTCGCTCTGGGCGATCTCGTTCTCATGGTGCGGGAACACCAGATCGATCCCGCCGCCATGGATGTCGAAGCTCTCACCGAGATATTCCTCCGCCATCGCCGAGCATTCGATGTGCCAGCCCGGCCGGCCGCGGCTCCAGGGCGATTCCCAGCCGGGCGTGTTCTCGTCGGACGGCTTCCACAGCACGAAGTCCATCGCGTTCTTCTTGTAGGGCGCGACGTCGACGCGCGCGCCGGCGATCATGTCGTCGAGCGAACGCCGCGCCAGCTTGCCGTAATCGGCTTTCGAGGAGACGTCGAACAGCACATGGCCCTCGGCCGCATAGGCGTGACCCGCCGCGATCAGCCGCGCGATCATCTGGATCATCTGGGCGACATGCTCGGTCGCGCGCGGCGTGTAGCTCGGCGCCAGATTGCCGAGCGCGGCGACGTCCTCGACATAGACCCGCTGGGTTTCTTCCGTCAGCTCGCGCAGCGCCACCAGGATGTCGCGGTTGCCGCGCCGCTCCAGCGCGCGGGCGTTTATCTTGTCGTCTATGTCCGTGATGTTGCGGACATAGGTGACGTGGGCGTCGCCATAGGTGTGGCGCAAGAGCCGGAACAGCACGTCGAAGACGATCACCGGGCGGGCGTTTCCGATATGGGCGAAGTCGTAGACCGTCGGCCCGCAGACATAGAGGCGCACGTTTTTGGGATCGATCGGCGCGAAGACGTCCTTCGAGCGCGTCAGCGTGTTGTATAGGCGAATGGTCATGGCACTTCTTACCGTGATTTGCGGATTCCCACCTCCCTCAGAGAGGGTCGGGCGGGCGGGATTCAGTTTTGGGCAGGCAAAAGGGTTCTGTTGCGGCCTAGCCGCAAATAATACCGAGACAGATCTGGCGGCCGAAGAACATCACGCCACTTTCCCTTTGAGGCGCGCAAAAGCCTTCGCGCGCCCGATGAGGGGTAGCAGCTTTTTCAGCTCGGGTCCATCGCCCCGCCCGGTGAGGGCGGCGCGAAGCGGGTGAAACAGCTCGCGGCCCCGCGATCCCGTCGCCGCGCTTGCGCTTTTGGTGAACGTGCCCCAGGTCGCGTCGTCCCACGGCTCGGGCGGCAGGAGATCGGCCGCTTTCTCGGTCAGCGGCGGATCGAGCAGCAGCGGCGCGATCAGGCCGTCGACCACGTCCCACCAGATCGCCGCGTCGGCCAGTTTGGAGAGGTTCGGCCGCACCGCTTCCCAGAACACGGCGCCGCCGCCGATGCCGAGCGCCTTCAGCCGCGCCTCGACCGCTTCGAAGGGTAAAAGGTGAAGCAGCTTGCCGTTCAGCGCAGACAGTTCGGCGACGTCGAAATGCGCCGGCGCGCGGGCGATCTTCTCGAGCGCGAAGTCGGCGGCGAGCGCATCGAGCGAGAGGCGCGGTTCGATCGCGTCCGAGGTGCCGATCTTGGCGAGATAGGAATCGAGCGCCAGCGGCTCGATGCCCTCCTCGCGCATGGCGCGCAGCGAGAGTGAGCCCTTGCGCTTGGAAAGGACCTCGCCGCCGGGGAGGATGAACAGCGGATAGTGCGCGAAGGCCGGCGGCGCGGCACCGAGCGCCTCGAAGATCTCGATCTGCGGCGCGGTGTTGGTGACGTGATCCTCGCCGCGGATGACGTGCGTGATGGCGAAGTCGACGTCGTCGACCACCGACGGCAGCGTGTAGAGGAAACGCCCGTCCTCGCGGATGAGCACCGGATCGGACAGTGTCGAAGTGTCGATTTCCACCCGGCCGCGGATCAGGTCGTCCCACGCCACCTTCCTGTGCGAGAGCTTGAAGCGCCAATGCGGCCGCCGTCCCTCCGCTTCGAACCTGGCGCGCTCGCCGGGCGTCAGCGCGAGCGCGGCGCGGTCATAGACCGGCGGCTTGTGCGCGGCCATCTGGCGCTTGCGCCGCCGCTCCAGCTCTTCGGCCGTCTCATAGCAGGGATAGAGCCGGCCGGCGGCCTTCAGCCTCTCGGCCGCAGCCTCGTACTGCGCGACGCGGTCGGACTGGCGCGCGAAGATGTCGTGCGCGATACCGAGCCAGGCAAAGTCTTCGACAATCGCGGCCTCATATTCCTTCGTCGATCGCGTGTCGTCCGTGTCGTCGATGCGCAGCATGAACCTGCCACGCGTCTTCATCGCAAACAGCGCGTTGATGAGCGCAGCGCGGCTGGTACCGACATGGACGAGACCGGTGGGCGACGGCGCGGCGCGGACCACGGTCATCAGTCGCGCGCGTCCCGGAACGCGTTGGTGATCGGATAGCGCCGGTCGCGGCCGAAATTGCGCGCCGAGATCTTCACGCCGGGCGGGGCCTGGCGGCGCTTATATTCGCTGACATAGAGAAGCTGCTCGACCCGCTTGACCGTAGCCGGGTGATAACCCTTGGCGCAGGTATCCTCGAACGTCATCTCGTTCTCGACCAGGCATTCGAGGATGCCGTCGAGGATCTCGTAGGGCGGCAGCGAGTCCTCGTCCTTCTGGTTCTCGCGCAGTTCGGCCGAGGGCGGGCGGACGATGACGTTCTCCGGAATCACGCGGCCGTTCGGCCCCATCGCGCCGCGCGGCACGAACTGGTTGCGCCACCGCGTCAGCGCGAAGACCTCGAGCTTGTAGACGTCCTTGAGCACGTTGTAGCCGCCGCACATGTCGCCGTAGAGCGTGGCGTAGCCGACGCTCATCTCGCTCTTGTTGCCGGTGGTCAGCACCATCGGTCCGAACTTGTTGGAGATCGCCATCAGGATGACGCCGCGGATGCGCGACTGGATGTTCTCCTCGGTCGTGTCGGCGCGCTTGCCGGCGAAGACGGGCGCGAGCGTTTCGCCGAACGCGGCGACGGCCGGCTCGATCGGGATCGTATCGTAGTGGACGCCGAGCAGCCTCGCGATCTCCGCCGCGTCGTCGAGGCTTTCCTGCGAGGTGTATTTCGAGGGCAGCATCACGCAGCGCACGCGGTCCGCGCCCAGCGCGTCGACGGCGACCGTCGCCGACAGCGCGGAGTCGATGCCGCCCGACAGTCCGAGCACGACGCCCGGAAAGCGGTTCTTGTTCACATAGTCGCGCAGGCCCAGCATCATCGCGTGATAGACCGAATGCGAACGTTCCTCGCCCGGCACGCGCGGACCTTCGGCGCACACCCACCGGCCGCCGTGCCGCGACCAGTCCGAGACGACGAGACTCTCCTCCCAGGACGGCATGGCGATCGCCGTCCGGCGGTCGGCATTGACCACGACCGAGCCGCCGTCGAACACCAGCTCGTCCTGGCCGCCGACCTGGTTCAGATAGATCAGCGGCAGATGCGTCTCGGTCACGCGCGCGGCGATGAGGTTGGCGCGCACGTCTTCCTTGCCGGCCTCGAAGGGCGAGCCGTTCGGCACGGCGAGGATTTCCGCGCCGGTCTCGGCGAGGCATTCGGTCACCTCCGACGTCCAGATGTCCTCACAGACCGGCACGCCGATGCGCACGCCGCGGATGTTGAAGGGTCCGGGCAGCGGCCCGGGCGCGAAGACGCGCTTCTCGTCGAAGACGCCGTAGTTGGGCAGATCGTACTTGAACGTCCGGCCGGCGACCTTGCCGCCGTCGAGATAGAGAAAGGCGTTGTACAGCTTGTCGTTCTCGACCCAGGGCGATCCGATGAGCACGGCCGGGCCGCCGTCGGCCGTGTCGCGGGCGAATTTCTCGACCGCCTCGCGCGCATCGGACTGGAGCGCCGGCTTGAGCACGAGGTCCTCCGGCGGATAGCCGACGATGAAGAGCTCGGAAAAGAGGATGAGATCGGCCTTGGCCGACGCGGCTTCGGCGCGCGCGGCGCGCGCCTTCAGGAGGTTGCCGTGGATGTCGCCCATCACCGGATTGAGCTGGGCGAGCGCGATGCGAAAACGGTCCGTCATGAACGGTCTTTAGCGCGCAATGGCAGCCAAAAAAAGGCCGGTCAGCGGGCGGCGGCGACCGCCACGTATGCTTCCCGTGCACGGGCGTCGGGACCGTGATCGGCGGCGTCGTCGATGAGCAGCGCGGTTTCGAGCGCGCGGCGCGCTTCCTGCGGCCGGACCAGAGGAGCGGCGCCGTGGCGCACCGAGCGCACGAAGGAGGCGACGGACTCGGCCAGCGGATCGCCCATCTCGAGCGGCCTGAGCGCCCGGGGCGTGGTGTTCCGGATCTTGCGGGTGATGAAGTCGATCTCGATGACGCCGTCGCGATATTCGGCGCGCATGCCGCGGCGGCGCGCGTCCGAAATGCGGCTGGTCTCCAGATGCGCCACCGAGCCGTTGGCGAAGGTCACGGTCGCGAAAACTTCGTCGGCGAGGCTGCCATGCAGGCTGCGCGAGCGCGCATCGACGTCGCGGACGGCAAGCGGAACCAGTTGGTGCACGAGATCCAGATCGTGGATCATGAGATCGAGCACGACGCTGACGTCCGCGCTGCGGCCGGTCCACGGGCCCATGCGCCAGCAGGTGATGTCGAGCGGCACTTCGCGGCTGTCGAGCAGACCCGTGCCGGCGAAGACGAAGCGCTCCTGATGGCCGACCGTGAGCACGCGGCCGGTATTGTGCGCCAGAGCGATCAGCGCGTCGGCCTCTTCGAGGCTGGTGGCGATCGGCTTCTCGACGAGAACGTTGGCGCCGGAATTGAGGAAGGCGCGGACGATGGCCGCGTGCGTGACCGCCGGCGAGCAGACGCTCACCAGATCGACCTTGCCGAGCAGCTCGCGCCAATCGGCGACCGCCTGTACACCATGATTTGCGAGGGAAGCCTTGCGCACTTCCGGGCACGGATCGGCGATGCCGATCAGCTCGACGCCCTCGATGCCGCGATACTTCGAGGCGTGATGACGACCGAACGCGCCTGCACCAATGACGGCGGCTTTAAGCGTACCGTTGTCTCGAACGCGCTGGGGAGCCAAATGCGAATCTCGCCGGAATCTCAGTCACATAAGTGCCGGAGCCGGCCCTGGCAGGCGACTCATAAAATGTTTCGTCTTGTTACACCTGAGCCCGCTGCTAGGTTAACCCCACCAAGCCACTCAACCTTTACAGTGTTCAGGAGACATCGTGTCCAACCAGAAAAACCGCGAAATCCGCCTAAAAAGCCGCCCCGTCGGCCTGCCCACCCCGGACAATTTCGAGCTCGCCGAGACCGCAGTCCCCACCCCGGCGGCCGGCCAGGTCCTTGTCCGCAACAGCTACGTCTCGGTGGACCCCTACATGCGCGGCCGCATGGTCGACCGCAAGAGCTACGTCCCGCCCTTCCAGATCGGCGAGGCACTGCAGGGCCATGCCGTCGGCCAGGTCGTCGCCTCCAACGGCAATTCCGCCTTCAAGGTCGGCGACTACGTCCAGAGCATGAACGGCTGGCGCGAATGGTACGTCTCGGCGGGCGCCGACCTGCAGAAGTTCGAACCGCAGGCGCCGCTGCAATCCTATCTCGGCGCGCTCGGAATGCCGGGCATGACGGCCTATGCCGGCCTGTTGCGGATCGGCGCCTTGAAGGACGGCGAACGCGTGTTCGTTTCGGCGGCCTCCGGCGCCGTCGGCTCGATCGTCTGCCAGATCGCCAAGGCCAAGGGCTGCTACGTGGTCGGTTCGGTCGGATCGGACGACAAGGCGCGGTTCCTCAAGGAGATCGGCGTCGACCAGACGATCAACTACAAGACCTGCGGCGATCTCAACGCCGCCGTCGCCAAGGCGTTCCCGCAAGGCATCGACGTCTATTTCGAGAATGTCGGCGGCGCGCATCTCGAAGCGGCGATCAACAACATGCGCCAGTTCGGCCGCATCCCGCTGTGCGGAATGATCGACATGTACAACGCGACCGAGCCGCCGCCAGGACCGCGCAATCTCGCCATCGCCATCGGCCTCGGGCTGACGTTGCGCGGCTTCGTCGTCTCGAGTCACTACGACATGCTGCCCGACTTCCATCGCGACATGGCGAAATGGGCCAAGGAAGGCAAGATGAAGTGGCGCGAAACGATCGTCGACGGCGTCGAGAATTCGCCCAAGGCCTTCATCGGTCTCTTCAAGGGCGACAATCTCGGCAAGATGGTCGTGCGGGTGGGACCGGACAAGGCGGTGTAGCCGGACGCGCAGCGGCCGGCCCCGCGCCGGCCGCACCTGCGCTCAGGGCGGTCCGTCGAACTTTGCGATGGCAGTAGCGGCGACGATTTCCGGCGCCATCATCCGCGCATTGACGCCCATGCGGTCGTAGCTCTTGTCGGCCGGCAGCCAATGGGTCGTGCAGGCGCAGACCGGGCAACTGTGGAATTCGATGACGCGCGCGCGCCACATATAGATCCGGGTAGCCCCGGAGATTTTCACCTGGCGCGGCGAATAATAGGCCCAGAGCGCGCCGAGCCGCCAGCAGATCGAGCAGGCGCAGTCGGTCAGTTCGCGCGGCGCGGTGTCGATCTCCAGCCGCACGGCGCCGCAATGGCAGGACGCCTCGATCACCGCATCAAGCTCCCGGTTCCGGCCCGCTGGCGCGCAGCGTCGCGAGCGCGGCGAAGATTAGGTAGGACAGCATCAGCGGCGCAAGCCCGATCAGCACCGCGCCGGTGATGTCGGTGAAAGCGCTGCAGGCGAGCCAGGGATAGGCCGAGCCCACATAGAGGAGCTGGAAGCCGACGATCGCCGCGATGCCGAAGATCGCGGCCGTGACCGTCGGGCCAAGCGACGAAGGCCGCGTCATACGCTCGATGCGGATGATGCCCGACGCAAGGCGCACGCGCGAAACCGTCGAGGCGACATAGATGATGGCAAGCAGCCACACCGTTCCCGACGCGAAGATGCGCCCGCCGTCGAGGCTGCAGTCGAGCAGTGCGCGCTCGAGCGCATGCTGGCCCGGCACGAAGAAGGATAATGTCGCCTGCACAGCGGACGCCGCCGGGCTGCTCATGTAGAGCGGCGCGAGGTACACCTGGTTGACGAAGCTGAAGACGACGAAGATCACGAACACCATTTCGTTGAAGCCCGGCAGCCAGTGATGCGGCGTCAGGCGGCGCAACAGCGCCTCGCGTCCGCCGCCCGGCGACAATCCGAACCCGGCGATGAACAGAAGTCCCATGGCGGAGAACAGCAGGACGCAGACGCCGATGTCCCAGGCGATGTCGGCGAAGGCCTCGCCGCGCGAAAGCGCGAGATTCACGGCATGGGCGCCGGCGAACAGGCAGAAGACCAGCCACCCTTTCGCGAGCAGGCGCGCAACGCCCATCTGCAGTCATCCCCCGGACGCGTGCGCGGCCGTTTTTCTCGAGCGTCCCGTGCTTCGACAAGCGCGGCATGAGACGGTGTTTCTTATTCTCATCCCGGGCTGGTCGCGGGTTGAGCCGTTTGCGTCACGCGGAAGCCGCGAAGCGGTCGCTCTTCATGCGTTCGGCGCGGATGCCTTCCGCCATCAGGAAAGCGAGCTCCAGTGCCTGGCTGGCATTGAGACGAGGATCGCAGGCCGTCTGGTAACGGTCGAAGAGGTCGATCTCCTTGATGGCCTGCGCGCCGCCCAGACACTCGGTCACGTCCTGGCCCGTCATCTCGAAATGCACGCCGCCGGCATGGGTGCCCTCGGCCCGGTGGACCGCGAAGAAGGTCCGTACTTCCTCGAGGATGCGGTCGACCGGCCGGGTCTTGTAGCCCGACTGGAGCTTGATGGTGTTGCCGTGCATCGGATCGCACGACCATACGACCTTCGCGCCTTCGCGCTGGACCGCGCGGACCAGTGGCGGCAGCTTGTCGGCGACCTTGTCCGAACCGAAGCGCGCGATCAGCGTCAGCCGACCCGGCCGGTTCTCCGGGTTGAGGACGTCGATCAGCTTCAAAAGCTCGTCTTCGGGCAGGCTCGGCCCGCATTTCAGCCCGATCGGGTTCTTGATGCCGCGCGCGAATTCGACATGCGCGCCGTCGAGGTTGCGCGTGCGGTCGCCGATCCACAGCATGTGCGCGCTGGTGTCGTACCAGTCGCCGGTCGTGGAATCGACGCGCGTCATCGCCTGCTCGTAGTTGAGCAGCAGCGCTTCGTGGCTTGTGTAGAAGTCGGTCGTGCGCAGTTGCGGCACGGATTCCGGCGTAATGCCGCACGCCGCCATGAATTCCAGCGTTTCGGAGATGCGCGCTGCGAGACCCTTATATTGTTCGCCGGCCGGCGATCCCGCTATGAAGCCCAGCATCCAACGGTGCACGTTGTGCAGGTCGGCGTAACCGCCCGACGCGAAGGCGCGCAGAAGATTGAGCGTCGCCGCCGACTGCGCCGTCGCCTCGAGCAGGCGGCGCGGGTCGGGCGTGCGGGCTTCGGCGGTGAACTCGCCGCCGTTGATATTGTCGCCGCGGTAGGACGGAAGCGTAACGCCGTCACGCGTCTCGAAATCGTCGGAGCGCGGCTTGGCGAACTGGCCGGCGATGCGGCCGACCTTCACGACCGGAACGCCGGCCGCATAGGTCAGCACGATCGCCATCTGCAACAGGACGCGGAACATGTCGCGGATATTGTCGGGATGGAACTCGGCGAAGCTTTCCGCGCAATCGCCGCCCTGGAGCAGGAAAGCCTTGCCTTCGGCAACCTGGGCGAGGCCGCTCATCAAGCTGCGCGCCTCGCCGGCGAACACCAGCGGGGGATGCGTCTTGAGCTTCGCCTCGACGGCCTCCAGCGCCGCCGGATCCGGATAGACCGGAGCCTGACGGATCGGCTTGGTACGCCAGCTTTGCGGGGACCAGTTCTGGGCCACGCGGACCTCCTGCTTTCGGCCTGTGGATATATGGGAAGCCACGGCGCATTGCCAGCCGGGTCGGGGCGGCTGGTGAATGCCCAATTTACAGGCGGATAAAGGGCTTGGCCGTGGATTTGGGGCCCGCCGCTGCGACATCGGGCAGCGTCCCGGTCAGCGCCTCTCGCCCGCGTCGCGCAGCGGTGCTTCCGGCTGCGCGGCCCGAACCGCCCAGAAGATGAAGGCGAAGACGGGAACGCCCATCGAGATCGTGAGGCCCGTCGTGCCATGCGCGAGACTGAATGATGCGCTCGGCAACTGCAGATGGATGAGCCGGAGCATCACCATGCCCGTCTTCCAGTCGAGCGCCGCGCGCCCGATGCCCAGGGGGATCGCCAGCAGGAAGAGCCAGTGCCGCGCCGGGCCGCGCAGGCAGACGATCAGCGAGGCGAGCACGAACAGCGCCACCGCCGCGGCGACGGCTGCGAAGGCGATACGCCCGACGCGCTTGGGCGCGACGTCGTGGTCGTCGTCGAGCTGGATCGCAGCATCGGATGTCTTTGCGGCGACGGCGTACGCCGGAAGCGCCTGAGCGCCCAGCGTGACGATGCACAGCACGATCGCCAGCCAGCGCGACATGACGGTTCCGGAACAGAGATGACGGCGGCGACACTGCGCGTGCTCCGGCGCGCAATCATCCCCCCTGTATGAGGGGGAGGTAGAGCTAACTACAACGCGGGGATCACTTTTGGCACCACGCATATATCAAGCCGTCAGTGACCGCTTTGGGTGGAAAGCGGTCGCCCGGAGCCCAGCATCGACCCGTGACGGAATTATAGCTTCGCGGCCCACGATGAGCGGTTCGCAGTCGCGACGGCCTAAGAAGCGCCTCCGCGGACGAGATTGAGCGCCTTGTCAAACATTGAACTCACGGAAGCATCGGAAAAGGCGGTTAAAGACATCTTGGCGAACGCGCAAGCAATCTCAGGGCTGCCGGGTTTCCACAGCCCCTCTTCGACGCCCAATCGAAATGCCTCCGGTGTTAGATGAGCCTTGCCATCATGCTGGATAGATGGAAGTTCTACAGCCAAGCTCTGGAGCACGACGCAACCGTAGAAAAGTCTCGTCAATTGCCGAATTAGTAGCAAGCGCGCACGCAACTCGGGAGTAAGTTTCGAACCCAATGCCGCCGTCAGCACGGCGTCTTCAAGCTCTGGTCCCTCGGCAATGTCAGTCGTCAGAATGGCGAGGTCCACGAGGCGGTCGTTCTGAAACGCGAGTTCCCAGTCAACCAGCCATAGCCGCTCTCCGTCGAAGAGTATGTTTCGCGGATTGGGATCGTTGTGGCACGGCACAAGGGACGACGTGTCCCAAGGAAGTGCAGCGCGAATACGCGAGAGACCCTCCGCGCACCGGTTCCACTGATCCGATACTAAGAGCTGCGATCCACGTACGTCGTCGAGCATTTTTACGATTGCGTCCGGGTAGTTGCCTATGCTGGGAAACGACGCCGCGGTCTGTAGACGCGCAACAAGAGCTCCCAGACCGTTAGCAAGCCCCATGGGTCCGTCGGGATGTTCTGACAGCGGTCGGCCGGCGACAAAATTCATGATCGCGATGCCCGTACCGGCGTCGGCGTAGTGAACCGACGGCGCGGCTCCTACCTGCGACGCTGAAAGCATGCACTCGAAACCTCGCTGACGGTCAGCTAGTGCAATGCGTTCGGGCTCTATTCGCAAAACGTACAGGCGATCTTCAACCGCAAAGCGGTAGATCAGAGCGCCAGAAACACCGCCGCTGATCGGAATAAAGTCACGCGCGTCACGATTTGCGAACACTTCACGTAACGCCACGTGAACGGCGTCTTCTCGCGCTCGCGGAATTGCAGCTAATCGTTGCATGCTGTCGTCCAGTTTTGAACGAAAATCGCCGCGTAATGGTGCGGTCAACCTGAACTGTCGGTGTCGGCCGACTGTCAATTCATTGTCCAGGTTAGATTTTCACAGATCGACAACCTCACACAATCAGCTTGGGTCTGTGCCACGCGAAAACAGACGGGTCAAGGCGACCACGCCATGCCTTGCTTCTGAGCGGGGCTGGAGGCAGCACCAAGTTAGTCCCTGAGGAACGGCAGCTTTGGGTCGAAAGCGGACGCGTGCCTCGCCCACGACGATCTATGCGGCACTAGCCGCGCCGACGGCTCGCATCAAAAAATTCGAGTGTGACGTGTCCGATTTTAAGGCCGCGCTCAGTCCACCATTCCGATTGTCCCGACACAGCCATCGAGCGCGAGCACGCACAATGTCGGAACGAGAATCCAATAAGCAAGCCTCAGGGCCAGCCTTCCGTAGCCAAAGCGATTCAAAGCGGTCGCTCCAATACAAATGAATAGCGCCACAACCGGCACAAATTGGACCGCGTACGCGAACACGCTCGGATGCGGATTGTACCTCCAGCCTGGCCAGTCTGTGAGCAGATAGAGGTGAACGGCGGACGCCGCTACGGCCACGACGCAGATTATGTACGCCGCGCTGTCGGTACCTTCTCCGTTTTTTCCAAGCCCGCGTCGAATCCAAGCCATCCGGGGCAACTCCAAGCCACTCACGGACATGCGACGATATTCGAAAGTTCGCGGAAAAAACCACCCAAAACCTTGGACTACTTTCTAATCGCGGGACGTGTCGCCGAGCCTTCCAGCGCGATCATGCGAATGGCACGTTGGTCGACATGAACTACGCCGACGCACCTGCGGTCCTCCGAGGGGAATTGGGACCCGAGAGCTTGGTCATTGCGGAAGGCCGTCTTGGGCCTGAGCGTTCGTACATTGACGGGATCGTGCCGAAAGCATGGGCTGGCGGGATTTACCTCGGGGGTTATTTCCGTGCGCCTTTCAAGGCCGAGAACGTGATTTATGGTCCCCAGATACCTCACGACCTAATCGTCATGGTGACTATGGCCGACGCTCACGTCTCTACGTTCGATGCGTATCTTTTTTTCCGGCGAGACCGTTACGGAATCGTCCGGGCGACGGATTGGCAGCCGCGCGCAAAAGGTCTGTGCTTCGGGGCAACGACAGCGCGCGATCTTGGAATGGACGACGCCACCTTCGCGAATATTCGACAGCACTATCCCTGCCGCGATTGACCCGCGTCATCTCGAAGTTCTTCCGACGGACAATCAGGGTACTCTGACTGGTGGCGTTCCGTCGCAGCGGGCTTGAGACTCACCAATGCCTCGACCGCGATAAATGCCTTCGACGACCAGGCGCTGCAAACCACTCAGAGTTGCGCCGGTAACAAAAGAACAAACGCCGTCGCAGCGAACGCGAATGCGCGCGACATCATTTCGACGCTCGCGCGCGTGTCGAAGTGTCAACAGAACGGACACTGTTTGACCGCCCAACTGTAAAAGCCGGTTACGACTCGGCGCACGAAAGCGATCGCCGTTTTCGAAATTCCGCGGAAGTGCGGCCGTGGCCCGATACTTGCGATATTGGTTAACGAGACGAGCCTGACAAAGCGTCAGCGCGCGACCGTACCAACGAAAATCGAGGAGGCCACCCGATGAAAGCAAGAAAAATACTCCTGTCGGCCGGCGCTACGCTTGCGCTCATTTGTGCGAGCGTGCCCGCCCTAGCGGGCGCGCTTCAGATCGCGGGCGGCGTTCCCGGCGTTGCGCAATTTGAAAATCAGGCCGCCGGCGGACTTGGATTCCCGTGCGATGCGTCGGGCTGCACGCCGCTAGGACCCGCGCCTGGTAGCAGCAGCGGCGATGCCAACCACCCATCCGCGACGTTGCAGGCTCTCGACGCCGGCACTTATCGCTTCACCTACTACGGCGCCGGCGATGCGGCGAACTCGAACACGTTCAGCTTCAGCACCCTCACGCCGATTGCCAACAACGGCAGCCAGATTCCGTTCAATCAATCCGGCTTCTGGCAGCAGTCGCTCGACCTGGCGGCGGGCACGTTCATCACCTTCACGTTGGCATCGGTGCTCCCTACGGGGGCCCCAGACTGCTCCATCAGCGAGGGAGGACTCCCGACGGGAGATTGCAGCTATCTGCTCGCCTACGATCCGGCGGATCCGAATTCCGTTTTCGTCGGCTTCTCCGACACCGAAGCGTACAACGGCGACTGCACCGATCCTCAGGGCGCTGCCTGCCCCGACTATCAGGATCTCGTCGTGAAGGTTTCGTACGTTCCCGAGCCGATCACTCTGTCTGTGTTCGGTGCGGGCCTTGCTGGCGCCGCCGCACTCCGCCGGCGCCGCACGACGGCACGCGCCACGCGGCAATAGAGGCAACCCTGTTCGCGAAAGGGCCGTGCGCGCGCACGGCCCTTTTTGCTTGCGCGCATTCGATTGCCTGCGAAACAAAAATCTCCACAATAGGCCCTCAGCCGCACAGCGCCACGACGCGTCCGGCGACGAAGCCCGGGTCCGCGGCCATCGCGATTTCGGCGATGCGCCCCGCCTCGACGACGAACTCGACCAAAAGGCGCGGCGTGCCGCCCGGCACGAACGCGAGCCCCGCGTCGCCGTCGAGCAGCGCCAGCCTGGCGGCCTTCGCGCGGCCGCGGAAGATCGCCGCCACCGCATCGCGGCCGCGGATCTCCGGCTCGAGCAAGGGCATGTCGCCGCCGGCGCGCAAAAGGCTCGCCGCCACCGCCGCCGCATCGGCGCGTAGCACCACGTCCGCATCCAGAATGGCCAGCAGCGCGGAGAGATCGCCGCCCTGCGACGCGGCGAGGAACGCTTCGACGAGTTGACGCTGCCTTTCTCGGTCCGCCGCGAGGTCGCCCGGCGCGCCCCGGACGCGCCGCCGCCCGCGGCTCGCAAGCTGGCGCGTCGCCGCCGGCGAACGCCCGACGACCGGCGCGATCGCGTCGAACGGCAGGTCGAAAACGTCGTGCAGCACGAACGCGACGCGCTCCGCCGGCGACAGGGTTTCGAGCACGGTCAGCATCGCGATGCCGATCGAATCCGACATCAGCCGCTCGCGCTCCGCATCGTCCGGCGCCGCCAGTGCTTCCGCTTCCGCCTCTATCGGAATCTCGTGCCGCGACTCTCGCGTCCGCAGCATGTCGAGGCAGACGCGCGCGACGATCGTCGTCAGCCAGCCGGTGAAGTTGCCGATATCGTCCGCCCCGGCGCGCCCGACGCGCAGGAACGCCTCCTGCACCGCATCGTCGGCCTCCGCTCCCGAGCCGAGCATCCGGTACGCGACCGATCTGAGATGGGCGCGATTCGCCTCGAAGCGCTGGGCCAATATATCGTCGCCGGGCACGGTCACACTCCGATGGTTCGATCCGTCATACATATGACGGATCGGACCCGGCGGATGTGACGCGCGCCGGGTGTCGGTGAAACCGGACGAAGGAAAAGGAGTGCCACGTGGTTGAATCCAGCGAAATGGTGAGTGTCCGCTACATGGTCGACGACGTACCGGCTGCGGTCGCATTCTACACCAGCTTCCTCGGCTTCGAGGTCCTGAACGCCTTTCCCGCCTTTGCCGACGTCGCCCGCGGCCGCCTGCGCCTGCTGCTGAGCGGACCGAACAGTTCGGCGGGCCAGCCGATGCCCGACGGTGCGAAGCCGGGGCCCGGCGGCTGGAACCGCATCCACCTCATCGTCGACGACATCGATGCGGAGGTCGCCCGTCTGCGCGCCGCCGGCGCGCCGTTCCGCAACGACGTCCTGGAAGGACCCGGCGGGAAGCAGGTTCTGCTGCAGGACCCTTCCGGCAACGTCGTCGAGCTTTTCCAACCCGCGCTGTTCGCCGCCGCGCGATGAAACCGTTCCACGGAAGCGACGGCGCGCGCTATACTTCCGGACGTCGGCTGGAGATTTCGCGGCATGGCGACGTTCGTCTACGCATTGTCGCAGTCTCTGGACGGCTTCGTCGACCATACGGAATTCGCACCGGGTCCGGCGCTCTTCCGGCATTTCTGCGAACAGGAACGCAAACTGACCGGCAGCGTGTACGGCCGGCGCACCTATGAAATCCTGCGCTATTGGGACGAGGATCGAGCCGACTGGGGCCCTGAGGAACGCGACTTCGCCGACGCCTGGCGACGCCATCCCAAATGGGTCGTCTCGCGCTCGCTGCAATCCGTCGGACCCAACGCCACGCTGATCGCCGACGATTTCGAGTCCGTCATGCGGAACCTCAAGGGCCGCTTCGCCGGCGAGATCGCCGTCGCCGGACCGGAGCTGGCGAAAAGTCTCACGGATCTCGGGCTCATCGACGAATATCGACTCTATTTCCGCCCCTTCGTGCTCGGTCGCGGCACGCCGTTCTTTGCCGGACCGCGGCCGCCGCTCCGGCTCGTGGCGAGCGATCGGATCGGCGAGGACGCGATGCGACTGACCTACGTTCCTGCTTGAACGCGGCGCATTGTGTGCGCATCACCGTCAACTTATGTTCGCGATGACCGGGTCGCGACGACGAACCCGGCCAGGGAGGGGTGATGCGTTCGGACCGGCCAAACATCATCTTCGTCCTGACCGACGATCAGGGCTATCCGCCGATCGGCGCGCACGGACATCCTTTCATCAGGACGCCGCATCTCGATCGCTTTCACGCCGAGTCGGTACGCTTCGATCAGTTCCATTCGGGAACCACCTGCGCCCCGACGCGCGCCGGATTCCTGACCGGCCATTACTGCAACTCGACGGGAGTCTGGCACACGGTGGGCGGACGATCGCTGCTCAGGGCCGACGAATGGACGCTCGCCGACGCGCTCGCCGAGGCCGGGTACCGCACCGGAATCTTCGGCAAGTGGCATCTCGGCGATGCCTATCCGTACCGGCCGCAGGATCGCGGATTCCAGAAGAGCGTGGTGCATGGCGGCGGCGGTCTGGGCCAAACGCCGGACTGGTGGGGCAACGACTATTTCGACGACACCTACCTGGTCGACGGCGTCCCGACGCCGTTCCGCGGCTACTGCACCGACGTTTTCTTCGCCGAAGCGTTGAAGTTCGTCGAGTCCGGCGGACCGGCGCCGTTCTTCTGCTTTCTCGGCACCAACGCGCCGCACAGTCCGTTCAATGTGCCGCCGGAATATCAGGCGCTCTATGCCGGAAAAACCGCCAGCGAGCCCTATGCGCGGTTTCTCGGGATGATCTCCAACATCGACGAGAATTTCGGTGCGCTGCGCGCGCGCCTGATGGAGCTGGAAGAGAACACGATCCTGATCTTCGCGAGCGACAACGGGCAATGCCCGCTGGCGGCCGGTTTCAAACGGGGCGCGTTCAACGCGGGCATGCGCGGCCTCAAAGGCAGCATGTACGAAGGCGGCCATCGCGTGCCGTTCCTGATGCGCTGGCCGGCGGGAAAGATCGCGGGCGGCCGGAGCGTGCATGCGCTCGCCGCCTATATCGACCTGATGCCGACGCTGCTCGATCTGTGCGGCGTTGCGGTGCCGCAGGGGCGAAGCTTCCACGGCGCCAGCCTCGCGCCGCTGGCACGTGGCGAAGAACCTTCGGCCGCGTGGACGGAGCGCATACTCGTCACCGACACGCAGCGCGTGCCGCGTCCGATCAAGTGGCGCTTCAGCTGCGTCATGCGCGATCAATGGCGGCTGATCAACGGCACAGAGCTCTATCGTCTCGCGGACGACCCGGGGCAGCGCAACGACGTGGCCGCCGGTTTCCCGAACGTCGTGGCGGAATTGCGCAGCGCCTATGAGTCCTGGTGGCAGCTTTGCGAACGACAGGCCGACGACGACATTCCGATTTCGATCGGCGCGACGTCCGCCGCCGCCACGCGGCTCAACAGCCACGATCTGCGCAACGACGAGGGAGACGGCGTCTGGAACCAGGGACAGGTCCGGCGCGGCGATGCGTGCGCCGGCTATTGGGAGATCCTCGTCGAGGAACCGGGACTGTACGAGTTCGCCCTGCGCCGCTGGCCCGCGGAAACGTCGCACGCCATGCGCGCGGGTATCGCCGGCGAGGACGTCGCGTTCCGGCGCGATGCCATCGCGCCTGCCGACTGGTCGCTCTACGAAGGCGGCACGGCGCTTGCCGTCGAGACGGCACATGTGGAGATCGACGGCGTCGGCGCATTCGAAATCCCGGTCGGCGCGAACGACGTCGCGGCGATCCTCAGCGTCGCGCTGGAGCCCGGCCCGCGCCATCTGCGCTGCTGGCTCGCCGGACCCGGCGGTCTCAAACAGTCGCCTTATTATGTGGACGTCCGGCGTATCGGCGGCTGAGGCGCGTGGGCTAGGCCGTCGAGGCGTTATTCTTTCCTCTCGCGCTCCTGCGCGATTCGAAGCGCATCCAGCCGCGTGAAGGTGAGTTTCAGCCGCATGAGTTCATTTTCGGTGACATCGACCCACTGGCCTTTTCCGGTCCGTACCGCGATGTGACGCGAACCGGACTCAAGCCAGCGAATCTGTTCCAGAAGTCTCGCCTGCTCCGTCCGGCTCCAGTCGTCGAAGAGCGTGCCGAATGAGTTCAATCTCGGTTCCATGTCGCCACACCTGCCACGCGGGGCCCGCTCCCGAGGCGTCCGATGCCCACCCGAAGATCAAACGCTGGACGACATATAATCTCCATCCCAACGCGCTCGGCCGAAAATAGAAATCGCGTATAGGCTCCGCCGAGCGCTTGCCGGAACGCGCACGGCGCACATTGGAGCTGCATTCCTGGCCGCACAGACTCGCATGGAATCCCTATGCGGATCGGACTAGGCTCTCTCGTCGGCGCAAATCCGTTCGGGATCCGAAGCACCTTGGTTTCAGACCTAGTCATGATTGCACT
Organism: Rhizomicrobium sp.; assembly: GCA_035499335.1. Taxonomy (GTDB): domain Bacteria; phylum Pseudomonadota; class Alphaproteobacteria; order Micropepsales; family Micropepsaceae; genus Rhizomicrobium. The sequence goes on along the minus strand of DATJZB010000075.1, from coordinate 16,900 downwards.
GCTCAGCGCGGCGACGCTCACCGTTCTCGGCTACATCCATGCCTGCGCGCGATTGACCGCATCCGAAAAGAATCCGGCGGACCGAAAACCTTGAGTTGGCAGGGCTGGATACAGATCGGCGTATATGTCGCCGCGATCACTGCCCTGATCAGACCGCTCGGCGGCTATATGGCGCGCATATTTCAGGGCCGCAGCCGATTCCAGAAATTCCTAGATCCGTTCGAAAGTCGCATCTATCGCCTGGCGGGCGTCGATCCGCTCGAAGAGCAGAGTTGGGTCGCCTATGCGCTCGCGCTCGTGGTCTTCAACCTGGCGGGCATTCTCGTCCTTTACGGGCTGCAGCGCGCACAGAACCTTCTGCCGTTCAATCCGCAAGCGATGCCGGCGGTCGCGCCCGACCTCGCTCTCAACACGGCAGTCAGCTTCGTCACCAACACGAGCTGGCAGTCCTATGGTGGCGAAAGCACGATGGGCTATTTCGTGCAGATGGCGGGCATCACCGTCCAGTCATTTCTCTCCGCCGCGACGGGAATTGCGGTCGCCGTCGCACTGATCCGCGGATTTGCACGGCACTCCGCCCAAGCCATAGGCAATTTCTGGGTCGATCTCACGCGCGCCACGCTCTACATCCTTCTACCCGTCGGCATCTTGGTCACACTTTTTCTTGTTTGGCAGGGCGTGCCGCAAACTCTCGGTCCCTCTGCCGGGGCTGCGACGCTCGAAGGCGCCACGCAATCGATCGCTCTCGGACCCGTCGCGTCCCAGGAAACGATTAAGCTGCTGAGCGGCGATGGCGGCGGCTTCTTCAACGCGAATTCCGCGCATCCGTTCGAGAATCCCACCGGTCTGACCGGCATGATCGAAATGCTGTTGATCTTTCTGATCGGCGCGCCGCTTACGAACACATTCGGACGGATGGTCGGCGACGAACGGCAGGGCTGGGCGCTCTATGCGGCGATGATGCTCATGTTCGCGATCGGCCTGACCGCGACCTACGCGAGCGAGACCGCGCCGAACAGTGCGCTGACGCCATTGGGCATCGATCAGTCGCTCGGTACGATGCAGGCCGGCGGCAACATGGAGGGCAAAGAGGTCCGCTTCGGGCCTGCGCAATCGGCGCTCTTCGCCACCGTAACGACCGCTTCCTCGGACGGCGCCGTGAACTCCATGCACGACAGCTTCGCGCCGCTGGGAGGCCTCGTGCTTCTGTCGAATATGATGCTCGACGAAGTGATCGTCGGCGGACCGGGCTCCGGCCTCTTCGGTATGTTGCTCTTCGCCATCGTCGCCGTCTTCATTGCCGGCCTGATGATCGGGCGAACGCCGGAGTATCTCGGCAAGAAGATAGAAGGCAGCGAAGTCAAGATGACGATGCTGGCATTGCTTTGCGTTCCCGCAAGCATTCTCGGCATGACGGCCGTCGCGGCGGCCCTGCCGAGCGGACTTGCAGGACTGACCAACAACGGTCCGCATGGCTTTTCGGAAATGCTCTATGCCTACAGCTCGGGCGCCGCGACGAACGGCAGCGCCTTCGCGGGGCTAAATGCAAATTCGCTGTTCTACAATCTGACGCTCGCCGCCGCGATGTTCGTCGGGCGCTTCGCCGTGATCGTGCCCGTCCTGTGCATCGCCGGAACTCTGGCCGCGAAACGAGTCGTGCCGGCATCGGCGGGAACGCTGCCAACCCGCGGCCCGCAATTCGTCGGACTATTGGTCGGGACTGCCGTCATTGTCGGCGGTCTGACTTTCTTTCCGGCGCTGGCACTCGGTCCCATCGCCGAGATGTTCTCGCGATAGGCGGCCGTCGAACGACCGGGTGTCCGCTTCGATCTGGCGGCGGCCGAACAAGTCCCTCCCCGAAACTGGAACGCGCTGGACGCCGGGCCTCCTTGGTGCAGCAGTCCGGCACGGGCCGATCGCACGCGCTCGTCCTGTTGCGATTACACCGTAATTTATTGAAGTCTCTGAACTTTTTCGATTGCGGCCAACTTGGGCCAATGTAATTTGACGTCGCCAACATGCGCGCGCCATACACCCGCACGAACCACCCCGGAGCGTGTCAGGCGTCATCGCCCGATCCGTGCCAGCGAGACCCGTAATGATCCGCTCGAACACCGCCGTGACCGTCGCACTTTGCGCAGCGCTGCTGCTGCCGCGCGCGGCCGGAGCGACGGAGCCGGCGACGCTGACGATCAAGATCGAAAATGTTTCGGAGAAGGGCGGGCTGGTCCGCGTCGCCCTTTACGACAAGTCCGACTATGACGGCCACGACGGCAGCCCGTTGCTGGCCACCGCCGTCGAAGCGCGTGCACCGGTGACCGTCGTCAAGGTACCGGCGATGCGGCCCGGCGAATACGCGGTGAAACTGTTTCAGGACTATTACCGCACGGGCGCGTTTGTGACGAGTGCGCTCGGCGTTCCCGAAGAGCCGTTCGGTTTTTCGAACGATGCGCGTCCGCTGCTCGACCAGCCGAGCTTCGCCGATACGAAATTCAACGTCTCGGGTGGAACGAACGAGATAACGGTCCATCTTCAGTCCACGTTCTGAATCCGCAAGTTCGAAGAGCGCTGCGTTGGGGCGCGTAAGAGTTCGTCGACATCCGGAGAAACGAAAATGGAAGATGCGGAACAGACTCTCTGGCCGCCCATCGCCCGCCGCCGCCGCATGCCGCCCCTTTTCTGGGTCTGGCTTGCGATCGTTGCGGCGTTCGGACTGAGCGGCGCATACGTCGCCGGTTCCTGCCTCCTGACGTCCGTGTGCTGACGCGCGGCTCGATCCGCCGCGCCGCTACGCTGGCCGGCGGCGACCGCCCGCTTGCGACGAGGATCGCGCGGCGATGCGGCCGTTGGCGGATCCGCTCATTATGTTAGGGTTCGAACCATCCGGGCGGCACACCATCGGGGGCGACGACGTGACATTGCGACATACCTATCAGGCCACGACGAAGTTCAGGCTCCAGCCGGCGTGGCGTCTGAAGGACCCTGCCGTCGAGCGGGACGCCGAGCTCTTCTGGCGCGCGGAGAAACTGCTTCCCGAACCGGCCAATCTGGAGGCGCGGCTGGGCGAACTTTGCCTGGCCGCGTATGACGGCGACAGACTCATCGCGCTGACGACGGCGCGCATCCGCTACATCGACTTCCTGTGCGTCAAACTTGCGATGCTGCGCGTCGCCGTGGCGCGGGACTACCGGCGAGACCGGATCGGGGCGATCCTGTTCGCCGAAGCGCGCGAGTTGCTCGAACAATGGTCCGCGGCCAATCCCGATGAGGACGTGCTCGGCGTCGGTACGATCGCGCAGGTGATGGGATTTCCGCCCGACACGCGGCTGCAGGCGTTCAAGCTGGCGTCGCGCGTGGGTTTCGTCGGCTGGACCGCGAACGGCGAGCAGATGCGCGTCGGCTGGTTCGAGCACGCCACGATCCCGCTGCGCCGGCCCGAGGGGCCGATCCGTTCGCAGACCGGATCTGCAAGCTAGAGCGCGCGCTCAGCGCAGCGGCACGAAGATTTCCACGCCGCCAAACCCGGTGCGCGTATCGAAGGTTTCCAGATGCCGTTCGATGCAGGCGCCGTCGGCGATCGCGCGGCCTTCCGGCGGCGTCCACGCGTTCCAGATCGCCGCGAAGGTCCGGCCGATCTCCGAGACGTGGCGGTCGTGGCGGAAAACGGCGTAGGTGGCGGCGGGCAGCGTGAGCTGCACAAATCCCTTGGGCGTCCGCCCGAAGCGCTTCACCTGCAGCGCGCAGACATAGTCGAAGTTCCCGTCATCGTCGAGATTGGCGCTGATGCCGGCCGGTATGGGCCAGGCCACGTCCTCGACTTCGCCGTAGCGCGGCATGAAACGCTGCCACTGCGCGGCGATGTTCTGCATCTGCGCGAAGGGAACGTGTTCGCAGAGGCCGACGAATTTCATCTCGCCGAGATTTTCGATGCGCGCCGCCGCGACCTGCGATTCCGCCGCCTCGTCCGCCTTCAGCGGCTTCAGCAGCGCGAGCCCTTCGGCCGTTCCCTTCCTGCGCACTTCCTCGGGCGTCATGGCGAAGCGGGCGCGAAAAGCGCGCGAGAACGCCTCGTGCGAGGCGTAGCCATACTCGATCGCCAGGTCGAGGATGTTGGAGGCGCCGCGCGCCAGACTGGTCGCCGCTTCGCTCAGCCGCCGTCCGCGCACATATTCCATGACCGACATGCCGGTCGAGGCGCCGAAAGCGTGCGCCAGATGCGAGCGCGACACGCCGCAATTCTCGGCGACACTGCCGAGTGTCAGCACCGCGGTCAGGTTTCGGTCAATGGTCCACAGGGCCCGGTTTGCCAGCGACATCGTTCATCTCCGTCAAGTCATCGCACCCCAAGGCTAGCGGCAGGGCAAGCGCCCCGCTTGATCGGGATTGCTGGGCCCGCGACAATCGCTTCTGGTGGGGTTGAGTGTGGCCAAGGCGCCGGGCTGACGCTAGCGTAAGGCCACGGGCAATGCCGAAAGCGGTCCATCAAGCGCCGCGCGGTGGGAGGACAGATGGATCAGCAATTTCTCGAGCGATTGGTCGGTTATGCGGGGGCCGGCATGGTGGGCGCGTTCTGGGCCCAGGTGAAGCCGGACCGGATCGCCGTCTGGGACCGCTTCGGGGAACACAGCTATCGCAAGATCAACGGCAACGCCAACCGGCTCGCGCGGGTGCTGCGCAAGGAGGGTCTCAACCGCGGCGATTCCGTCGCCCTCTTCTGTTCCAACCGCGCCGAATTCGTCGAGACCCTGAACGCCACGCGCCGCTCGGGCCTGCGCATCACGCCGGTGAACTGGCACCTCGCGGCAAACGAGATCGCCTACATCCTCGCCGACTGCGAAGCCAAGGCGCTGATCGCCGAGACCAAGTTCGACACCATCCACGAAGCGGTGAAGACGGTCGGCGGCATCGGCCTCAAGCTCTCGGTCGGAGGACAGGCCGACGGCTTCACGCCCTATGAGGATGCGCTCTACGGCGAAGACGATTCCGACATCGACGATCCTTCGCTTGGCAGCCAGATGCTCTACACGTCCGGTACCACCGGCCGGCCCAAGGGCGTGCATCGCCCGCACGGCGTCGCCACGCCGCCGATGTTCGCCGGCACCAACCCGAACTACAATCCGGACACGGACGTGCAGATGTGCGCAGGACCGGGCTATCACGCCGCGCCGCTCGCGTTCGACATCTCGATCCCGCAGGCCAGCGGCGTTCCCATCACCTTCATCGGCGAGAAGTGGGACACGGAGGAAGTTCTGCGGACGATCCAGGATCGCCGCGTCACGCACGCCCATATGGTTCCGATCATGTTCCAGCGCCTGCTGGCCGCGCCGGACGAACTGAAAAAGAAGTACGACCTTTCCTCGATGCGGTATTTCGTGCACGGCGCGGCGCCCTGCCCGCCCGAGGTCAAGCACGCCATGATCCAGTGGTTCGGGCCGATCGTGTACGAGTACTATGCCGGCAGCGAAGGCGGCGCGGGCTTCGTCATCACGCCGGAGGAATGGCTGCGCAAGCCGGGCAGCGTCGGCAAGCGTCCGACTCTCCTGCGCGTCAAGATCATGGACGACGAGGGCAACGAGCTGCCGAACGGACACGCCGGACTGATCTATCACGAAATGAACGCCGCCAACCCGTTCCAGTACTTCAAGGACGAGAAGAAAACGGCGAGCGCGCACCGCGGCGAGTTCTTCACCCTCGGCGACATCGGCTATTTCGACGAGGACGACTATCTCTTCCTGACCGGACGCTCGGCGGAGATCATCATCTCGGGCGGCGTCAACATTTATCCTCAGGAAGTCGACAACGAGATCATCAAGCATCCGGCGGTCGAGGACGTCTGCACCATCGGCGTGCCGAACAAGGAATGGGGCGAAGAGGTCAAGAGCGTCATCATGCTCAAGCAGGGGTCGCAGCCCGGCGACGCACTGAAAAAGGAGATCATCGACTTCGTGCGGCCCAAGCTCGCCGGCTTCAAGGTGCCGCGGTCGATCGACTTCGTGGCCGAGCTGCCGCGCAGCGCCGCCGGCAAGATCAAGCGCGGAGAAGTTCGCAAGCCGTTCTGGGAAGGTCGCAAAGTCCAGATCTGAACGCCGACTGACGGGGGAGACACGACATGCGCCGGACGCTGATCATCGTCGCCGTGATTGCCGGCGTGCTCGTAGCCGCCGTCGCCGGCATCGTCCTGACGGGCAACGTGCTCCCGGTGGTGACCTGGATCTTCAAGCCTCGTCACGGCTGGGATCTCGCGCTCAAGGCGCCGGCGCCGGACTATGCGCAATCCGCTTCCTGGGCCGCGCTACCGGGCAGGCCCGGCCTCGCCGACGACGTGCCCAAGGGCGAACCGCCGGCGGCGCGCGATGCCCCCGTCGACGTCTTCTTCATCCATCCGACCGGCTATATGAGCGGCGCCGACTGGAACTCCCCGCTCGATCCGGCGAGCCGGACGGAAGAAAACACGCAATGGATGATGGCGAACCAGGCGAGCGCCTTCAGCGGCTGCTGCAACGTCTATGCGCCGCGCTACCGCGAAGCCTCGATCTTCACCTATTTCACGGCGCCGCCCGACTTGTTCAAGACGACGATGAATTTCGCCTATGCCGACGTCGATCGCGCCTTCACCTATTTCCTCGAGCATTATTCCAGGGGCCGGCCGTTCATCCTGGCCAGCCACAGCCAGGGAACGTTCCACGCCTTCCGGCTGATCAAGGAACGCATCGACGGAACCCCGCTCGCCGGGCGCCTGGTCGCGGCCTATCTCCTCGGCGGCAGCATCACCGGCCAGGACGTCGATGCGTTGAAGACGGTCCACGCCTGTAACGGTCCGACCGATCTGCATTGCGTGAATCACTGGGCGACCTGGGGCGAAGGCGGCTCGCCCTATTACGACAAGGCGCACAAGCTGCTCTGCATCAATCCGCTGACCTGGCGGCGCGACGGCGGCGAAGCGCCGGCGGCGCTGCATCAGGGCGGCGTGGTGCCGAGCGGGCGTTTCCAGCTCGCTTTCTGGAGTGACGCGGCGACGGGCATGGCGTTTCCGCCGCTCGGCGCGCCGGTGCGCCACTGGACGGCGGCCCGCTGCCAGGACGGCATCCTCACCGTCGCGGACCAGAAGGGCGGACCGTTCGACGGGCTCGACCTTGGGCGCAAGAACTATCACGGACTCGACTATCCGCTCTTCCACATGGACATCCGAGAGAACGCCGCGCTGCGGGTGAAGACCTATCTCGCGCAGGCTCCCGCGAACTGAAGGCCGGGCGCGCTAGCGGACCTTGGTGCAGGTCGTGACGCGCTCGGTGCTGGTCTCGCGCGTGGTGCAGTGTTCGTCGTTGCGCGCCGTGCGGCCGCTGTCGTGGCGCTTGCGGTAGCTGGCGGAACGGCGCCAGAGAGGTTCGCCGAGATTGACGTCGTGCGGGCGCGTCAGCGCGCCGATCGCCATGCCGCCGAGCCCGCCGATCAGCGCGCCTTTACCGGCCGAGCCGGTCACAGAGCCGATCAGCGCGCCTGTGCCCGCGCCGAGCAGGCCGCCGGACAGCGCGCGGTCGCCGGTCGTCGTCCCGCAACCCGATAGCGAGACGCAAAGCGCGAGCAGCGCGACGAAAACGGCAGAGCTGGCGTGCGAAGGCGACGGCACCGTACCTCCTGCAAATCCGGCGGCGCCGGGCGCCGCCTGTCCCCCATCGGATCGACACGCAACTGTCGGCAGTTTCGGCGAATCGGTGTGTGACAAATTTTAGATAAACACCGCGCAACCGCGGCGACGGTGGCAAACGCACCGCGCGGGCGCATCCATGGATTTTGAGTCAAATCCTTAGATTCCGCATGATTTTTGTGACTTCCGCGCGACGCCGCCGTCCGACTCTGGAACGGCCCGGCGTCCCTTGCTAATTTTTAGGACGTCGGAGCGATGCTTCCGATGCGTAACCGAGTGGGCGGGACAGAGGGCAATGCCTTGGGATCAGGTATGGGTGGAACTGCACCCCTACGTGCCGACGGTTGAGACGGGCATCGTCTTCGTCGTCGCGATCGCCTGCTATTTTCTCGTCCAGCGCTTCACCGGCATCCGGAACCTGCCGCGCGTCGTGATCCGCGATCTCGCCATCGTCGGCGTGCTCTGGCTCAGCGCCACCGCGCTCGTTCTCGCCGAACCGAACCATCACTGGCTCCAGCGCGGCGCCAGCTGGATCGTCAACCTGCTCTAGAGGGACGCGGCGTCAGGCAGCCTCGGGGGTCTTGCTGTAGCTCCTGATGCGCATGGTTACGAGTTCTTCGGCGGCCGAAGGATGCAGCGCGATGGTCGAATCGAATTGCGCCTTGGTCGCGCCCATCTTCAGCGCCACGCCGACGATCTGGACGATCTCGGCCGCGCCGTGGCCGAAGATGTGGCAGCCCAGCACCTTGTCGCTTTTCTGGTCGACGATCAGCTTCATCATCATCTTCTCGTCGCGGCCCGTCATGGTGTGGCGCAGCGGCTTGAAGGTCGACTTGTAGACGTCGATGGAATGACCCGTGCCGAGAGCCTTCATCTCGCTCATGCCGACGACGCCGATCTCGGGCGTGGTGAAGACGGCGGTGGCGATGTTCTCGTGCTCGGGCGCCGTCGGCTTGCCTTCGAACGCCGTTTTGACGAAGCACATGGCTTCGTGGATCGCGACGGGCGTGAGCTGGACGCGGTCCGTGACGTCGCCGATGGCGTAGACGTGCTCCGCGCTGGTCCGCGAATAGCGGTCGACGACCACCTCGCCGCGCCGTCCGAGCGCCACGCCCGCCTTCTCGACATGCAGCATCTCGGTGTTGGGCGCGCGGCCGATGGCGAGCATGATCTGGTCGGCTTCGATGACGTCGCCCTTGTTGGTCTCGGCATGCAGGCAGTCGCCGCGCTTCTCGATGCGGGTGAACTCGCAGCCGAGCGCCACATGCAGGCCGCGCCTGGCCATGGATTCGTGCAGCGCATCGCGGATGTCCTCGTCGAATCCGCGCAGCACCTTCTCGCCGCGGTAGACGAGCGAAACCTCGACGCCGAGACCGTGGAAAATGTGCGCGAATTCGAGCGCGATGTAGCCGCCGCCGGCGATGAGGATGCGCTTGGGCAGCTTCTCGAGATGGAACGCTTCGTTCGAGGTGATGCAGAGGTTTGCGCCCGGTATGACGTGGCTGGTGCCGAGCTCGCGCGTCGGACGGTTGCCGGTGGCGATCAGGATCTTCTCCGCCGTCACCGTGCGGTCCTCGTTGAGCAGGCGCAGCGTATGTGGACCCTCGAAGACGGCGCGGTCGGCGAAGACCTCGACGCCCGCCGCCTTGACGTTGCGGGTGTAGACCGATTCCAGCCGGGCGATTTCCTTGTCCTTGTTGGCGACGAGAGTCGGCCAGTCGAAACGGGACGGACCGACGGTCCAGCCGAAGCCGGCCGCATCCTCGAAATCGTCGGAGAAATTGCTGGCATAGACGAACAGCTTTTTGGGAATGCAGCCGCGGATGACGCACGTGCCGCCCATGCGCGACTCTTCGGCAATCGCGACGCGCGCGCCCGAAAGCGCCGCCATCCGGCTGGCGCGCACGCCGGCCGAGCCGCCGCCGATCACAAAGAGGTCGTAGTCGTATGCCGTCATGTGCCTCATCCCGCACTTGCCAGACCTCGCTTAGCCGAGCATTGATCGGTCCGCAATGAGGGGACAGTGCCGGATGGACGGGATCGCAGCGATTGCGCGTAAAGCTTCGGCGGCCTATGTCCTGCTCCTCCTCTCGGCCTGCACCTTGTCCGACTCCCTGCAGCACAATTCCATCTATTCGGTATGGACGCCGGGCAGGCAGATCACGCGCACCGTGGTCTTCGCCACCGACCGCGAGCCGGACGCGCGGCCGGAATTCGCGCCGCTCGGGTACGGCTTGCACTGGGACGCCAGGATGCATTGCGGCCGCGTCACGCTGACGGCGAAGAAGTACGATCCGAACTTCCTGCCGGACGGGCCGCCCGCCGACATCGCCTGCGATTCCGACATGGGCGGGTTCGCGCACGCGCTGATCGACTCCGCGCCGGCCAACTGCAAGCGCGCGCTGCTCTACGTCCACGGCTACAACCAGATTTTCCGCAGCGACATCCTGCGCGCCGGCCAGATCGCCGCCGACACGCAATGGCCCTGCGCCGCCGGCGCCTTCAGCTGGAGTAGCGAAGGCAAATTCGACCGCTACGCCGCCGACATCGAGCGCAGCGGCTATTCGGTTCCCGAGCTGGCGGCCCTGCTGCGCGCCACCTCGGCCGCCGGCATCACCGTCGACGTCGTCGCCCACAGCATGGGAACGCGCGTGGTGCTGAGCGCGCTCAGCGGACTGGAGCATTCCTGCATCCAGACCGGCAGCCGTTTCATCGGCGAGCTCATCCTGGCCGCACCGGACGTCAGTTCGGAGAAGTACAACGACGATTTCGGCCATCTGCTGGCGCGCGCGGCCGCCTGCGTGCGCCGGATCACCATCTACGCCTCGGCCGGCGACATGGTGTTGATCGGATCGGAAAGCATCCATGGCGGCGTGCCGCGCGCGGGCCGCAACCCCGAAGCCGATCTCGCCTATGCGAATCCGGGCCCCGACCATGTCGTCGACGTCGTCGATGCGACGCTGGCGCCGGGCGATGCGATCGGGCACGGCTATTTCGTCCAGTCGTACGAGATGCTGACCGACATGATGTGGGTGCTGGCCGGCGAGCCGATCGCCCTGCGCGCCAGGAAGACTCCGCGCCACGAGGCGACGCTTTTCTGCTACGAGACCGAAACGCATCCGTGCAATCCGGCGGAAGGCCGCTTTGCGCTGCACGTCGCCAAGGAACGCAGGCCCGATTGGTTCATCCGCACGATGCGGAGCCTGGTGCCGATCACTTCGCCTTTTCAATGATCTTGATGCGCCGCGTCTGCGCGACGATCAGCATCGTGGCAAGCCCGATGAACAGCCCGTGTTCGACGACGCCCGGAATGGCCGCCAGGGCCGCGGCCAGCTTCTGCGGCGAAACGATCGAGCCGAGCGCGCAATCGTAGATGAGATTGCCGGAATCGCTGACGAAGGTGAGCCCGTCGCGGCTGCGCAACGTCACCGGCACGCGGCCGTAGCCGAGACCCGCGAGAGCCTCGGAAATGCGTTGCGCCGTAGTCCTCTGGCCGAACTCCAGCACTTCGACCGGCAGGGCGTAGCGGCCGAGACGCGGCACAAGCTTGGTCTTGTCGGCGATGACGATCATCCGCCTGGACGACGCGGCCACGATCTTCTCGCGCAGCAGCGCGCCGCCGCCGCCCTTGATCAGGTTGAGTTTGCGGTCCGCTTCGTCCGCCCCGTCGATGGTGAGATCGAGCGGCGCCAGATCGTCGAGCGCCGCCATCGGGATGCCGAGCGCGCGCGCCTTGTCGGCGGTGCGCAGAGAGGTCGCGGTGCCGATGACGTTGAGACCTCCGCGCACCCGCGCCGCCAGCAGTTCGAGGAAAATCTCCGCCGTCGAGCCGGTACCGAGGCCCAGCTTCATGCCGTCGACGACGAATTCGACCGCCTTTGCGGCGGCCGCGCGCTTCAACTCGTTGAGATCACGTGCCATCGGCCGAACTTATAGAGAGTCGACCTTTCTTGTCATCTCCGGACGGCTCACTCGACCGTGACGGATTTCGCCAGGTTGCGCGGCTGGTCGACATCGGTGCCTTTGGCGATCGCCGCATAATAAGCGAGCAACTGTATGGGAACCGAATACAGGATCGGCGCGATCAGCGGATCGGCGTCCGGCACCTCGACCGATTGCCAGACCTTGCCCGCCTTGGCGATGCCCCTGGCGTCGGAGATCAGCAGCACCTTGCCGCCCCGCGCCATGCTTTCCTGCATGTTGGAGATCGTCTTTTCGTAAAGCGCGTCGGACGGCGCGACGACGATGATCGGCACGTTCTCGTCGATCAGCGCGATGGGACCATGCTTCATCTCGCCGGCGGCATAGCCTTCGGCGTGGACGTAGGAGATTTCCTTCAGTTTCAGCGCGCCTTCCAGCGCGATCGGATAGCTGGGGCCGCGGCCGAGATAGAGAACGTCGCGCGCCTTGGCGATTTCCTGGCCCAGTTCCTCGAAACGCGGCTCGAGCTTGAGCATCTCGACGATGTGGCGCGGCGTTTCGAGAAGGGCGGCGCAGAGCCGCTTCTCCTCGTCCGCCGAAATGGTGCCGCGGGCGCGACCGGCGGTGATGGCCAGCGCGGCCAGCGCCGAAAGCTGGCAGGTGAATGCCTTGGTCGAGGCGACGCCGATCTCCGGCCCGGCAAATGTCGGCACGACCACGTCGGCTTCGCGCGCGATCGAGCTTTCTGCGACGTTGACGAGCGCGAGGGTGGTCTGCCCGTTCTCCCGCGCGTGGCGCAGCGCGGCGAGCGTATCGGCGGTCTCGCCGGATTGCGAAATGAACAGGGCCGCGCCGCCCTTGGCATAGACCGGATCGCGATAGCGCAGCTCGGACGCGACGTCGACCTCGACGGAGAGCCGGGCGAATTTCTCGAACCAGTACTTGCCGACGAGACCGGCATAATAGGCCGTGCCGCAGGCCGAGATCAGCAGCCGCGGCGCTTCGGCGAGCGCCTTGGTGACGCCCTTCTCGTGAACGACGACGTTCGGACCCGTCGGATCGATGTAATGCGAGAGCGTGTGGCCGATCACTTCCGGCTGCTCGGCGATCTCCTTGGCCATGAAGTGGCGCTTGCCGCCCTTGTCGACGATCGAAGCCGAAGCCGAGGTGATCTTGATTTCGCGGTTGGCCGGTCTTCCTTCGGAATCGAAGATCGCGACATCAGGTCCTTCGACGACGACGACGTCGCCGTCTTCCAGGTACGAAATACGGTTGGTGAACGGCGCGAGCGCAAAAGCGTCGGAGCCGAGATAACCTTCCTTCTCGCCATAGCCGACGGCGAGCGGCGCACCTTTTCGCGCGCCGATCAAAAGGCCGTCATGGCCGGTGAAGATCATCGCCAGCGAATAGGCGCCTGTCAGGCGGCGCACTGCTTCCGTCGCCGCGTCCTTCGGCGACTTGCCCTGGTCGAGATAGTCGGTGACGAGATGCACGGCCACTTCGCTGTCGGTTTCGGACTGGAACTTGTGGCCCTTGGCGATGAGTTCGTCGCGCAACTCGCGGAAATTCTCGATGATGCCGTTATGCACGATGGCGACGCGCGCCGAGGCGTGCGGATGGGCGTTGATTTCGGTCGGCGCGCCGTGCGTCGCCCAACGCGTATGGCCGATGCCGGTATGACCGTGCAGCGGATGGGAGGTCAGGACGTCGTTCAGTTTGCCGAGCTTGCCCGGCGAGCGGCGGCGGTCGATCCGGCCGCCGACCAGCGTGGCGATGCCGGCCGAATCGTAGCCGCGATATTCCAGCCGGCGCAGCGCATCGAGAATGACCGGAGCGACGTCCCGCGTGCCCGCGATTCCGACAATTCCGCACATCTCAGTACCTTTCCTTGCCCTCGTCCCTCGCCGCGCCGCCGTCAAGGGTCATCGCACATCGCGCCCGCCTGACCTGGCGGAGCACGCACTCACTTCTTCTTCGCAGCCTTCTCGGCGCGCTTCCGGACGCGGAACTTCTCCGCCCAGCCCGGAATTTCCTTCTGCTCGGCGCGCGTCACCGCGAGCGAATCCTTCGACGTTTCCTTCGTAATCACCGAGCCGGCGCCGACATAGACTCCGTCGGCCACCTTCACCGGCGCGACGAGCGCCGAATTCGAACCGATGAAGGCGCCCGCGCCGATATCGGTGTGGTGTTTGTCGAAGCCGTCGTAATTGCAGGTGATCGTTCCCGCCCCGATGTTCGCGCCGGCGCCCACGCGCGCGTCGCCGAGATAGGTCAAGTGGTTGGCCTTGGCGCCTTTTTCAATCTTCGTGTTCTTCACTTCGACGAAGTTGCCGATATGGGCGTCCTCGCCGATGTCCGCGCCGGGCCGAAGGCGCGCATAAGGTCCAACGAGCGCGCCGGGGGCCACGACGGCGCCTTCGAGATGGGAGAAAGCCTTGATCTCGGCGCCGCTCCGCACGACGACGCCGGGGCCGAAGACGACATAGGGGCCGACCTGCACGTCCGGCTCCAGGACAGTGTCGAACGACAGGAACACGGTGTCCGGCGCGGTCATGCCGACGCCCGCTTCCAGCGCGCGGCCGCGCAGGCGCTGTTGCATCGCGGCTTCGGCGACGGCGAGTTCGGCGCGGCTGTTCACGCCCATGGTCTCGGCTTCGTCCACCGTCACCACGGAGCAGCCGATGCCGTCTGCCTTGGCGATCGTAGGGATGTCCGTGAGGTAGTATTCCTTCTGGACGTTGTTGTTCTTCAGTTCGCCGGCCCAGCGGAAGAAGCTTTTGGCGTTGGCGGCGAGAATGCCGGCGTTGCACAGCTCGACCTTGCGCTCCGCGGCGTTGGCGTCGCGATATTCGACGATGCGCTCGAGCAGGCCGTCGGCCTTGGTGATGACGCGGCCATAGGCGGTGCTTTTGGAGTGGAACGCCACGATCGCCATGCCGGTCTTTTCCTGCGCCGCGAACGAGGCCTCGAAAGTCGCCGCCGTGAAGAGCGGATGGTCGCCATAGGTGACGACGACCGTGCCGGCGAAATCCTTGAGCGCGTTGCGCGCGCAGGCCGCCGCATGGCCGGTGCCGAGCTGCTTGTCCTGGACGACGGTTTCCGCGCCGTGGCGCAGCGCAAACGCCTCGACATCAACGGCGCCGGGGGCCAGAACGACGACGATCCGTTTCGCACCGGCACCGCGGGCGGCCGCGATGACATGGCCGAGGATCGGCAGACCGGCTATGGCATGCATGACCTTGGCCTTCGCGGACTTCATGCGGGTGCCCTGCCCCGCCGCGAGGATGATTGCAGCTCTTGCCATGCCGTTCACCTAAACCGCCGAAGAAAAAGGACAAAATGACGATTTGCGACGCTATATTGCCCCAGGTGCCACCGCGGAATCGTTAATGCCACAGCCTGCTCTAATATTCGATCTGGACGGAACTTTGGTCGACACGGCCCCCGATCTCCTGGGCGCGACGAACGCCGTACTGAAAAGTCAGGGACGCCAGACGGTTGACCCGGCCACACTGCGCCACATGGTGGGTTTCGGTGCGCGTTCGCTGATCGAGCAGGCCATGGCAGCGACCGGCGCGCCGGTCGAGCCGAGCGCCCTTCCCGGCCTCGTCGACATTTTCCTCGACCATTATCGCGCCCACATCGCCGACGAGAGCGTCGCCTTTCCGGGGGTCGAGGAAACCCTCGAACAGTTCGCGGCGCAGGACCGCCGGCTGGGCGTGCTGACCAACAAGCCGCAGGAAATGGCCGATCTGCTGCTCGGCGCGCTGAAGCTCGACCGATTCTTCCCGGTCGTCTACGGCGCGGGGCGGATGTCGTATGTGAAGCCCGACGCGCGCATCTTCCATGACGTTGTACGCGAGCTCGGCGGCGAGCCGGGCATCATGATCGGCGACAGCGTCACCGATGTCGCGACCGCGCGCGCCGCGAAGGCGCCGGTCATCCTGGTTTCGTACGGCTACACGCCGGAGCCAGCGCACAAGCTCGGGGGTGACGCCGTCACGGACGACTTCGCCGAGATTCCGTCTTTGCTGAAATCGATTAAGTTCTAGATGCGGGTCGATCGCCCGGCCGGACAAAAACCAGCAGCCGGTCCGCGGCGATTTTCGGGAGGCACACATGCACACCAGAAGAATGGCAGTCCTGATGGCCGGCGCGCTCCTGCTCGCCGCCTGCGGCGAAAAGGCCAAGCTGCCGGAAGCGGCCGGTTACGGTCCCCACCCGACGCTGATCGCGCCGAACCCGACGCTGATCCCGACTCTGAACTTCGCCAAGGCCGTGGGCTGGCCGAAGGGCGGCAAGCCGGTCGCCGCCAAGGGGCTCGCGGTCCACGCCTTCGCCGCGGGACTGGAGCATCCGCGCTGGCTTTATGTCCTGCCGAACGGCGACGTGCTGGTGGCGGAGACGACGGCGCCGCCGCACCCGGACGACGAAAAGGGTATTCGCGGATTCGTCGGCAAGATCATCATGGGCAGCGCGGGCGCGCTGACGCCGAGTCCGAACCGAATCGTGCTCCTGCGCGACACCAACGGCGACGGTATCGCCGACAAGCGCTTCGTCTTTCTGACAGGCCTGAACACGCCGTTCGGCATGACTCTCGTCGGCAACACACTCTATGTCGCGGACACCGATGCGGTGCTGGCGTTTCCCTACCATGACGGCGACACCGAGATCGCCGTGCCCGGTCGCAAAGTCACCGACCTTCCGGCCGGAACGATCAACCATCACTGGACCAAGAACGTCATCGCCAGCCGGGACGGCACCAGGCTCTACGTCTCGATCGGTTCGAACAGCAATGTGGGCGAGAACGGCATGGCCGCAGAAGCGGGACGCGCCGACATCTGGGAAGTCGATGCCGCAACCGGCAAGCATCGCATCTTCGCCGCCGGCATCCGCAACGGCAACGGCATGGACTGGAATCCGGTCACGGGCGAATTGTGGGTCGCGGTCAACGAACGCGACGAGATCGGCAGCGACCTGGTGCCCGACTACATGACCTCGGTGAAGGACGGCGCGTTCTACGGCTGGCCCTACAGCTATTACGGCCAGCATGTCGATCCGCGCGTGCAGCCGCAGCGCCCGGACCTCGTCGCCAAAGCCATTGCACCGGATTACGCGCTGAGCTCGCATGTCGCTCCGCTCGGCCTGGTGTTCAACACCGGCTCCGCTCTGCCGCAGGCCTATCGCGGCGGCGCTTTTGTCGGCGAGCATGGAAGCTGGAACCGCCAGGTGCTCAACGGCTACAAGGTCGTCTTCGTGCCGTTCGAGAATGGCAAGCCGAGCGGCATGGCCCAGGATGTCGTGACCGGCTTCCTTGATGGCAACGATCACGCG
>DATJZB010000074.1:0-20759 GCA_035499335.1 Rhizomicrobium sp. | reverse complement strand
GGAATAGCGGACGATGTGCGCATGAAGCGGCTGCTCCTCTTTGTTCCGCTCTCGATCTTTGCGGGGTTCGCACTCATGCTTGCGCTCGGGTTGAACAACGATCCGACGCACATCCCGTCCGTTCTGATCGACAAGCCCATGCCGCAATTCGAACTCTCGCCGGTCGTGCCCGGTCAGCCTGGCTTCTCCCTCGCCGACCTCAAGGGCCACGTGTCCCTTGTGAACGTGTTCGGATCGTGGTGCGGAGTATGCGAAGAGGAACATCCGACGCTTGTCATGCTCGCGCAAAACAAAGCAGTCGAGATCTACGGTATCGACTGGAAGGACGAACCTGCAGACGGCGCCAAATGGCTCGCCGAGCATGGGGATCCCTACACGCGCGTCGGAAACGACTTAAGCGGACGCACCGCGCTCGACCTCGGCGTAACGGGCGCGCCGGAGACCTTCGTCGTCGATCGCGCGGGGCGTGTCCGCTACAAACAAATCGGTGCCATCACCGACGATGTCTGGCGCGACACGCTCGCGCCGCTGATCGCCAGGCTGGAACGGGAACGATGAGACGACGGTTCGTGCCGCGGTTGCTTGCGCCCGCCTGCGTCGCCGCCTCGCTTGCGTTTGCAACCAACGCATTCGCGGTCTTGCCGGACGAAATGTTGGCCAACCCGGCACAGGAAGCACGGGCTTTGGCGCTGAGCAAGAACCTTCGCTGTGTCGTTTGCCAGAACCAAAACATCGACGACTCGGCCGCGCCGATCGCGCGCGACATGCGCCTGCTTCTGCGCGAACGAATCGCGGCGGGCGACACCGATGAGCAGGCGGTCTCCTATCTTGTTCAACGATATGGTAACTACGTTCTGTTAAAGCCACCTTTTCAGGCCGACACCTGGTTGCTGTGGTTTGCACCTTTCGGTGTATTGCTGATCGCCAGTACGATTTTAGCTTTTTCTCTCCGCCGCCGGCGTTTCGCGGCGCCGATTGCACCTCTCAGTGCCGAGGAGCGAGCCAAACTCGCGCCCATGCTCGGCGAAGAGTTATCGAACACGGATTTTGTATCGCCCAGCGGGAGTTGATTCCGATGAGTCTCTGGCTAGCGTTGGTCGTCCTTGCCGGATGCGCCGCGGCATTGCTCTGCATTCCGTTTTTGCGCCCACGGCAAGCACTGGAGAGGCAAGCGACCGACGCCGACATCTATAAGCAGCAGCTGCGCGATCTCGCTCAGGAAGTGGTGAGCGGCGAGGTCGACGAAAAGGTCGCGGCGAACGAGCGGGTCGCTATCGAACGCCGCATACTGGCGGATTCCCCGAAACTGGCCGAAAGCGTGGCGACGCCGCAGGTCGACCGGTTGACCGCGCTCGGCGTTGCGGCGGTCGTCGTACTCGGCGCCGTCGTTCTCTACGCGGCGATCGGAGAACCGACGGTACCATCGGCGCAGACGGTGGACGTTTCGTCGCCGACGCCGTCGGACGCGTCTGTCGCGCCAACCCCAGCCGCGAAGCCGCAGTTACCCGATGTCGACACCATGATCATGCGTGTCGTCGCACGCCTAAAGGCAAATCCCAACGACGCGGACGGATGGCGAATGGTTGGTTGGTCGTATTTCCAGACACAGCGCTATCCGCAGTCGGTGAATGCTTATGCACACGCCGTGGCGCTCAAGCCGGACGACGGCGCGTACCAGTCGGCCTATGGCGAAGCGCTCGTCCTGGCGGCGGGCGGCAAGGTGACGCCGGAGGCGGTCAAAGCCTTCAACGCATGTCTCGCCACCCTGCCGAACGACGAACGCGCCCACTACTATCTCGGCCTGTCCAAGAGCCAGAACGCCGACGTCAAAGGCGCGATCGCGGAGTGGCTGGCGGCTCTGAAGAGCGCCAAGCCGGATTCGCTGTGGGCGCCGAGACTGCGCACTCTGATAGAGCAGCAGGCGCATGCGAACGGGATCGACGTCAGCGCGCAACTGCCGGCGCCGGCGCCTGCACAATCTTCGACCTTCGCGGGGCCTTCGGCGCAGGACATCCAGCAGGGCCAGGCTATGTCGCCCGAGGAACGCCAGGCTGTCATCAACAATATGGTCGAAGGACTCGATCAACGCCTGCGCCAGAATCCAGCCGATCCGGAAGGCTGGATGCGTCTCATCCGTTCCCGGATGGTCATGGGTCAGCCCGCGCTGGCGCATGACGCTCTCGCGCGCGCGGTCGCGGTTTTCGCCAATGATGCCGAGACGCGGCAGAAGATCGTCATGGCCGCCGCTGGCCTTGGCGTCACGCTCGACAGGTAGCCGGGATGGACGCGAGCCTCCTGTACTATGTGATTCCGGGCATAGCGCTCGTTGTCGGCTATGTCTGGCTCCACAAGCGCTCGGAGCGTCGGGCGGTGGCCAAGAAGACGGCAAACATCGAGGCCGGGCTGCACGAGCCGGCATCGCTGCACCCCGTGATCGATCCGATCAAGTGCATCGGTTGCGGTTCCTGTGTTTCGGCCTGTCCGGAAGGCGACGTCCTCGGCCTCATTCACGGGAAGGCGGAACTGATCGCGGCCAGCGAGTGCGTCGGTCACGGCGCCTGCCGATCGGCATGCCCGTCACAGGCGATCGAGCTGGTGTTCGGCACGGAAAAACGGGGCGTGGAGCTTCCGCATGTCAGGCCGGATTTTCAGACCAACGTGCCGGGACTGTTCATCGCCGGAGAGCTGGGCGGCATGGGTCTTATCAAGAACGCGATCGAACAGGGACGTCAGGCGATCGAAAACATTTCGAAGATCGAACGCGCCCAAGCGCCGGCCTATGACGTCGTCATCGTTGGCGCCGGCCCGGCCGGAATTTCGGCGAGCCTGGCCGCGAAGGAGCGCAAGCTTCGGTACGTCACGCTCGAGCAGGACAGCCTCGGCGGCACCGTCGCCCATTTTCCACGCGGCAAACTCGTCATGACATCGCCCGCCCAGCTACCGCTTTACGGACAGGTCAAGTTCGGTGAGATCGGCAAGGACAAGCTGCTGGCGTTCTGGACGAAGGTGGCGCGAGAAAACCAGCTCATGATCTCCTTCGGCAAGCGCGTCGATGCCGTCGAGAAGCAGCCGAACGGTTTCGTCGTCAAGACGCCGGCCGGCAGTCTGAGCGCGAAAGCGGTCTTGCTCACGGTAGGCCGTCGCGGCACGCCGCGTCGCTTGGACGTTCCCGGCGAAGAGCTGCCAAAGGTGGTCTATCGTCTGATCGAGCCCGAGCAATATGAGGGCAAGAGCGTCCTCGTCGTCGGAGGTGGCGACAGCGCCCTCGAAGCCGCCGCGACGCTCGCGGAAGAATCGAACGCCGCGGTAACTCTTTGCTATCGCGGCGATACCTTTTCGCGGGCAAAGCTCAAGAACCGCGATCGGGTCCAAGCCGCGATAGGCGCGAAGCGGATCGACATGCGATTCGCGACGGAAGTCGCGGAGATCGCCGAAAGCGCAGTGACCTTGTTGACGAACGGAACTCCGACGGTCGTATCGAACGATGCCGTCATCGTTTGCGCGGGAGGAATCCTGCCGACCGATTTCCTGAAGAGCGCCGGCGTGATCGTCGAGACCAAGTTCGGGACCGCCTGACCGACGCGTGCGGCCCGGGTATCACGCGGCGCCGAGCATCGCAGCGGCGACGATCACCCCGCAGGCATCGCAACGCCGCCGTCCCCGGATCTCGTGTGCGGCCGGACCCGCGATGGTTTCATTTTCCCTATATGTATCAATGAACTAGGGGTCCCGTGGCGGACAGGGAGGGATTCGAACCCTCGAACGGCTATTAACCGTTACACACTTTCCAGGCGTGCGCCTTAAACCACTCGGCCACCTGTCCGGGAGCCTTCGATGCCTTGGCATCAAAGGGGAGGGGCGCGGAATATCGCGGCTGCGGCCCAAAAGCAAACGGCCGGGCCGGCCGACCCGGCCGTGGCGCGAATTCGCCGCCCGACGCTAGTCAGTTCCGGCCTTCCCGAGACCGAGATCGTGCTCGGCCGCGACGATCGAGATCGTGTATCCCGCCACGACATCGAACAGCGTCATGACGAGGATGAAGAAGAACGGCGTGGAGGCGAAGCCCTTGACGACGATGAACTCGACCAGCGCCACGACGAAGATCAGCATCGACAGGCCGTGATTGATGATCTCGCGAGATGTCGTCCGCGTCGCCTTGATCACCTCGATGAACAGGAGTGCCAGCGACAAGAGAACCAGAAAATCTCCGAAGCTGAACTTCCACTGATCGCCGGAGAACAGCGTGATGGCGACCGCATGGTTGTAGCTCAGCAAGTCCTGAATGTCGTTGTGAAGAATGGCGCCGCCGCCGAGGGCAATGAGATTGTAGACGACGACCGGAATCAAAAGCAGGGGAAACAGACGAAGCATCAGGTATCCTCCTCGAGGCCGCTAGCAGGGCCGCGCCGCGCTCATAGCATATTTGACGACCGAACGCGCGGTAGCGGCGCCACTATTCGGAGACAGTCTCGACAGTGGCGCGATGGCTGCGATTCCGGTCGCGATAGATCATGTAAAGATTTCGCGCGTAAATCGGAATCGGCATCCCTTGACCGATCAGAAGCGGCCACGCCTGCAGGTGAAGCGCGTAGGAGAAGCTGATCAGGCCCCCGATTATGCTGCAATACCAGAATGCGACCGGCACGACGCTGTGACCGACCTGTTCGCTGCGCAGCCACTGGATCAGGAATCGCACGCCGAAAATCGCCTGACCGAGAAAGCCGATGCCGATCCAGAGCGTGTCGAGTTCGTTGCGCACGGCGAGCAGATATATGTGCTGCAGAAATGCCATCATAGCTCCCGCGTCTCGGCCGTTCCGCGGTAGCGGCGTTGCAGCCAGCGAACGCCGAGCAGGTCGTTCACGCTCACCAACAGGCGATGAAAGTTTGTGTATTTCGACTTTCCGTGGGCGCGCTCCCGGTGGTTCACGGGTACGAAACGGACCTCATAGCCCTCGCGAATCATCAGCGCGATGATGAAGCGGTGGAGATGATCGAAGAAGGGCAATGCAAGGAACGCCTCGCGTCGAAAGGCTTTGAGACCGCAGCCAGTGTCTGTGGCGCCATCGTTCAGCAAGTGCGACCGTATCCCGTTCCCGATCCGAGATGCCATTCTGCGGCTGAACGTGTCCATCCGCTTGGCGCGTACGCCGGAGACGACACCGATCCTGGCGGACTGGGGATCCGCCCGCAGTACCGCGAGGAGCTTTGGGATATCCGCGGGATCGTTCTGGCCATCACCGTCGAGCGTGACGATCGTGTCGTAGCGGGCGGCGCGCACGCCGGTGCGAATGCCGCGGCTCTGTCCGAGATTGCGCGCGTGAAGGATGACGCGCAGGTTCGGGATGTCCGGCTTGAGGGCCTTCAGCGCTTCAGGCGTGCCATCGGATGAACCATCGTCAACGAAGATGATCTCCGAGAATGGTTCGCAGGCGATGGCGGCCGCTATCTCCCGCGCCAACGGCACCACATTCTGGACTTCGTCCTTGACAGGGACGACGACGGAAATCCCGTTCGACATGCTGTGGTTCCGTTCGATCCCGCCGTGAACTAGAGTGAGCGTCGTCCGGCCGATCCGCTCTGGCGAAACGTGGCGCCCGTACGATTGCCGACCGCGCGCCTTATACAGGCCCGCGTCGCCAAGAAACAGGCTTCTTCCGGGAAGTCCCGATTGCCTCTACGACCTTCGGCAACGCCGAATCAGGAGAGATCCCTCATGACGGACGAAGAGGAGGAAGCGCCCGAGGCTGCCGCCGCTGCGGCACCGCCGCCGCCGACTTGGCCGGAACGTGTGCTGCGCTGGCTGTCCCGGCGGCCCGCCGCGACACTCGGACTTTTTTTCCTTCTCCTCTGGACGCCTGGACTGCTCAGCTTGCCTCCGCTCGACCGGGACGAAAGCCGCTTTGCGCAATCGTCCCGCCAGATGCTGGAGAGCGGGAATTTCGTCGATATCCGCTTCGGTCACGTGCCGCGCTACAAGAAACCGGTCGGCATATATTGGCTTCAGGCCGCCACCACCGAGGTCGCCGGACTGGGCGACAGCAGCCATATCTGGACGTACAGGCTCCCTTCGTTGCTTGGAGGCCTGCTGGCAGTGCTGCTCACCTTCTGGTGTGCCCGGGCATTTGCGTCAGCAGAGGAGGCATGGATCGGCGCGGCGCTGCTGGGCTCCACCTTGCTCGCGAGCGCGGAGGCGAGCATCGCCACAACCGACTCCGTGCAGCTCGCCTGTGCGTTGGGTGCGATGGGGGTTCTTCTTCGCGTCTACCTGGCCGGCCGGGATACCAAACGGCCGCCGACTTCGAACCGCTTGATACTGCTCGGGTGGGGGGCATTCGCCGCCGGCATTCTGGTGAAAGGACCGGTGGTGCCGGCCGTTTGCATCGTCACCGTCGCCGTCCTTGCCGCCTGGGACCGCGACTGGGTCTGGCTGAAGGCACTGAAGCCCTTGTGGGGCGTAGCGCTGACGGCGGCAATCGTCGCGCCTTGGGCCGTCGCGATCTGGCTCGCAAGCCACGGACAGTTCTACCAACAGTCTCTCGGCAACGACTTCGCCGCCAAGCTCGCCGGCGGACAAGAGACCCACGGCGCCTGGCCGGGCTACTATCTCGCCCTGGCGACGATCAGTTTCTGGCCCGCCGTTCTGTTTCTGGCTCCAGGCATCGCAGGGGCCGTCGAGCGATTTCGCGACCCTGCGACCCGCTTCCTGCTGATCTGGGCTGGCGCGTGCTGGGCCATGTTCGAGGTCGTGCCGACCAAGCTTCCGCACTATGTCCTTCCCGTATACCCCGCGCTGGCCATCCTGGCCGGGACATGGGTGCTTGCCCCGCGCGAGGGCAACGCATCGCGCTGGCAAGCGGGCCTGCGGTATCTCGCACTGGGTCAATACGGTCTGGCTCTCATCGCGATCTCGATCGCTCCCGTCTTGCTCCTGCGCCAATACGGTTCAGGGTCGAGTTGGTGGATCATCGCGGCGGCGGCGGTTGGGGCGCTAGTCGGAATCGGCGCTCTCATTGCCCAATTATTTCGCAGCCAGGTCGTCGCGACGGGCCTCACGCTGCTGGCGGTCCTCGTGCTTTACCCCACGCTTGCGGCGGGCGCCGGCCCGCGGTTGAGCAACCTTTGGGTGAGCCCGCGTGCGGCGGTCCTCGTCGCGAAGGACAGCCGCCCAGGTGATCCTCCTCCGGCACTCGCCGGGTACACGGAACCAAGTCTTGTGTTCCTTTTGGGGAAAGACACGCGATTGACCAACGGCCCCGGTGCGGCCGAGGCGGGTGCCGGCCAGGGGGGACTGGCGTTGGTCGAGGACCGGGAGCAGTCCTCGTTTCTCGCGCATCTTGCTGAACTCGAAGCGGACGCCACAAAAGTCGATGAACTCTCCGGCTACAACTACTCGCGCGGCCGCTCGGTCCACATCACGATCTACCGCGTGACCGCCACCCACGACATCACCGAACCGCCGGCCGAATGAAGCGGTGCCGCCGCTCGCCGAGTATTCGCACGCAGTTCCTTGAGACCGTGCCCGGTCTGCAACAGCGGCAGCCGCGGCGTTCCCCCGAACGCCAAAGTGCTTGGCGCCGGCGGTGAGAAGGCCGTCGAACCGTCCCACTTAATGCTGTTCCGTCGCTGGTTAGACGCTGGCGATGGCGCTCGCGGCTCGTCGCAATTGAGACGGTCACCAGCGCGCACGAAACCCCCTCGGCCGAGCGGATGCCGGTCCGTGAGAGCGTTCATCTCTACAGTCCTCCATCCGGTTTCACTTGACGACCAAAGATAAGGCACTAAATATCGCCGAGTTGTTGCACCCGTTGATGGGGAGTCGTTGGGGCTTTCGCGTGGGCGGCGACTTCGGAGCGTCTTATAGGACGATGAGTCTCCAGATAGCGCGGGGGCGCGAAGCCAAGCCTCCGCTTCGGTCGCTCCGCGCAAAGCAGGACGCCCGCCCCCGACTCCAGGAAGCGACGCAGCCGATAGCCGCCGCGACACCCGCGAAGAAGGCAGCGCTACGGTTTCCAGTAAACCCCGACACCCGAGCATTTTATAAGAGTTTCTATCCCGGCACATCGACGGCCGAGTGGAACGACTGGCGTTGGCAGATGCGCGTCCGCATTCGGACGCTCGACGACTTGGCACGCATCTTCCATCTTTCCGAAGATGAGCGCGAGGCAGTGAGGAAGCACACGGGCGCGTTGCCCGTGGGCATAACGCCGTACTACGCCAGCCTCATGGACCTGAAAGACGCGCGCGAGCCCTTGCGCCGCACGCACATCATGACGGGGGACGAATATCTCCGGGCGCCGGGAGAAGAGGACGACCCACTGGCCGAGGATCACGACACCGCCGTTCCAGGCATCGTCCATCGCTACCCCGATCGCGTTCTGTTCCTGACGACAGGCACCTGCTCAACCTACTGCCGCTATTGCACGAGGGCCCGGGTGGTCGGCAACCCCGGCGGCGAGTACCAGTTCTCTACCCGGCAATGGGAACAGGCGCTTGTCTATCTTCAGGCGCACACGGAAGTTCGCGACGTGCTGCTCTCGGGCGGTGACCCGCTGACGCTCGGGGACGACAAGTTGGACTGGCTGCTGGGCCGGCTCCGCGCAATCAAGCACATCGAATTCCTGAGGATCGGCACAAAGGTGCCGGTGGTCCTGCCGCAGCGCGTTACGAAAAATCTCGTCGCCGTCCTGAAGAAACACCACCCGCTCTGGATGAGCATCCACTTTACGCACCCCAAGGAACTGACCGCGGAGGTGACGGAATCCACCGCGCGCCTTGCCGACGCCGGCATTCCGCTGGGAAGCCAGACCGTGCTGATGAAGGGCATCAACGACGATATCGCCGTCATGAAGCCCCTCATGCAGGGACTTCTGAAGCGGCGCGTGCGGCCATACTACCTCTATCAATGCGATCCCATCCGCGGCTCGGCCCACTTCCGGACGACGGTCGACAAGGGTCTGGAAATCATCCAGGGGCTGCGCGGTCACACGACCGGCTATGCGACGCCCATCTTTGCCGTCGATGCACCGGGCGGCGGCGGCAAGATCCAGATTGCGCCGGACTTCGTCGTGGGTCGCGACGGAAACGACCTCTTATTGCGGAATTTCGAGGGTGACGTCTATCGCTACCCCGATCCCGGCGGCACGTTGGGACGTGGCAAGATGGCCCGGCTGGCGGTCGAGTAAGCAAAGGACGCGTGGGCATGCGCATCGGGGTCACCTATGACCTCCGGTCGGACTACCTTGCCATGGGCTACAGCGAGGAGGAGACCGCGGAGTTCGACAGCGAAGTCACTATCGCGTCGATTTGCGATGCGCTGTCGGGACTGGGTCATGCTCCCGACCGCATCGGCAGCGCGAAGCGGTTGGTCGCCAGACTGGCCGCCGGAGATCGCTGGGATGCGGTGTTCAATTTCTGCGAAGGACTGAAAGGTGTTTCGCGCGAAGCCCAGGTGCCCGCGATTCTCGAGACCTACGACATCCCCTATGTCTTTTCGGATCCGCTCACGATGGCGCTCACGCTCGACAAAGCCATTTGCAAGCGGGTCGTTCGCGACTGCGGCGTACCGACGCCCGACTTTGCCGTCATCGAAACCGTCGATGACATTCAGGCCATCAGGCTTCCCTATCCGCTCTTTCTCAAGCCGCTGGCCGAAGGTTCCGGGAAGGGTGTCGACGCGAACTCCAAAGTAGAGAATGCGGCGGCGATGAGGTGCACGGCAGTCGCCCTTCTGGAGAAATTTCGGCAGCCCGTTCTCGTCGAGACGTTCCTGCCGGGCCGTGAATTCACGGTTGCGATCACAGGCACCGGCGCCGATGCCGCCGTGCTTGGCGTCAGCGAGATTGTCAAGAAATCCAACTATGTCGGCGACGGTTACGGATATGAGAACAAGGAGCGCTGGGAGGACAAAGTCGACATCGTGGGTGCGCCGCCCGCCGATGCCAAGGCGGCGGGCGATGTCGCGCTCGCGGCGTGGCGCGCGCTGCGCTGTCGCGACGGCGGGCGCATCGACATCCGCTGCGACGAAAGAGGCGCCCCGCACTTCATCGAAGTCAATCCTCTCGCCGGATTGCGTCCCGACTATTCGGATATGTGCTTCATCGCGACGCGCGAAGGCGTGTCGTACCAGGAGCTGATCGGGAAAATCATGAACTCGTTTTTCCGCCGTCATCCCGAACTTCGCAATAAAAATGCGCCTAAATGAAGGTTCTTGTTCTCCACTCGGATGTCGCGCCCGACGCGCCTCCCGACGAGCTCGACACACTCATTGCCGCCGATGCCGTGGCCGCCGCGCTCAAGGCAAACCGTCATCAGGTCGAACTCGCCCCGTTTACGACGGACCCGGAGCGTTTCCGGAAGTTGATGGACGGTGCCCATGCGGATGTCGTGTTCAATCTCGTTGAAGGCGTCGACGGCCTTGGCCAACACGCCCCCGTCGCGCCCAAAATGCTCTTTGAATATGGAGCGGTCTTTACCGGCGCCGAAGAAGCGGCAATGGCCATGACCAACGACAAGCCCTCGACCAAGCGAAAGCTGTTGGATGCGGGCGTGCCGACACCGGGCTGGGCGGAGCCGCCGGAGTGGAGCGGCTTGCAAGACGCTACCTACATCGTCAAGTCGTCGCTGGAGGACGCGTCCCACGGTTTGGACGACGGTTGCGTCGTCAAGGGAATAGAGAAGATCAAAACCCGCGCGTCCGACTGCTACAAGAAATTCGGCGGTAAGTGGTTTGCAGAGGAGTTCATCGACGGCCGAGAGTTCAACATCGCCGTGCTCCAGGGTCCGAACGGACCGTTGGTATTGCCCATGGCCGAGATGGTGTTTGAGGCCTGGCCTGCGGATCGACCGCGGATCGTCGGCTACACCGCAAAGTGGGACGATGCATCGTTCGAATCGGTGCAGACGGTCCGGCACTTCGGTGTCGAGACGCGGGAGCCGGAACTGGCGGCCGCGCTGAAGCGCATGTGCGAGCGCTGCTGGGAAATCTTCGACCTGACGGGATATGCGCGGGTCGATTTTCGCGTCGCCGCCGACGGGCGTCCGCTGGTTCTCGAAATCAACACGAATCCTGGTATCGCGCCCGATGCCGGCTTCGCGGCAGCGGCGGCACAGTTCGGACTCAGCTACGATCAGCTGATCGAGCGGATCCTGGAAGCGGCATGGTACCGACGTTGAGTACGATCGGGCTTTCGCGAACGCACATCTGCCGTTTTGGTGCGCCCGCCATTCACGCCGTCGATCCCGCGATTTTCTCGCGGCGCTACTTCATGCGCTGCATGGCGTGCGGTTTCTGCAATGACCAATGTTGCAATCACGGCGTCGACATCGACGTCGGCAATGCCGAACGGCTGATAGCGCTCGGGCCCGAGTTTGAAGCACGGGTGGGCGTTCCAAGGGAGAATTGGTTCTCCACGGCACCCGAAACTGATCTGGAATTTCCGACCGGCGGCTATCTGCGGACGCAAGTCCGAGGCGGCAAGTGCGTCTTCGCAGCGCGCGGCGGGCGCGGTTGTATCATTCACGCCTACTGTTTCGAGAAGAATCTCGACTATCATGCTCTAAAACCTCTTGTGAGCATCCTGTTTCCGCTCACTTTCGAGAACGGAGTGCTGGTGCCGAGCTCGGAGATCGCCGATGGCAGCCTTGTCTGCGGCGGCAACGGCCCGACGCTCTACGACGGAGTTCGGGAAGAACTCCGCTACTATTTTGGGGACGATTTCGTCTGCGAATTGGACCAGCTGGCTCGCCGCTAGACGGATTCGACCCGTGACGCCAGCTCGCGCCCGAGGCGATGCTCCCGCACGGCGATGAATACTCCCGCGGCTGTGACGACGGCGGCGCCCGAAAGAACGAGCAGAGCGGGGACCTCGCCAAATATGAGGAATCCGAACGCAACGGCCCAAATCATGGACGAATAGTCGAACGGCGCCAGAAGCGATGGTTCGGCATAGCGATAGCTGAAGGTCATCGTGATCTGGCCAATGCCGCCGAACAGACCGCAAACGATCAGCCATGATGCGCTCGCCAGACTCAGCGGAACCCTCCACCAGATCATCGTCGCCGCGCCGACGACGGCGCAGATCGACATGAAGTAGAAGACGATCGTCTCGCTTTTTTCTGTCGCGCTCATTTGTCGGATGTAGATCACGACGAACGCCGAACAAAGCGCGCCCGTAAGCGCCAGGCCCGCGCCGGCCGAAAAACCATGACGCACGATCTCCAGAAGGCCGCCGTGCGGCTGGATCATCAGCATGACGCCGGCGAACCCGACGACGACCGCGGTTCCGCGGAACGGGCCGATGACCTCCTTCAGAGCGATCGCAGCGAGGACGACTGCGAAGATGGGTTGGACGAATCCGAATGCCGTAATGTCGGCGAGCGGAAGCAGTTTCAGCGCCGCAAAATTCAGAAACATGCTGGAGACGCCAACGATTGAGCGGACGATGTGGAGCCACGGGCGATCGGTCCGCAGCATCTGTCCCGGGCCGACCGTATTCAAGGACAGCGCCAGCAGCGGGATCAGCGCGAAGAACGCGCGAAAGAAGACGACTTCGCCGACCGGAACGTCCCCGGCCAGCTTGATGCAGACATACTGAAGCGAAAATGCGAGCGTTGCGCCGACTTTTAGCGCGATGCCCCGGCTTGTGTGGTGCATGGCGTCACTCTACAGCCATCCGCGTCGTTTGAAGAACGCGTAGGGAAGAATACCGGATATGACGATGACGACGAGCGCAATCGGATATCCGACTTCTGCACCCAGTTCCGGCATGAAGTGGAAGTTCATCCCCCAGATCGAGGCGAAGAGCGTCGGCGGAAGGAACACGATCGCCGCGACGGACATTATCTTGATGATGTTATTCTGATCGATATTGATGAGACCGAGCGTCGCGTCCAGCAAGTAGTTGAGCTTTCCACCCAGAAAAGACGTGTGGTCCTGGAGCGACTGAACGTCCCGCGCCAACGTCTTGACGTGCGTGCGCACGTCCTTGTTCGATTTTCCGTCCACCACCGACGACAGGAATGAGAGCACGCGACTGAAGCTGAGCAGGCTTTCGCGCATTTTTCCGAGCAAATCGTGCTTCCTGCCCAGGCGGCGAAGCACGTCCTGGAAATCCTTCGACTGCAACGTCGCGCCTTGGGAAGGCTGGAAAATGTCGTGCGAAATCGTCTCAACTTCGGCGCCCGCGCGTTCGAGTATGTCGGCCATGCGGTCGATGATCACGTCGAGAAGAGACATGAGCACCATCTCGGGCCGGGCGACGATCGGCGAACCGCGTTCACAGCGCGCGGCGAAAGTTTTGAAGGGCTGCGGATCGATGTACCGTATGGTGACAAGATTCGCTTCGGTCAAAACGAAGCTCACAACGTCCGCGCTCGGCGCCTGCGTGTCGGCGTTCGAGAGGACGAGCCCAGTGAGGAAGACCGCGCCGTTTTCCTGATAGAGACGACTCGATATTTCGATTTCCTCCATGTCTTCGCGCGTCGGCATTTCGATTCCGAGCAGCGCATTGACTTTGTGGCGCTCTTCGTCCGTTGGCTCGAGAAGGTCGATCCAGATCGCTTCAGCCGGAATAGTGTCTGCGGACGGGAGATTGATGCCCTTCAGCCCGCCGTTTTGCCGCAGATAAATCCTCAGCATTCAATATCTCGCATTACACTTGGGACGGAAACCAGGATGGGCGCTCGTCGTCCGGATAGGCGTCGCCGGACCTTAGTCCGAGCCCAAGAATCGTGACAATTCCTTTTTTTGCACTGACACCGGTGCGGCGATATGTGCGGCCGACGCAGACTGGCGCGTCAATCGCGTAGGCCTCGCCGCGGAAATCGTTCTAAACTGACCAACGCCTCATTCCCGGGGAATCGATGACGATCACTGTCCCTGAGTACTCCGATGTCCAGGCGGCCGCTTTACGCATAGCCCCGTGGGCCGTAAGAACGCCGTTGCACGAAAGTCCGGAGCTTTCCGCGCGCGTCGGCGCGACGGTCCTACTCAAGCTCGAAACGCTGCAAAGAACGGGATCGTTCAAGTTTCGCGGCGCACTCAATGCCATCCTAGAGATACCGGAACGGGTGCGTCCGAACGGTGTCGTCGCGTTTTCCTCCGGAAATCACGCCCAGGGCGTCGCGGCGGCCGCGGGCTTGTTCGGTATTCCAGCAACCATCGTCATGCCGAGCGACGCTCCGGCGCCGAAAATCGCAGGAACTCGGCGATACGGCGCGAAAGTGGTCTTCTACGACCGCGCGAAGGACGACCGCGAGTCGATCGCGCGCCAGATCGTGGAACGAGCGGGCGCGACCATGATCGAACCGTTCGACAATGCGATGGTCGTTGCAGGGCAGGGAACGACGGGACTTGAAATCGTTTCCGACACCGGTGCGCGCGGCCTGACGCTGGACGCGGTGCTGGCCCCTTGCGGCGGCGGGGGGCTCACCACCGGCGTAGCGCTGGCGCTCTCAGGCGCGAGCCCCCAGACCAGGATGATCGCGGTCGAACCCCAACGGTTCGACGGAATGGGCATGTCGCTCGTGGCAGGAGAACGGAAGCCGGCACAGGGTGGGCCGCCCTCGATTGCGGACTCGCTGATGGCGCCGATGCCGGGAAAGATTCCCTTCGCGCTGGCGCAAGAGCTGTCCGTCAGTGCGGTGGCCGTGTCGGATGACGAACTGCGAATTGCTGTAAGTTATGCCGCGCAGCGTCTGAAGCTCGTCGTCGAACCAGGCGGAGTTGCGGCGCTGGCCGCACTTCTCGCGCGGCGGATTGACTTGAAAAACAAGGTTATCGCGATCGTCCTGACCGGTGCGAATTGCGATGTCGCGACGATTGCGGACTGTTGTCGCGCCGTCGCAAATCCGTGACGCGCTACGCCTAGACGATTGGCCCATGAAGCTTCTCACGGCGACGGAAAGCTGTTTAGCTTTCCAGGTCGTGTCGGGTTCGGGTGGGGTCGATGTCGGACGGTGGGCGCGGGGGAGCACTGCGCCAAGCAGCAACGATGGTGTGCACGCTCGGGGCGATTGCGCTTCTGGGGTGCGGCTCGCTTATGCTTTTGCCGCGGCACACCGCCACTTCGACAAGCGCTACGCTCACGCGTGCCGACCTTGCGAGTGCGTATACGCGCATCCGGCCGGGTCTGACGCGCGTCTCGCAATTCCCGCAGTTCGGCCTGGACGCGGCAGCCGCGAACGCCAGAACGCTGACTTATCTCGGTGTGATGGAACGATTCATGCCGCGAGACTCCGTGCAGTTCGACCATCTCGAGTCAGCGGTCAGGTCGTGCATGGCAGCCGAAGACCGTTGCACGGTTTTGATCGTGCGGGCGACCGACGACATGAATCCGCGGAACGGCGGAGGCCTGCTTTCGGCACTCGGCATCGGCGCGGCCAGGGCCGGCGAAAATGCGCTGCCGCAGATGACGCTTTTCGTCGAGGACGGCACCGTCGTGTACAAATCGCTATCAGGATTCGCGCTTGGTCGGGCACGGCCCGATGCGACGAAAGCGTCGGAACCGGACCTAACGACGCCAGCCAACCGAGCGGCCTGGCACTAGCCGCGTGCCATCAGACCAAATTCAACTGCCACGAAACACCATAGCGGCCATTGACCCACGCGAATTTGCAGCTGAATCCGTATGCGCCGAGCGGCATGAGCATTTTGCCGCCTTCGCCTAGAGCCGTCGCGATTTCGTCGATCTGCGCTTCGGATTCGCATTCGACGAAGAAAGAGAATGAGGGGGTGAAGTTGACGGCGTGGGCGACGGCGCTGTCGATTCACTTGACGGTTAGCCCGCCGACGCTGAACGTCGCCCGCAGGACGGCACCGTCGTGTACAAATCGATATCAGGATTCGCGCTTGGTCGGGCACGGCCCGATGCGACGAAAGCGTCGGAACCGGACCTAACGTCGCCGGCCAACTAAGTGGCCTGGCACTAGCCGCGTGCCGTCAGACCAAATTCAACTGCCACGAAACACCATAGCGGTCATTGACCCACGCGAATTTGCGGCCGCCTCAGAGTCGCGCCGTGAGGTATCGATGATCCGGCTTTGAGGGATGACGGTCGTGTACAGAGCGAGCGCTTCCTCGCACTTTCCCTGAAACATCAGGAACGGCAGGTCCCTCATCGCACGCTCTCCGGCCTTTTGACGTGAAAAAGGCGCCGGCAGCCTTCGCTACCGGCGCCCGCATATCCGGGAAGCTGCCCGCGTCACCGCGGCGCCAGCACCATCATCATCTGGCGACCTTCCATCTTCGGCCACTGCTCCATCTTGGCGACGGGTTCCACGTCCTTGTGGACGCGATTGAGCAACTCCATGCCGAGATTCTGGTGCGCCATCTCGCGGCCGCGGAAGCGCAGCGTGACCTTGACCTTGTCGCCCTCATCGAAGAAGCGACGCATCGCCTTCATCTTGGTGTCGTAGTCGTGGTCGTCGATCGTCGGGCGCATCTTGATCTCTTTGATCTCGATGACCTTCTGCTTCTTGCGGGCCTCGGCGGCCTTCTTCTGCTGTTCGTATTTGTACTTGCCGTAGTCCATGAGCTTGACCACGGGTGGTTTCGCTTCCGGCGAAACCTCGACCAGGTCGAAGCCTTTTTCTTCGGCAATGGCGCGGGCCTCATCGATGCCGATCGGGCCGTATTTGTGGCCGTCATCTCCGATCAGAAGGATGGTGCGCGAGAATATCTCCTCATTCACTCTGGGCCCGTCCTTGGCTGGTGCCTTTTCGGGCTGCTGGAAACGTCTGGGTACTATGACTCTCTCTCCTGTTTTGAACTCGCGCGAATACGCATCTTGCGAGGACCTTGCCTATGCCTCGCAAAACCGGGTTCGGATCTGGGCCGTGGGCAAATGTCCTCTATGCGTCGCGGGAGCGACTGCCGACGTCTTTAGAATAGGAGGCGCGAACGGATTGGCAAGGGCTATTCGGCCACATCCACCCGGGATTCTGCCTCCTTTTTGATCCGATCTATGACAGTTTGCAGCGGCATCGGACCCAGGTCCTTGCCGGACCGCAGCCGGACCGCGACCTTTCCCTCGGCCGCCTCACGCTCGCCCACGACGAGCATGTAGGGAATTTTCTGCAGCTGCGCGTCGCGAATCTTCTTCTGCATGCGCTCGTTCGCGAGGTCGATATCGACCCGCAATCCCGTTGTGCCGTTCACGACCGGGGTCTGGAAGAGCGCGTCCACCACCTTGTGGGCGTAGCCGACGGCCTTCTCGCTGATCGGAATGACACGGGCCTGGATGGGCGCCAGCCAGGTCGGGAACGCGCCCGCATAGTGCTCGATGAGGAAGGCGGTGAAGCGCTCGTGGCTGCCGAGCGGCGCACGATGAATGACGTAGACCGGATGCTCGTGCCCGTCCTCGCCGATATAGTTGAGGTTGAAGGTTTGCGTCGCCATGAAGTCGAGCTGGTTGGTCGAGATCGCATATTCCGTCCCGATCACGCTCTTGATCATGAAGTCCACCTTGGGACCGTAGAACGCGGCTTCTCCCTCCGACTCGACGAACGGATAACCCGTCTCCTTCATCGCCGCGCGGATGATCTCGCCGGCGGCGCGCCACTTCTCCGGCTCGTCCACGAAATTGTGCTTCTTCGTGAGATCGGGCAGCGACAGGCGCATATAGTAGTCCTTGATGCCCATCAGGTCGTAGTAGCGCGCATGCAGGCGCATGACGCGGACGAATTCTTCCTGCGCCTGGTCGTGACGGCAGTAGATGTGGGCATCGTTCTGCGCGAATCCTCGCACGCGCATCAGTCCGGAAAGCCCGCCCGACGCTTCATAGCGATAGCAGTGGCCGTACTCGGCGAGCCGCAGGGGCAGCTCGCGATAGGAGTGCCGCGTCGCCAGGTAAATCATATGGTGATGCGGACAATTCATCGGCTTGAGGTAGTAGTTCTCGCCCTCGATATCGATCGGCGAGTACATGTCCTCCTTGTAGTAGAGCAGATGGCGCGAGCGGATGTAGAGCGCCTCCTTGGTGATCTCCGGAGTCGACACCCGCCGATAGCCGTCCTTGCGTTCTTCCTGCGTGGCGAGGAATTCGAGCTCCTGGCGGATCACCATGCCGTTCGGCATCCACAGCGGGAGCCCCGCCCCGACGTCGGGCGAGAAGGTGAACAGCTCGAGATCGCGGCCGATCTTGCGATGGTCGCGCTTTTCCATTTCTTCCAGACGGTGGAGGTGATCCTCCAATTCCTTCTTGTCGCGCCAGGCGGTGCCGTAGATGCGCTGAAGCTGCGCGTTCTTGGCGTCGCCGCGCCAATAGGCGCCGGAGATCTTGGTCAGCTTGAAAGCGTCGCCGATCTTGGACGTGTCCGCGAAATGCGGGCCGCGGCAGAGGTCGTGCCAGTTGCCGTGGTAATAGATCGACACCTCTTCGCCGGCGGGAATGCTCTCGATCAGCTCGGCCTTGTAGGTCTCGCCAATGTCCTTGAAGTGCTGGATCGCCTTCTCGCGCGGCCACACTTCGCGCGCGGTGGGCAGCGCCGCCTTCACGATCTCATGCATCTTCGCTTCGATCCTGGGCAGATCCTCGGGCGTGAACGGTTCCTTGCGCGCAAAGTCGTAGTAGAAGCCGTCCTCGATCGCCGGGCCGATGGTCACCTGCGTGCCGGGATAGAGGTCCTGCACCGCCATGGCGAGCACGTGTGCCGCGTCGTGGCGGATCAGCTCCAGCGCCTCGGGATCCTTGCGGGTGACAATGCGAATCTTGGCGTCGCGCTCGATGGGACGGAACAAATCCCACTGCGCGCCGTCGACTTCGAGGATCAGCGCCGCCTTGGCGAGACCGGGTCCGATCGATTGCGCGATCTCCGCGCCCGTGACGCCTTTCGGGAATTCCCTTGTCTTGCCGTCCGGCAGGGTGATGTGAATCGGGGAAGCGGCAGACATGGTGTTATCTCCATACGGAAGAGCGGGCGGACCATCTGTCAATGTTGCGTGATAAGTCAAGCCGCGGGGCAGGATTGCGTCCTTGCGCGGTTGTCGCCGCCCCGGACTTGGGCGAATATGCCCGCGTTGGGGCGACGTTTCGGAGGAAACCATGAAAACGATCGCAAGACTGGCCGCTTTGACGGCGGCCGCCGCGATGAGCATCACGCCCGTTCTGGCAGCGCCCGCGGGCGGCGAGAATGTTTGCCTGAAGACCTATTACATCGACAGCACGCACGTCGTGGACGCCAAGACGATCCTCTTTCGCATGAAGGACGGAACCGTCTACCGCAACGACCTCGCGAATGCCTGCCCCGGACTGAAGTGGGACGGCTTCGTCTACGTCCTGCACTACGACGAATTGTGCAGCGGCGACCACCAGACGATTCGCATCCTGCGTTCGCACGAGGTTTGCCAGCTGGGCGGCTTCACGAAGGTGGCGCCGACGGCGCACACCTGACCGACCCGGCGCGGGCCCGGCCCGCGCCGCCGGTTGCACGCTCTCGGACATATTATAGGGTAGCCGGCGAAGCGACCGCCGCATGGTGCGGCGTCGGCGTCGGCGGATTTGTCATGCTCATCGCGCATCGCTACATCGGTTTCACGGTCAAGGCCGCGCTGCCGGAATGAGGCTCGCGCCGGCTATCCTCTTCGCGCTTCTCGCCTTCGCGCTCGCCGGTTGCGGCAAGGACGCGCCGAGCGACAAGGTCATGCGCGAGACGTTCCTCGCCAAGCGCCAGGCGTTCGAGACCTTGCGCACCGAACTCTGCAAGCTGCGCTTCGACCTCACCATCAACCGCGATCCGGCATGGACGCAACCGCAGATTCCGGCGGCCACGGAAAAGCACTTCATCGCCGAACTCGACCTGCTCGGCGCGCGCAGCGTCAAATATCTGCGCGGCTGCCAGCTCTGGATCGAGGTCTGGTCCTCGGGCGTCGACCAGAGCGCGAGCTACAAGAAATACCGCTACGGTCCGCCGCTGTTCCGCATCATCGAGGTCAAGGAACCGCCGGCCAAGGATCTCAACACCTATCTCGATCGCCGCGTGCGCATCGCCTCCTTCGAGAAAAATCTCGACGGCGACTGGTGGATCGAACTCGATCATTGGCGCTAGCGACGTCTCGTCTCTCGACAGGCTCGTCCCTCGACAAGCTCGGGATGAGGAGATTTTCCAATAACCCTCATCCTGAGCTTGTCGAAGGATGAGGGTGCGTGCCTCGAAAGGCTCATGCCTCGACAGGCTCATGCTTCGACGGGCTCAGCATGAGGAGACTTTCCAGGAACACGCCCTCACGCCGGCAAATGCGACTCGATCCAGCGGTGCAGTTCGGCCGGCGGCAGCGCGCCGGAAAGCCGCGCCAATTCGCGTCCGCGGTGCAGCATCACCAGCGTCGGGATCGAGCGGATGTTGAAGCGCGCCGCGAGCGTGCCTTCTGCGTCGGAATCCACCTTGGCGAAACGCGCGCGCGGCTCGAATTCCTGCGCGGCCTTTTCGAACACCGGCGCCATCGTCCGGCAGGGCCCGCACCACTCGGCCCAGAAATCGACGAGCAGGGGAAGCTGCGCGCTGGCATGGCGGTCGAAACGCGCCGCGGTGAGCGCCACCGGATGGCCTTCGAACAGCGGCTGGTGACAACGCCCGCAGACGCCCTGGTCGGCGTGCCGCTCTACCGGCACGCGGTTCAGCGTGTCGCAATGAGGGCAGGGAATGATCCGCGTTTCGGACATGCGGTGGAGATGGTCATCCTTTCTTTCGTTTGCAATGGCGACAAAAAAAGGCGGGCGCCGCTCGCGTGACGCCCGCCCTGGTCCAGGCACCTGGCAGGCA
>DATJZB010000073.1:0-51544 GCA_035499335.1 Rhizomicrobium sp. | reverse complement strand
CTCCCATCTCTGCCGGGAAACGCTGGCGGAGCCTCGGGTGAGCCCTTCTAGATAACGCGAGACCAGACAGGTCCGGGTGCGAGCTCGTGCGCACCCTTGCGGCCCGGTGTCGCCTGCGCAGGCCAAGGCAAAGCGCGGCGGCCGGAATCCGCAAAGACCGCGGCGGTGACAGCGAGGGTGCTTGTGGTTGGCCGGCCGGCCTTCTGCCTGCCGGCCGCGTAGCTCAGGAACCAGGCGGGAGGATCGGATTTAGTCAGTAGACTGATTATTCGGGACTGCCGCCTTTTTCGTGGTTCGTCGTCCCTCGGCAGGCTCGGGATGAGGGGACGGCACGAAAACAACCTCATCCTGAGCTTGTCGAAGGATGAGGCCATCGAGGACCAATCCCGTCAGCCGGCGAGTTTGCGGGCGAGCGCCAGGTCGGCGACGAAGCGCTTGTACTCGGCCGCCTTCGCCGCTTCGTCGGGCAGGCGCAGCAGGTAGGACGGATGCACCGTGATCAGCCCGCGCACGCCGAGAAGTTCCGTCTCGCGCCCGCGCATCCGCCCGATGGTCACGGCGCGTCCGGTCAGCGCCTGCGCCGCGGTCGCGCCGAGCGCCACGGCGAATGCGGGCGCGATGGCCTCGAACTCGCGCTCGAGCCAGACGCGGCAGGCGGCGATCTCGCCGGCATCGGGTTTGGCGTGGATCCGGCGCTTGCCGCGCCGCTCGAACTTGAAATGCTTGACCGCGTTGGTGACGTACACCCTGGCACGGTCGATGCCGGCGTCGGCCAGCGCGCGGTCGAGTACTTTTCCCGCCGGCCCGACGAAGGGCTTGCCGGTGATGTCTTCCTGGTCGCCCGGCGCCTCGCCGACCAGGACGAACGTCGCATGGGCCGGCCCTTCGCCGAAGACGGTCTGCGTCGCGTGCCGGTAGAGGCCGCAGCGCGTGCAGGCCGCGGCCTCCTTGCGCAGCGCGCCGAGGCCCGCCACCGCTCACATGCCCGGATAGATGCCGCGCATGACCATGCCGATGCCGACGATCGATGCGATCCACAGCGCGGTGCGCAGGAACGGAATGCCGAGCGCATAGACGGGGAGATAAGCGAGACGCGACCAGAAATAGATCTGCGCGCCGAGCGCCGAGCTCGCCGTGTGCTTGCCCATCGCGTTGATCATCAGCACGGCGGCGGCAAAGAAGACGAACGTCTCGAGGAAATTCCGGAACGCCCGCTCGACGCGTCCGCCCATCTTGCCCATGGGCGGCGCCGGCTCGTCGCGATTGCCCGCGCCCCAGGGCAGGCCGCGCGCCGACAGGCTGAAGAGAACGGCGAGGACAAGCTGCGCAAGTCCCAACACGACGCTCAACCAGAGCATCTGCATTTCAACCGAGGCGAAATTCCCGAAATTCATGGTGCCCTCCCGCGGCAGACCGAGTCGCGGGGGATGCTACGCCGGACGCAGTGCAGCAAAATAGGCGGGCGGGAGGACTTACCGTGCCGCGGTTCAGCCGAACCAGCGCACGAGCAGCCAGAGCACGAGCGCGCCCACCGCCGCGAACAGCGCCACCCAGGCCACGCCCGCGACGGTCATGCCCAAAGCGCCGCTGAAGCTGGTGTCGTCGTTCGCCGAATCGTTCGCCGGCTTGGGCGGCAGGTCGTCCTGGTCCATCGAGTCGTCCCTCAGTCGCGGCACGTTAGCCCAAAACGCCGCGCGGCGACATTGCTCCGGCGCGGCCGGCGCGCGTTGCGCATCCGGGCGGGCGGGATCATGATCGGGCACCATCCAATCTGGGGATCGCGAGATGGCCGTCAAATCCGTTCTGGCGCTGGCATTCGCCGCGCTTTTCACCGCCACGCCGGCCTTCGCCGACGAGCTCATCGAAAGCTACAACGCCTTCCTCAGCCGCGCCGATCATTACAATTCCTACGGCACGAGGCTGACGTCGGCGGCGGCCATCATCCGCCAGGACCGCGCCAACTTCCACAAGTTCAATCTGCAGGACGAAGGCGACGAGAACGACAATTACTTCGACAACGTCAACAACCGGGCCCTCTTGGAGCGGCTGTTGAACGAAGGCACGTCCGATCCCGGCGTGCTGCGCACCATCGTCAACCGGGAAGTCTCCATCCATGTCGACGTCTATCGCAGCGAACATCACGGCGACTATGTGATCGTGACCCTCTTGCCCTGATCAGGGCAACAGTTCGGGGCGATATTCGAAATGCATGGTGTCGTAGTGATACCAGGCGCCGCCCCAGATGAAGCCGTGCTTCTCGAAGATTCGCACGATCTCGATCGGGATCCGGTTGCGCCAGACCGGCTCGTTGCCGTGCCGCGTCGACCACAACCAATAGTCCGACTGCGCGCTATCGATGTCGATGGCGATGCCCCAAGCGTGCGCAGAGCGCGATCGCGAACCCGCCACGTCGCGGCAATTATAGGTTCCCGAATTCGGCACGAGATAACGGATGTACCGGGAGGGCAGGGCATCGAGCTCGCGCACCACCGCCTCCAGCGCCTTGTCCACGCCATTGACGCTTGTGATCTCGACGCTGCCGCCATGGTGGCGCGGGAGCCAGGCGATACTGCGCAGCCTGGATTTCACTTCGCCGCGCGCGCAATCGCCGTACATCGCATCGAACAGCGGCTCGAGGCGCACGCGGCCCGGATCGAAGTCCTTCGCGGGCGCACCGGGCGCCGCGCCCGCCGGATAGGCGCGGTAGAACATGTCGTCGATATCCGGACGCGCGATCATTTCATCGAATGACTTGTCGGTACGTCCGTCCGAAATGGCGTACCGGCGCCCGTCTTTCAAAAGCAGCCAGTTGCCGCTATGCCCGGCGAGGAACATCGGATAGGCACGGACCAGATGGTCGAGCCTGGCGTCGAGCCCTGGGGGCGG
The DNA here is from genome assembly GCA_035499335.1 of Rhizomicrobium sp. Lineage (GTDB taxonomy): Bacteria > Pseudomonadota > Alphaproteobacteria > Micropepsales > Micropepsaceae > Rhizomicrobium. Next base: position 48,658 of record DATJZB010000073.1, on the reverse strand, counting down.
GGCGCCGAACGTCGCGGCCGCGGCGGGGGATGCCAGGACGAGGGAGGCAGCGGCCAAACGTGCAAGAGGGATCATCTCGGGCCAGCAGAAAGCCCCTTCATTCAAGCGCTTCGCCCGGTCTCGCGCAAATCCGGGGAGCGGCCGGCGCATCCGGCGAGCCTGCCGGCGCATCGAAGCTGAACGAATTCGAAACAAGCGGTTCATGCCTCAGTAAAGACCCTATGGGAAGATTCCCGAAATCGACTTCGCGGATTCGAGACGTCAGTGTCGGGAACGCTTCGCATATGAGACAGCCATGACGATCATCGCCAAAGCCGAACGGATCTACTCGCAGCTCGAGCACCGCGCCGACGCCGCCGTCCATGTCGTCGGCGTGCTGTTCGCGATCAATGCGAGCCTGTGGCTTCTCTGGCGCGTCACCGGGCTGCCCGCCGCTGTCAGCGTTTTCGTCTACTGCGCTGGCCTTCTCGCCATGATCTCGGCTTCGGCCGCTTACAATCTGGCGCCGCACGGACCGTCAAAAGGAATCCTGCGGCGCCTCGATCACTCCGCAATTTTCATCATGATCGCGGCGACCTACACGCCGTTCGCCATGAACCGGTTGGGCGCGCCGTACGGCAGCATGATCCTGACCGCGATCTGGCTCAGCGCGAGCTTCGGGGTCGCCATGAAGGTGCTCTTTCCGCGCCGCTTCGAGATTCTCAGCCTGGCGCTCTATCTCGCCATGGGCTGGGCAATCGTGACGGTCATCCAGCCTCTGCACGAGTCCATGGGCGCGACGGACTTCTGGCTGCTGATGGCCGGCGGGATCGTCTATTCGGCGGGCGTCGCTTTTTACGTGATCGAGCGGATTCCGTATCACAAGGCGATCTGGCACGCCTTCGTGCTCATCGCTGCCGGGCTGCACTTCTCGGCCATTGCGCTCGAATTCGCCAGTTAAAATCGGAAATCTTTCTTGACTGGTCCTGGGCGCGCGAACCGTTTAACTCGTGCCATGATTTCCGCGGTGATCTTCGATTGCGACGGTGTCCTCGTGGACAGCGAAATTCTTGCCCACGAGATCGAGACCGAAGTGCTCGGCGCGATCGGCTTGCATTACGACCGCCACGAGTTCACCGCCCGCTTCATGGGAATGAGCGACCAGGCATTCTTCGCGGCGCTCGAAGCCGACGGCATCGCGCGTCTCGGCCGTTCGATCGTCGAGGAAATTCGCACCCCGATCAACGAAGGGATGCGCAAAGCGGTCGCGGAGCGTCTGGCCGAAGTCCCCGGTGCCTTACGTGCGGTTTCATCGATCCGGCACGCAAAAGCGGTCGCCAGTTCCAGCACCACGCGCGGCCTTGGCGTGAAGCTGCGCAAGACCGGCCTTTGGGACCATTTCGCGCCGCACATCTATTCGGCCGAGCATGTGGCGCACGCCAAGCCCGCGCCTGATCTTTTCCTGCATGCCGCGGCAGCATTGAAGGCCGATCCTCGAACGTGCCTCGTCATTGAAGACAGCGTGAACGGCGTGATCGCCGGCTGCGCTGCGGGCATGCGCGTTTGGGGATTCGGCGGCGGCGGGCACATGACGGCACCGATGACGGAGCGATTGCGCGCGGCCGGCGCCGAACGCATCGTTGCGGATTGGCGCGAGGCCGAGGAACTTCTCGCCGCGCTCTAGCTGTAGTTGAAGCTGACCGAAATGCGCGGCGTGCGGGCCTGGTGAGCGGGTACTTCGTGCCGCAGCCAGCTCTCCCACAAGAGGAGTGTGCCGGCGGCGGGAGCGACGCTTATGTGGCTGCGATTGATCTGCCTCGCGCGGTCCTTGCGCGCGGGTGCCGCCATCATCAAGGGCAGACGAGGGTCTTCGAAGCGGATCGCGCTCGCTCCCTTCGGGGTCGAGACGTAGTAGGTCCCGCTGATGACCGCGTGTGGATGTATGTGGCCGCTATGCGCGCCTCCGGTCTCAAGAACGTTGATCCAGAGGCTGTCGAGTTCCAGCTTCTTGCGACCGGTTTCGAAGTCGAGCAGGCGGGCGAATTTGCGCACGTGCGGATCGATTTCAGATTGCAGCGCCGCAAACTCCGGCGCGCGCGTCGGCAGGTCGTCCAGAGAGGCGTACGACGTGTAGCCGCGATAGGCGTGCGCCTTCGACCAGCGTTGACCGGCCCCGTCCTCGGCGGCGATGGAGAGGCAGACCTTTTTCAATGCGCCATTGCGCACGCGACGAAGCGTCGTCCGGTAGAAGGTGGTGGCGAAGACGGTTTCGATGCGGGACATGAGTCGGAACAGACTAGCTGCTGCTTACTGTGTCTCCAAGTCGTGGGGCGGATATCGATGGCCGATTGCCGAAGTCTGTGGCACGATGCACCCGCACGCACGGAGGCGCCTATGCGCGTGATTTCGACTCTTGCCGTTCTTGGACTGGTCGTCCCGTTTGTCTCCGGTTGCGCGGCGGTCGACGTGGCGAGTGCCGGTGTCGACGCAGCGAGCACGGTCGTCTCGACAACCGTCGATGTCGCCGGCGACGTCGTCACGGGCGTGGCCGACACTGTCGGCGGCGCGTCGGACGAAGACAAGGACAAGAAGAAATCCGACGCCGACGACAGCGGCAAATAACGGTCAGAACGTGTCCTTGCGCTTGCGCATTTCGGCGAACACGTCGACGTCGTTGGCGTCTGCCATGCCGAGCGAGGCGCGAATCTCGGGCGAATCCGGGCGCAGGAAGGGGTTCGTCGCCTTTTCAAGCGCCAGCGTCGTCGGAATCGTCGGCTGATTTCGCGCCCGCGCCAGCTCGACGTCCTTCATGCGTGCAACCAGCGCAGCATTCTCGGGCTCGATCGAGAGCGCGAAGCGACCGTTGTTCAGCGTGTATTCGTGGCCGCAGAATATGCGCGTCGTATCCGGCAGGCGCATTAGCTTGTTCAGGCTGTTCCACATCATCGCCGGCGTGCCCTCGAACAGCCGCCCGCACCCCATCGCAAAGAGAGTGTCCCCGGTGAAGGCCGCATCGTCGACGACGAACGCGATATGCGCTCTGGTGTGCGCCGGGATCTCGAGTACGCGAACGGTCCGGGCGCCGAACGACCAGTTGGTGCTCTCGTCGACGCCGACATCAATGCCCGGAATGCGATCGCGGTCTTTGCCGGGTCCGACGATCTGGGCGCCCGTCGCCTCCTTCAACGGTACGTTTCCGCCCGTATGGTCGAAATGGTGATGTGTGTTGAGGATGTGCGTCAGCTTCCAGCCCCGCGCATCCAGCGCCTTGCGTACCGGATCGGGTTCGGACGGATCGACAATCGCCGTCAGTCCGCCTTCGGAATCGTGCACCAGATAGGCGTAATTGTCCTTCAGGCAGGGGACGAGTGCGATCTCAAGCGCTGCCATAAATCAGTCCTTTCGAGGATTCGTCGAGCCTAACAGCGACCCGTCGCGCGTTGAACCGGACGCAGCGTCGCGCTACGCAGGGCGGATGCAACTCGACGCATCGGACCTTGCGGACTTCTACGAGGCGCCCATCGGGCAATTGGCGCGGCGCATGATCTCCCGCCAGCTGCGCCTGCTTTGGCCCTCGGCCAGGGGGAATTGTCTGCTGGGCTACGGATTTGCCGTACCGTATCTTCGGCCCTATCTCGCGGATGCCGAACGCGTCGTCGCCGTGATGCCCGCGCATCAAGGCGTCCTGGCCTGGCCGCCGGAACGGCCGCTCACTACCCTCTGCGATGAAGACGCTTTGCCGTTCCCGGACGCGTTCTTCGACCGGATTTTGGTCGTGCACGGTCTGGAGGGGGCGGACGCTGCGCGACCTCTGCTCAGACAGCTCTGGCGCGTGCTCGCGCCGGAGGGTCGCTTGCTGTTGATCGTACCGAACCGGGCGAGCCTGTGGGCACAGCTGGAGAGATCGCCTTTCGCGCTGGGGCGGCCCTTCAGTCGCGGCGAACTGGACCGTCTCCTGCGGAGCGCGCTCCTCGAACCGCTGCGCTGGGATCGCGCGCTCTACTTCCCGCCGCTGAGGGGACGGCGGCTCGTACGGTCTGGCAGCGCATGGGAGCGCATCCTGCGCCGTCTTCTGCCCGGCTTGTCCGGTGTCCATCTGGTGGAGGCCGGAAAATCCTTTTACGGCGCGTCGCCCGTCCCGATCGCTCAGACCAAGCGGCAATGGACTCCGGTGCGTGAGGCGCCTGCGGCGCGCGTGTCGAATTTTTCCGGCGATCTGCAATCGTGAAACTGGCGTCACCGGCGACGCTACTTTTTTCTCCCGACAATGTGAGCGCCGCGCGAATTCCGCGCAGCTCGTATGCGCAAGCGGCCGGCGACCCGTCCGACGGCGATTTGCCGGGAATTTTCGCGAGCATCGCATCGCGCATTACCGTCTGATCATGCTCAGCACGAAACGGTGATCTGCACTGCCTTTCAAACCGACGATCCGTTCCTAACTCAGGAATTCGCGGCCGCTCCGGCTGCATCTGGGAGGAACTCATGACGCTTCAATCGATTGCCGCTCCACTTTTCGCGGTGGGACTGATGGTGAGCACCGCAGCGGCCTATGCGCAGGACGAGGAGCCGTCTTCGACGGGCTGCCTTCACATGGCGGACCAGGTGAAGTCAGCGTTCCGTGCCAACGCGACGTCGACCAACATCGACAAGGCGAGCGAGGAACGTCGCGATGCCGCCGAAGCATGCCGGCTCGGTTACTACAAGCTCGGCATATATCACTACAAGAAGGCGCTCGAGCTGCTGTCGGCGGGCTAAGAGGTCGTTTTTGTCTGCTCCGAACCCTTGAGCAGAAAAATCGCGCCGTTGGCGAACAGATTCGGTCCCCACGCAGCCGCGCGCATCGGCTGCGTGCGGCCGTTCTCGCTCAGCGACAACGATCGTTCGATCGTAGCGCCCATCCCGCTCGCCAGGCCGAGAAAGTCCGCAATTGTACAGAGATGGATGTTGGGCGTGTCATACCAGGTATAACCCAAGGCCGGCGTGCGCGGCATGCGACCGTCGACGAGGAGTGCCAGGCGCACGCGCCAGTGCCCGAAATTCGGCAGCGAGATCACCGTGCGTCGGCCGATCCGCAGAAGGTGACCGAGAACGTCGCGCGGCGCGAATGTCGCCTGGATGGTTTGGCTGAGGATCGCGACGTCGAACGCCGCCGTCGGATATTCGCCCAGGTCGGTGTCGGCATCTCCTTGCACGACCGCGAGGCCGCGCGCCACGCAGGCGTTCACATTCTGCTGCGACAGCTCCAGGCCGCGTCCATCGACGTTCTTGCTGGCAGCGAGATGCTCGAGCAGGGCGCCGTCGCCGCAGCCGACGTCGAGTACGCGCGAACCGTACGGGATCATTTCCGCGATGGCGGCCAGATCCGGCCTCAGCGCTGCGCTCATACGCCCACCTTGGCGGCGACGGCGTTCAGAAATCCGCGCACCGTAGCGAACATTTCAGGCTCATCGAGGAGAAACGCGTCGTGACCTCGGTCCGTCTGGATCTCCACGAAGCTGACGGTAGCCGCGGAAGCGTTCAGCGCATGGGCGATGCGCTTGTTCTCTACCGTCGGAAAAAGCCAGTCGCTCGTGAAGGAGATGATGCAGAAGCGCGTCTTGCTGCCGCTGAAGGCTTGCGCCAGCTTGCCGTCGTGCTCGGCAGCCAGGTCGAAATAGTCCATGGCGCGCGTGATGTAGAGATAGGAATTGGCATCGAAGCGATCGACGAATGTCATGCCCTGATGGTGCAGATAAGATTCGATCTGGAAGTCGGGACCGAATCCGAACGAAATCTGATCTCGGTTCTGCAGGTTGCGGCCGAACTTGCGCTGGAGCGCCGTCTCCGACAGGTAGGTGATGTGCGCGGCCATGCGCGCGACGGCGAGACCCTTGGCGGGCTGCGTCCCGTGCAGCTGGTAAGTTCCGCCCTTCCAGTCGGGATCCGCCATGATCGCCTGACGGCCGACTTCGTGAAAGGCGATGTTCTGAGCGGAATGGCGGGCCGCGCAGGCGATCGGCACGGCGGAGACGACGCGGTCGGGATAGTCGGCGGCCCATTGCAGGACCTGCATCCCGCCCATGGAGCCGCCGATGACGCACAGCACTTTCTCGATACCGAGCGCGTCGAGAAGCATGGCTTGCGCCCGGACCATGTCGCGAATCGTGACCAGAGGAAAATCGAGGCCGTAAGGCTTGCCGGTGGCAGGACAGGTCTCGGCCGGACCCGTCGTACCCATGCAGCCCCCCACCACGTTCGCGCAGACGACGAAGAAACGTTCCGTGTCGATCGGTTTTCCCGGCCCGACCATCATGTCCCACCAACCGGGCTTTCCCGTGATCGGATTGGCGCTGGCGACGAACTGATCAAGCGTCAGGGCATGACAGATCAGAACGGTATTGGTGTGTGTCGCGTTGAGTCTGCCGTATGTCATGTAGGCGACAGTCAGCGGGGCAAGAAACTTGCCGCAATCGAGCGCAAGCGGCCTGTCCAGACCGAAAGACATGGCCTGGCCGACATCCGCATCGGCTGCGGTCACTGGCCGCAGGAATTGGGGATTTCCGGTCTCGGCCATCTGTTCGGGGTTTCCTGCCACAACCAAGGGCGGTTTTGCTAAGGCCCATGGCCCGCGCTGTCAAACGCAGAGCCGGTTTGCTTTGATTTTGCACCCCCGCGCCCTTATCAATACCGGCCCTTCAGGACCGGCCGGCCTGAGCGACTAAACCCATCGGCCAGCAAGGTGTATTCACAGCTCCGGCCATGCCCCCGCGACCCACAACAGCTGCCGACGCGCCGGCCAGGCTCGATGCGATCGATGAGAAGATTCACGATCTGCTGATGCAGCGGGCGGCTCTGGCCGAAAAACTGCCGGTGGCCTCTCCCGCGCAGCAGGCGATCTCGCTCAAGAAGCTGGCCATGCGCCACAAAGGCAATCTGGCGCTCATGGGACTGGTGGGGATCTGGCGCGAGGTTTTCGCGTCGATGCCGGGCGCCGCGCCGCGCGCGCACGTGTTTGCCGGCAACCAGACCGGCGATTATCGCGATCTCGCGCGGGCCTATTTCGGGTCGACCGCAATCATCGAGGGCCACCCCTCCGCTTCCGCTGTAATCCACGCCTGCGCCCAGGACCCCGTTTCCGTTGGCCTGGTACCGCCCCCGGACAGCGACGAAAATCAGCGGCCCTGGTGGGCGCAGCTCACACCTTCGGGCCAAACCGGACCCCGGGTGATCGCCCGACTGCCGCTGGTCGAGACGAAGGAACCCAAGGCAGTCGCCTATGCGCTGGGATCGATCGAGCAGGAGGCAACGGGTGCCGACACGACCTTGATCATCCTCGATGCCAACAGCGATCTCAGCCGGACCAAATTGCAGTCCCTGATCAAGCAGGTCGGTCTCGACGCGCAGCTGGTCGCGGTCGGCCGCGACTCGCCGCGCAGTGCGTCGCGGCAGCACTTGCTGGAGATCAAAGGTTTCGTGTCGCGCGATGACTCGCGGCTCGGAACGCTGCTCGAACAGGCCGGCGATACGATCGTGCGTCTCGTCTGCGTCGGCGGATATGCCGCTCCTCTTCCTCAGCCCAAGGCGTCCTGACAATGAATCCGACGCCCAAGCCAGGCATTCTCGACATCGCACCTTATGTTGGCGGCCGCGCGCACGTTGCAGGCGTCGACAAGGTTTACAAACTCTCGTCCAATGAATCGGCGCTCGGCTCGAGTCCGTTGGCCGTCGCCGCATACCAGGAAGCGTCAGGCGGCCTCGACATCTATCCCGAAGGCAGCGCTCAAATTCTGAGAGATGCCATCGCCGAAAAGTTCGGTCTCGATGCAGACCGCATCGTCTGCGGCAACGGTTCGGACGAACTGCTGACCATGCTTGCCGCTGCCTATCTGAGACCCGGCGACGAGGTGTTGTTCAGCGAGCATGCTTTCCTCGTGTACAAAATCACGACGCTCGCCAACAGCGCGGTTCCCGTCATAGTTCCGGAGAAGAACCTGCGCGTCGACGTCGACGCCATGCTCAAGGCCGTCACGCCCAAGACGCGTATCGTCTATCTCGCCAATCCCAACAACCCGACAGGAAGCTATTTGCCATTCGACGAAGTCCGGCGACTGCATGCCGGGCTTCGCCCCGATACGCTGCTCGTGATCGATGCGGCCTATGCCGAATATGTCCGACGCAACGATTATGAATCGGGCATCGAAATGGTTGCGACGTTCCAGAATGTCGTCATGACGCGCACCTTTTCGAAGATCTATGGCTTGGCGGGACTGCGCGTGGGATGGGCCTATTGTCCGGCCGCCGTTGCCGACGTCCTCAACCGCATCCGCGGGCCCTTCAACGTTTCGGTCCCAGCGCAACGCGCCGCGGCCGCCGCGCTCAAGGACCGGGAGCACCTCGAAGCCGGCGTGGCGCACAATGAGAAATGGCGCGGATGGCTGACCGCCGAGATCCGCAAGCTCGGCCTGCGTGTCGACGACAGCGTCGGCAATTTCGTCCTCATACACTTCGCCAACGACAAGGTGGCGCAGGATGCCGACCGGTTTCTGAGCGCCCGAGGCGTCATCTTGCGCGGCGTCGCCAGCTACGGATTGGCCGACTGCCTTCGTCTGACCGTCGGTCCTGACGAGGCCAATCGCGCCGTAGTGGCGGCGCTCGCGGAATTTGTGGGCCGGAAATGACCAAACCCATGTTCGGGCGCGTCGCGATCCTCGGCATCGGGCTGATCGGCTCGTCCATCGCTCATGCGATGCGCCGCAAGCATCTCGCCGGGCACATTGTCGGCCATGCCCACCGCGCAGAGACGCTCCGGCGGGCAAAGAAGGTCGGATTCGCCGACTCGCTGACCGACAGCGCGGTGAAGGCCGTGAAGGGCGCGGATCTCGTCGTCCTTGCGACGCCGGTTGGCGCGTTTGAGGCGCTCGCCCGGACGATCGGGCCTCATCTGAAACCGGGAGCGATCGTCACCGATGTCGGTTCGGTCAAGGGCGCAGTCATCGACGATGTCGCGCCGCACATTCCCAAGGGCGTTCACTTCATCCCGGCTCATCCCATCGCCGGCACCGAGCGTTCCGGTCCCGAAGCCGGCTTTGCCGAGCTATTCGACGGCCGCTGGTGCATCCTCACGCCGGCAAAAGGCGTGAACAAGCGTGCGCTCAAAACGCTTCGCACGTTCTGGGAAAAGCTCGGCAGCAAGGTCGACGTGATGGATGCGAAACACCACGATCTCGTGCTGGCCGTCACCAGCCACGTGCCGCATCTGATCGCCTACAATATTGTCGGCACCGCCGATGACCTGCGCAGCGTGACCGAAGGCGAAGTGATCAAATATTCGGCCGGCGGTTTTCGCGACTTCACGCGTATCGCCGCATCCGACCCGACGATGTGGCGCGACGTATTCCTGAACAACAAGGACGCCGTGCTCGAAGTGCTCGGCCGTTTCAGCGAGGATTTGAGCGCATTGCAGCGTCAGATTCGCTGGGGCGACGGGGATGCGCTCTTCAAGCTTTTCACCCGAACCCGCGCCATCCGGCGAAGCATCGTAGATGCCGGCCAGGACAGCGCCGAGGCCAATTTCGGGCGCAATCCACCGGCGCGGCCGCGCCGAAGCAAGCGCTAGACTCCCGCCCATCGGAGGTATTCAGTGCGTTCGCTGTGCCTCGCGCGCCAGCGCCGGGCATGACGGTTTGTCATCCTCAACGCGTTTGAAGGAGCACGGTCCATGGCCAAAAAAGCAGCCGAGAGCGGCGTCTATCGCGTCACCGAAATCATCGGAACCAGCAAGACCTCATGGGAGGATGCGGCCAAGAACGCGGTCAATACGGCGGCCAAATCCTTGCGCGACTTGCGCATCGCCGAGATCAGCAAGCTCGATATGCGCATCGAGAACGGCAAGGTCGCGGCATTCCGCGCCCGTGTCTCGCTCTCGTTCAAATACGAGTCCTAGCACCCCGCTCCATCGGCACCTTAGTAGAGCGATTCTTCGCGCGTCGCCGGTTCATCGCCGACGGTGACGATGGCGCCGTGGAATCCGACGATCGCGCCGAGCAGACCGGCCTCGCTGCTTCCGGCTTTTGCCGCGCGGTCGATTAGGGCTGCCGCGATGCCGTGGTCGGGCGCGCCGGTCAAATGCCGGCGTGCGGCCTGATCGAGGAACGCGGGCATTCCGCCGACCTTGAAGTCCAGCATCCCTTCGACCGCGTGCGCATCGTCGAGGCCGAGCTCGCCCTTGGCAATGCCGCCGATGCGGTTCCAATTGAGTTCGAGCTGGTCGACATGCAGCACGCCGCCCGCCTTCCGCCAGGACTCAAGCGCGTCCTGCCAGCTCGCCTGCGCCGATCTGATTGCGTCGAAGGCTCCGGCATGGGACGCCGACGCATCGAAGCGGGCAAGGGTGATCGTGTCTCCGAACGGCGAAGCGAGTGCCTGTGCCGGCCGCACCATGTCGGCCTCGCCGGCGACGTCGATCCCCGCACCCGTCGGCGCCAGCCGCGCATGCAGCTGGATTCGCGCGGCGGTGAAAGCGGGGGAGCCGAATCCCACCAGATCCATGTCGAATCGTTTGAGACCGTGCTCGTCGGCGATCGAGCTGGCATGCCATTCGCCGACCTGAAACGGCAGGACATGATGTTCGCGGTCGAGATCGGTCCACGTCAGAAGCTGTTCGCCGGCCGCCTCGAAGATCATCTGCTCGCGACCGTAGCTGAGCGCATGGATGGCGAAGTCGTGCGCCTTCCAGACCGAAGGCCCGTGATCGGTCGCTATTTCAACGCGGAAGTCCTGGAATACAACGTCGAGATTGAAGGGAAAGCCGCTGACCTTCTTGGACGAAAAATAAAGGGTGACGCCGGGCATACAGGGACGACCGTTGAACGAGTCCAGCTTCTTTGAAAGCGCATCGGCGACGAACCACCAACGCACGCCGGCTCCGACGGCTAGCAGGAGAAACAGGGTGAGCGGCGCGTAGAGGAAGAACCGACTGGAATATTTCATGCGGCCCGGACACTAACCCGATTTGACGGCCGAGGAAGGAAAAATGATGTCGCGCACATCGGCGAGACCGGCTTGCCGGACCAGTTCGCGCTCCAGCTTGCGGCGTCGCGCCTTGCTCAGGGTCAATCCGGGCTCCAGCCACAGCGCCTTGACCGCGAGCCGGTTCTCGGCGCGTTCGGCCTTCATGTCGACGCGACCGACAAACCGGCCCTGCTCCAGAAGCGGAAAGACGTAGTAGCCGAACCGGCGTTTGTGTCCCGGGATGAAGATTTCGATGCGGTAGTCGAAGCCGAAAATACGCTGCACCCGCGCCCGGTCGCGAAGCACCGGGTCGAACGGCGAAAGTACGCGCAGGCGGCTGGTCGGAACGGGAAGAGCAGCGAGATGGGCTTCGATGTCGGGCCGGGCGACGGCAGCGAAATCGCGCATTTCTGCTGCAGCCTCCAGCGTCACATCGACCAGCCGGCCCTTCTTTTTCTCGCGCGCAATCCACTGGGCGGCCTCCGGAATCGAGACGTGTCCCCAGAAATCCGAAAGCATTTTCTGGGTCGCAGCACCAAGTCGATCCAGCGCCGCGTTGCACGCCCAGTCGATGGTTTCGGCGCGAGACGGACGCGCCTCGCGCAGTCGGGCCGGTATGGAGCGATCCGAGAGGTCGTACACTTTCTCGAAGCCTTCGCGCCGCAACACCGCCAGTTCCCCGGTTCGCCAGAGATATTCGAGCGCCGCTTTGGCCGGTCCCCAGCCCCACCACGGTCCTGTGCGGCCGCCAAGGTGGGAGAAGTCGCGGGCCCGGGCGGCGCCGGACTTTTCGATATGGGACCGCACGGTCATGAGCACGCGGTCGTCGCCGAAACGTTCCCGCCAGATCGCGACGCGCGACCGTGCATGCGCGAAGCGATGAGTCCAATAGGGATAGAGCTCAAGCGGAATCAACGATGCATCGTGCGTCCAGTGCTCGAACAGCGCCGGCGTTTTTCCTTGCAGAGTCTCCAGGTGACGCGGTCGGTAAGCGCCACGGCGTGCGAAAAGAATATGATGATGGGCTCGCTCGATCATCCGGATCGAATCGAGCTGCACATAACCTAGCTTGCCGATCAGGGCGGCGAGCGTCGTTGCACCGCGTTCATAGGGCATGCCGGACAAGCCGCTGCGCGCAAGGATGAGCGCGCGGGCCTCCTGGTTGGAAATCGGTAGCGGTTTGGTCACACCGTCAGCCGCAGCGCGAATAGCCGCAGGCGAGGCAGGTGTCGCAGCCTTCCATCTTCACGAAGCTCGGCGAAGAACAGCGCGGACAAAAGCGTGCCGGCGCCCCCTCGGCCGCCGCCGCGACGGCCCGGCGTTCCTCGGGTACGGCCACATCCTCGCGCGGTGTGATGAAACCGATCGCGATCATGTGCTTTTCGATGACTTCGCCGATGGCGGCCATGAGCGAGGGAATGTAGCGCCCGCCGCTCCATTGCCCGCCACGCGGGTCGAAGATCGCTTTGAGCTCGTCAACGACGAAGGACACGTCTCCGCCGCGGCGGAAAACGGCCGAAATCATGCGGGTCAACGCCACGGCCCAGGCATAGGCCTCCATGTTCTTGGAGTTGATGAAGACCTCGAACGGGCGCCGCCGCCCGTCCTTTTCGATGTCGTTTACCGTGATGTAGAAGGCATGATCGGAATCGAGCCATTTTATCTTGTAGGTCTGACCGATCAGAACCTCTGGCCGATCGAGCGGCCTGGTCATGTAGACGACGCCGCCGGAGCTTTCGCGCGGACGCGCGGGCGTGGTGGGCTGAACCGGTTCCTCATGAACCAGCGGCGGCTCCGCCGTCGTCAGCACCGCGCCGGTGATGTCGTTGGGCCGATAGGTCGTGCAGCCTTTGCAGCCGAGCTCGTAGGCGCGCAGATAAACGACCTTGAACTCCTCGAAGCTGATGCCGGCAGGAACATTGATGGTCTTCGAGATCGAACTGTCGATATGCCGCTGCGCTGCGGCCTGCACGGCCAGATGGTCGGCGGGCGAAAGCGTTTGGGCGTTGACGAAATACTCGGGAAGCGCCGCATCGGGGCCGAAGCGTGCGCGAAAGGTGCGATAGGCAAAGTCTTCGACCGTTTCCTCGCGACCGGTGCCGTCGGCCTGCAGGACCTTGCGGGTATAGGTGTAGGCGAAAACCGGTTCGATCCCGCTCGAGACGTTGTCGGCGAACAGCGAAATCGTGCCCGTGGGAGCGATGGAGGTGAGGAGGCCGTTTCTCATTCCGTTTCGGGCAATGGCCGACCGGACATGTTGGGGCAGGCGCAGCGTGAATGGCCGCGACAGATATTCGTGCGCGTCGTAGAGCGGGAACGATCCCTTTTCGCCAGCGATCTCGGCTGACGCGAGATAAGCCGCGTCGCTGATCGCCGAAAGCCAGCTGTCGATCAGCGCGACGCTTTCCGCCGAGCCGTAGCGTGTCTTGCAGAAAATAAGCGCATCCGCGAGACCGGTGACGCCAAGCCCGATGCGCCGCTTGGCGACGGCTTCGGCACGCTGCTCGGGCAGAGGGAATTTCGAAATATCGATGACGTTGTCGAGCAGGCGCACGGCCGTCCGCGTCAGCGCGGCGAGTTCGCCGAGTTCGATATGCGCATCGTCGTCAAACGGCCGCCTTACGAGTCGTGCGAGATTGAGCGAGCCGAGCAGGCAGGCGCCGTAGGGCGGCAGCGGCTGCTCGCCGCAAGGATTGGTGGCACGGATCGTCTCGCAATAGCCGAGATTGTTCTCCTCGTTGATGCGGTCGATGAAGATGACGCCGGGCTCGGCCGCGTCGTAGGTGGCCCGCATGATGCGATCCCACAGGGCGCGGGCCTTCACGCTGCGGTAGACCTTGCCGTCGAATTTCAGATCCCAATCGGCGTCTGCCTTCACCGCGTCCATGAATGGATCGGTGACGAGTACGGAGAGATTGAAATTCGTCAGGCGACCGCGCTCGCGCTTGGCGTCGATGAACATCTCGATATCGGGGTGATCGCACGAGAGCGTCGCCATCATCGCGCCGCGGCGCGCGCCGGCGCTCATGATCGTGCGGCACATCGCATCCCAGACGTCCATGAAGGAAACAGGACCCGACGCATCCGCGCCGACGCCTTTGACCGGCGCGCCTCTCGGCCTGAGCGTCGAAAAGTCATAGCCGATGCCGCCGCCCTGCTGGAGCGTCAGCGCCGCTTCGCGCAGGTGGCTGAAAATGCCGTCCATCGAGTCCTCGATGGCGCCCATGACGAAGCAGTTGAAGAGCGTCACCGCGCGGTCGGTGCCGGCACCCGCCAGGATCCGGCCCGCGGGAAGAAAGCGGTAGTTGGCGAGCGCCTGCGCGAATTCCAGGGCGTGCCGGCCGCGCTTGTCCGGGGCCTCGGCGGCGGCCGCGGCGAGAGCGACCCGCGCCCAGGTTTCGGCGACATCGCCGTCCACGGGCGTGCCATCCGCCTGTTTCAGGCGGTACTTCATGTCCCAGATCTGGCGGGAAATATCGCTCATGGCCTCAGGTCTCTAACCCGCCTAGGCGGGCGACACAGCTAAACCTCGAAGGGATAAAAGTCAATGAATGTTCCTGTTTTGTTCCATTCCAGGACCTAGCAGGATAGTTGCGCGCGTCCCTCGACAAGCAGCCGGCCCGTCGCGGTCTCGATTTCCACCTCGAGCCGTCCCATGAAATCGCGGCGGTGGAGACCGGGCGGGATGGGTTCGAGGAACTCCACCAGGATCGTGCCTTTGCGTTTCAGAAAACCCATTGGGCCCGTCCAGAACAGCCCGGAATTCAAAGCCACGGGATAGCAGGGAACAGCGAGCTGTCCGTAAAGGCCGGCGACACCCGGCTTGTAGTCCGGCGGCGCGCCCGGCCGTTTGCGCGTGCCCTCCGGGAAGATGGCGATGGAACGGCCTTGGGCGATCTCGGCCCGGGCCGCGGCGGCCATCGCGCGCAAGGCGCTCGCCTTGCCCTCGCGGTCGATCGGGATCATGCGCGCCTTGTTGAGGTACCAGCCGTAAAACGGAATGTTGAGCAGGCTGCGTTTCAAGACGATCGCCGGGTCGTCGAGCAGGGCGTAGATCGCCATCGTGTCCCACATGCTCATGTGCTTGACGGCGACGAGCACGCCTTTTGGCGGAACCGCGCCGCGCACTTCGTAGCAGGTACCCGCGAATACGCGCAGGCCCCAGAAGCTTGCCAGCGACCAATGGCGTCCGAGCCATGCAGCCCCGGCGCGGGACATCACGAGACTCGGAAGAAACGCGATCGCAAGCACCGCCGTCATCAGCGCGAAGTAGAGAAGAAATATTGCCGAGCGAATGAGGGTCATGCGGGAAATCAGGACGCGGGTGCAGGCTTGCCGTCACCGCCGGGACGATCGACGGCGGTCATGACGAAGCTGGCGAGGTATTTGAGATATTCGTTGTGCAGCAAGTGCAGCGTGCCGGGACGCCACCACGACGCCATGTTCATGCTTTCCGGTTCGACTGGATAGGGCAGAAGCCGCACGCCCGGCATCAGACTGTGAAAGAAGCGCAGGCTGCGCGGCATGTGATAACTCGCGGTCACGACGATCAGGCTCTTATAATGGTGCTGCGCCGCCCACTCGGCCGCTTCTTCGGCGTTTCCGTATGTGTCTTCGGCAGCGTATCCAATGTCGGCACAGCAGTCGAAACGGCGGCCGCCGTTCGACAAGCGCTTCAGTTCGTCCTTCGTCGATGTCTTGTTCACGCCCGTGATCAGAAGACGGTTTCCCGCGCCCTGTTCGAGCAGCGTGACGGCCGTATCGAGACGCGCGTCCCCTCCGGTCAGCGCGACGATCGCGTCCGCTTTGGGCGTGCCGCGCGGTGGCGACGGCAGGCTCGCCACGAAGGCGAGAAAGCCGGCCACGTAGAGCACGACCAGACCCGCTATGACCCTGACGAGACTCATGGGATGCGACTATGCCCTCAAACGAAGCAAGCGTGGAATCGGACGCCGCGCGAAACGCCCAGGCGGCCGGGAATGATCGGCGGAACTCAATAGATCCGCCTCACGACGGCCAGGACGGAGAGCCGTGCCGTCACCCAGGCTATCACTGCCGCAGCAACGGGAACGGCCGGAAACCAGGCCACCTCCGTCAACTTGAGTGCGATCGGCGGCAGGAACGGCACCGCTTCCACGCCGACAAATTCTAGTCCACCCGCCGCGAGGAAAAGCGCGCCCGCCAGAAGCGTGCCGACTGCGCTCGCACCGAAGGTGGTCAATGCGAAGTGCTGTTCGAATCCGCGCGCGATGAAGCCGGCACGGGCACCCATCTGGTGCAGCAGGGCCACCATTTCGTGATGCGCCGCGAGTCCGGCGCGCGTCGCGAACGTGACCGTCGCCGCCGTGGCCACGGCGATAAGGATGAGGATGCCGTAGGCAGAGTAGGAAATCGTGTCGGAAAGACCTTTGAGGCGCGCGAGCCAGCGGCTGTGATCGTCGAGCTGCGAATCGGGTGCCGCTTTCTTGAGTTCCGCGTCGAGCTTCGCTAGATCGACATGCGCGCCCGGCGTTACGTCGACATCGATCAACTTGGGAAGCGGCAATTCCTCGACCAGCGCGCCCTTGCCGAGCCAGGGTTCGACGAGGCTCTGTATTTCGTCCTCCGACAGCCGCGCCGCGTGCGCGACGCCCGGCGTTGCACGCAGAACGGACAATGCGGCATCGGTCTCGCGGCCCAGCTGGCGAACGGCATCGCCTTTGGTCGGGACGAGAATCTGCACGGTCAAGCGATCCGATAGTCCCGCGCGCCAATCGAGCGAGGCGCGGTTCGCCAGCAGCGAGGCGCCCAGCGCGAGTGCGGCGAGGAACGCCATGATGCCGATCATCACATCGAGCGGCGCCGCACCTTTTTCGCGCGGCATGAAACTGGCGGGCGCCCGACTCATACCCGAACCGCCGTTCTCAGTTCCACGAGACGTCCGTCGACGAGCCGCATTTCGCGGGCCTTCGTGCTTTCGATGAGCGCGCGGTCGTGGGTCGCGATCAGCACGGTCGTGCCGAGCCGGTTGAGCTCGCCGAAGAGACGGATCAGGCGCGCGCCGATCTCCGGATCGACGTTGCCCGTCGGCTCGTCCGCGATAAGGAGATCCGGCCGTGCCACGACCGCACGGGCGATCGCGATACGCTGCTGCTCGCCTCCCGACAGTGTCGGCGGTTTGGCGTGCATGCGGTCGCCAAGCCCGACCCATGACAGGAGCTCCTCGACATCGTGCTCATAGTCGCCCTCGTCGCGGCCCGCGAGCCGCAACGGCAGTGCGACATTGTCGAACGCCGACAGGTGATCGAGCAGGCGGAAATCCTGGAAGACGACACCGATCCG
Organism: Rhizomicrobium sp.; assembly: GCA_035499335.1. Classification (GTDB taxonomy): domain Bacteria; phylum Pseudomonadota; class Alphaproteobacteria; order Micropepsales; family Micropepsaceae; genus Rhizomicrobium. The sequence continues at coordinate 31,369 of DATJZB010000073.1, read as the reverse complement.
GCGGCGGATCGCGGGGAAGTCCTTGCGGCGTGTCGTCGCCATGTCGTTGCCGAACAGGGTGATCAGTCCGCGGCTCGGCGGCTCGGCTACGTAGATCAGCTTAAGGAGAGTTGTCTTGCCCGCACCCGAAAGACCGGTCAGAAAGGTGAAGGAACCAGCTTCCAGGACGAAAGTGACGTCGCGCAGGACTTCCGGTCCCGCTCCATATCTCATCCCGACATTTTCAAATCGAACCATGGGCTTGGAACATAGCGGCGGCGAGCCAGCCTTGCGAGGGCTTGGACCTTAAAGCTATTTTTCCTTTGTTCGGAGAATCTTGCCCGCATGATCCTGACCTGCCCGCAGTGCGCGACCCGCTACCAGGTGGATGGCGCCAAGTTTCCGGCCGCCGGGCGCAATGTCCGTTGCGCAAAATGCGGACACGTCTGGCACCAATTGGGTCCGGCCGAGGAGCCCGATCCGGACGCTGAAATCGAGGTGCAGGAACCGCCGCCTGCGGCCAAGCCGATCGCCGAATCGCCGGCTGCCCTGCGCGCCGCGGCGTTTGCTGCGGCACCGCCCATCGCACCGCAACCGGTCGCAGTCACCGAGGAGCGGTCTGGCCGCTGGCTTGACCGCGCCGCTTTGTTCGCCGGTTGGGCCCTGCTGGTCGCTCTGATACTTCTCGTCGGCTGGGCGGCTATCGCCCTGCGCGACAGCATCGCGACGTGGATTCCGCAAACATCGTCGATCTACAACGCCGCGGGGTTGCCCGTGAATCGGCACGGCATGGACTTCGCCGACGTCAAATACGAGCGCAGGATCGAGGACGGTCAGGTCGTGCTCAGCGTCACCGGGAACATCGTCAATCGAAGCTCGCATGAGCTGCCCGTGCCGACCGTGCGGGTCGGATTGTACGACGCCGACAAGCACGAACTCTATCACTGGACGTTCACGCCGACTCTGGCGACGTTGAAGCCCGGCCAGACGTGCAATTTCCGCACGCGCCTCTCCAGTCCGCCGGCCGGTATCCATGACATGGAAGTCCGCTTCGCGCGGACGGGCGAGTGAGTACCCCCGAGCTTCTTTTCTCCGAAGACGAAATCGCCGCGCGAGTCGCTGCGATGGCCAGGCGGATCGCCGCAGCGCCGCAGCGCCCGGAACTGCTCGTCGGGGTCCTGATCGGCGCTTTCGTCTTCGTCGCCGATCTGTCGCGGGCGCTGGCGCGCGAAGGCCTGTCGCTGCCCGTCGAGTTTCTTTGGCTGCGGAGCTATGGCGACGCCCGCAGCGGAGGCGACGTCCAGGCGCTGGTCGGACCGACCGAAAGCGCCAATGCCAGACATGTTCTCCTCGCCGACGGCGTGCTCGACCGCGGAACCACGCTGGTCCGCGCGAAGGACATGCTCGTCGCTGCGGGCGCGCGGTCCGTGACCACGGCCGTCGCGGTGGACAAGCTGCGCGACGACGCGCTTCTGAGCGCCGACCATGCGGCCTTCGAGGGCGTCAGCGATTTCCTTGTCGGCTACGGCATGGACGATGCCGGCCTGTACCGCGGACTGCCCTACATCGCGCGCGTCAGAACTGCTTGAGCAGACGGTCTATGTAGTCGAGTTCCTGCTGGGGACGGCCGCGCTCGCCGGCGCGGCGCCGCAATTCCTGCAGAATGTCGCGCGCGCGCTGAAGTTCGGACTGGGTCGGCATTTTCACGTCGCCGCCGAGGCTTGAGCCGGAGGCACCTTCGTTGCGTCCGAGCGGGTCCTGCTCGCCGGGCTTGCCCTGCTGCTGTCCCATCCGCTTCATCAGCGCATCGGCGAGTTCGGTCGCGGCGCTGCGCATCGCATCGAGCGCATTTTTCTGGTCGACCGCCGATCCGGGCAGATCGCTTGTTCCCAGTTCCTGGCGCGACTGGTCCATCGAGCGCTCGGCGCGGCCGAGATTGGCCGGCGGCGCGATCTTCTGTCCGCCAAGGCCTTCCAGAATGCTCTTGAGCTGGTTTTCGATGTCGCCCTGTTCCTTGGAAAGATCGCCGGGTTTCACCGCCTCGCCCTGCTGTCCGCGGAACGTTTTGTCGAGCAGCCCGCGCTGCTTGCCCACCAGATCGCCGAGACCCTGGATGGCATCGCTGAGAGCCTTGTCCTGGGGACTCTTCGCTTGTCCGTTTCCACCCTGGCCTGCGCTGCTCAGGCGGAGGTTCTCCAGAAGATTCTGGAGCAGTGCCAGCAATTGCTGCGCCATCGCCCTGTTGCCCGATTGCGCCAGCTGCTGGATCGTCTTCAGCAACGTCTGGAGATCGTTCTGGCTGAGAACCTTGGCGTCGGGCGGCGGTCCTTGCGCTTCCTGGGGATTGGCCGCAAGCGCCTGCATATAACGCTGCATGGCGTCGTTGTAGCGTTGGAGCAGCGCATCGATCACCTCCTGCGGCGCGCCTTGCGCAAGCGCCTCGGCGAGCATCGCCTGGATGCGCCGCAGTTCCTCCGCGGCAGAGAGCAGGCCGCCGCGTTCCAATCCGATCGCGATCTGCCACAGCAGCTCCTCGACATGATCGACATCCTCGCCGCGCTTGGCATTGGCGAGCGCCCAGCGCGCCGCACGGATGCCGGTGTAGACGCCGCTGGCATCGGCGTAGAAGAGTTGCGGCGCGATCGTCAGCGCATCCAGCATGCGCACGACGCGGCTCCTGTCCTCCGGCGTATCGCTGGTAGCAAGAATCTGCCGCTGCTCGACGAGAGCGCGGGCCAGGGGATTGGTGAAGACGCGCGCCGGCAGTCTGAATGTCACCGGTTTGGTCGTCGCGGTCTGACCGGCGCCGTCGCTCGCCTGCAGCACGATGTCGACGTTCAGCCCGGCATAGGGATCGGCTGTGAGGTCGCGAAACGTGGATTCGGCAACAGACTTGGGCGAAGAGCCTGCAAACGGCAGATCGAGCACGAGCCTGCGGCCGCGCTTTCCATGCGGCGTTATGATCGCCCGGACCGCCGCGACGCCATAATCGTCGCTCGCTTTGTAGGAAAGCTTGAGCGCCGCATGTTCGGTCGAGCCGGGCGCCGCGGTGAAGGCTACGGTCGGCGGCTTGTCGGGGATTGCCGTCAGCGACCACTCGCCTATCGCCCGCCCGCCGCTGCGCACGCGCACATGGGCGTCGTCGGTCACGACCACAGTCGCGGAATATTCGCCGTCGGCGCCGGCGAAGCCGCTGCCCGCTTCCGAAAGAGCGCCCAACGACAGGCCGGGCGCATGTCCGGCTCCGTGTACCCGGAGATTCAGCGTCGAGCCTGCCGGCACCGCGACGGCCGCACCCTGGCTCAGATAGACGGGGGCAATCCCCGTGTAGGCTGGCGGATCGATCCAGGCATCGATGGTCGGGACGGCACCGGCGCCGGCGTCGTTGAAGCCGGTCCACAAACGCCGGCTCCAATCGGGTCCGGCGACGAGGAGAGATGCTGCCAGGAGCAGAAGGACGGCGAAGCGCAAGGCGCGCGGATCGCGCTTGGCGAGTTGCGGCGACGGCATGGAAACGCGGAACTTCCCGACGCTCGCGAGCTGCCGCGCCAGGTGAAGCGTCCACAATTCCTCGGCCCAGCCGTCACCGCGGCCGGCCGCCATCTTGTCTTGCGCTTCCGAGATCGGACGATGCGCAAAGCCGCTGCTGCGCTCGAGCCGGCGCGCGCCTTCGATCCAATCGGGGACGCGAAGGCCGCGCAGACCGAAATAAAGTGCGAGGCCCGTCGCGGTGATGGCCGCCGACAGGATCAGTGCGTGCAACACCCAGGGAAGCGGTGCCAACAGGTCGAACAGCGCGGCGGACGCAAAGAGCCCGACAAATCCGCTCGCCGGCCACAGAGCCGGCCAGACGCGCTCCCACAGGAGCGCGAAGCGCGACAGCGCGACGAACCGTTCGGTCTCTTCAGCCCGTGAGCCAGTCTGGAATGCGCTCGTTTCCGAGTAGTTCGTCATATTCCTGTCTTGGCCGCACGATGCTCCACTGATCGCCTTTCACAAGCACTTCGGGCGCGGGCGGCCGCGCATTGTAGGCCGAAGACATCACGGCGCCATAGGCGCCTGTCGTCAGGATCGCCACAAGTTCGCCCGATTTCAGCTCAGGCAGGTCGCGGTCGGCGGCGAAGATGTCGGACGTTTCGCAAACCGGGCCGACGACGTCATAACGTCGCCGCGCGGCGTCGGGCGACGGTTCGTCAACGCGCACGATTTCGTGATGCGAATCGTAAAGCGCAGGGCGGATCAGATCGTTCATGCCCGCATCGAGGATGGCGAACGTCTTCTCTTCGCCCCGTTTGATGTAGAGCACGCGGGCGACCAGGATGCCGGCGTTGGCGGCGATCAATCGCCCCGGCTCCAGGATGAGCTGACAGCCGAGGCCGCCGGTGACTTTGGTTGCCATTCTGCCGTAGGCGGACGGGTCGGGCGGCGGCTCGTTGTTCAGGATGTAAGGCACGCCAAGGCCGCCGCCGAGATCGAGCCGGGAGATTTCATGCCCATCGGCGCGCAGCTGCATCGCGAGTTGGACCACCTTGCCGAAGGCGCGCTCGAACGGCTCCAGGTCGACGATCTGGCTGCCGATATGGACATCGATTCCGACGACCTTGATGCCCTTGAGCGCGCCGGCGCGCGCATAGGCGGCGCGGGCGCGACTCCAGGGAACGCCGAACTTGGTTTCGGCGGTGCCGGTCGTGATCTTGGCATGCGTCTTGGGATCGACGTCGGGATTGATCCGGAACGTGATCGGGGCGGTCTTGCCCATCGCCGAGGCGACTTCGCTCAGTGCCTCGAGCTCCGGCTCGCTTTCGACGTTGAACTGGTAGATGCCGGCCTCGAGTGCCAGCTTCATTTCGGCTCGCGTCTTGCCGACGCCGGAAAAAACGATGCGCTCGCCCGGGATGCCGACGTGAAGCGCCCGGCGCAGTTCGCCGCCCGAGACGACGTCCGCACCGGCCCCGAGACGCGCCAGCGTTTTCAACACGCCGATATTACCGTTTGCCTTCACGGAGAACGCGACCAGCGTCCCCTTGGGAAACGACTCCGCGAACACGCGATAGTGACGCTCGAGCGTGGCCGTCGAATAGCAGTAGAACGGCGTGCCGACCTTTTCGGCCAGCGCGTCGAGATCGACACCCTCGGCGTGCAGCACGCCGTTCTTGTACGCGAAGTGGTTCATCGGCTCGTATTCGGCGCCGGCGGCTTGGACGGATCCTTCTCGCTCTTGGGCGTGGTCGAGCCGTCGGGGAGCTGAAGGTCGCTCTTGACGCCGCAGCCGGCGAGGCTGAGCGCCAGTGCGAGTGCGAGCGCGGCGCGGACTCTCATTTCAGTTTCTCTTTCCAAAAGCGCAGCTGTTCGCGCACGCGTTCGGGCCCGGTTCCGCCATAGCTCATCCGCGCCTTCACCGATGCTTCAAGCGGGAGAACGGCGAACACCGAGTCCGTGATTCCCGGCTCGATTTTCTGCATTTCGGCGAGAGGAAGTTTCTCGAGCGGCACGCCCAGCTCCTCCGCGCGCCGCACGATCGAACCGGCGATATGATGGGCCTCGCGGAACGGCTTTTTGAGGGTGCGCACCACCCAGTCCGCCAGGTCGGTCGCCGTGGGATATCCCGCTTCGGCGGCTTTTTTCATCGCCGCCGGGTCGGCGGCCATGTCCTGGATCATCGCGGCCATGGCTGCGAGCGAGACTTCGATGGTGTCGGCCGCGTCGAAGACGCGTTCCTTGTCTTCCTGGAGGTCGGTCCCGTAGGCGAGGGCAAGACCTTTCACCACCGTCGCCAGTGCCACGAAATCGCCGAGCACGCGACCGGTCTTGCCGCGGATCAGCTCGGCGGCGTCGGGGTTGCGCTTCTGCGGCATGATCGAAGAACCGGTCGTGAAAGCGTCCGACAGGCGCACGAAGCCGAAGGCCGGCGTCGACCATTGCACGATCTCGCCGGCGAGCCGCGACAGGTTGGTGGCGCAGATCGTGGCGGCCGCGAGATATTCGAGCGCGAAGTCGCGGGCCGAGACCGCGTCGAGCGAATTGCGCATCGGCCGCGCGAAGCCGAGCGCCTTGGCGGTCACGTCGCGGTCGATGGGGAACGGCGTTCCCGCAAGCGCCGCGGCGCCGAGCGGCGACTCGTTCAGCCGCCTGCCGGCGTCGGCGAAGCGTCCGTGATCGCGATAGAACATTTCGATGTAAGCGAGACAATGATGCCCGAACGTGACCGGCTGGGCAGGCTGCATGTGGGTGTAGCCCGGCATGATGTCTGCATAGTGCTTCTCGGCCTGGGCGTGGAGCGCCCGCTGCAGGGCTTCGAGGCCCTGTTCGGCGCGGACGCAGGCCTCGCGAACCCACAAGCGGAAGTCCGTCACGACCTGGTCGTTGCGCGACCGCGCCGTGTGCAGCCGGCCGGCGGCATCGCCGATCAATTCCTTGAGACGGGACTCGATGTTGAGATGGATATCTTCGAGTTTTCGGCTGAAAACGAATGTGCCATTCGCAATCTCTTTTTCGATCAAATCGAGGCCGCGGATGATTTCCTCGCAGTCGAACTGCGATATGATTTGCTGTGCGGCGAGCATGCGGGCATGCGCCTTGGAACCGGCGATGTCCTGTTCCGCCAGCCGTTTGTCGAAGTCGATGGAGGGCGTTATGACCTCCATGATAGCTGCGGGTCCGCCGGAGAACCGGCCGCCCCACATTTTGTTCGTAACCATGAGACGCGCGTGACGCCCTATCGTTGGTCTTACATCGTTGTCGGAGCCGCCGTGCTCACCCTGGCGGTCGCGGCTTTTCTATATGTGATGCTGGGCCGGACTGTCCAACCGTACACTGTTCCGCCCGCGAGTTTGGCCCCTTTTACCGCCGATAAGAACCCGTCTTTGGTACCTCAGGTGGCCGTCAGCGACGGCAGCGGCAATCGCGTGTCGCTGTCCCAGATCAAGGGGCGCTATGTGCTGCTCAATCTCTGGGCGCCCTGGTGCGCGCCGTGCGTGAAGGAGTTGCCGGCGCTGGCCCGGCTGGCGGCGGCCATGCCGAAGGATCGCTTCCGTGTCATGGCGGTCGATGTCGGCCGCGGCACGGCGGCCGATGCCCGCGACTTCCTGGATGCGCACCAGGCCAAGGCGCTGGCAACCTACCTGGATACGAATCTCGCTCTGTTGCGTGCCTTCGGCGCCTTCGGGCTGCCGCTGACGGTCCTGATCGATCCGCAAGGGCGCGAGATCGGCCGCGCGCTTGGCCCGGCGGCCTGGGACTCTCCGGAATCGCTCGACTATTTCCGCGCGCTGACGGCGGCGCCGCACGCGGCGTCATAGTCCTCCCACATCGACGTGCAGTCGATCAGCGCGCGCTCGCGCATGGCGCGGTCGATCGCCATCACGGAAAGACCGGCTTCCATCGAGTCGTGGGCGGTGACCGGAAAGACCGAACGCCCCTCGAGCGAATCGAGCAGGTCCTTGGCCATCGCCTGATCCGCGCCATTGTGGTTGTCGTCCGTACGATTGGCATAGTCGATCCGCTCGGGCTTGTTCCTGTCCATCGCGGCGCGCACCATGAGTTTGTTGCGCACGAGATCCGCCAGCAGCGTCCCGTTCGTGCCGGCGATGTACCAGCGCCGCTCTCCCAGGCTCACATGACTGTTGGAGTGAAAGGAAAGCTGGAATCCGCTCTCATATTCGAGGATCGCCGTCTGATGGTCGGCGACGTCCATGTCGGAATGAAACGCGTCGTTGGCGCCAGCCCAGCCGGCGTCGCGCATCGCATAGGCCGGCGAGCCGTCACTGTAGGTCCGCGGAACGTTTTCGCGGCTCGACTCGAAAATGCTCTTGCCGCCGAAGCTGGCGACTAGCCGCGGACGCGAACGCGCGAGCCTGCCGAAAATGTCGAAGTCGTGGCAGACCTTGTCGAGAAAGTAGGAGCCGCCCCATTCCTCCTTGCGCCGCCAGTTGCGCGCCAGATAGGCGCCGTGTTCGGGCGGCAGATGCTCGGTCGCGTCCATCGACACAAGCTCACCGAGCTGACCGGAGTCCACGCGCTTGATGGTTTCGCGCACGATCGGCATGGAGCGCATGACGAGGCCGATATGGAGCGGCGGGATGCGTCGCGAGGCGAGGTGGCGCGCCAGCGCGAAGGTCTCCTCCTGCGTCCGCACGATCGGTTTTTCGGCGAAGATCGGATGACCCGCCTCGAAGGACGCCAGCAGATGTTCGTAGTGGAGATGATTGGGCGAGCCGATCATGATCAGGTCGAACGGTCCGTCGGCAAACAATTTTCCAACGCCGGGGTAGGCTTTACCGGGCGAAATGTTCCGCTCGGCCAGGATCGGGAGACCCACCGGCCGCGGGTCGACATAGCCGGCTACGTTCAGCTTCCAGCCGACTTCCTCCATGGCGCGCAAGACATGCGCGATGCGTTGGCCAAGCCCGATGATTCCGATGCGATAGGTCTTCATGACGCGCACGCTAGCGGCTGTATGGGTTTCGAGAAAGACGCTTTTTTGCCCGATCCGGCGGTTTCACCGGCCGGCGAGTTGTGCCGCAGCGCCCGATGCACTTAAATCCGCCGGCGGGCACCACGTCTGAGGAGTGATGTCATGACGAACCATCAAATCGTCTCTCACGACGAATGGATCGCGGCGCGCACGGCGTTTCTGGAGAAGGAAAAGAAGTTCACCCAGGCGCGCGATGCGCTGAGCGCGGCGCGCCGGGCGCTGCCGTGGGAAAAAGTAGAGAAGCCCTACCACTTCACCGGTCCCAAGGGCGAGGCGACATTGTCCGATCTGTTCGCCGGCAAGAGCCAGCTCGTGATCTATCATTTCATGCTCGGGCCGGATTGGAACGAAGGCTGCAAATCGTGCTCGTTCTGGGCCGACAATTTCGACGGCCTTGCGGTTCACCTGGCGCACCGCGACGTCAGCTTCCTGGCCGTTTCGCGCGCGCCGCTCTCGAAATTGCTCGACTACCAGAAGCGCATGGGCTGGTCGTTTCCCTGGGTCTCGTCGTACGGCAGCGACTTCAATTTCGACTTCCAGGCGTCCTTCACCAAGGAACAACTCGATTCCGGCATGGCCTATCACAATTACCATGTGCATCCGAACACGATGTCGGAACTCGCCGGCGTGAGCGTTTTCTGCAAGGACGAGGCGGGAAGCATTTTTCACACCTATTCGACCTATGCGCGAGGTCTCGACATCCTCAACAGCGCCTACAATATCCTCGATCTGGTGCCCAAGGGGCGTGACGAGGACGGCTTCGCCAGCACCATGGAATGGCTGAGACGCCACGATCAGTATGAGGACTGACTTGTCTTCGTGGCGTCGAGAATAAAAGACAAGGGAATGGACGGAGCGCCAGGCGGCAACGTCCAATAATGCTCGTCCAGCTTGATGAGCTGCTGGAGGCCTTGCCAGGGGATGCGGTCGCCCTCCGCGATCCGATCGATGCGAAAGCCGGCGGCGATGGCTGCGTTCAAGATTCGCGCCATGCCGTGCAGGAACATGACGTTGCGATGCGCTTCGAGGACGCCCGGCCCGGCATAGTCGCCCTGGTTCTCCAATTCGAGCGGCACGCTGCTGTCCCAGGGATATCGGACGGTGAACGGCAGCGCCGGCACTGCCGGATAATCGTCGAGCGTCATCAGATAGGGGTGCGCTTCGGCCATGAACAGCCTGCCGCCCGGCTTCAACGCATTCGATGCCGTCCGCATCCACGCGTCCATGTCGTGGATCCAGCAGATCGCGCCCCAGGAGGCAAAGACGACGTCGAAGTCGTTAAGACCGGCCGGCGGCGTCAGCACATTGCCGTGCACGAAACTGCCCTTGACGCCGGTTTCGCCCGCTATCCGGCGGGCGATGGCGATGGCGTCGTCGGAAAAATCGAGCCCGGTGACTTCGGCACCCATCCGGGCGAGCGAGAGCGTGTCGAGGCCGAAATGGCATTGCAGGTGCAGGAGAGTCTTGCCGCGCACGTCGCCGATCCCGTCCCGCACGACGGGATCAAGAATGTTCTCGCCGCGGCGGAAGGCGGCGGTGCGGTAGCCCGGTGAATCGACATGGCGGCGCGCCATCTCGTTCCAATAGGCGAGGTTGGTTCTGAAATAGTCGGCCACGAAGCGCCTCCGTCCCGGGGGCTTCCTAGCAGCGAGCCGCGTTCGGCGCCAATCGAGGCGCGAGCGGTCGTAGCGTTCAGCGCGTCGGCACCGGATGTTCGCCGCGATAGTCGTAGAAACCGCGGCCCGTCTTCTGGCCGAGCCAGCCGGCTTCGACATACTTCACGAGGAGGGGACAGGGGCGGTACTTGGAGTCCGCCAGGCCCTCGTACAGGACCTGCATGATCGACAGGCAGGTGTCGAGGCCGATGAAGTCCGCGAGCTGCAAAGGTCCCATCGGATGGTTGGCGCCGAGCCGCATGGCGGTGTCGATCGCTTCGACGTTCCCGACGCCCTCGTAGAGCGTGTAGACCGCTTCGTTGATCATCGGCTGCAGGATGCGGTTGACGATGAAGGCCGGAAAGTCTTCGGCGTACGCGGCGGTCTTGCCGACGCGCTTCACGATTTCCAGAGCGGCCTGGAACGTCGTGTCGTCGGTGGCGATGCCGCGGATGACTTCCACAAGCTGCATCATCGGCACCGGGTTCATGAAGTGGATGCCGATGAAATGCTCCGGCCGGTCGGTCGCCGTCGCGAGGCGCGTGACCGAGATCGACGAGGTGTTGGTCGCCACCAGCGTATTGGGAGACAGCCGCGGACAAAGATCCTGGAAGATCTTTTTCTTGGTCGCTTCGTCCTCGGTCGCCGCTTCGATGACGAGGTCGCGATCCTTCATGTCGTCGAGCGCGACGGTGACGCGGATGCGCTTGAGCGCCGGCGCGATCGCTTCTTCTTTGATCAGGCCGCGCGCCGCCTGGCGATGCATGTTCCTGTCGATCCGCTCGAGGGCCTTGGCGAGCGTTTCCTTGTTGATGTCGTCGAGCACCACGTCATAGCCGGCGAGCGCAAGAACGTGCGCGATCCCGTTGCCCATCTGGCCGGCGCCGATGACGCCGATGCGTTCAATTGCCATGCGCGTAAGTCCTCGGGACTATTTATAGCCCATTTTCGACAGCTCTTCGTCCATCTCGGGCACCGCCTTGAACAGGTCCGCGACCAGACCGTAGTCGGCCACCTGGAAGATCGGCGCTTCTTCGTCCTTGTTGATCGCGGCAATGACCTTGGAGTCCTTCATGCCCGCCAGATGCTGGATCGCGCCGGAGATGCCCACGGCGATGTAGAGATCCGGGGCGACGACCTTGCCGGTCTGGCCGACCTGGTAGTCGTTGGGAACGAAGCCGGCGTCGACCGCCGCGCGGCTTGCGCCGACGGCGGCATGCAACTTGTCGGCGATCTTGTCGAGCATGTGGAAATTGTCGCCCGACTGCATGCCGCGTCCGCCCGAAATCACGATCTTCGCCGATGTGAGTTCGGGACGTTCCGATTTCGACAATTCCTCGCCGACGAACTTCGAGAGTCCGGGGTCGGCCGCCGCCGCAATTTTTTCGATTCCGGCAGAGCCGCCTTCGCCCGCCGCTTTGAACGTGGTGGTGCGAACGGTGATGACCTTCTTGCCGGCCGGCGCCTGGACCGTGGCGATGGCATTGCCGGCATAGATGGGACGCTGGAACGTGTCGGCGCTTTCGACCGCGATAATTTCAGAGATTTGGGCCACGTCGAGCTTGGCGGCGACGCGCGGCATATAATTTTTGCCGTTCGTCGTAGCCGGCGCGAGGATCGCGTCATAGTTCGGCGCGAGCGACAGGATCAGCGTCTCCATCGTCTCGGCGACCATTTTCGCATAGAGCGCATCGTCGGCGAACAGCACTTTCTCGACACCGGCAAGCTTGGCGGCGGCTGCGGCGACGCCGTCGGCGCCCTGGCCGGCGACGAGAACGTGCACGGGCCCGCCGATCTGTGTGGCGGCCGTGACGACCTTGGCGGTGGCTTCCTTCAAAGACTGGTTGTCGTGTTCGGCGATAACGAGCGAGGCCATGGTCAGATCACTCCCGCTTCGTTCTTCAGCTTGTCGAGCAGCTCGGCAACCGTCTTCACCTTGATGCCGGCCTGGCGCTTGGGCGGCTCGGTCACCTTGAGGACCTTCAGCTTGGGCGCGATGTCGACGCCGTAGTCGCCCGGCGACTTTTCGTCGATCGGCTTCTTCTTCGCCTTCATGATGTTGGGCAGGGACGCGTAGCGCGGTTCGTTGAGACGCAAATCGACGCTCATCACCGCGGGAAGCTTCACTTCGATCGTCTGCAGGCCGCCGTCGATCTCGCGCTCGATGCTGGCGGTCGAGTCGCCGAGCTCGAGCTTGTGCGCGAACGTGCCCTGCGCCCAGCCTAGGAGCGAGGCCAGCATCTGGCCGGTCTGGTTGCTGTCGTCGTCGATGGCCTGCTTGCCGGTGATGACGAGCGCGGGCTTTTCGGCGTCGCAGATGGCCTTGAGAATCTTGGCTACAGCCAGCGGCTCGACTTCGGCATCGGTCTTCACGAGAATGCCGCGGTCGGCGCCCATGGCCAGAGCGGTACGGATGGTTTCCGACGCCTGCTGCGGGCCGATGGAGACGGCGATCACTTCGCTCGCCTTGCCTTTTTCCTTCAGGCGCACCGCTTCTTCGACGCTGATCTCATCGAACGGGTTCATGGACATCTTCACGTTGGCGAGGTCCACGCCGGACTGATCGGCCTTCACGCGAACTTTGACGTTGTAGTCAATCACCCGCTTGACGGGCACCAGTACCTTCATGTCTGCGAAATTCCCTGATCGTTGGCGGTTGGTTTAGCTTGCGCGAACGATGCGCGCGCCGCGATTTTTAGTGACCGCCCCCTGTTGTGCGGCGCAAAAACTAGGACCGGCTTTTGGCGCTGTCAACGAACCGTCATTCCGGTTTCGTTGAGGAAACAAGGCCCGCAATCTGCTCGCTTTTCTTGGTGCAGTGCAGCATTTTCCGCAATTCTGCGTCATTCCGCCGCAAGACTATGCCGCACCGCGCGACGCCTTGAAGGCCGCCGTTTCCTGGCCGTCGCTGCCGGTCAAAGGAACGCGACGTGGCGCCTATTTCAGCGTGCTCAGATAGGCGACGACGTCGTCGGCCTGTTTGGCGCTGCTCAGCCCGGCAAACGCCATCTTCGTTCCCGGCACCATGCGCATCGGACCCTGCACCCAGGCCTTGATCTTGTCCGGCGTCCAGGTGATGCCCGAACTCTTGAGCGCGCCGGAATACATGAAGCTCGGCAGCGACGCGGCTTTGCGGCCGACCACGCCGAACAGGTTCGGCCCCAGGCCGTTCGGTCCACCCTTCTGAATTGTGTGGCAAATGGCGCAGCGGGCGAAAACAGTCTTGCCGTTGGCGGCGTCGCCGGCCTGCGCGCCGGTCGCGAGAAGGGCCAGAGCCGCGGCGGTGAGGAAAGTCTTGCGCATGAAAATCTCCGTTTGGGCGGCGTGAATCATACGCAATCGCGACTCATTGCAAGCGCAAGCACGCCGCAGGGGATCAGCGCGCGCCCGACTTGGCGGTCTCGATCGCGGCCCGGAAGGCAATGGGGTCGGCGATGTCGGGAATGTCGACGTGATCGATCCCGGTGCCCTCGATGCGCAGGTGGCCGTAGCCGAGAAGTTGTCCGAAGAAGGATTGCGTCACGCTGACGCCCTCGATGTTGGGCAGCCCGACCTCGAAGGTCTTGAGCGTGAACAGCCCCTTTTTCTCGACGAATCTGTGCGTCGTCACGGCGATTTCGGTGGTGAGCTTGCGGATCATCATCTGCGCGAAAATGACGATGCCGATGATGCACCAGCCGAGCAAGACGAGCGCCAGGACCGCCTTCACGGTGTACCACCAGTGAAACTGCGCCCGCCTGATCAGCGTTTCGCCCTGTCCGAGCGATTGTTCGATGTAGGACATGCACCCTCCGCCAGACGTTCGAAACAGTAACGCCCAACGCGGCCGAATGGCACGGCAAAAATCGCGCCGCGCGGAGGGATTGGGGCTAAGCTGCGCCGCGGCGATCGGAGTTGGGGACATGGTACGCGGGTTTCGTTGCGCAGGACTGGCGGTCGCGTTCGGCGTATTCGTCGCCGGGTCCGGCAGTGCGGCGCCGGGCGCCGGCTACGGCTTCAGCGTGGACATCACACTCTCGCCGCGAGCGGCGGCGTTGCTCGCCGCCAAGCACGAGATGATTACCGTCTCGGCGGAATATTCGGGCGATCCGATCCCATCCAAGATGAAGCTGGCGGACGAGATGGGCGAGATCGATCTCGGCGGCGAGGACGTTACGATTCCCGGCACGAATGGACGAGCCGTGATCAGCGGCAGGAAATTCATAGCGGCACATGCCGGATGGGTGAAGGTTCCGCAGGTTCTGATCAACGTCTTTACCGCGCGCCACAGCGATCCGAACAATCTCCTCGACTGCGGCATCTTCGAGGACGCACTGTCGAAGGCGCAGGCCGCACCGATCCAGATCTACTGCAAGGTGATCGGCGAGCCCTGAGCGCCGGCGAACGCGGTCAGCGCTCGTCGTGCTCGGGCAGCAGGACTTCGCGAAGGCCTTTGTGGTTGGGACGCGAAACCACGCCGTCCTGCTCCATGCGTTCGATCAGGCTCGCGGCGCGGTTATAGCCGATCTGGAGACGGCGCTGGATGTAGCTCGTCGTCGCCTTGCGTTCGCGCGCGACGATGGCCAGCGCCTTGTCGTAGAGATCGTCACCCGAATTGGAATTGCCCGAGCCCATCAACGCGTAGGGATCGTCGCTCTCCTCATCGGGTTCCTCGGTGACTGCGTCGAGATATTCCGGCGAGCCCTGGGTTTTGAGGAAGCGCACCACTTCTTCCACTTCGCGGTCGGTGACGAAGGGGCCGTGAATGCGGCGGATGCGGCCGCCGGCCATCATGTAGAGCATGTCGCCCTGGCCGAGCAGCTGTTCGGCCCCCTGCTCGCCCAGGATGGTGCGGCTGTCGATCTTGCTTGTCACCTGGAACGAGATTCGCGTCGGGAAATTCGCCTTGATCGTACCGGTGATGACGTCGACGGACGGCCGCTGCGTCGCGGCGATGAGATGAATGCCGGCGGCCCGTGCCATCTGTGCGAGTCGCTGGACGGCGCCTTCGATTTCCTTTCCCGAGATCATCATCAGGTCCGCGACCTCGTCGACCACGACGACGATGAACGGCATGAAGTCGAGTTCGAGGATCTCGTCCTCGTAGATGGGCTTGCCTGTTTCCCGGTCGAATCCGGTCTGCACGGTGCGCTTGAGCTGTTCGCCCTTTTCCTTTGCCTTGCGGATGCGGTCGTTGAACGCCTCGACGCCGCGCACGCCAAGCTTGGACATCTTGCGGTAGCGCTCTTCCATCTCGCGCACCGCCCATTTGAGCGCCACAACCGCCTTTCGCGGATCGGTGACCACGGGCGAGAGCAAATGCGGGATGCCGTCATAGACCGAGAGTTCGAGCATCTTGGGATCGATCAGGATCAGGCGGCACTGGTCCGGCGGCATGCGGTAAAGCAGCGACAGGATCATCGTGTTGAGTCCCACCGACTTGCCGGAGCCCGTCGTGCCGGCGACCAGGAGGTGGGGCATCTTTGCGAGATCGGCCATTACCGGCTCGCCGCCGATGGTCTTGCCGAGCGCCAGGGTCAGGGGCGCGCGCGCCTTGTCATATTCCGCGCTTGCCAGCATTTCGCGCAGATAAACCGTTTCCCGGGTCTGGTTCGGCAGTTCGATGCCGATGACGTTGCGGCCCGGAATCACCGCGATACGCGCGGCGACGGCGCTCATCGAACGCGCCACGTCGTCGGAGAGCGATATGACCCGGCTCGACTTCACGCCGGCCGCCGGTTCGAATTCGTAGAGGGTGACCACCGGGCCGGGGCGCACCGCCATGATGCGGCCTTTGACGCCGAAATCCGTCAGAACCGCCTCCAGCATGCGGGCATTTTCTTCCAGCGCGTCGTCGGAGAGTGCAGATGAATCGTGCACCTGGACGGGCTCGTTCAGCAGGCCCAGCGCCGGCAGCTGGTATTCGCTGGAGACGAGGTCCAGCGCCGGCTGCTTGACGCGTTTGACCGGTGCCAGGGCCTTGCGCGCTTCCTCGCGCTTGACGCGGCTCTCGCGGCGCTCGGCAAGGCGCGTGGCGGCGATCGGTTCGGGCGCGACGTCGAGCGAATATCCCTCCTCGTCGGAATCGTTCTCGAATTCCGGTTCGTGGTCGTCCTCGTCGTACTCGGCGGCGTGGGCGGACGAGGCGCGCGGAATGTGCAGCATCGAGCCCGCCCAAAGCAGGGCGGCAGGAATGTTGGCGAGGAACCGCAGGATCGGCCGCGCCTTGAGGCCCGTCGCGACGAAGGCCAGCGGCATGCCGCTGAACATCAGGATGAGCGGAAGCACGATGCCGATCCAGGCCTGGTGATAGACAAGACCGACATGGGCGGAGAGCGCTGCGACCGCGATGCCGATCAGTCCGCCGGTGCCGGCCGGCAAGGTCATCGGTGCCGGCAAGACGCCGAGACCGGCCGCGAACAGAACGGTGCCGAGCGGCCAAGCGAAGGCGCGCCCCATCGTGTGCGTGAGGTGCTGTCCCATCAGGGCGCGCACGCCCCACACCATGGGCGGCACCAGCGCGGCGATGGCGGCGATGCCGAACGCTTGCAGCAGCAGATCGGCTGCCGTCGCACCGAGACCGCCGAGGAGATTGGAGGGCTCTATGCCGGTCGCGTTGTTGAGGCTCGCATCGCGCGAATCGTAGCTGATGAGCGCGAGAAGGGCGGCAAAGGTCGTGAGGAAGACGGTCAAGCCGGCGCTGCGCATGATCAGGATTTTGGTCAACCGGGCGAGCGAGCGGCGGGCATCGGCAAGGGCGTCGGCCATGGCCGCGCTTTTGGACCGCGGCTGATACACGCCGCCCGCCATCACACGCCGCGTCGCCTGGCTCATGCCTGCTCCGGTCCGAGAACTTCAACCATCCTTTCGAGTGCCGCCATAATGGTTGACAGATCGTTAACGAGCGCCACCCGGATGTAGGAAAACCCAGGATTTGTGCGGCTTTTTCCGGCTTCGGTTTCTCGTCCCATGTAAGCCCCGGGCAGGACCCGCACGCCGGCGTCGCGCCACAGCTTCAGCGCCGTTTCCTCGCCGTTGCCGACATCAAGCCAAAGAAAGAATCCGCCCTCCGGGATGCGGAAGCCGGCGCGGTTGCCCAGCATGCGCCGGGCGAGCCGGAACTTTTCGCGATAGCCCTCCCGGTTGGCCGCCACATGCGCTTCGTCGCGCCAGGCCGCCGCCGATGCGGCGACGATGGGCAGCGGCACCTGCGGCCCCGCATAGTTCCGGAACGCGCGGAAGCGCTCGATCATCGACGCGTCGCCGGCGACGATGCCCGAGCGCAGGCCCGGCAGCCCCGAACGCTTCGACAGCGAATGAAAGGTGAGCAGCCGATCATAGGGTGCGCCGCGCACCGGCAGGGCGCTCACCGGCGGCTTGTCGAGATAGATGTCCGCATAGCATTCGTCGGCGAACACCGCGAAGCCGTAGCGGTCGGAAAGCGCGAAAAGCGTACGCCAATAGTCTTCGCTTGCGCAGGCGCCCTCCGGATTCGAAGGCGAGCAGATATAGACCGCGGCGGTGCGCTCCAGCAGGGAGGTGGGCAGCGACGCGTAGTCGGGAAGGAAACCCGTCGCCGCCGTCGCCGGAACGAACACGGGTTCGCCGCCGGCACTCAGCGCCGCAGCGGCGTAACATTGGTAGAATGGATTAGGCAGGAGCACGGCCGGCCGTCCGCCGGCTTTTGTTTCCGGCATCACCGTGAACAGCGCCAGAAACAGACCTTCGCGCGTGCCGTTGAGCGGCAGGATGTGCTTGTCGGCATCGATCGTGCCGCCGGGCAGGCCGAAGCGCGTGACGATCCATGCCGCCGCCGCGTCGCGCCATTCCTTGCTGCCGTTGATCGGCGGATAGACGCCGAATTCCTTGGCGTGTTTCGCGATCTCCTCGGTGACGAACGAGGGCACTGCGCCGTTGGGGTCGCCGACGGCGAGACTGATCGGCGTTTTGCCGGGCTGGTGCGGATCGAGCAGTGTCGCGAGTTTGGCGAACGAGGACGGCGGAAGTTCCGACAGGCGGCCTGGAAAGAGCATGGCGCCCTTTTACCTCCGGCCCCATCGCCGCGCCACAAACAAAAAGGGCGCCCCTTGCGAGGCGCCCCAGTTGGGGGGAATGCCGCGGCGCTCAGCCGTGGATGGTTTCTCCGTGCAGATTGATGTCGAGGCCTTCGACTTCCGCCTCGCGCGTGACGCGGATGCCGATGACCAGATCGATCGCCTTCAGGATGATGAAGGTGGCGACGCCGCAATACACGAACACGGCGGCCACGTCGTAGAACTGGATGAGCATCTGTCCGGCGTTGCCGTCGATGAGCCAGCCCTTGGACGAGGAGTTGATCGCGTTCGATGCGAACATGCCCGTCATCATGGCGCCAAGCGCGCCGCCGACGCCGTGCACGCCCCAGGTGTCGAGTGCGTCGTCATAGCCGAACGCCTTCTTGACCCAGACCGAAGCGACGTAGCAGACCACGCCGGCAGCGACGCCGATGATCAGCGCGCCGAGCGGATTGACGAAGCCCGATGCCGGCGTGATCGCCACAAGTCCCGCCACCGCGCCGGAAATCATGCCGAGCACGCTGGGCTTCTTGTTGATGATCCACTCCGCGAACATCCAGCCGAGCGCCGCCGCCGCCGTCGCGATCTGCGTTGCCGCAGCCGCCATGCCGGCGTTGACGTTGGCCGTGACCGCCGAGCCGGCGTTGAAGCCGAACCAGCCGACCCAGAGCAGCGATGCGCCGATCAGGGCGAACAGCAGGTTGTGCGGCGCCATGTTCTCGGTGCCGTACCCCACGCGCTTGCCGAGCATGAGGCAGGCGACGAGACCGGCGGTTCCGGCGTTCAGATGCACGACGGTGCCGCCCGCATAGTCCAGCGCGCCCATGGTCCCGAGCCAGCCGCCGCCCCATACCCAGTGCGCGATGGGCACGTAGACGAGCAGCAGCCAGAGCGACATGAACCACATGAAGGCGGAGAACTTCATGCGGTCCGCAATCGCGCCGGCGATCAGAGCCGGCGTGATGATCGCGAAGGTCATCTGGAAGAACATGTAGACCGATTCCGGAATGGTCGGCGCCAGCGAACTGGTCGCGTTCAATCCCATGGGCCCCAGCAGGAAGTAGTTGAAGCCGCCGATGAACCTGTTGATGCCGGCGTCGGGATGCGAGGTGAAAGCGGCGGAATAGCCGATGATCATCCACAACACGGTGATGATGCACGTCGCGCCGAAGCTCTGCGCCGCGGTGGCAAGCATGTTCTTCTTGCGCACCATGCCGGCATAGAACAGGGCAAGGCCCGGTATGGTCATCAGAAGGACGAGCGCGCTGGAGGTGATCATCCATGCGGTATCGCCCGAATCGATCTTGGGCGCGGCGGCAAAGGCCGGCGCGGTCGTCAGCGCCAAGGCGCCAAGGCTTGCGGCAATGCCGAGGCCCATTCGTTTCGTCTTTGAAAAATTCATTGAAATGCTCCCCTGAGTTTTGACTGTTCGCGGTTGGGCCTAGAGCGCATCGCCGTCGGTCTCGCCCGTGCGGATGCGCACGACCTGTTCGAGCGGCGTGACGAAGATCTTTCCGTCGCCGATCTGGCCGGTCTTGGCCTTGGACGTGATCGCTTCGATCACCGCATCGGCCATTTCGCTTTTGACGGCGACTTCGATTTTGAGCTTGGGCAGGAAGCTCACGGCGTATTCGGCGCCGCGATAGATCTCCGTATGCCCCTTCTGTCGTCCGTATCCTTTGACTTCCGTCACCGTCATGCCCTGAACGCCGAGCGCTGACAGCGACTCCCGGACCTCGTCGAGCTTGAAGGGTTTGATGATCGCCGTGATGAGCTTCATCTGCCGTCCTTCCATGGTTGTTCGCGCCCGGACCCACCCCGGGCGTTAACACTTCATCAAGAACCGTGCCGCGATGCAGCGAAACGGACGGCCGTTGATTCCAAACGATTTTTCAGGATTTTGCGTGCGCTCGTGCTGCTCGCAACGGCCGAATCCGCCCAATTTCTCGGCGCTTTCCGAAAGTCGCCTAAAATTCAGGCAGGTCCCGGGCGCGGGTTGAAAGCGCGTGGCGCGGCGCCGCGGATTTGCGGCGGAATGGCGCTGAGGACCGCGGGCGTCGGGGCCTCAACTACGTAAATTCAAAGACTTACGGGGCGCGGTTTTTGTGTAATGACCCTGCGCCGCTTCTCCCGCCGGCTTTCCATTGCCCGAAATCGTTCTACGGTCTGCCCATGAAAACTTGTGACGTCATCATCGGCGGCGGCGGCATGGTGGGGATGAGCCTCGCCATCGCGCTCGCCAAGGGCGGCCTGGACGTCGTCGTGGCCGACCCGGTGCCGCAAAGCGCGGCGCTCGAGGCGAAATTCGACGGCCGGGTGTGCGCGCTGGCCTACGCCTCGGTGCGCATGTTCCAGGCGCTCGGCGTCTGGGAACATCTGGAGCCGGTGGCGCAGCCGATCAAGGACATCCTCGTCACCGACGCCAAACTCGGCCAGGCACCGTCACCGTTCTCGCTCCACTTCGATGCCGCGGAAGCGCATACCGAAGCGCTCGGGCACATCGTCGAGAACCGCCACACGCGCACCGGCCTGTTCGCGGTCGCCGACACGCTCGACAATCTTCGCTTCGTCGCGCCCGCGGCGCTGACCAATCTGGAATATGAGGGTGCGGCGATCGTCGCGACCCTCGCCAACGGCGAGCGCTTCACGGCCAAACTCGCCATCGCCGCGGACGGCCGCCCGTCGCCGATGCGCCAGCTCATGGGCCTGTCGATCGTGTCCTGGTCCTATGCGCAATGGGGCATCGTAGCGACGGTCGAGCATGAGAAGCCGCACAACAGCGTCGCCTACGAGCATTTCCTGCCCTCCGGTCCGTTCGCCATCCTGCCGATGACGGGCAATCGTTCGTCGCTCGTCTGGACTGAGAAAGACACGATCGCGCCGGCGATGATGAAGCTCGACGCGGAAGAGTTCGATGCGGAAATCGCGCGCCGGTTCGGAGCGCATCTCGGACGTGCGACGGCCGCCGGGCCGCGCTGGTCCTACCCGCTGAATTTCCATCTGGCGCGCGGCTATGTGAAACCGCGCTTCGCGCTCGCCGGCGATTCGGCGCACGGGATTCATCCGATCGCCGGACAGGGCTTCAATCTCGGGCTCAAGGACGCTGCCGCGCTCAGCCAGATCCTTCTCGATGCGGCGCGTCTCGGTCTCGACATCGGCAGTCTCGACACGCTCAGGCAATATGAAAGATGGCGGCGTTTCGACTCGCTCGTCATGGCATTCGCGATGGACGGATTGAACCGGCTGTTTTCGAACGATATCGCTCCTTTGCGCGTCCTGCGCGACGTCGGCATGGGTCTGGTCGACGCGGTCGGTCCGGCGCGCCGCTTCTTCATGCGCCATGCGGGCGGCGATGTCGGCAAGCTGCCGCGCCTGATGAAGGGCGAAGCCGCCTAGTTCAGCTTGTCGTCGCGCTTGCGCTGGGCCAGCGCCGCAGGAAGCTCCTGGTAGAAGCCGCGCGCGATCGCGCGAATTTTTTCGGCGCGGACACGTTCGGCGTCGAACCGCGTGGCGAACCGCTCGCCTTCGAAGACGAAGCGCGTGACAAGCGTGCCGAGCCGTTCATCCGTTTCGGTGATCTCGGAGATCTCCTCGACCTGTTCCTCGGCGACCCTGAGCGTGTGGCGAAAATGGGCGACGGGGTCGGATTTTTCCCGCTCCTCGTCGCGAATACGCTGCACGTTGCGCCGGTCGAAGAGCACGAGCGCGTTCCAGATCGCATGGCGATAGCGATAGATCACCAGCGCCGCGGCGATGAAGGCGCTGGTCGTCAGCAGGTTGCGCAGCAAGGACGGTCCGGGTTCGGGTCAGGCGCGTACGATACCATGCGCGCCATGGCCGCGCTTCAGATAATCCGCGCTCTGCATCTCGTGCAGACGCGATGCCGTTCGCCGGAAAGCCTGCGCGCCGTCGCCCGTCTCGTAGAGCGAATCCGGGTCCGCCGCGGCGGAACAGATGAGCTTGACGCCCTCATCGTAGAGCGTGTCGACCAGCACGACGAAGCGGCGCGCCTCGTTGCGTTGCTCCGGTCCCAGTTTCGGGACTCTGTCGATGAGGACGGTATGGAACGAATGGGCGATGGCGAGATAGTCGGCCGCCGCAAGCGGCTTCGCACAGAGATCTTCGAAGCTGAACCGCGCCACGCCTTTGGCCGCCTGCGGGACGGTCAAGGGACGTCCCAGCACGGTCAGCGTGAGCGCGGCGCCGCGCGCCACGTCCGTCAGCCGTTTCCACGCTTCGTCCATCGCCCAGTCGGCCTGCGGGCCCAGCGGGTGAATAAAGATGTTCAGGCCCGACATGCGCTGGAGCCTGTAATCCACCGGCCCGTTCAGTTCGACGATCTCAAGACGTTGCTTGATTTCGGCGATGAAGGGCAGAAAGAGCTGGCGATTGAGGCCGCCCTCGTAAAGCTGGTCCGGCGGCGTGTTCGACGTGGCCACGACGACAACGCCGCGCTCGAAGAGCTGATCGAACAACCGGCCCAGGATCATCGCATCCGCGACGTCGCCGACCTGGAATTCGTCGAAGCAGAGCAGGCGGGCCTCATCCGCGATCAGCCGCGCGACCGGCGGAATCGGATCGTCGCTGCCCTCGCGCTGGCGCTCCCGATGAATGCGCTCGTGCGTTTCGACCATGAACGCGTTGAAGTGGATGCGCCTCTTGGGCTGGATGGGCGCCTCCGCGAAGAACAGGTCCATGAGCATGGACTTGCCGCGCCCTACATCGCCCCAGATGTAGAGGCCTTTTGGCGGCGGCGGCGAGGCGAAGAACAGCCGCCGGCCGGGCCTGTACCTGGCGAGACTGCGTGCCAGCAGATTGAGCCGTTCCGCGGCGCGCCGTTGGGCCGCGTCGTCCTTCAGTTCGCCTTTCGCAACGGCGGCCCGGTAGCGATTGAAAAGCGTCATCCGCGCGGCAGGATCGCCCAATAGTCGAAGTCGAGGATGACATTCTCAGGGTAGGCGCCGGCCGCATCCTTGTCGGGAAATCCGCCGCACGGCAGGTTCTTTGTCGCGACCAGGCGCAGGCGGAGCGCCCCGGCATCCTTGCGATGTCCCAGCGCCTTCTTGTCCACGACCTGGCTCCAGGCGAACACGGTATCGCCCGCGAACAAGGGATTGACGTGCCGCCCGCCGTTGATCGCGGCGATGGTGAAGGCGTTGGCCAGGCCGTTGAACGATATCGCCCGCGCCAGGCTGATGACGTGGCCGCCATAGATCAGGCGGCGTCCAAACCGTCCCTGTCCCTCGGCGAACTGATTGAAGTGCACGCGCGCGGTGTTCTGGTACAGCCGCGTCGCCATCATGTGTTCGGCTTCCTCGACCGTGATGCCGTCGCCGTGATCGATCTTTTCGCCGATCTCGTAATGCTCCCAGCGGTGCGCGCTTCCCGACAGCACGGGATCGAACAGCGTGTCGAAGTTCATGTGCGGCGCGATATGGAGATCCTCGACCGCGACGGCCTCGGCGAGCTTGGGAACGTGCGCCTCGGCGACCGGTGCGGCGGCGTCGCGCTTGCGAACCATCACCCAGCGCACATAGGAGAGAACCTGCTCTTCCTTCTCGTTCATGCCGTGCGTGCGGACGTAGACGACGCCGGTCTGCTTGTTGGAATTCTCCTTCAGGCCGATCACCTCGGAATGGGCGCTGAGCGTTTCGCCCGGATAGACCTGCCGCAGGAAGCGTCCCTCCGCATAACCGAGATTGGCCACCGCGTTGAGCGAGATGTCGGGAACGGTCTTTCCGAACACCGTATGGAAGACGAGCAGGTCGTCGAGCGGGCTTTTCGGCAAGCCGACCGACTGCGCGAAGGTGTCGGACGATTGCAGCGCGAATCGCGAGCCGTAGAGCGCGGTGTACAGCGCCGCATCGCCATGCGTCAGCGTGCGCGGCGTGGCGTGCGCGATCTTTTGCCCGACGCGGAAGTCCTCGAAATAGTTGCCGGGATTGGTCTTGTCGCTCATGCCGCCTCCAGCGCTGCGATGGCGTCGGCCATGGCGACCGTGCCGCGCGCGATTTCGGCGTGCAGCAATTCGACCATCCGGCCGTCGAGCTTGATCGCGCCCTTGCCCTTGTTCTCCGGCAGCTCGAACGCGGCGATCAGCTTGCGCGCCGCTTCCACCTCGTCCCGCGAGGGCGCGAAAACGGCGTTGCAGGGCTCGACCTGGCTGGGATGGATCAGCGTCTTGCCGTCGAAGCCGAAACTCTTCGCCTGCTCGCACGTCGCCTTGAAGCCGCCTTCGTTCTGGATGTCGTTGTAGACGCCGTCGATCGCGGCGATGCCGTTGGCGCGTGCAGCCAGCACCGATAGGCTGAGGGCGGCGGAGAGGTTGGCGCGGTCCTGGGTGTGGACGCCGCGGATCTCCTTGATGAGGTCGTTCGTGCCCATCACGAAGCAGGCCAGGCGCCCGCCGGACGCGGCGATGGCGGCGACGTTGAGGATGGCGACCGGCGTCTCGACCATCGCCCAGACGGCGATGCCGCGGTCCGCATGATGGCGAACCAGGTGATCCTCGACGGCGTGCAGGTCCTTCGGCGCGGAGATCTTGGGAACCAGGATCGCGTCCGGCCGGGCCGCGGCCGCGGCCGCCAGATCGGATTCGCCCCATGGCGTCGAGAGAGCGTTGACGCGAATGATGACCTCGCGCTTGCCGAAGCCCTTCGCCTTGACCGCGTCGCAGACCTGCTGGCGCGCCAGATCCTTCGCGTCGGGCGCGACCGCGTCTTCCAGATCGAGGATCAGCGCGTCGGCCGGCAGCGAGCGCGCTTTTTCCAGAGCGCGGGCGTTGGAGCCGGGCATGTAGAGCACGGAGCGTCTTGGCCGGATGGTCGTCATGAAGTCCCCTCGGAAATGTTGCGCGATCCTAGTGTGCGAGCCTGCGAAGCGCGATGCGGTCCGTCGTCTGTCCGTCAAACGGCGTGTTCGCGCGCCTTTTTCAACAGCTTGCGGTTAATCAGGCATTCGGCGATCTGAACGGCGTTGAGGGCGGCGCCCTTGCGCAGATTGTCCGCGACGATCCAGAGGCTGAGGCCGTGCTCCACCGTCGGATCCTTGCGGATGCGGCTGACATAGGTCGCATCTTCGCCCGCGCACTCGACCGGCGTCGCATAGCCGCCCTCTTCGCGCTTATCGACCACGAGGACACCGGGCGCCTCCCGCAGGACGGCGCGGGCGCGTTCGGCGGTGATCGCCTCCTCGAATTCGATCGTGACCGCCTCGGAATGGCCGATGAACACCGGCACGCGCACGCAGGTGGCGGTGAGCTGGATATCGGGGTCGAGGATCTTCTGGGTTTCGACCATCATCTTCCATTCCTCCTTGGTCAGGCCGGAATCCATGAAGACGTCGATCTGCGGTATCACGTTGTAGGCGATCTGTTTCGGGAACTGCTCGACCTCGATCGGATCGGCGACGAAGACGGCGCGCGTCTGGCGGAACAGCTCGTCCATCGCATCCTTGCCGGCACCGGAAACGGACTGATAGGTCGAGACGACGACGCGCTTGATCCTTGCGAGTTCGTGCAGCGGCCTGAGGACGACGACGAGCTGCGCGGTCGAGCAGTTCGGGTTGGCGATGATCCCTTTCGGAATCTCGTTGAGGGCATCAGCGTTGACTTCGGGGACGACGAGCGGCACTTCGCGGTCCATGCGCCAGGCGCTGGAATTGTCGATGACGATAGGTCCCTGCGCGGCGATTTTCGGCGCCCACTGTTTGGCGACAGTGCCGCCTGCACTCATCAGGACGATATCCGTGCCGCGGAAGTCGTAATGTTCGAGCGCCTTGACGCGGAGCAAACCGTCGCCGAACGACACATCGGTGCCGACCGACCGGGAGGAGGCGAGGGCGACCACTTCGCTATAGGGAAAGGCACGTTCGGAGAGGACGCCGAGCATTTCGCGGCCCACATTGCCGGTCGCGCCGACCACCGCCACTTTATATTGCATGAGCCGAATTCCCCGTAAGCCGAACCGGGGGCTCACATACGCCAAACGGGGAGGGGTGAAAAGCGGCTACCAGGTCAGTTTCAGCCGGATGCCGCCGCCGTCGATCTGGCCCTTCAGAACCGTGGCGTTCGAGGGCCCATTTTCGATCCGGAAGCGGAATAGCTGGGCGCTGCCTTCGGCGATGCCGAGCCTGGCGGCGATGAGGTCCGCGACGGGGCGTTCGACCAGTTGCGTCTCCGGCACGCGGCTGGCCCAAGGCTCGCGGATCGGCTGCGCGGCATAGGACGAATAGAATGTCGGGGAGTCGTCGGGGAGGATCAACCGCGCAGCGCAGGCCGGACATGCCAGCGAGGTGGCGAGAACGACAAATCCGGCTACTGGAAGGCGCGCGCGCATGGCAAGCCTCACCCGAGAAAGGCTCAACGCTCGGGCGGACGCTCCGGTTGCACAAGATCAACGTCGCGGTGTGGTTTATTTAACTAAACGATTCCCGCTTTTCGAAGGCTCTCCACGTCGCCGGCGCTGAGCCCGAGCATGCCGGTCAAGACCTGTTCGTTGTGCTCGCCAAGCAAGGGCGGCGCGCTGCGATATTCCGGGGGCGTGCGCGAGAGGCGAAGCGGGCTGGCGACGAGCTGCATCGGTCCGACCGCCGCGTGGCGCAGCGAGACGGTGAGATTGCGGGCGAGCGCCTGGGGATCGGCAAACACCTGGTCGACGCGATTGATGGGTCCGCAGGGGACGTTCGCCGCTTCGAGATCGGATATCCAGCGCGCGGTCGTGCGCTGCTCGAACACAGGCTTCAGCAGGTCGACGATTTCCTGCCGGTGCGCGACACGTTCCGCGTTCCTGGCGAAGCGCGGATCGTCGGCGATGTCGGCGAGCCCCGCGACCTGCGCGAAGCGGCGGAACTGATTGTCGTTCGATGTGGCGAGGATCAAATGCCCGTCCGCCGTCGCGAACACCTGATAGGGCACGATGTTGGGATGCGCGTTGCCGAGGCGCGTCGGAATCATTCCGCCGGCCAGGAAGTTCGTTGCCTGGTTGGCGAGCGCCGCCGCCTGGCAATCGAACAGCGCCATGTCCAGTGCCTGGCCCTCGCCCGTCCGCGACTGGTGAATGACCGCGGCGAGGATGCCGATCGCGGTATAGAGTCCCGTCACGAGGTCGCTGACCGCGACGCCGACCTTCATGGGTTCGGCGCCGGGCTCACCGTCCTTCTGGCCCGTCACGCTCATCAGACCGCCCATGCCCTGGATGACATAGTCGTATCCGGCCTTGTCCTTGTAGGGCCCGTCATGGCCGAAGCCGGTCAGGGAACAGTAGATCAGCGCGGGATTTTCCGCCTTCAGGCTCTCGTAATCGAGGCCATACCTGGCGAGCGCGTCGGTCTTGAAGTTCTCGACCACGATATGCGCCCGGCGCGCGAGCCGCTTCACCAGCGCGGCGCCCTCCGGCTTGGCGAAATCGATCGTCACCGACTTCTTGTTGCGGTTGGCGGTGAGGAAGTAGGTCGCGTCGCCGCGGCTGCCGTCCGGATTGGCGAGAAACGGCGGTCCGAAATGGCGCGTCTCGTCGCCTTCGCCGGGCTTCTCCACCTTGATGACCTCGGCCCCGAGATCGCCGAGAATCTGCGTCGCCCAGGGAGCCGCCAGCACGCGGCTCAAATCGAGCACGCGGAGATGAGAAAGAGCACCCACTAGATTTCGCTCCTGACCGCCCAAAGCTCCGGATAGAAGGTCAGGTCAAGAGCCTTCCTCAGATAGGTTACGCCCGACGTGCCGCCCGTTCCCGGTTTGCCGCCGATGATGCGCTCGACCGTCTTCATATGGCTGAATCGCCAGAGATGGAACCGGTATTCGAGGTCGACGAGTTTCTCGGCGAGTTCGTAGAGGTCCCAGTACTTCTCGACGTCTGCATAGACGAGACGCCAGGCGTCGGTGACGCGGCGATCCTCGACATAGGGCTTGGAAAAGTCGCGTTTCAGCTTGTTCTTCGGAATCGCGAATCCGCGCCGCGCGAGCAGCGCGAGGGATTCGTCGTAGACGCTGGGCTCCGTAAGGGCTGCGTGAACTTTCGCCGCGATGTCCGGATCGGACTGGAAGACGCGCGCCATCTTCGCGTTCTTGTTGCCCAGGCGGAACTCCAGAATGCGGTACTGGAACGACTGAAATCCGGACGACTTGCCGAGACTGCCCCGAAAGCCCGCATAGTCGAACGGCGTCATGGTGGAGAGAATCTCCCACGACTGAATGAGCTGCATCTGGATGCGCGCGATCCTGGCCATCATCTTGAAGGCCAGGCCGAGTTCGCCGTCGCGGATTTCCCGGATCGCCGCCGTGAGTTCGTGCAGACAGAGCTTGATCCAGAGTTCGCTCGCCTGATGAATCGTGACGAACAACATTTCGTCATGCTGTCCGGACAATGGACGTTGGCAGGCGAGCAGCTCTCGCAACCCCAGATAGTCCGCGTAGGACATTGCATTGCGGAAGTCCCAGTGCACGTTTTCGCCGGAAAGATCGACGCTTTGCGGGCCCTGCGATCCGTGTGACTTGCGCGACGTCATGGTCTATAGGAACCTTAACGATCTGGAACCAAAGGGTTTAGCGGCACCGAAGGGCGATGCTATGGTGCCCTCCGCAGCCAGACAATGAGCCGGAATTATATGGGAATCGCATGGAAGGCGGGCGTTTGCGTGCTCGCAGCCTCCGCCCTCTCGATCGCTGCCGCGGATGCGGCGCGGCGACCGTCGCTGAAATGCGCCCAGCCGGCGGAAGCGGCGGCCATCCAGACGACGATCGTCGACCAGCAACTGGTCGACGCTGCGCTCACCTGCGGCGACGCCACCCGGGATGGGTTCAATGCCTACCGCCGGTCGTTCGGACCGGAGCTGCGGGCGAGTGACAAAGCTCTCCTGACCATGTTCAAGCGCGTCTATGGCAGCTCGCGGGGCGATGCCCAGTACAATCTCTTCAAAACCAACATGGCCTCGAGGGCTGAGCTGCGGCGAATCCAGAATTCGGAGGATTTTTGCCGCGCCGCCGACCTGGTCCTCGCAGCGGCGAACGGTGCCGACAAGCCTCGGCTGAACGACTTCGTCGCCGGCGTGCCCATCTCGGATACTGAAACTCCCGTGAGCAGTTGTTCGGTCGCGGTCAATTTCGGCTTCAAGGGTGTTGAGGCCGGCCCCGATGTCGTGCCCAGGCCGCGCCCACAGCAGCCCTGGGATGAGCCCGAAACGCCGGCCGTGGTGGCGAGCGCGCAACCGAGCAATGCCGGCGTGAAGGTCGGCTCGCTCACGTGCAACGTGTCGAGCGGCTTCGGATTGATCTTCGCCTCCTCCAAAGAGCTGAAATGCACGTTCGAGTCGAGCGGTGGCGCCGGCGAGCACTATACCGGCACCTTCTCCAAGTACGGCGTCGACATCGGTTTTGCCGACGCCGGCGTGCTGGTGTGGGGCGTCGTCGCTCCGACTTCCGATGTGCGCAGCGGCGCGCTGGAAGGCGACTATGCCGGCGCAACGGCCAACGCCACGATCGGGATCGGCCTCGGCGCCAACGTGCTCGTCGGCGGCCTGGACAAGTCCATCGCATTGCAGCCGCTCAGCGTGTCCGGCAATACGGGCCTCAACGTCGCGGCGGGCGTCGGCGTCATCACGCTCAAATACGCGCCCTGACGGCCTCAGACCTCGCAGGAAAAGCCCAGCCGTTTGACGCTGTGGCCCCAATCGACTGAGTCGACCTGCCTGACCTCGACGTCGAAGCCGGCGCCCGCGTGAAGACGAACCAGGGCGGCGAAGCGCTCGATCTGCTCCGACGACAGAGGCTGACGTCCGCTCACCTCCAGCACAATGTTTTTCAAACTGGTCTGCCGGACGCGATATTCCTTGACCGGTGCGATCGCCATGAAGTCCTTGCCGCGCGGATAGAACTGGCTGACGCTGCCGTCGGGATGTTTCAACAACGACTTTTCGCGGCCGAAGATATTGGAGAGTACCGGACCGTCATGCCCGCAGCCGCAACTCTCCTCGAGCGTGCCGATGTCGCCGACATCGTAGCGGATGAAGGGCGTCGCGTAGGAATGGAGCGCGGTCACCAGGATGCGTCCGACGGGCTTTGCGGCGCCTGTGAGCTTCTCGCGACCGGCGACCTCGACGAGCACGTTGCTCGTGGCGACGTGAAAATGGTCCGCGAAGCTCTCGCATTCCGAAGCGATCAGTCCGACCTCTTCGGATGAGTAGTTTCCCCGGGCCGGAATCCCGACGGACAAAAAATCCCGGCGCAATTGCGGGTCGAACGCTTCGGCCGTCGGTATGAGCATGGCCGTCCCGGCGCGGCGGAAGAATTCGGGTCCGACATGTTGCAGGACAATCTCGAGGAATCGCGGCTGTCCGACCAGATAGCCGATCGGGTCGTTCTCCAGCTCGCGGCACAGGGCGTCGAGATCGGGACTGAAATAGTCGATGTTCTTGTTGACGCCGGAGCGCAGAAACCCCTCCAGCGGCCCCATCCAGCTGTCGGTCTTGCGTACCGAAAATCCCTTCGCGTCCCGGACGACGTTCGATTTCGCCCGTGTCCGGTTCAGCGCGAAGTCGCGCCCTTCGAGGAAGAACTGGGTAATCGAGCGCACGATGTTGTAGTTGGAGTTTCTCTGCGTGAGGAAGAATCGCACGGGTACGCCGGTCGAGCCCGACGTCGAGTGCTCGGCGAGCTGGGCCGTCTCGTTCGGCCTGGCGAGCGAACCTTCCTTCTCGACTTGCGCGATGAGATCCTCGCGCGTCTGAACCGGAAGGTCGCCGAGTCTTATTCCCCGGATCCGGCGCGCCCCGATGCGCGCGCGCCAGATCGGCGACCTCTGCGCGGCGTAGGCCAGCAGGTTCTGCAACTGGTTCTGCTGCCAATGTTCGCGTGCCGCGCGATTTCCCGTTTCGATCGCCGCCAGATCGATGACGGCCGAGAGATATTCCTTCGGCACCTTGTCGATAAAGTTCATCGGCTTGTCGCTGAACGCGCGGTTCTTGAGCGGAAGCGATGAAAAATCCAGGCGCATGCCGGTGTCCGTCCGTCCAGGGATGGCCGAAGACCCATTCTCGCATGATCCGACGCAGCGCGAGAAACGCCCTACGGGCCAAAAAAGAAGGGCGGACCGTCAGGTCCGCCCTTTGTCGTTTCGCAGCGAAGGCTTCGCCTAGCCGCCGAGGTCGATGACCGCGCGGCGGTTCTGCGGCTCGCGCACGCCAGGTCCGGTCGGCACGAGCGGATCGTGGAAGCTCTTGCCCTCGATCGAGATCGT